>NZ_PIQW01000001.1:0-236502 GCF_003048445.1 Campylobacter concisus
CCCCAAACCCCCACCTACCCCACTGCACGTTCAAGGTTGCTGCGCCTTGCGCAGTTTTATAGTAGTCCGCAGAGCGAATTTTCGTCTGCAAATTTAAATTTATAAAGGATAAAAATGATAAAAAGTTATGTTTTAGGTTTTCCAAGAATCGGAGAGAAAAGAGAGTTAAAGCGCGCATTAGAGGGCTTTTGGGCTGGTAAAGAGGGCTTTAGCGAAGAAAATTTGCAAGAGACTGCAAAGACGCTTCGCCAAAGACACTGGAAATATCAGCAAGACGCTGGCATTTCGGCTATTAGCGTTAATGATTTTTCATTTTACGACCTAATGCTTGATAACATCATCGCTTTTGGCGCTACACCTCCAAGATTTGCAAATTTAAGCGGTTTGGAGCAATATTTTGCTTGCTCAAGAGGCAACAAAAATGGCGTTGCGATGGAGATGACAAAGTGGTTTAACACAAACTACCACTACATCGTGCCAGAGCTTAGCAGCGAGAGTAAATTTAGCCTAAAAGCGGATAAAATTTTAGCCGAGTACAAAGAGGCGAAGGCTAACGGCGTAAAAGGCAAGGTAAATTTGATCGGCCCTATCACGTTCTTGGCTCTTTCAAAGACGACTGACGGCAGCTGCCCATTTAAGCACCTTGACGCTCTTGTAGGCGAGTACAAAAAGCTACTTGAGCAAATTTCTAAGCTTGATGATGAAATTTTAGTGCAGTTTGACGAGCCGATCTTCGTAACTGACAAAAACGAAAGCGACCTTTTGCCACTTATCACAAAGGTTTATAACGAGCTAACAGGCGTTGCTAGCAACATCAAGATCGTGTTTGCGACATATTTTGAGCATGCGATCAAGGCAGTTAGCGAAGTGGCTAAAACTAAAATTTATGGTATCGCACTTGACTTCATCCACGGCAAGAGAAATTTCGAAGCACTTGAGACTATCAAAAATAGCCATTTAACGCTATTTGCTGGTGTGATCGACGGCAGAAATATCTGGAAAAGCAACATCGATGAGAAGGTAAAACTTGTAAGTGAAATTTCAGAGAAAATAGGCGGCAAAGACTTTTATATAGGCACTTCATGCTCACTTCTTCACGTGCCATACACTCTAAAATATGAAGAGAATTTAAACCCAGAGATCAAAAGCTGGCTAAGCTTTGCGGTTGAGAAGCTTGATGAGATCAAGATCATCACAAAACTAGCAAACGGCGAGAAGCTAAATGAGGCTGAGGCTAAAATTTACGAAGAGAACAAAAATGCTGTTAAAACTCGCGCCACTTCAAAGCTCATCCACTCTGAAAGCGTTCAAAATCGCGTTAAAAATTTAAGCAAATTTGAGCGTGATGAGAAATTTGAAGACCGCATCAAAATTCAACGCGAAACGCTAAAATACGGCATATTGCCAACGACAACGATAGGCAGCTTCCCTCAAACGGTTGATCTTCGCGTACTTCGCCAAAATTTCAAAAAAGGCGAGATCGGCGCGGCTGCTTATGAAGCAGGCATCAAAAAATACATCGATCACTGCGTGAAATTTCAAGAAGATATCGGCTTAGACGTGCTAGTACACGGCGAGCCAGAGAGAAACGACATGGTTGAGTACTTTGGCGAGCAGATCAGTGGATACGCATTTAGCCAAAATGGCTGGGTACAAAGTTACGGCAGCCGCTGCGTCAAGCCACCACTTCTCTTTGGTGACGTAAGTCGCCCAGAGCCGATGACAGTTAAGTGGATGAAATACGCTCAAAGCATCACAAAACACGTAATGAAGGGCATGCTAACGGGTCCTGTGACCATGCTAAACTGGAGCTTTGTGCGTGACGATCTTCCAAGAAGCGAGGTAGCAAAACAGCTTGCACTTTGTATCTATGACGAGATCGCAGACCTTCAAAATGCGGGCATTAGAGTGATCCAAGTCGATGAGGCAGCGTTTAAAGAGGGCTATCCGCTAAGAGCTGAAAATATCCCAGCTTATGAGAAATTTGCGGTTGATTGCTTCAAGCTTTCAGTAAGCTCAGCCGAGGCAAAAACTCAGATCCACACACATATGTGCTACTCTGAATTTAACGACATCATCAAGACCATCGAAGCTATGGACGCCGATGTTATCAGTATCGAGACTGCAAGAAGTGGCAACGAGCTACTTAAAATTTTCAAAGCCGTTGGCTACAAACAAGAGGTCGGACCTGGCGTTTATGACATCCACAGCCCACGTGTGCCAAGTGTCGAGGAGATCGTCGCTCAGATCAAAGCTCTGCTTGAGGTGTTACCAAAAGAGCAACTCTGGATCAACCCAGATTGTGGCCTAAAAACTAGAAAATGGGAAGAGGTCGAGCCAAGTCTTAAAAACATGGTAGAAGCCGTCAAGATCGTAAGAGGTCTATAAAATTTAATTAAAAAGGATTTGAAAAATGAAAAGGATTTTTCTATTTGTAATATTAGTTATATTTGCGTCCGGATGTAGCTCTGGACGCCACTCTATACCACTCAACAAAGGTGCGTACAAGCAAACAAATATCTATAGTATCAGTGAGGCTTTAAATTTAGAAGCTGCCAAAAAAGAGCTAGCAGGCTTTGAAAATGTGAGGCTTGAATTTGGCTCAAACGACCAAAATAAAAGCGTAATAAAGGCAAATGTAAAGGTTCAAAGATTTATCACTGATAGCGGAGATATAAAGGGCTATTGCCAAGAGGCTTTTGTCGCTGTCATAAAAAGATATATGATAGCTGCTAAAAAGCAAAATGCCGACGTGGCAAATATCGTAAGCTTTTGGCGAGCCGACGCAAAATACCTAAAAGACGAGTTTGTCTGCATGTCGTCAAAAAGTTCTGTTGGCGTGGTGATGAGGGCTGATCTAGTTCAAAAGTGAGAAAATGCTAAAAGAGAAAATTTTAAATAAAGAAAAAGGGCTCGTGCTATATGGACTTACTCCGCCAAAGGCTGAATTTGAAGAGGCAAAGCTGCGTGAGATCTCAGAGCGCTGGAGCGGGCGGATAAATGATATCAAGGCCGACGGGCTCGTGCTTTACGAGGTGCAAGACGAGAGCGAGAGAAATGATAGCGAGAGGACATTTGAGTTTAGTGGGACGCTAAGCCCAGAAATTTACTACAAAAAGTACCTAAACGTTGCAACGCCTAGTATATTTTACCGCGTGGCTAGCGGATACGGCGAGGATGAATTTCGCGCAGCACTTAAGGCTCAAAGCTCAAATTTAAACGTGCTAGTGGGGGCAACTTCTAGCACGCAAAAAGTGAGGCTAAATTTAGCTCGCGCTTACGAGATCGCTAGCGAATTTAAAGAGTTAGTAGTGGGTGGTGTCTGTATCGCAGAGCGTCACGGCAAAAAGGGCGATGAGCCACAAAGGATGCGTGAAAAGATCACAGCTGGGGCTAAATTTTTCATATCGCAAGCGATATTTGACGCACAGCTAGCGCGTAAATTTTTAGAGGATTGCGCGGCTGCAAAGATAAGCGAGCCGATATTTCTTACATTTAGCACAGCGGGCAATGCAAAAACGCTTGAATTTATCAAATGGCTCGGAGTGAGCGTGCCAAGCTCGGTAGAAGAGAGGCTAAATTTAAGCTCTGACTACCTAGCTAGTAGCTGCGAGATCATCAAAGAAATTTGGTGCGAGCTAAAGAAATTTGGCGATGAAAATGGGCTAAATTTAAGCATGAATATAGAAAGTGTCATGGCAAAACGCGCCGAGATTGAAGCGAGCCTGGAGCTAACACACAAGATGAGAGTGTTATTATGATCTAGTGAGCGAAGATCATCAAATTTATCTATTTAAAAGTGAGTTTTTGGTTTAATTAAATAAAATTTTTAATATTAATTTAAAGTTGAAATAAATTATGACTAATATATTATTATGCGGTGGTTCTGGTACGCGACTATGGCCTATTAGTAGGACTTTGATGCCAAAACAATTTATTAAATTATTTGATGATAGGTCTCTTTTTCAGCTAACAGCACTGCGAAATAGTGAAATTTGTGATAGGACATTTGTTATAACAAATATTGATCATTACTACTTAGCAATGGATCAGATAGAAAATTTAAATATCACAAATTTCAAATATCTGCTTGAGCCAGTTGGTAGAAATACTGCTCCAGCGATCACATTGGCTTGCCTCGCACTTGATCCAAATGAAGTGGTTTTAGTAACGCCATCGGATCATTTGATAAAGGATGCTAAAGAGTATCAAAAGAGCGTAAAGGTAGCAAAAGAGCTGGCTGAACAAAATTTTTTAGTTACTTTTGGCATAAAACCAAGTTCGCCTGAGACTGGATTTGGCTATATTGAGAGTTTTAGTGGTGATGTAAAGGCTTTTTATGAAAAGCCAGACTATGAAAGGGCAGTTAAATTTCTAAAAGATCAGAATTTCTACTGGAATTCAGGCATGTTTGTCTTTAAGGCAGGTGTTTTTTTGGATCAGATGAAAATTTTCGCCCCTGAGATACTTGAAGCATGTAAGCTAGCTTTCAATAACGCAAAAAAAGATGAATTTGATATTAAAATAGACACTACCGATATGCAAAATATCCCACAAAACAGCATAGATTATGCTGTGATGGAAAAATCAGATATTGTAAAAATGGTAGCACTAGATGCATCTTGGAGCGATCTTGGAAGCTTTGATAGTTTGGATGAGCAGCTACCAAAAGATACCAATGGCAATACAATAAATAGTGATCTAGTACAGATAAATTCTCACAATAATCTAATCCTATCTAGTGGCAAAAAAATAGCCTTGATAGACGTTGATGATCTAACTGTGGTTGATACAAAAGATGCTCTTTTAATATCTAAAAAGTCCTCTAGCCAAAAAGTAAAAAATGTTGTGGAAATTTTAAAAGAGGAGAGCTCTGAGCTTTGCAATGCTCATCTTACTACGAACAGACCATGGGGAAACTACACTGTTCTTGAAAATCAAGATGGCTATAAGATAAAAATAATAGAGGTAAAGCCTGGTAAAAGGCTATCTTTGCAAAAGCATTTTCATAGAAATGAGCACTGGATAGTACTATCAGGTAGTGCCACAGTAACGATTGGCGAGACAACTAGACTTGTTTGTCCTAATGAGTCTATCTATATAAAAATGGGTGAAGTTCATAGGCTATCTAATGAAGGCAAGATCCCTGTGGTTTTAATAGAAGCTCAAGTCGGCGAATATACAGGCGAAGATGATATAATTCGCCTAGATGATGATTTTAAAAGGTGATTTATGGATAAAAAAGTAGCGTTAATAACTGGTATAACTGGCCAAGATGGATCGTATCTGGCAGAATTTTTACTAAAAAAAGGTTATATAGTCCATGGCATAAAAAGGCGAACAAGTCTTTTTAATACAGATAGGATAGATCATCTTTATCAAGATCCACATGTTGATAATAGAAACTTTTTCTTGCACTATGGCGATATGACGGACTCTATGAATTTAACAAGGATCATCCAAGAGGTGCAGCCATATGAAATTTACAACCTAGCTGCCATGAGTCACGTGCATGTAAGTTTTGAGACTCCAGAATATGTCGCAAATGCTGATGGTACAGGCACTCTTAGACTACTTGAAGCTATAAGGATACTAGGGCTTGAGAAAAAGACTAAGATTTATCAGGCATCTACCTCTGAGCTTTACGGAAAAGTGCAAGAGACACCGCAGAGCGAGACTACGCCGTTTTATCCAAGAAGCCCTTATGCAGTCGCAAAGATGTATGCGTACTGGATAACGGTTAATTATAGAGAGGCTTATGGTATTTTTGCTTGTAATGGTATATTGTTTAATCACGAATCACCAGTTAGAGGCGAGACATTCGTAACTAGAAAGATCACAAGGGCAGCTAGTAAGATAGCGCTTGGACTTCAAGACAAGCTTTATCTTGGAAATTTAGACGCTAAAAGAGACTGGGGTCATGCAAAAGACTATGTGAAGATGATGTGGATGATACTGCAAGCCCCACAGCCAGAAGACTGGGTGATAGCAACTGGACAAACGACAGCGGTTAGAGATTTTGTAAAATTTGCATTTGCCTATGCTGGTATAAATTTGAGATTTGAAGGGGCTGGTGTAGACGAGGTAGGAGTCGTGGACTCACTAAATTTTGAAAAGGCAAAAGAGTTAAACTTAAATTTATCTCATTTAAGTGTTGGTCAAACTGTGGTTTGTGTGGATCCAAGATACTTTAGACCAACAGAGGTTGATTTGCTACTTGGGGATCCTAGTAAGGCAGAGAAAAAACTAGGCTGGAAGAGAGAATTTAATCTTCAAGATCTAGTGAATGATATGATGAAATCAGACTTAAAGCTCATGACAAAAGACGTCTATCTAAAAGATGGTGGATATGAGATAATGAGCTATTTTGAGTAAAAAATGGATAAAAATAGCAAAATTTATGTAGCAGGACATAAGGGGCTGGTGGGTTCTGCTATAGTGAGAAATTTAAAATCAAAAGGCTATGAAAATATAATCACAAGAACTCATAGCGAGCTTGATCTAATGGATCAAAAAGCTGTTTATGAGTTTTTTGAAAAAGAAAAGCCCGAGTATGTAGTACTAGCTGCTGCAAAGGTCGGCGGAATAGTGGCTAATAGTACGTATAGGGCTGATTTTATATATGAAAATTTACAAATTCAAAATAATGTGATCCATCAAAGCTATGTGCATAAGGTAAAAAAACTATTATTTCTGGGAAGTACTTGCATATATCCTAAAGATGCTCCACAGCCAATGAGCGAGGAGGTGCTTTTGGCATCTCCACTTGAATACACAAATGAGCCATACGCGATTGCTAAAATAGCTGGCATGAAAATGTGTGAGAGCTATAATCTGCAATATGGTACAAATTTCATATCTGTAATGCCTACAAATTTGTATGGTCCAAATGATAACTTTAATCTAGAAACCTCGCATGTATTGCCAGCACTTATAAGAAAGATACACCTAGCAAGGCTTTTAAGCGAAGAAAAATTTGACGAAGCGATAAAAGATCTAAAAGCAAGAAATATAAATGAAGCTATGACTTATCTTAATAAATTTGGTATTTCAAAAGATAGAGTAGAAATTTGGGGCACAGGAGAGCCTAGACGAGAGTTTCTACACTCAGAAGATATGGCTGATGCTTGTGTGTTTTTACTGGAGAATAGAGACTTTAAAGATACTTATGACAAAAATAGCAAAGAGATAAGAAATACACATATAAATATAGGCACAGGCAAAGATATCTCGATAAATGAGCTAGCAAATTTGGTTAAAAATATAATTGGCTTTAAAGGTGAGCTATACTTTAATGATAGTAGGCCCGATGGAACGATGCTAAAACTAACGGACCCGTCTAAGCTCCACTCTCTTGGCTGGAGGCATAAAGTAGAGCTTGAAGATGGGATAAAAACACTTTATGAGTGGTATTTAAATGACTAATCTAAAAAAGCTATTAGCAATAACAACACGACAAGAAAAGAAAAATTTTATAATTTTGATTTTTATGAGTATTTTTTTGTCGATCATTGAAACTGTTGGAATATCTGCTATTATGCCATTTATCACTTTGGCATCAGATCCATCAAAAATAGTTAGCAACAAATACTCAAAAATGGTTTATGATTTTTTTGAATTTTCTACCACTACAAATTTTATGATATTTTTTGGACTTTTTTTAATAAGCTTTTATATTTTTAGAGCCATTTATTCGATATTTTATAATTATATACTTAATAAATTTGCGTTTGGGAGATTTCACGCTTTTGCCTTTAGACTCTTTAAAAACTATACAAATTTACCGTATAAAAGATTTGTAAAAAGAAATAGTGCTGAACTAATAAAGACTATCGTAAATGAAGCTTCAAATCTTTCTTTCTATATGCAAAGCTTGCTTTTGATGTTCTCGGAGTTTTTTACTGTAGTATTGCTGTATGCCTTATTGCTTTTAATGGATTGGAAAATGACTCTAGTTTTAACTATTCTTTTGGGGGCAAAAGTATTGTTTTTACTGTTTTTTCTAAAAAAAAGAATAGAAAAAGAAGGTACAAGAAGATCAACAATGCAATCAAAATTTTATAAAATTTTAAATGAAACATTTGGTAATTTTAAGATTATAAAACTTATACAAAATGAAGAAAAACTTTATAGTGAATTTTTAAGCACAAGCCATGGTTATGCTAAGGCTAATATTGTAAGCAATACCTTAAATCAACTACCTAGACTCTCTCTAGAAACGATTGGTTTTAGCGTTCTTATAGGAATTGTTGTCTATGTTCTTTTTAAATATAACGATGCAAGCTTTGTTTTGCCAATTATTTCTATGTATGCCCTAGCTTTATACAGAATTCTTCCCGCTTTAAATAGAATACTTTCTAACTATAATGCTCTTTTATTTTTATCCAGCTCTCTTGATATTGTATATAGTGATCTTAGCTATACTCCGCAAACAGAAGGTAAAGATTTTATAGATTTTAAAAACAAAATAGAATTAACAAATGTAAGCTTTGAGTATAATAAAAATAAAAAGGTTCTAGAAAACATCAACATAATTATAAATAAAGGCGATAAAGTTGCTTTTGTGGGAGAGAGTGGAAGCGGAAAGTCTACTCTAGTTGATTTGATTATTGGATTATATAAGCCACTTAGTGGTGAAATAGTTATAGATGATAAGAAATTAACCACTGATAATGTAAAATCTTATAGGTCAAAAGTAGGCTATATACCACAATCAATATACCTTTTTGATGGCACGGTTGGAGAAAATGTGGCCTTTGGCTACGAATACAATAAAGAAAAAATTATAGAAGTTCTAAAAAAGGCCAATATATATGATTTCTTATCTTCTAAAGAAGGAATAGATACTTTGGTTGGGGATGGTGGAATACAGTTAAGTGGTGGGCAAAAACAAAGAATAGGAATAGCTAGAGCTCTATATAGTGACCCAGAAATTTTAGTACTAGATGAAGCAACAAGTGCTTTAGATAATGAAACAGAAGCAAAAATAATGGATGAGATATACGAAACAAGTCAAGATAAGACATTGCTAATCATTGCACACAGATTAAGCACAATTGAAAGATGCGATAGAAAAATAATGCTATCTAATGGAAAAATAATATGAATAATATCTTAAGCTTAATAGGACGTACGAAAAACCTCTTTGAAGATGATATAAAAGCGCTTGATAAAGACCTAAAAGAGATAGTTTCAAGCTCAAGCTTTTTAGTTATCGGTGGGGCAGGATCTATAGGCTCTGCCGTGACAAAAGAGATCTTTATAAGAGACCCTAAAAAACTCTATGTCGTTGATATCTCTGAAAACAACCTTGTTGAGCTAGTGCGTGACATAAGAAGTGAGTTTGGATATATAAGTGGGGACTTTAAAACTTTTGCCATAGATGTTGCAAGTGCCGAATTTGACGCACTTTTAGCGCAAAGTGGTGGATTTGACTACGTGTTAAATTTATCAGCGCTAAAGCACGTTAGAAGCGAAAAAGACCCATTTACACTTATGAGAATGCTTGAAACAAATATCTTTAACACCGACAAAACACTGGCTCAAGCTATGTGTATGAAGTCAAAAAAATATTTCTGCGTCAGCACCGACAAGGCCGCAAACCCTGTAAATTTAATGGGAGCTAGCAAGCGCATCATGGAGATGTTTGCGTTTAGGCACTCTTTAGAGGTCGACGTCTCGATGGCTAGGTTTGCAAACGTAGCATTTAGCGACGGCTCGCTTCTTTTTGGCTTTCAAAAACGCATAGAAAAGTCTCAGCCCATAGTCGCTCCAAACGATGTCAGGCGCTACTTTTTAACGCCAAAAGAGAGCGGTGAACTCTGCCTTTTAAGCACTATTTTTGGCGACAATAGAGATATATTTTTCCCAAAACTAGATGAAAATTTAGACCTCATAACATTTAGTGAGATAGCCAAACGGTACTTAGCAAATTTAGGCTATGAGCCATTTTTGTGTGAAAATGAGGAGGAGGCTAGAAAGCTTGCAAAAGTGCTTCCAAAAGATGGCTTTTACCCTTGTCTTTTTGCACCTAGCGACACGACTGGAGAGAAGGATTATGAGGAGTTTTTCGTTGATGGCGAGAAGCTTGATATGCAAAGACTTCAAAATATCGGCATAGTTAAAAATGATGCAAATTTTGAAAGCAAAAAGCTAGAAATTTTCAAAAATAATATCTTAAATTTAAAATCAAGCTTAGCATGGAGCAAAGAGGAGATTTTGCGCGAAGTTTTCGAGCTCATACCAAATTTTATGCATAAAGAAACAGGAAAGTATCTCGATGAAAAAATGTGATTTTGACGAGGTTTTAAAATTTATAAAAAGCACCTTTGGCAAGGACAAAGTCCCGCTTCACGAGCCTAAATTTATAGGCAATGAGAAAAAATATCTACTTGAGTGCATAGACTCTAGCTTTGTCTCAAGTGTCGGTAAATTTGTCGATGAGTTTGAGAGCAAGTTAGCTCAAATGGTCGGTGCTAAATTTGCGGTTGCCACGACAAATGGCACCTCTGCGCTTCACATCTGCCTAAAGCTAGCTGGCGTAGAGCAAAATGACGAGGTGATCACCCAGCCAGTTACTTTTATAGCCACTTGCAACGCCATTAGCTACCTTTTTGCAAAGCCAGTTTTTGTGGACGTTGATCTTGATACGCTTGGCATGTCGCCAGCGTCACTTAGCGCGTTTTTGGAGAAAAACTGCGAGCTAAAAGGCGGCAAATGTGTAAATAAAACTAGCGGCAGGATAGTGCGAGCCTGCGTGCCTATGCACACTTTTGGACTGCCTTGCAAGATAGATGAGATAGCTGAAATTTGCAAGCATTGGAACGTCGCTTTGGTGGAGGACTGTGCCGAGAGCCTTGGTAGCTACTATAAAGGCACTCATACAGGGAATTTTGGCAAGCTTGCAGCGATGAGCTTTAATGGCAATAAGATCGTCACAAGTGGAGGTGGCGGAGCTATCATCACAAACGACGAGGAGATAGCAAAGCACGCTAAATTTATCACCACAACGGCCAAGGTGCCACATCCTTTTGAGTATCGCCACAGCGAGATCGGCTACAACTACCGCTTGCCAAATTTAAACGCGGCCCTGCTTGTAGCGCAGCTTGAAAATTTGGAGCTATTTTTAAAGAGCAAACGCGAACTTGCTATGATCTATAAAGAGTATTTTTCTAAATTTGATGATGTGAAATTTATAGATGAGCCGGTGGATGCTAGGTCGAATTTTTGGCTAAATGCGGTGCTTTTTGAAAGCCGTGAAAAGCGAGATGAGTTTTTGAAATTTAGCAATGAAAATGGCGTTTTTACGCGCCCTATCTGGCAGCTTATGAATGAGCTTGATATGTTTAAAGACTGCCAAATAGATGAGCTAAAAAATGCTAAATTTCTAAGCGACAGGATAGTAAATATCCCAAGCAGCGCAAGAGTTTAGCCATGCAAGATATAGTTTTGGTAGGTGGCGGTGGGCACTGCAAAAGTGTGATAGATATCATCGAGAGCGAAGCTAAATTTAATATAATTGGTATCATAGATACGGCAGAAAATATTGGCAAAAAGGTGCTTGGCTATGAGATCATCGGTAGCGATGATGATCTGGCTGAGGTTTTTACATCATGCAAAAATGCTGTGGTGACGGTTGGGCAGATAAAAAGCAGTGGGCCTAGAAAAAGGCTGTTTGCGCTACTAAAAGAGATAGGTTTTATACTTCCAACCATAGTCTCGCCACTTGCATATCTCTCAAAGCATGCAAGTGTAGGTGAGGGAAGCGTGGTGATGCATCATGCCTTGATCAACGCTGGTGCAAGTGTCGGCAAAAACTGTATCATAAATACAAAGGCACTTGTTGAACATGACGCAACTATCGGCGATCATTGCCATATCTCAACAGCAAGTGTGGTAAATGGCGGTGTTGTCGTGCAAGATGGGACATTCTTTGGTAGCAATGCAACTAGCAAAGAGTATATAGTGATAGGTAAAAATTCTATCATAGGTGGCGGAACTAGCGTGATGAGAAGCTTGGAGAAAAACGCTTTTATAAAGGCGTAAAACTAGCATTTTAAAGGAAATTTGTAGTTTTTGATGGTGGATAAAAAATTCAATGAAAAAAAGAAAATAGCATTTTTAACAACCATTTTCCCCATGGAAAAATCATACTTAGTTGATTTTTTTGATTCACTATTAAAGCAAACATTTAAAAAAGTTGATATTATAGTTGTCAATGATGGTTTTAGTAATTTTGATGATATCGCAAAACAATATAGCAGTGACCTCAATATTATTGAGCTAAAATATCTAAACACTCCAGCAAAAAATAGAGAATATGGGATAAATTATTGTATAGAAAAAGGCTATGATGTATTGGTCTTTGGAGATAGCGATGATTGTTTTAAAGAAAATCGCATAGAGAAATCACTTGAGTTACTGGAAGACAATGAAGTAGTAGTAAATGATTTGACTCTTTTTGATGAAAATGGTATTTATGAAGAAAAATATTTATCAAACAGGCTTAGAAATAGGCAAATTATTGATTTTGAGTTTATAAAGGATAAGAATATATTTGGGCTTTCAAATACTGCAATTAGATTAAATGGCTTAGATAAATTTAATATAGACAAAGATTTAATCGCAGTAGATTGGTATATTTTTTCAATCATACTTTTAAAAAATAAAAGAGCAGTTTTTACAAGTGAAACGGTTAGTTACTATAGACAGTACGGTGAAAATACTATCGGTTTAAAAAAAATAAATGAAGAAGCTTTTAATAAAATTTTATTTGTAAGAAAACAACAATATGATAATTTAAATAAATTTAATTACATTTCTGATTTAATGTTTGATAGATTGGATTATATTAAATTTTGTAATTTAAAAAATATAAAGTACCCACTATGGTGGGAGTTAGCTTAAGGAGAGAATAGTATGAGAGTAAGATTAACAAAAACTAAAGAAGTTTATAATTTTTGTAAACCATACATAATTGCTGAATTGGGTTCTAACCATAATGGAAATATGGATTTGGCTAAAAAATTGATAGTTGAAGCAAAAGGAGCAGGTGCTGATTGCGTAAAATTTCAAAGTTGGTCAAAAGATACCATATTTAGTAAAAAAAAATATGAGGACAATTTTTTTATTGCTGATGACTATAGAAATAGAACAGATTATACTCTTGAAGAAATAGTAGATGCTTATTCGATAAGCGAAGAAGAGCTTTTGGAAATGAAAAAATTTGCAGACGAAATAGGTATTGATTGTACATCTACACCATTTAGTAAAAAAGAGGCTGATTTTTTGATAGATAAATTGGACAGTCCATTTATAAAAGTTGCCTCAATGGACTTAAACAATTATCCATTTTTGGAGTATCTGGCTAAAAAAAATAGACCTATTGTTTTAGCAACTGGTCTTAGTGAGCTTTACGAGATTGATAAGGCAATCAAAACTATAGAAAATACTGGAAATAAAAATATTGTAATACTGCACTGTGTTTCAACTTACCCTCCGGTTGATAAAGATGTAAATTTGAATAATATACGAACATTAATGCAAGCTTATCCTGATTATCCAATAGGATTTTCTGATCATACTTTAGGAATTGCGATACCTTTGGCATCCGTAGCATTGGGGGTTTGTTTAATAGAAAAGCATTTTACATTGGACAAAGATATGGAAGGATGGGATCATAAGGTTTCAGCCGATAAAGATGAAATGAAAATTATAGTAGATGGCTCCAAGAGAATAAACGAATCTATGGGTTCTTTTAGGATTACTGCAACAGAATCAGACGAAAGGAAACAGGAATTTAGAAGAAGTATAGTTTTAACAAGAGATATGAAAAAGGGAGAAATTATTAAGTATTGTGATATAGACTATAAAAGGCCTGGAATAGGAATAAAACCAGAGATGAGTGAATTTATAATAGGAAGAACACTAAATAAAGATCTAAAATATGATCATATACTAACAAAAGAGGATATACTATAACATTCCGAATATAGAGTTATAATTGATACAGTAGGAAATAGCCATGTATGATCACATAGATAAAAATTAGAAATTATTGTTGCTAGTAATTTTAAGTTCTGGCTTATGGATATATTTTACTAAAGGAAAATTTGTGAGAAGTATAGAGATTATAAAGTTAAAGCAGAATGCCACAATTAGGCAAGCTTTAGAGATTATAGATAAGGGTTCTATGCAAATCGCATTAGTGGTTGATGAGAAAAATAAACTTCTTGGGACGATAACTGATGGTGATATAAGAAGAGGAATATTGAGAGGATTGGATATAAACAGTTCTATTGAGACGATTATTTATAAAAAACCAGCTGTGGCAAAGATTAATAATACAAAAGAAGAAATCCTAAGGATTGCTCTTAAAAGAAAACTTCATCAAATACCTATCGTAGATGATGATGGAGTGATTTTAGATTTAAAAGAAATAGAAGAGCTTATTGAACCAAAAATTAGAACAAATAAGGTTATCTTAATGGTAGGAGGTCTTGGTACTAGACTCAGACCACTTACAAAAGATACGCCAAAGCCGATGTTAAAAGTCGGAAATAAACCAATCCTTCAAACGATAGTCGAGAAATTCGCAGAGTATGGCTTTGTAAATATCACAATGTGCGTAAATTTTAATGCAAGCATTATTAGAGACTATTTTAGTGATGGAAAAGAATTTGGCGTAAATATCGACTATGTTTTAGAGCAAAAAAGGATGGGCACAGCAGGGGCATTGAGCTTACTAAAAGAGCGCCCAAGTGAACCATTTTTCGTAATGAACGGCGATCTTCTTACAAATGTAAATTTCGAGCACATTTTTAACTATCACATGCTACATAAAGCCACAGCTACAATGTGCGTAAGAGAGTATGACTATGAGGTGCCTTATGGTGTGGTAAAGATGAATGATAATAAAATAATAGAGATCGTAGAAAAACCAGTACAAAGATTTTTTGTAAGTGCAGGTATTTATATGTTTTCACCTGAAATTTTTGATTTTATTCCTCAAAATGAGTTTTATGATATGCCAACTCTCTTTGAAGAACTAATAAAATTAAGCAAAAATATTGTATCATTTCCTATTAGAGAATATTGGCTTGATATAGGCAGAATTGAAGAATACCAAAGAGCAAATGAAGAATATAAAGAAGTTTTTTAATGTATAAAAATAATAACTTTTTGGCGATTGTACCAGCAAGAAGTGGTAGCAAGGGTTTGCCTGGAAAAAATATTAAAGAATTATGCGGAAAGCCAATGATTGCATACACTATAGAACAGGCTCTTAGATCAAAATATATTAACGATGTAATAATTTCCACAGATTCTGCAGACATAGAAAAAATTGCAGTCGAATATGGAGCAAAAAGTCATTTCTTAAGGCCCGGATACTTGGCAAGCGATAACGCAAAAGCCATTGATAATTACATATATACCATTGATAGATTAAATAAATACTTTGGATATAACATTGAAAATTTTGTATTGCTTCAACCCACATCACCATTAAGAAGTACAGAAGATATAGATGGTGCTATTGAGCTTTTTATAGAAAAAAAAGCAGATAGTGTAATTAGTTATACTGAAGAATATCACCCTATAGAATGGCATAAATATATCACAGCAGATGGAAAATTTGAAAATATATTTGAAGAAAGACTTCTAAATCGCCAAGAAATTAGAAAAAGCTATTTTCCAAATGGTGCAGTATTTGTTTTTGATTATAAGTTATTAAAACAAAATAAATACTATGGGGATAACTCGTACGCCTATATAATGCCAAGAGAACGCTCTATAGATATTGATACCATTGAAGACTTTAAGTATGCAGAATTTATAATGAATTCTATATATAATAAATAATTTATAGTTTTATAAGTAAAAATAAGTAGTGTAGTAGCATTTGGTTGATTTTATCTAATGTTTTATAATTAGAAGGTGTTTATGAGCGTCTTTAAATATGTTAGGGATATATTAAGTTTATCAAAGAGAGGAACCTTTATTGATTATATCTTTTTTTATGTAAGGTCTGTTTCAAAAGTTAAACAGCTAAGTAAAATAGATTTATCAAATATATCTAAGTATTTTAAAGAAAATTCTAATTTTATAAGATCAAATAGAAATATCCTAGTGGAGTTTTTTAGTGATTACCCTATAATGGTTCACAATATTTGTAATTTCAAATTGCTTTTAGAAAATTTAGGAGCTACAAATAGTATAGCTTTACTTCAATATAACTCAGATATTAAGATGAAATATATTGCAAATATATATGGCATAGATAGTTTTATACCGGTATATACTTTTAAAAACATTTTATATAGATATAAGGCACTAATTTTTTTATTTAATAATTGTAAAACTTTTAATTATAATAAAACTTGTGGCTGGAATATAATTTGCGAAGGTATTGAAATAGGCGATCTTATATATGATCAATTTCTAAGGTTCACGAATTTGCCAACTTATAGAAAGATGGATTTAAGGTTTTTATTATACATTTATAACGCTATAACACTTTTTTATAGATATAAAGATATTCTAATTGAAAATAAAATTACTGATGTTGTTTTATCTCATAACGTATATGCTGATTATGGGATATTCTTTAGAGTAGCTTATCTGGTAGATCCAAATATAAAATTTTATGATGGAGAAACGACTAAGAACGGATATATTACTATTCAGAATGCTACAAAGGGGTTTATAAAAAAGCCGAGATGCTTTAATCAAGAAATTATGGATATTATATTTTCCGATATTTCTGAAAAAGAGCTACAAAAAGAATATGAATATACAATATTCCTTAGAATTAATGGGAAAAACCATAAAAATTTTGATAATTCAAACGTATACTTAAATACTGAAATAAATAGTATAGGTGAGTTAAAGGATAGGTATGCGATACAAAAAAAAGGTAAAAATTTTTTTATATTTTCGCATGCTTTTGTCGATGCTGTTAAATATTTTGATACACTTTATTCAGATTTTTATACTTGGTTATATGAGACTTTATTATTATTATCAAAAAAAACATTAGAGCATAATTTCTATGTAAAACCTCATCCATCGGAATACATTTATAAATGTGATATTACTGTTAAAAGCGTTGTTGATGAAATAAATACTAAATATGGTGCCAAGTTTATATATCTTGATAAAAAGGTAGATAATAAAGTGGTATTTGAATATGCAGATGCTTGTCTAACTTGTACCGGAACAATCGGTGTTGAAGCCCCTTGTTTTGGTATTCCAGTTTTTACAACTTCAAATTTTTTGGAGACAACTAAAACTACTATAAATTCTTTAACTATAGATGAATATAAGAAAAACTTGGAGAACATAGAAAATGTTCAAAGGTTAAGTGATGATGTCGTTGAAAGGGCAAGATTATATTTTATCTTTTTTGATAAATATTCCATGATTGATCTAGAAAATCCAATTGAAGATATTTATAAATATTCTTATAAACAATACGAACTCATAAATAATTGTATTTTGAACAGTCCAAAAATAAAGGATCAAAGACTTTTCAAGGCATTTAAACATTCTATGAAGAATAATTACTTATATGTTTATAAAACATAGAATATAAATGGAAATTATATTAAAAGGACTAATTGTGCCGATGAAAAAATTTATTAAGAGTTTAATTCCGCCTATTTTATTTAATCTCTTGAAGAGAATGAAACCAAACAAACACGGCTGGAAAGGTAGCTATAACACTTGGGAGGAAGCTAAAAAGGTATCTATTGGTTATGACAGTAAAGAAATACTTCAGAAAGTTAGAGTTTCTCTCTTAAAGGTTAAAAACAAAGAAGCTATTTTTGAAAGAGACAGTGTAATATTTGATAAAATCCAATATTCTTGGCCGCTCTTAGCTGGGCTTATGTATGCTTGTGCAAAATCTAAAGGAAAGCTTAGGGTGCTTGACTTTGGTGGAAGTTTAGGGAGTACATATTTTCAAAATAAAAAATTCTTGGATTGCTTTGATGAAGTTTCTTGGAGTATTGTTGAGCAAAAGCATTTTGTTGATGTTGGAAAAAATGATTTTCAAGATAGTAGATTGCATTTCTATTATGATATAGAAACTTGCAAAAAAGAGCAAAATCCAAATATTTTGGTTTTATCAAGTGTTTTACAATATATTGAGAAACCCTATGAATTGATGGAAAGTATATTAAAAAATAATTTTGATTTTATTTTGATAGATAGAACCCCTTTTGCAAAAAAAAAGCAAATCAAACTACAAATAGTTCCGCCTCAAATTTATGACGCCAGTTACCCATGCTGGTTTTTTGAAGAAAATGAGCTATTGCTTTTTTTAAAAAACCAAGGATATGCCGTTGTTGAAGAGTATGATGCCTTAGACGGAAAATGCGAAGATTACTATTTCAAAGGATATATTCTAAAAGGTATTAAATGATATATAACTATTGCACCCTTTTTGATAGCAACTACCTAACTCGTGGTTTAGCTATGTACGAGTCTCTTAAAAAATATAGTGATGAATTTCATTTATATATTTTTTCTTTTGATGATATGAGTTATAGGGTTTTAAAGGAATTAAATTTAGAATCAGCAACAGTAATTCAGCTTGAAGAATTTGAAGATGATGAACTTTTAAATATAAAAAAAAGTAGAACACCAGGTGAGTATTGCTGGACTTGTACGCCCTCGATTATTAAGTATTGCATAGAAAAGTATAATCTAAGTAGTTGTACATACCTTGATGCAGATTTGTATTTCTTTTCAGACCCAGCCGTGCTGATAGATGAGATGGGTGAAAAATCTGTTTTAATAACGGAGCATAGATATACCAAAGAATATGATCAAAGTAAAACCAGTGGAATTTATTGTGTGCAGTTTATGACATTTAAAAATGATAAAAATGGAATGGAAGTGTTAAACTGGTGGAGAAATGCTTGTAATGAGTGGTGCTATGCGAGATTTGAAGATGGTAAATTTGGAGATCAAAAATATTTGGATGATTGGCTAAATAGATTTAAAGGAGTCCATTCTTTAAAAAATTTAGGAGGTGGTGTTGCGCCATGGAATATCCAACAATATGATCTTTCTAAAAAAGAATTTAAGCTGATTTTTTATCATTTTCATGGTTTTAAATTCTTAGAAAATAATAAATTAGAATTTGGAAATTACAAATTAAGAAAAATTGATTTAAAAAACTTATATAAGCCATATTTGTCTCATTTAGAAGATATAAAAAACAGATTAGAAGAGATAGGTCATAAATACGATTTTCACGGTACGATAAAATGTAAAAAAAATTGGAAAACACCACTTGTAAAAATTAAAAGATTGATAAAAAATACTTATAATGTTTATGATAAAAATTATATTTTAGGACTATGAATGGCTTATATTATTGATCTTCCAACATTTAAAGACGAAAGAGGCGGGCTTACTGTCATGGAAAGACTGCTTCCATTTGAGATAAAGAGATTTTATTGTATATATGATGTGGCTCAAAAGAGGGGTGGGCATAGACATAAAAAGACCGTTCAAGCTTTAATCTGTGTTAGTGGAAGTTGCGAGATATATGTCAATGATGGGCTAAAAAAAGAGACATTTTTATTAGATAGTCCTTCAAAATGCTTACTGCTCGAGCCAGAAGATTGGCATACTATGGATAATTTTTCAAAAGGGTCTACTATATTAGTTTTTGCTTCAGAGTTTTATGACAAAGATGATTATATTGATGAGGAGTATTGAATGATCGAGTATGAAAATTTAAGGCTTGCAAATGAAAAGCTTTTTAATAAATATAAAGAAAGTTTTAGCGAATTTTTAAATAGCGGCTGGTTTATCTTGGGAGATCAAGTAAAAAAATTTGAAGAGAATTTTGCCTCCTTTTGTAATGTAAGACACTGCATAGGAGTTGCAAGTGGCTTGGATGCTCTTATCTTGGCAATAGACGCATGTAAATTTCCTAAAAATAGCGAGATAATAGTACCATCTAATACCTATATAGCAACCATTTTAGCAATTGTTAGAAATGGGTTTAAACCTGTTTTGGTTGAACCTGATATAAATACATACAACATAGATCCAAATAAGATTGAAGAAAAAATAACCAAAAATACAAGAGCAATTACAGTCGTACATTTATATGGCAAGGCTTGTGATATGGATAAAATTTGCGCTATTGCAAATAAGTATAATTTAAAGATAATTGAAGATGTAGCGCAGGCGCACGGGGCTAAATTTAAAGATAAGATCGTTGGTAGTTTTGGTATAGGATGTTTTAGCTTTTATCCAACAAAAAATTTAGGTGCATTGGGCGATGCTGGGGCTATCACTACAAATGATGAAAATTTGGCAAAGACATTTCAGTCTCTCAGAAACTACGGCTCTGCTATAAAGTATTATAATGATGAGCTTGGTTATAATTCGAGATTAGATGAAATTCAAGCTGGATTTTTATCGGTTAAGCTTCAAATTTTAGATGATATTACAAATCATAAAAGAGAGCTAGCAAAGATTTATTTGGAAAATTTGGATGATAGGTTTGTAACGCCTGTTGTGGATAAGGATTATTTTGACGTGTATCATGTTTTTAATGTTAGACATAAAAAAAGAGACGAGCTAAAAAGCTATCTACTTAAAAATGGAGTAAAAACTGAAATACATTATCCATTGCCCCCACATAGACAAAAATCTATGCATGGCATAATAGAAGGTCGGTATCCAATAAGTGAAGAGATACACAACACAATATTAAGCTTGCCAATATCTTATTTTCATAAAGAAGAAGATATATTAAAAATTTGCGATATTATGAATAGGTGGCATAAATGAAAGGGATAATTTTAGCTGGCGGAAGTGGAACTAGGCTTTATCCAATTACAAAGGGTATAGTTAAGCAGTTGTTGCCAATTTATAATAAGCCAATGATATATTATCCATTGTCGGTGCTCATGCTTGCTAATATCAAAGAAATTTTGATCATTTCTACCCCCAAAGATATAGATAGATTTGAGGACATATTTGGGGATGGAAGTAGTTTGGGCATTGATATCCAGTACGCCATACAAGATCATCCAAATGGGCTTGCGGAAGCTTTTATAATAGGTGAAAAATTTATAGGTAACGATGATGTTTGCTTGGTGCTTGGTGATAATCTCATATATGGTGAGGGATTAATAAAACTACTTGAAAATAGCAAACAAAAAGTAGAAAATGATAAGAAAGGCGTTGTGTTTGGTTATTACGTTGATGATGCATCAACTTATGGTGTTGTGGAATTTGATAAAAATAAAAAAGCTATAAGTATCGAGGAAAAACCAATAATACCAAAGAGCAACTACGCAGTAATAGGTTTATATTTTTATCCAAACAATGTTGTGCAGATAGCTAAAAATGTTAAACCATCAGATAGAGGCGAGCTAGAAATAACTACAATAAATCAAGAGTATCTAAGACAAGAAAAACTTTATGTAGAGGTTTTGGGTAGGGGTTATGCTTGGCTTGATACTGGCACGCATGAAAGCCTATTGGAGGCTAGTAAATTTATAGAAGTGATCGAAAAAAGGCAAGGATTAAAAATAGCTTGCATCGAAGAGATAGCTTATAAAAAAGGATATATTTCAAAAGAACAACTGGTAGCACTGGGAAATGGACTATCAAAAAATAGCTATGGAAAATACCTTTTAAAGGTAGCTAATACATGAAAACTATTTTAGTAACTGGCGGCGCTGGCTTTATAGGATCAAATTTTGTACCGTATTTTTTAGAAAAACATCCAGATTACAGATTGGTAAATTTGGATCTGCTGACATATGCAGGGAATTTAGAAAATTTAAAAGAGTGTGAAAAAAATCAAAATTATAAATTTATCAAGGGTGATATTCGTAACAGAGAGTTGGTGGAATTTATATTTAAAGAATATGACGTGCAAGGAGTTGTTCATTTTGCTGCTGAGTCTCATGTGGATAACTCGATAAAATGTCCAGATATATTTATACAAACAAATATAAATGGAACTTTTACCTTGATAGATGTAGCTTATAAATATTGGATGAAAAGTCCATTTAACTATAAAGAGGAGTATAAAGACTCAAGATTTCATCATATTAGCACAGATGAGGTTTATGGAACGCTTAGTCTTGATTCAAATGAGCTATTTACTGAAAAAACACCATATGCACCAAATTCTCCATATTCAGCATCTAAGGCGTCATCTGATATGATAGTTAGATCCTATCATGAGACATATGGACTAAATACGGTTATTACAAATTGTTCAAATAATTACGGTCCAAAACAGCATAGTGAAAAATTTATACCAACAATTATAAAAAATGCACTTGAAAAAAAGCCAATACCAGTCTATGGTGACGGTAAAAATATAAGAGATTGGCTATATGTACTTGATCATTGCAAAGGAATAGATACTGTCTTTCACAATGGGAAAAGCGGGGAAACGTATAATATTGGTGGACGCAACGAAAAGACTAATCTGGAAATAGTTAATATCGTTACGACCATTTTAGATAAAGAAAAACCTATTGCAAATTTCTCATATAAAGACCTAGTTGCGTTTGTGGAAGATAGGGCAGGGCATGATAGAAGATATGCTATAGATGCGAGTAAGATAGAAAAGGAGCTTCACTGGAAAGCAGACGAAAACTTTGAAAGCGGAATAGTAAAAACCATACAGTGGTATTTAAAAAATAAATTTAATGATTGTGAAGTTTGATATAAAGTGTAGGCTTTTTGCAGAAATAGATATTAAAAATAAAATAAGACACATCCAAATGAATCAAAAGATTTACTATAAAAACTACAATGAAAAACCAACTAAACTTAGCGTAATTACCGCAACCTACAATGCAGAAAAATTCTTGCTTAGAGTTATAAAAAGTCTGCAAGAGCAAACCGATAAAGATTTTGAGTGGATCATTTCTGATGGAGCATCTAGTGATAGTACTTTAGAAATTTTAAAAAGTACTGAAGGAATAAATATAAAAGTTATTTCTGGAGAGGACTTTGGGATTTATGACGCTTTAAACAGAGGTATAAAGGCTTGTAACGGAGAATTCTACCTTGTTATTGGTGCTGATGATGAACTTTATCCAAATGCTATTCAAAATTATAAGGAAGCTATAGAAGATGGTGTAGACATAATAACAGCTTGTGTCGATACTGATAATGGCAAAATCGAGCCAAATAGTGGTCCAAAATGGCTTAAAGGACAATTCCACTATATTTCAGGGCATGCTGTTGGCTCAATATATCGTACAAGTCTCCATCAAAAGTTTGGATACTATTCTAGAAAATTTCCAATAGCGGCAGATCAGCTATTTGTATTGACTGTTGCAAATTGTGGAACTCAGATAAAAATACTAAAAAGTGTGGTCGGTAAATTTTCAAATGATGGAGTCAGTAGTGTTGATATATTAGGAACTCTTTGTGAATTTTATAGAGTTCAAGTAGTGATGGGTGAAAACAAATTTTTACAAACTATCCTATTTGTTTTAAGACTTATTAAAAATTTTGGAAAAATGCAGAGATAAGCAAATGAAAGACCACGATGTATCCATAATAGTACCCATTTATAATGTGGAAAAATATATAGAAAATTGTGTAGTTACGCTTTTAGAGCAAGATTATGACAATATAGAGTATGTTTTTGTAAATGACTGCACGCCAGATAAATCTATGAAAATTTTGGAGAATACGATAGAAAGATACCGAAACAGAAAAAAACATGTAAAAATTATTAATAAAACAAAAAATGAAGGTTTACCGCAAGCTAGAAAAAGTGGGTTGAAAATAGCAAGCGGTAAATACATTTTACATGCAGATAGTGACGACTGGGTCGATAAAGATATGGTAAGCTCTTTGATATATGAAGCTAAAAAAAGCGATGCAGATATCGTTTGTTTTGACTACATTAAAGAATTTAGCAAAAAAAGCGTTATAAAAAGTTTTTTTTATACAAAAAATCATCCAAAGTTAAATTTGGAATTTGTAAAAGCTATTTTATCTCATGAGATTTCTGTTTCCATGTGTGATAAATTAGTTAAAAGGGAGCTTTATAAAAATATTGATTTTCCACATTTTTCACATTGTGAGGATAGTTTTGTAAATTTGCAGCTTTTTTATGAAGCAAAAAAAATTACTCACATTGCAAGGCCATTTTATCATTACAGAACGAATCCCAATTCACTTTCTAATAGTTTTTCAAATAATAAAAAGGCTCTTGATGACTTTGCTGAGTTTAGCAAAGCCGTAAGGAATTTCCTGCTGCAGAGAGGTCTTTTTGATGAATATTTTAAATATCACATCCCTGCAATTTTAAAGTTTATTTTGGATTATTCGGACAGCAACTTTAAAAAGCATATAAATGCTATATGTCCAGAGGCAAATAACATAAAATATGTTTTTAAAATAAATAGAAATTTTGTTTATAAAATTTTATACGGTTCTGTATTTCTGGGGTGTCCTCAAATTTTTGTTTTCGCAAAAAGGATTTTTCTTTCTTTGAAAAATAATTAGGAAAATTTATTGCTTTATTTTGTAATATTTGCTTACATATCAACATTTTTAGTATTAGATTTGACTAAATTTTCACGCTTTAATAAAACAGCATTAGTTGTGCTATATCTATTCTTAATATTGTTTATTGGTGCAAGATACGAGATTGGTGGCGACTGGAATTATTATTTATATGAAATGTTTTATAAAGATGCAAGAATTGATCTCGGATATGAAATTTTAAGTCTAATTGGAAAAAATATCTCTACGCAACATGGGATCATTTTTGTAAATTTATGCTGCGCCTTTTTATTCTTAAGCTGCTTATTTTTCCTTGTAACTAGATTTAGATATCCTTTTACTGGATTGCTTGTTGCATTTCCTTATGGTATTACGGTGGTAGCTATGGGATATACTAGACAAAGTGTTGCAATAGGATTTGGTTTTGTCGCGATGTACTTTATGGCAAGAAATCATAATTTTAAATCCATGATTTTTATTTTAATTGGTAGTTTATTTCATAAGTCTATTGTTATATTACTGATATTTTTACCATTGCTATATTTAAGACAAGTTGATATAAAAAAAGTTTTTATGGGTATAGTATTTTTTCTTGTTCTTGCATTGATATGTTTTAAATTTGATATTTTTGCTGGATATATTAGCAAGATAAAATTTTTATATTTATCTGATATGCACTATTCCAATGGTGCATTTATTAGGATTGCTATCCATATTGTTCCTCTTATCTTATATATATTTATGAGAAATGATATAAAAAATAGTAAAAATATAAATTATATATTATTCGATGAGTTATCTGTTTTAATAGTTGTGGCTATGTTTTTGTCTATATTTTTATCTACTTTGGCAGATAGACTCAGTTTATATTTTATTTTTTTTGATATCGTAATTTTTAGTATTTTTCTAGAAAGATTAGAGATAAAGTTAAAATTTACCTTAGCGTTTTTAATCATAATAGAAAATTTTTTGATCTTTTATATTTGGTATAACTACTCGTTTTATGCCATTCATTATTGGCAACCTTATAAAAACTTTTTTTTGGAGATGCTATGAAAATTTTTATAATCGGCAATCTCGCCTCCACGATGATAAATTTTAGAAAAGAATTTATTAAAATGCTTGTATTAAACGGACATGAAGTTTATTGCTTGGTTAGTGACTACGATAAAAAAAGTAGAGAAAAAATAAGCTCTTTTGGTGCAATACCGCTTGACTATACTTTAAATGCAAAAGGTTTAAATCCATTTAAAGACGCTATTGCTACGTTTGATTTGATTGGACTATTTAGGCAGTATAGACCAGATGTAGTTTTTTCTTTTTTTGTTAAGCCAGTCATTTTTGCAACTATAGCTGCAAAAATAGCAAGAGTGCCACGAATAGTTGGTATGATAGAAGGACTTGGTGGGGCTTTTACTGTCCACAAGAGCGGTCAAACAAAAAAGGCGAAAATTATCAAGACAATACAGATTTTTCTATATAAAATTTCCTTACCACTTCTTGATGAACTTATCTTTTTAAATAGCGATGATAAAAAAGAGCTAATAGATACTTATAATATAAATGTAAAAAGTGTCAATATACTGGGTGGCATAGGTGTTGATTTGGAAAAATTTTCATACTCTAAAGCAACAAGTGATCCTATTAGTTTTATATTCATAGGTAGATTACTCACAGAAAAGGGTATTTTTGAATATTTGGATGCGGCTAAAATGGTTAAAGATAAATATAAGGATGTAAATTTTTATATATTAGGTGGCTTTGAAGAAAATAATCCATTTGGACTAAAGCAAGAAGAGCTAAGACCTTATCTTAATGACGAAATTGTCATTTTCCCAGGATACGTAAATAATATAAAAGAATGGATCACAAATAGTTCGGTATTCGTCTTGCCGTCATATAGAGAGGGTGTGCCAAGGAGTTCGCAAGAGGCGATGGCAATAGGAAGAGCTGTCATAACAACAGATACTGTTGGTTGTAGAGAGACGGTCAAGGATGGAGTAAATGGCTTTTTAGTGCCGCCATACAATAGTGATGTGCTAGCACAAAAAATGATGTACTTTGTAGAAAATCCAGAAATGATAATTCAAATGGGCATTGAAAGTAGAAAAATCGCAGAAGAAAAATTTGATATAAATGAACAGAACAAAAAGCTTATGAGTGTAGTTGTTGGAGATAAAAACTAGAGATTTTTAAATTTTTTATTTTCTAGGCTAACCCCCTCCTCACTCTACCTTATATCCAGTGCCTCGCACTGTTTTTAGGCAAATAGTTGGTATCTTAGCTCTTATCTCCCGCACGAGTGATCTTATACACTCTTGCGATAAGGTTTCGTTTTTATATATGTGGTGATCTATCTCGTCGTAGGTGACGACGTGGGGCGAGTTTTTGCATAAAATTCAAGTAGCTGGCTCTCTTTTTTGCCAAGGTAGATGACCTCGTCCTCTTTTCTTATACACTAGGAGTCTTTGTCAAAGACAAGGCCATTTTTTAGCTCAAATTTAGAGCCCAAAAGCACCTTGCAAAGCCTAAAAACATGAAATAAAAACTCTTCAGGACAAAATGGCTTATAGTAAATTTCCTTAAAAACGCTAGGGACGCTAACGCCCTGCAAAAGCATAATGAGAGTGATGTTTTGGCTATCTCTTATAAATTTAATCAGATCAAGGTTTAAATTTCTAGCCTTTACGTCAAAAACGTACAGATCGTATCTGTTGCCACACTCAAAGTCCTTTATGACTTCGCTGGCGCTTTTTAGCTGGATCATCCTAAACCCAAAGCGGTAAAGCGATGCATTTAGGATGACATTTTGCTCAAAGTCGCTTGAGAGCAACAAGATATTCTTCATCAGCCAGCCATGCCACCGCCAGCTGGTTTTTTGGTGTCTTTTTCAGCCTTTTGTTTTATAAATTCCTCTTCTTCTTTTGTAGGTTTGTACTCATCTTTGAAGAATTTTTGCTTAGTTTCGATCCTCTTTTCGATCATCTTTTTATCATAAATTTTATATGACGGCTTCCAGTACTCAAGATAGTTTCTAAAGCCAGCGCCGTGACCTGCGTCATAGTGGCAGCTTACACATTTTAGCTCTTTAGGGGTGTCAAGGAGCTTTTTGTAGTGAGCGTGCATCTTTTGAGCTTGCGCTGAAGTGTTGTTGCTATCTATCACGTTTGTGTGGCAGCTTGTGCAGCCGTTGTCAAAGACGAAATGCTCGCGGTTTTTGAGGTTTTTGTGCCAGTCAATAGCATTAGGATCGCCAAAGAAATGCACCCAGCCCTCTAAAATGCCGTTTTTCGCCTTTGTTAGGGCGTATTTTGCGATGTTGTCATGCGGTATGTGACAATCCACACATCTTGCTTTTATGCCAGTTTTGCCCTTGCCGCTGTGGATGTCGTCGTTGTAGGCGATCACCATAGGATCCATCTCGTGGCAAACGATGCAGAATTTATCCCCACTCGTCTCATCAAGTGCGTAATGAACTGGCAGAACGACTAAAAATCCAACAATTCCGCTTATGAAGATTATAAGTGCTAGTAATTTTTTTGAAATTTTCATGGTGTTACTCCGTTCATCCATTGTGGCACCTCGTGTTCATGGCACTCAGAGCACATGTTTGTAGATGGTTTGTGTTCGTTGTGGCACTCGTCGCAGTACAAAGTCGGACCATCGTGAACAGAGTTGTGAGGATTTGCCTTTAGAGTATCCATAAATTTTAGCCTTTGGGCTAAGAGCTTCTTGCTCTTGTGACAGGATAGGCAGCCAGCGTCGCCGATCGCTTTAAATTTGCTAGGATCATCGCCTTGGTTTTGGTGACAATCAACGCAGTCAAAGCTTAGGTGCTCATGATGAGGTTTGATCTTATACTTGGCTCTTAGCTCATCAGAGACTGCTACTTTTGTGACGTTTAGATCGCCCTTTGGCATATCGGCACCAAAGAGATGAAGCGAAAATAAACAGGCAAAAATAGCGATGAATTTAAGCTTATTCATACCCTTTTTCCTTTCTATTAAGATTTTATAAACATCAAATTTCAATGAAAAACTAATATTTTTACTTAAACTTATTTTTATAAAATTATAGTCCTTGTTTGATTAAATCTGCATTAATAATAATTTAGTGTGCCAAAATATAGACCAGTTTTATGAAGTTGAATTTTAAAGAAAATGGCAATTAAGCTAAATAAAATGGAAAATAAAATATAATCCCAAATCTTTGGTCCCGTAGCTCAGTTGGTAGAGCACTACCTTGACATGGTAGTGGTCGATGGTTCGAGTCCATTCGGGGCCACCATTTCTACTTTTTATATCAATTTATACTCATTTATTTTTATTTATAGAAGTCCTAAATTTAGCTTCTAAAAAGTATTTTTCAATTTATATTAATTTATAAATATTTATACTTATTTACAATCAAAGTGTATAACAAAATGTATAACTAAGGGATAAACATGCCTAAAATTTTAAACATCTCGCAGGTAAAAAAACTAACCCACGATGATAAAAAGCTTAAAAATCACTCCATTGATAGCACTTGCTCACTTTACCTTGCTTGTTTTGACAATGGCACTAAAATTTATAAGATGCGCACAAAAAGTGGCTATATAACGATAGGGCGGTATGAGGATATAAGCTTAGCAGAAGCAAGGGATATGGCAAAGAGCATGCGAAAAGAAAAGCTTGGCTTAGTAGTAAAAAGCAAAGCCCTTGGCGAGTGCTTTTATGAGTGGCTAGACATAAAGATACCGCACATTGATGACGAAAAGACAAGACAGAAACGTCGTAAGCAGATAAATAGGGTAAATAAGCACATTTTAAAGCCACTTGGTAGCAAAAATATCAGTGAGATAACAAAGCAGGATATTTTGGATGCGACTAAGGGTGTGAGCTTAGAGAGTGCAAAGAAAATTTTAACAACGCTAAGATATGTTTTTAAATTTGCTAGGGGGAATGGTTTTGTAAAGGATATTAGCTTTTTGCTTGAAATAATAGAGGACAAAAGAGATATTTTTGTAAATAAAAAGGTTGAGCATAGAAAGGGTATAACAAGCGAGCTTAGGTTAAAAGAGATAATCACCTGCGTCCATGAAGCAAGGATAAACCAAGTGGTTAAAAATATGTTTTTCTTTAACCTTTTAACCGCACAGCGACCCCACCAAATAAGAGAGCTTACGTGGGATAGGGTAGATTTGCAAAAAGGGCTTATCTACTTTTACGAAGAGCAAAACAAGACTGGACTAAATGTGAGACTGCCGCTATCAAAGCAAGCGATAGAAATTTTAAATTTTCAGCGTGCTATTAATGATAACGGCAAGGCAGTCTTTAAATCCCCTTTTAACTCACGTGTTAGCGGTCAAGCCTTTTGCGATGCTGTGCTTTTAAAAACGCTAAAAAGTATCGGCATAAACGACCTTCACGCACACGGCTTTCGCGCTACTTTTGCTACCTTTGCGATCCGCGCAAATGAGGGCAACAAAGCGATGTTCGAAAAAAGAGTGATAGATGAGATATTGCTTCACACGGTAGGCAGTGACGTGGATAAGGCTTATTTTAGGGATTTTAACACGAGTGAGCAACTTCGCGTTTTGCAATGGTGGGATAATTTTTTATTTGAGCTTTGTGGTTTTAAATTTTGCCAAATCAGCCTCTAACCAATCAAGTGGATAGCGGATAACGCCGTTCATCTCGATGTATCTGGGGACAAATTCATACTTGTTTTTGTTTTTTGGCATACGCATAAGGGCTAAAATATTGCTGTTTTTAGAATAACCCAAAAACTCCGTAGCCTCTTTTTGATTTAACAGCCTTTGGTTCATTTTTTATCCTTAATATAATCTTTCAAATCTCGCAGAGCGTGCCGTAAATAGCGGACGTCACATTTAAATAAAAGAGCTTGTATTTGCTCGACTAGCTTTGTTTTTTCATTGTGTGCCTCGCAAAACGCTTCTAGGTTTGCAAGGGCGGCTAAGTGTTTTTCACGCTCTGGACTACTCATCTAATAGCTCCTTATTCTCGTAAATGTTGCCTAAGACTTTTAGGTCATCTACTTCATTGAAGTACTCATTAAAGTGGTCTTTAGCCTTGAGTACATAACTAGCAGCATTATTATCCCACTCGACAACGCCTATATAGTTCTTACGAGAAGCTGAGAAGCTAACGATATAGCCTGTATATATCTCATTACCATCAATATCGTAGTACTCAGTGAACTCTAATAACTCTACTTTATTAGGATCATAACTATCGAAAGCTACCTCAAAAGGGCTATGCTGTCTAAACGACTTCGTATGCACTTTAGCTAGAGTTTTAGTATCTAAGAAGAAATCTAATCGAAGAACATCTTGTAAGATATACTCGTTTAAATCAAGGTTCTTTACCCAAGCCTTATACTTAATGTTTCTCATTAATTCTCCTTTAATTTAAAGCCAAGAGCATATATAGGCTTCCAGCTAAGCGTATCGTGATTAGATGCAAACTCTTTATCCATTTCAGGTATAGTCTTTCTAAATAGGCATATAGAGTATCTTTTAGAGACATAATCGTAAATATTAAAACACCACAATACATCTCGTTCATTGATAAACTCTTTCTCTACATATTCAGGAGTTTTATTTACCATATCATCTAGCCTGTAAAACTCTTGTGTTGCTTCAGTGACCTCATATACTTCAATGTCTGTATAACCTTCGTCTGATTTATAAACTAATCTATCTCCTACTTTAAACTTAAGTGTAGAGTTGGGTCTTATTCTGTATTCCTCTCTATCAAAATCCCAAGTATCCGTGCCTTTTGCAAACCAGCGTTGAAAAATGGTGTCGTAGGCATCCACAATCTTACCCTCTGCGTAAGCTGTAATAAGTTTTATCTTCTCTTCTAGTGTCATCTTCTTCTCCTCTAGGGATTCTAAATCCCATACTAAACATAGGCTCATACACTTCATTAGCCCGATCTTTAATCTCACCTAGCTTCATCATAGTTAGAGCTAAGGTATATCTATCTTGTTTCTTGTAATGTATAACGTGCCACCAATAGACATCATTGATATTCACATAGTTATCATTTACTCTATCTGACCAAGTAGTATGATTGACTTCTTCCCATATATAGTTTCCTTCAGCATCAAAACCTTTTACCGTTAGTACTTGAGGATTGAGCTTACCTTCATCAGCTTTATTTACAATCCTATCTCCTATCTGAAAGGTAGCATCAGGGTTAATCTTGGGTTTTACTCGATATTCATACATACCGAAATCTAGCTCACCAGTTAGTAGGTCTTCCCAGTCATCTTCTTCACCATCAGTTTCAGAATACTGAATAGTTAAACCTTTCTCCATAGCTTGGATAATCTCAATTTTTTCTTGTAGTGTATTCATAATATGTCCTTTAATCTTTAGTGTTTTTATGTTCTGCATTTTCCCTAATATATGCATCAAAAAATAGTATTGCCATTGCTAACAACAAGGATAATACTATTACATGCACTCCTCGCCAAAATATAACCCCGTCAGTAAGGTAGAAAAATGTGGTAAATAGAAATGTTAAACTGCCCGCAACGGAAAGTATCGCTATGATACAGTTTGCTAGCGGAGAGCTTTTGTCTAAATTCGCCAGCGAATAGCAAATTTCTCTTAAAAAATATTTCATTGTTTATCCTTTAGCTTTTTATATTCTTCTAGCAGCCTTTCTCTCTCAGCGCTTTTTAGATAAAACAAGTCATAAATAGAAAAATTTACCCATACCGGCTCTATATCAAATTTTAAAAGTGATGTATTTAATTGCTTTAGTTTTCTGTAATCACTTGTGTCAAATAGCCAATCATGGCTTAAAAACCACTCCAAAAGCCCCATTAATCTCTCTTTTTCCGTTTTCCACCAAAACACTATCAATCCTTTCAAATATTCTCAATATAAAAATAAGCCAGTGTTTGGCTATCCTCTGCCTCTTTGCGGTATTTTGTATCACAGCTTTTATTTGAGATATACGCTATTTTCTCTTTATTCGCCGTATAAAAATCAGCCAGTATCGGAGCCAGCCTTTGTCCCTTGCGCTCATTTGGTGCTAACCTCAAATAAAGCAGATCACACGCTAGTTGTGGAGCGGTTGTGCTAAAGTTTTGCTTGGCAACGCTCGCCTTGTTATCCAGAGCGTTTATTTGAGTTTCTATCCGCCTTTTAAATGCGTGATAGTGAGACACTATCGGCGTCATCGCCTCGATCAGCTCGTCGATAAATTTGCTTGCTTTTTTGTTTATGAATAGCCCCAGCTGCTCGGTGCTATCCATTTGCAAAAAGCTATACGCCATTACAAAAATAGCGGCGTCTTTAAGTTCAGCCGTTGTCATCGCTCACTCCGTTTAGATTTTTGCCTTTGAGTATTTGTAGCACGTCTTGCTTTGAAAATTTAGAGGCTGGGTTTAGCTCGATTTTACTAAGCCAGTAGCGATCTAGTTTTTCGCAGTAGTATTTCATCGCACTTTCAAAGTTTAATCGCTGTGGCAGTGGCACGTCTATCTTAAACGTGCCTTTTACTAGCTTCATCTTATCTTTTGCATTCATAATCGCTTCGCCGTAAGTCATTTTCCTTTTCCTTTTTAATAATTTACTCGTCAAACAAAATTAACCAGCAAAAAGCCCTAAAAATTGGCTTTTGCATGGCTGTATTAAGTTTATACTAAGCCAACTATCAAACAACCGTCAAGCAATTAAAACGGTATCGTTTCGTCGTTGTCGTATTTGTCGGCGTCAATATCTACGTCATCATCTATGGTAGTGTTAGCTTGTGGCGTGTGGGAGTTATTATTCTTCTTTGGTGCGCTCCACGTAGCTTCAAACATCAACCCATTTGGCTCTTTTGGAGTAAATAACGCTAAATAAACACGTCCGCCAGCTACTAGAGGCGTTTCTATATGCCCCCTAAAATAGTTTGTTTTTCCGTCATTGCTGACAGCATTCCAAATTCCGCCTATAATCTGCCTTGCTCCCTCGTAATTTTTAGGCTTAAAAAGCACTATTTTATATATTGGGGCGTTTTGATTTTTAGCTAGCTCGTCATCAGGAGTTGGGATCAGCCCACACTCAATAGGGCGTAAAAAGGGGATATTTATCATACCCCCTATAAATTTTACTTCTTTGCCGTCTTGAGCTTTGAAAGTTTGATTTTTAAAATAGCCTACATTCATTAGTTATCCTTTAAATTTTCTATTAAATTGTCTATACTGCTTGGATCGTTTAGATACATCTGGGCGTCATCAATGCTTAACCTCTCGACTAATTTTTCAGCCTCTGTTTCACTAGCACCTCGTTTTATTAGCTCGCTTTGTAGTAGGTCGAGGGGCATTGGCTCAACTGTCAAATTTTCTTTTACAGTTGCGATTTCAACTTCAAGGGGCGCGGCTTCGATGTATTCAGTTTGTGAATTTTTTGCACCAACTGAGCTGTTCGGTTTTTCCGAACTACTCAAAAGCTCATTTAGTCCAGCTTTGGGCGGTGTAATAGTTTCTTGTTTTGTGATAGGTTCGTCCTCCGCGCTTACGGCTTCGGCTAGGCGATCATTTATCGGTAAGCGTGAAGCAACGTATTTAAGAGCTTTGGCTTTATACATTTCCTCCGCCCAGTCTAGCCATATATACTCAAGCTTGTCTTTTTTGCTTTGGTTTTGACTTTTTAAGCGTAATTTCTCGAGCTTTTTCTTACTGACAAACTCACTGAAAACATTATCATTGCTGTCTTTTGCATATACAATCACGCCCACTAAATGGCTAAATACCCAGTCGCCGTCATCGTCGCTTCGTTCGTCATAATTTGGCGCAAAGTGTATCTTGTCATCAAGCCCATTAAACTCTAGGCTAAAATCGTCACAATCATAGACGGCTACCGCTCTAAATTTCCAACCGTTTTTCATACCCAAACTAATAAGCCCTTTATAGCCTATTTGAAGTTGTGCGGTTTCGCCACCATTTTTTAGCTTAAATGGCACTACATAGGCTTGTCCGAAAAGCTTATTTGGGTTTAGCCCTATTTGGACTATCTGCATAGCTGTATTTACTATGCTTTCAACACTACAATTCCTTAGACCATAGTCGTTAGCCATATTTGCGATAGCGCTGGCAAATACGCTAGCTTTTGCCTTGTCATTGCCTACTATGGTTGAGATTTGGCTCATTTTAGAGCCGACTAATGCTCTTGCATCTTGTTCTCTAGTTTGTAGTTGGTTCATTGGTCGTCTCCTGTTTTTTAATTTTTTTATCATACTTTTTAGAAAAATGCATAAGCCTAGCTAAAGTATAAGCCGCAACCCTAACGCTATCCAAATAATTATCGTCTCTGTTTGCGGCTTCAAAATAGCAACAACTCTGTATAGCTTCATCACCGTGTTTATATTTTGGAAGAGATCTGTTGTTGTTTTCAAATTTATGCTTATCACTTTTTCGATAATCTCCATAATAAACGTAAAAGCAGGGGCTACATTTTTGGCTTTTTTCGTCATAGACTAATTCGTAAACTACTTCATACTTGTAATTTCTATCGTCTTCGCAATCGTAAAACATATAATCAAAAATACTAAAAATCTCTTTTTTGATGTTCTTTTTTAGTTTTTTAATTAGATATAAAATCTTTTGTTCCGTCATTTTTTATCCTTTTCAAATTTAGGCTGTCTCGCCTAGTTGTTCAATTCTCCAGCGCGGTAAATCCAACTCGTGAAACAGCACACTCTCGTTGCTCACGTCGTAGCCTTTAATGTTTTCTAAAACTTCCGTATATGCTGCCCTACCATCCTCAATAAATCGCTGCGTAGCGTAAAACGCAAATGGCTTACACGGACTTTCGTTTGGGATCACGAAAAACACGAAAAAATCAGCCTTAAACCCAGCGAGCCTTAACGTATCCATATAAAAAGCGGCTTGTAAGTGATAGCCTAAGTCATAGGCTTCATCTCTAAATCGCGCCTCAGTGGTGCATTTAGATGTTTTTACGTCGTATATGATGCCCTGCTTTCTATCGTAAGCGTCCATCCGCACGCGCCTAACAAGCCCGTCATCTTCAACAAAAAGGCTGTATTCGTTTAGCGTCTTGCTTAAATACTCGTCAAACATCACGCGCCCGTTGTTTATCATTATGCGGGATTTCTGCACGGCTAACGGGGTTAAATCGAATTTATCCTCGTTGTAGTCGGCGGGTTCAAGTAGTCCTTTATGTACCGCCGAGCCCAGCTCCAGCGCGGGGCTTGGCATACTCATAAGCTTTGCGCGCTTAAAATAAAGCTTCGGATCGGTGCGCGCGTCTCTTAGCCCGCTTGAGCTTATGCCCTCTAAGCTATGATACTCCTCGTTGCTGACGACTTTGGGCGAAATGAGCTTATTAAACGGGTATTTAAATTGAGGCTTTTCGCTCAAATCTATCTCAAGCATTTAACACCTCGATTTTGTTTAAATTCGTTATACCCGCCGCGGCTAACATCTCTTTGATCTTGTCCGTTAGCTTGTCGTGCGGAGCATTTGCTGGAGCTTTGACCTCAAACTCGGCGCGGATAGTGTAGATAGCCTTGCCGTTTTCGGCTTCGCGCGGCTTTTGCAAAACTTCACGTTGTGCGTCATAAAAAGCTTGCGGGATTGCTTGCTCGGCTTTTGCGCGCTCGATAGCCTCTTGTTTTTCTCTTTCAGCTCTTGCTAATAGTTCAGCTTCCCTTTGTGCAGCTTTTGCTTCTAGCTCCGCCTTTTCTCTAGTTGCTCTTTCCTCTGCTTCACGTCTTGCTTGCGCGGCTATCTCGGCATCTCTAGCCGCCTTTTCTTGTTCTGCGATTTTGGCTTGCAAGATTTCGTTTTCAAGGGCTTGTATTTTTACCTCAATCGCCTCTTTTGTGGCTTTTGCTAGAGCTCCAGCAGATGTTACCGCGCTTAATTTAATTAGATCGGATGTATTTATTCTTTCAAAATTTAGCTGCTTTTCGTCGCAAAGAGCTTTTGTATATTCAGCTATCCTTGCAGCGATTGCTTCAAGCTTGGCGTTTTCAAAATTTGCCACGCCGTCTGCTATCTTTTGGCGGCCGTCCGTGATGATAGCTTCGATCTCTTTTTTCTCGGCTTTTAGTTGATTTACTGGTGCTGAAATTTTATCAATATAAAATTTATATCGCTCGCCAATCTCTGTTTTAACCTTATTAAAATTTGCCATCACCTTTTTGGCTTCAGGGATGTTTTCCTCAGTTACATTGATAGAATATTTTTCTACCTGCCTGCTAGCTTCAGCTTTTAGTTCCTCAAAATTAGTAGTCAATTTTTGACTATCTGCTGTTTGCGCCTCGTAAGTTACAATTAATTCCATTTTTTATCCTTTTTTTAACGTATTTATCTTTTATGTTAAAAATTTCTCAATTTTTTAACAATGGTTTAAGCCCATAATTTATGAGCTAATTCTAATTTTGCCGTTAGGTCTTTTACTGCTTTTGTTGCGTATGCTAAGCTGTAGTCGTGCTCTCTTTGTATCGTGCCGTCCTTTAGCCCTTTTTGGCGAGCTTTGGCTTTTTCTAATTGTTTAGAAAAATACTCTAAACTTTGTGGCATTGAGAGATTTATCTCCTGCGCTTTTTCTTCCCAATACTGCGCCCTAGCTGCTTTCTTGCCAGCTATATCCTCTTCTTTTACAGCGTTTCCTATCCTGCGCCAATTCCGATCTATCAACGCTCTGTGTCTTTTTTCGCTGTGATGTCCGACTTTTATTGGCTCGGCTAGCCTTAAAAACTCCGCCCCTTCTTGGCTTTTTTTGTGCCACTCATGGCTTTTTGCTTCGTGTAAAGCCTGCGAATTTCTGTATTTGTCGGCTTTTCTTTCAGCATAGCTTAACTCTTCTAGGCGGACAATCGAATAATAAAATTTGTTATTTTTTTCGGCTACCAAGTTATAAACTTCGCAATCCACCTCTTTGCCGTATTGTGTTTCAAGAGTTATTATTTCGCCCTTATTGTGCTTTTCGTCGCATTCTGCCACCCATACATTAGGGCAGTATTTTTTAAAATTTGCCATTATTTAATCCTTTTTATAATCTCTAAAAACTCGCCTACAGTCATATTTGGCTCGCCGTAAAACTCAACAAGCCTCTTTAGTGTTGAGTAACGCATCTCTTTCTGCCGCCTCCTCTCTTAGCTTTTTGAGTGTTTGTTTGTAGGTCGTTGTGTAGCTTAAGACCGCCTCGTTGCTCATTTCAGCCTCAACGCATAGTACATAGACAAGTGCGGCATAGGCGAAAAAGTCTTTTTTGCAATGCTCGATAAGCAGATCAACTATTTCGCCAATGGCATTTTTAAAGGTGTAGCGGTGGAGGTTATACACTGCCAAAATATCACTTATTAGCTCGTCGTATTCTTGCTCGAAATTTATATTTTTTACGTCGCTTTCGGCACGTGCTAAGTCATAGCTCAAACTCATCTTTAACTCCTTTTGATGCTTAAATAGGCGATGTTTTTTATCTCGCCGCCATTGCTGAAAATCACTCTAAAGAATTTAATTAGCTTTCTCATCTCTAACTCCTTTTTCTAATAGAAACCTTGCTCGCCACCGCCGTCTGAAGATGTTAAAAATTAATTTAGCTTGCAAAAGCAATTTTTAAAGGAAAGATTTTTATATGAAAAGTGTTAGGCTTTCGCCTACTCCAAGCAAGCAAGGCTTTTATTAGAAAAAGTAGTGTTTTTCGTTTTATTAATAACCCTGTAAAAAACTATCCTAAATCAGGGCTGGTACCGAATAGCGACGTTTCGGCTCGCTATATCCGCTTCAGATTGAAACGTGATTGACCTGCAAAACTCGCAGGAGGCTCACTCTGTCAGCTTTCGCTTGAAGCCTATCTACTTTTTGTTTCGATGAGAGAATATTACCAAAGGTTATATTAAATATAACTTAATGTTATTTAAAATATTACTTAAAGTTATATATTTAAAAAATCTTTTAAAATTTGTTTTTAAAAATAGGCTGGGGTATAACTTGTGTGGATATTTAGATGTATTTATGGGATATAACAAAAAGCCGCTATATTTAAGCGGCGCTTATTGAACTAATATGGATATATAGGATTGGCTTTGTAATATTGTCTATTGCCTTGATTTTGTAAAGCGTCCAAAGAATCGTTCATTTGTCGTAAATTCCTATTTACAGAGTTGATTGTATTTTGATTTTGCCTATTTATCATAGCATTTGTGTTGGCGTTGAGACCATTAGTCCATGCATTCATTGCATCAAAAATACTATAATTATTTGCAGCCGCTGAGGCTCTTGCTGCTTGCATTGTAGTTATATAGTTAAGTTCTGCCTCGCTCATAGGCGAAACACAACCTATAAGATTTTCATCAGCCATTTTTTGGAGAGTATCGAATTTTTTGGCTTTGATAGCAGTCACAAATTCTTCTTTTTTATAGGGAGATAACCAAAAAAGATCTCCTGGCTTGCAAGAATATATCCCCATTTTATAAGTATCAGTTATTTGATCCTCTTCCAAAATAATCCCCTGTGCATCGACTGGGGCGTAATAAGGGATGCCTTTAAAAAACGCTACATCTCTATTATTTGGGTTAAACATACAACCAGCAAGCAATAAAGAAAAAAAACTAACATAGATAGCTTTTTTCATTTTCAACTCCTTTTTAAAAATTATTACATTGTAATTATGGCAAATTTTAAAATAAAAGTGTGTAAAAATTAACGTTTTCTCCACTCCCACGGCGGGTAGGATCATTACTCTGCCAAAGCCCTCGCTTATTCTCACGAGCTGTTTTCTCTTGATCTACATATATTCTCGAGTATTTTACATAAGCCCAAGCGTAGCCGTTTAGTACCATTTGAGCGTTTATATCTTGCCCTTTATAGTAAATAATGCCTAGAGTGCGTTTATATCTGTCCGTAGTCTTGCTTTTTTTCTGGTGCGTCAATGCCATATAGCCTGACTTTTGTTTGCTCTTTGTTTTGTAGTATTGTGATCGTGTCGCCGTCAGATATTTTTACGACTTTGGCTGAAAAGGCAAAGAGAGATAGCGGCAAAAGAAAAAAACAGACGATAGGAAACAAATCGGATTTTACGCAGCTAAATAGTTAGCATAGTTTTTTATGCTACTCCATTTTAAGAGTTTAATGTTTAACTCTTGTGTAGCTAATCTTATCTCTTGTTCATCGGAAGCATCATCGTTAAGAATGATGATCTTATCGCTAGAGCTTCTATCTGAGGCTAAGTCTGTAAAAGTAAAAAGGGTAGCTTTTAAATTTTCTTTTTTTGGGTTGTTTAACAACTTGATAAGCCTCTCTTTCTCTTGTTTTGAACGGCTTATTAAAAACTCGAATTTATGTGATAAATGAGACTTTCCTTCTACTGATATATTTGTAGTGTAGCGAGCATCAATATTGTTAAAAAAATTCTCCACTTCATCATAAAAAAAGCCGTTATTGCCCTTACTTGGGACAAACATATCATTTACGCTTATTAAGGCTTGTATGACATTGTGTTGTTTTCTTGCAAAATCTAATGCCGTAGCAGACACAAAAAGTTCGTTATCTTTATTTTTAAAAATGCCAAAACCATTTAATGCTATTTCAAGCTGTCTAACCCTTTTTTGAGAGTTAAACTCAAAGCCTGATAAATTTAAATCTTGAATAGTCTCGCCACCATCGCTAATCTTAATAGAGCGGTCATCTAAAAAATCAATATAGACTGAAATATTGTCATTATGTCTATTTAAAAATGGCGTTATAACCTCAAAGCTATCTTTGCTGATAGCATTAAGTTCAAAACCACCATTTAAATACTCATAATAAGACCCTAAAAGTCTATTAATATCAAGCATTTTAAAATAACGCCCTTTCTATTTTTATCTTTATCCTGCCATAAGTGCAAAACTGCTCTATCTGAGCCAAAAAGTTATCATCACATTCGCTAAGTTTAAACTCACTTATGGGAAACGCCCATTTATCATCATAGCCATCGATATAGACATGTAAATGTGCGCCGAGTTTTAATCTTGCATCGGAATATTTTTGCATAAGTAATCTTAAAGTTTCATCATCTGGAGCAATATTTTCATTAAATGGTGGGTTTGTATGAACGCTGTAAAAGTCATTTCTTAAAAGATGGATGTTTTTATTGGCTCTTAGCTGTAAAGTCTTTCTTTTGGACTGCTTTTTTGATGTGCTAATATCGAACAATAAAGAAATATCTTTTAGCCTCTCATCCTCTGCCTCTAACTCAATGGTTTTAACATGAAAATTTATTTTATCTAAAACGAAATTTACCTCTTTGACTCTTTTAAAAACTGCTATCAACTCATTAGCTTCTTGGTTTGTCATAGTTTATCCCCCCCCTACTATATCCTTTTAGAGTTTATGGCATAGCAACCAACAACACGCCCTAAAATTTCGACGTTTAACTCTTCCTCGATAATTATTGGCTCGTAGTCCTTATTGTCACTTATTAACGCCAATGTAGGACGTTTTTTTATTCTTTTTATAAATATTTCGTTTTCATATTTGCAAACATAAATAGCGCCCTCTATTTGGTTTATATCATCGCAAAAAACAACCAAGTCGCTTTCTTTAATAGTCGGCTCCATTGAGTTACCGAAACAAGGAACAATGCCTAGTTTTGCGTGCGGACTAACATTAAACATAATTTTTAAATCGTTTGGATTAAAAGGCAGCAATTCAGGTTCGCCAAAATCGTCGTTTTCAGCGCCACGACCTGCAGAAACCACCCCGTCTTTATAAAAAGGGATATACACAGTTTTGGCACTGTTAGAAGAGATATTATCTGCATATTTATGGGCTTCTGTTGGTTTCTCTATGGTGTCGTCTAACCAATAAGCGATCGGATAGCCTGAAAATTTAGCCAGTGGCAATAAATGTTTTTTTGTCCTCTTTTCTCCAGCTAACCACTGGCTAACTAAAGGCTGTGAAATGCCTAAAATATCGGCAAATTGTATAGTATTTATACCTTTTTCTTTTAGTAAATCTGACAATTTATCTTTAAATTCTTTCATTTTTTACCCCTTTGCAAGATATAACTTTGCGTAATATTTTATAACTAAAATAGTTAAAAATCAAATAACCTTAAGTTATATTTTATATAACAGATAGTAATATAAGGTTATGAAACAGACAGAATATAGAAAAAAGATTAGAAAATGGCTTGGTAAATTTTACAAGTCGGCTGGGACTTGCAATACATACGCGTGTGGATCAAACAATAAAAAACCTAATGGGGATGTGAGATACGCAGCTTTGCAAGAGTTGGGACATCCCTTTTATGCTTGGGGCGACAAGCTAAATGCATATATTTTAGGGGTAGAAAAGCAGGAGGAGGAGGCTAAAAATGGTAGCAAGTAATAGCCTAGAAGCCAAACAACTCAAAAAGGCTAAAAAAATGACCCTCGCCACTCTCTTTTCAGGTATCGGCGCGCCCGAGTTTGTCGCTCGCGAAGTATTTGACGAGGTAGAGACGATATTCGCCTGCGAGATAGACAAATTCGCGCGTCAAAGCTATCTAGCCAATCACGAAGCCCCGGCAGTTTTTTACGAGGATGTTTGCGATCTTGACGCTAGAGCTTACGCCGGGCAAATAGATATTTTGATCGGAGGCAGCCCTTGCCAAGACTTTTCAATCGCAGGACAACGCGCAGGCGAGGATGGCGAGAGAGGCAACCTGATATGGCAATTTTACCGCATTGTTAGTGAAGCTCGCCCTAAGGTATTCATCTATGAAAACGTCAAAGGCTTTTTGTCTATTAACAGCGGCAAAAGCTATCAAAGGTTTTTAGATGCTTTGCGGAAACTAGGCTATTTTTGTCACGCCGAGATTTTAAACACCAAAGACTACGGCATACCGCAAAATAGAGAACGATTGTATATTGTGGGGTTTTTGAACGCAGACGAATATCACGCTTTTTCTTATGCTCCAAAAATACCGCTAAAACTAAATTTGGGCGATATGCTTGATCGCGAAGTAGATGAAAAATACTTTTTGAGCGATAAGATGATCGCATGCCTTAAGAAAAAAGAAAACAACTTTCAGGGTAGCTTTGCTCCAAAGTTTTTATGCGATGTAGGGAATTGCATAATGACTACCGCAGGAAATCGTCGGACGGATAACTTCATAAAAGTAATCGGTAAGCTCGACATAAAAGGCAACGACATCTTAAAGCGCGTTTATGCTACCGACGGGGTAGCTCCTACTATACACACGGCACAAGGCGGCAATCAAGAGCCGAAAATTTTACAACGCGCACGAGGTTTTAATAAAGGCAATGAGTTTGAGCTTTGCCCTACGATAAGCTCTAGCAGCTTTGAGCAAAATAATCTACTAAAGAGCGAGCGCATACGTAAGCTAACCCCTAGAGAGTGCCTATGCCTGCAAGGGTTCCCCGAAAACTTCAAAATCGTAGTGAGCGATACGCAGGCTTATAAACAAGCGGGCAACGCGATGAGCGTCAATGTCGTAAAAATGATTTTCGAGCAAATAAAGCTCGCAAAAAATAAAGATTTTAGGCTAGGAGCGTGAAATGATCGCCGAAACAAGCATAAACGGCTACATAGCGAGCGCAGATAAACACGAGATACAAAAAAACGAAGATAATGAAAGCGCTTTTTAAATACCCAAATGGTGCGTCACGACATATGTTGTCGGAAGAAACAGGGTTGCCTACTGCGACCGTAAGCGCGAGAGTAAATAACCTTGTATTTTTGGGGCGCATAAAAGAGCGAGGCAAAGATAAATGCCCTATTACTGGAGTGACTGTTAAGTGGTGCTTTTTTAACGAAAATCACTCGATGAACGAGAGTATTATAAAAAGCGAAAAGGAGCCAAGTGATGATTAAAACTCATAGCGTAGATGTTGAATTGGCTTGTAAAATAGGCTTTGATGAAGCAAATATCTTAGGACATATTGCTTATTGGACTAAACACAACAAAGATAATAATAAAAATTTTTATAATGGCAGGCATTGGACTTATAATACTCTTGATGCATTTTTAGAACAATTTCCATACTATAAAAACACGGATAAAATAAACCGAATTTTAAAGAAACTTGAAAAGATTAATGCAATAGTAAAAGGGAATTTTAACAAAAATCAATTTGACCGCACAGCTTGGTATTCTTTAGGCGATGATTTTCTTTATCTAATTGATACTAATTTTAATGTTACGAACGAGTGCAAAAACGATAATTTAGAATTGCAAAATCCAAATTGCGAATACGAAAAATCCATTTTGCAAAAACGCGAAATGGAAAAAGCTAAAATGCAAAATGGATATTGTGAGAATACAAAATCAATAAAGAATAATAATCAAGACAGTTCAAACACAGATCAAACAACAATTCAAACACAAACCAAACAAACCCCCCTACCCCCTAAGGACATTTCACTACCTGACTTCATCGATCCAAATCTTTGGCAAAAATATCTAGCCTACAAGAAAGAGCGACGAGAGAAACTAAGCACTGAGGGTATCGAGATGAAATTTAGCGAGTGGGCTAAATGGGCGAGCGAGGGCATAGACGTAAACGAATGCATAAGAGAAGCAATGCGAAATGAGTGGCAGGGCGTCTTTAAGCCAAAACCAACCTACAACAAAGCGCAAAGTGGGCTTAGCCTAAGCGTAGAGGACGTAAGGCGTTTTGGTGGCGATGTAAGCTACTACCTCGAGAGCACGAAAGAAACGAACCAAATAGCTACCCAAAACGTGGCATATCTTAAAAACAAGGAGCCGTTTTAAATGAACCGCATACAAACGATCAAAGAAGCGCTTGGCGTAAATGAAACTCAAGCACTAATCACAGCAGAGCTTTTAAAACCGCTAAAAGATGAGGATATTATCCCATTTTTTGCGTATAGGACAAGCTTTATTCAACCGAAACAGTCAAGCGAGCTAATCACAAAAAACGCCGTGGCAGCTTTTAGAAAGCAAAAGGCGCTAGAAGCGATCAAAGAGGGCAAATTTAGCTTTAAAAATATCGAGCAGTTGGTAGAGTTTGTAAAAACCTTTTTTTGCAATGAGAGGCTTTGCTATGGAGCAACTTACAAAGATTTTGTGATCATCGGCGTAGATGAATACGGCAACCTAATCAACCACTACCACATAAACCAAGCAGGTAAGCCAGTGCAGCTAAGCAGTGATGACGAGGCAGAGGTTTATGCGTGGCTCTTTAAAAATCAAAAGCGTATCGGCGTAATCAAATACGTGAGTGAAAGAGAAGTGAAAGAGAAAGAAAAAGAGCAAGAGAAAATAGAAGCGGCAAATAATGCAAATTTACTCCCAGCTGATCCAGACGCACCGCTAAAAATGAGCGATGAAGCAAGAGCAAGGCTAAGAATTGGGCTATCTGCTCTTGCGTTAAATTTTGCAAAAAGAGCGTGAGATGAAAGCCGTTTATATCACGATAGCCGAAAGCGGAGCTAGCATAATCGCAAAGGTAGCAGACGAAAACAAAAAGATACTTGATAGCTTTGAGGTAAGTCGCAAGGACGCAAGCGGAGTGCTTGAAGTAATGAGAAAGTGGAACGAGAAACACAAGGACGATGACACAAAGGGGCTATTTTGAGATTAACAAGAAGTGAAAATAGAGCCTATCAGCTAAGACTACTTGAAGCATATCCACTTTGTCAAATATGCGAGAAACAACAAAGCATAGAAAAATACGAGGAGGTAGCTGATGAGAATTGGCAACGTTTCGGTAAATGTTAGGAACAAATACCATAACCGCAAAACTAAAGGCTTTGATAGTGCCAAAGAGTGGCGTAGAAACCAAGAGCTAGAAGCCTTACAAAGAGCTGGAGAGATAAGCGAATTAAATCGCCAAGTGCCGTTTGTGCTAATGCCTAGTTTTGCCATAACAGACGAAACAACCAAGCAAGGCTTTAGAACGATACGTGAGATCAGATACATTGCGGATTTTACCTATCGCCTTAAAAATGGCAAAAGGATAATAGAGGACGTTAAGGGAGTGCAGACGGAAGTTTTTAAAATCAAGCGAAAACTACTAGAGAGAAAAATAGCCCTTGGAGTGATAGAGGGTGAGTTTAGGATTTATTAATGGCAAAGATAAGCGACAAGACAAAAGAAGCGATCATAGCCGAGTATCAATTAGGGGCTAGCAAGAAAAGTTTAGCCTTCAAATATGACGTAAGTATAGGTGCAGTTTTTAAAATTTGCAACGGCATAAGCCAGGCAGATGCTGAATTAGTGAAACAACAAGTGGCGATAAATACGGCTTTAGCCAACGAAAATGAAACAAAAGTGAAAGCGTTTCACGAAATAGTAGATGAAAAGACTAAACACCTGATCTATTTTCAAAACGCAGCGCTCAGAAACCAAAAGAAAGCGGATGAGATGTTAGAGATGAGCGATAGGATAGCAGACGTTGAAGCTCACAGCAGGATAACCGCTAGAAATAAAGAGACCGTGCTAGGGCGTGAGGCTGAGACTGTGATCAATAATGCAAACGTGCAAAGCGAGCAAAAGATAATCATTGAGCGAAAGGAGTTAAAAGGTGATGAGTGAAACTGCGCTTTGCCTAACCTATACGCCGTGGCAAAAGGAAGTCTTTTTTGAGAATACCGCACGCTTTACAACAATAGAAAAAGGTCGGCGTGTAGGATTTACTAAGGGGATAGCAAACGCTACGATCGAGTGGCTTTTAGAGGGAAAAAAAGTGCTTTGGGTAGATACTATCACATCAAACCTACAAAGATATTATGAACGCTATTTTTTGCCTGAATTAAAAGCCCTGCCAAAAGAGCTGTATAAATTTCACGCGCAGGACAAAAAGCTAAGTATCGGCGAGGGCTACCTTGATATGAGAAGTGCAGAACGCCCAGAAAATATCGAGGGCTTTGGCTACGATATAGTGATCCTAAACGAAGCTGGCATAATCTTGAAAGATGCCTACCTTTGGGATAACGCCATAAGGGCAATGTTATTGGACAATCCAAAATCAAGAGCGTTTATAGGCGGCGTGCCAAAAGGCAAAAACCGCTTTTATGATCTTGCTAAACGTGGAATGAGTGGCGAGAAAGACTGGGTAAATTTTCAAATATCAAGTTTTAATAACCCACTGCTTAAAAAAGAGCAAATAGACGAAATGGTGGCAGAGCTTGGCGGTATAGATAGCGATGTGGTGCGTCAAGAGATATACGGCGAGTTTTTAGATACAACCTCAAATGTGCTTTTTAACCTTGCTCTAATTGAAAACGCCTTTAGCACGCAGATGCCAAACGAAAAAGCTAGCATTGTCTGGGGGTTAGATGTGGCACGTGAGGGTGACGATGAAAGCGTGCTTTGTATTAGGCGAGGTTACGGCGTTACAAACTTTTACACATTTAGGCTTGATAGTGTTACTGCCTTAGCAAGGGAGATTTTTGGCATATACGAGAGAAGCGAAGAGAAGCCAGACGCTATTTTTATTGATAGTGTTGGCGTGGGTGCTGGTGTGTTTGATACTTTAGTGGATTTTGGCTTGCGTGGTATAGTCAGAGAGGCAAAATTTTCATACAAGGCAACAAATGAGAAGCTTTACGCCAACAAGAGAGCGGAAGCATATTTTACACTCAAAGAGAAATTTGGATTACTTAGCATCGTGCCAAACGACAAACTCAAAAAACAGCTTAGTACTATTAGTTTTTACTATGACAAAAAAGAGCGTTATTTGCTCTTGCCAAAAGAGAATATCAAAAAAGAGTTTGGCTTTAGCCCTGACTTGGCGGATGCCCTTGCTCTTACGTTTTTTGACCCATTGCCAGCAAAAATAAACACAATCAACTACGATGACGGAGGCGTTTGGTGAAAGAGTGCCAAAATTGGGTAGATTTGGCAAAACAAATCGAGTATATTTTTGAGCGTATTGATGTAGAGCTAATTAGAAAAGTGGCAACGCTTGATGATGAGGCTTTGCGTCTTTGTTTTTGTGTGATGATTTGCGAGTGGCTAAAAGGGGCAAAATTTATCCCTACAAAGCAAGCAAGGGTAAAACTTGCAACGGCTCTAAAACAAAAAGGGCTTAGCAAAAAAAGAGTGAGCGAGCTAGCAAATGTCAGCACAAGAACAATTTATAGATTAGGACACGAAAATGACGAACGATGAGAGAATAAGCTACCTCGAGGAGCTAGTGCAAACAGCATACAATGGCTATGCGGAGTATAAACCATTTTTTGACAAGCTAAATGATGCGTATTTATTGGTGCTTGAAAGCGAGCAATACAACAGCCTTAAAGAGCGGAATAAGAGTAAAAACTACATACCAAAGCTAAATTCAAAAGCAAAAAGAATATATGACGGCCTAACCGAAACATACTTCAACAATGACACATTTGCAAAGCTAGAGCCATACATAAACTCAACGCATGATGTGATCGATAAGTGGCAAGAGGCACTAAATTTCTATTGCGACAAGATAAATTTGTATAAGATTTTTTCGCCCATCTTTTTAAAAGCTGCTTTCTCGGCAAGCTCGGTGGTAAAAGTGTTTTGGGGAAAAGATGAAGCAAAGATAGAGGAAGTGGATATAAACGACATCTATTTTGATCCTGATGCCAAAAATACAGACGACATCCGCTATATCGTGCACAGAATTTACCTTACAACAAACGACATCAAAAAGCTAATCAAAAATAAAACATTTAAGCAAATTGATCTAAGTGAGAATAGACCTTATGAGAGAATTTGTCTAAATGAGATATACGAACTAAACGATGAGAAATGGAGCGTTAGCACGCTTTACAATAGCGAACTACTAAGAGATAAAGTAGAACTAAAAGACGGACAGCCATTTATTTTTGGCTATATGCTGCCACAAACAAAACGCAATACTGATCAAACGTTTGTCTGTGCTTATGGTGAGCCAGCTCTTGCTTCACTTTTACCTTTGCAAGACGAGCTAAATGCTATTAGAAACTCAATCACAGACGTAACAAGAAACCAAGCAACGCCAAAGATCATTTTTAACCGAAGTGCAAGTATATCAAGGGCTGATTTAGAGCGCCCAAGTGGTGCGATTTTTACTGATAGCCCAGCAGACATCAAGATAGTACCGCCTGGCGACATCAACGCTTCAATGGCTACACTTCAAGTGATCGAGCAGGAGATGAGCGAAGTTAGCGGAGTAAGCCCACAGCAAAATGGAGCACCAACAACTAGGCAAGAAACAGCGACAATGGCGTCAATTATGGCAAATGAAGGTAGCGTAAGGCTTCAAGGGTATATAAGAACCTACAATGAGACCTTTTTTGAACCTATATTTGAACGCCTTGCATTCTTAGTTTGGAAATACGGCGACCCATTGTTTTTTGCAGGCTTTAACCGCGGAGAAGTACCGAGCTTTAACATCAACCTAAACACTGGTATAGGAGCGCTAAATAAAGAGGTGCAAAAGAAAAGTCTGATGGATGCTAGCCAAGTAATAGCAGCTCAATTTGGCATGTGCTTGCAACTTCAAGACGGCGAGGGTGCAAATAGGATGAAAGAAGCAAACGAGAAAATCCTATTAGAGCTATTGCCACTATATGGCATAAAAGACCCAGAGAATTTTATTGGGAAGGAGAGTGAGCTTGCTAAACAACTTAAGCCACAGGCTATTTTGCCAAGCGTGGCAGAGCCTATCGCAGAAGCAGGAGCTTTATCAGCTGACGCAATGCCAAGCGTTTAGGGATTTTTCAGAATATCTTTTGGGGCTTTATTCGACCAATGTAAATGCTAGCCAAGATAATAAAAATAGCGATGAAACGAGGTTAAGGGCGATCGAGAATATGAAAACACTCGAAAGCCTTTTAAGTTTTTTTGAAAATTACAAAGAGGAGTAATAAATGACAGAGCAAGAAGCACTAAACGAGCTAACAGCCATAGTAAATGGGAACGAGCAGGCAGAGCCTGAAACAAACGAAGTGGCGCAAGAACCACAAGAACAGCCAGCAGAGCAACCAATAGTAGCAGAAGAGCCAAAAAAAGAGGAGCTTAATATTGAGGCTATCAAGCAAGCAATGGCTGAAGCGCTAGCAGCAAAAGAGCAACCGCAAGAGCCATCACAACCACAGCTTGCCCCTGAAAAACAAGCACTACTTGACAGTTTAGGTCTTGGAAATCTTGACGCCTTAAAAGCTCAAATGGATCAAATCTCGCAAGCTCAAGCAGCGCAAGCAGAAGAAGCTAGAAGGCAAGCAGTCTTTGACAAAAACCTAGCAGAGTTTAAAAAAGACTACCCAACAATACGCCCTGATGATCTAGCCCAGTTTGCAAAAGCTCACGGCATGAGTGATCTACTTGGTGAAAACTACGTAGGTTGGAAAGCAGTCGCAATGGGAATGATAAACGTAGCAAAAAGCAAAGAGAAGCCAGACGAAATTTTAAGTGGGTCAAATGCAAGCAGTGAATTATCAGCGTTTGATAGAGCCAAGAAAGGCGAGAACGTGAGCGACGTAGAATATGGCGCAGAGCTTTTAAAATTAGCAGGACTATAAGGAGGAAAAAATGAGTTGGGATTGGGGCGGAAGCAATATAACACAAGGGGCTGGCAAAAATGGCGGTGGCTTTTTAAGCTGGCTTGGTGGCGGTGACGCTGGAGGCGTGCCTAATTGGCTAACAGCATTAGGAACTGGTGGCGCACTATGGAGCGCTTACAACCAAAACAAAGCAGCAAAACAAGCGTTTAAGCTAAATAAAGATGCTTATGATTTCAATAAGATGCTTTCACAAAGACAGCTACAAAGAGAAAATCAAGCAAATCAAAATTTAGTCAATGCTTGGAACGCATCAAACTTTCATAAACAACAAGAGGAAGAGGCTTATTAATTTAAGCCTCACAAAAAGGAGCAAAAATGCCATATTTTAACCCAAATAAAATAGACTTTAACTACAACACCAACACAATAGACGCAGTGGGTGCAACTGGTAGAGCATTATGGGACATTTATCAAGACAGTGTAAGAAACAACTTCACAAAACAAAGACTAGCAGAGGAAAATAGATCAAATTTAGCACAAGAAAGCTACAACAATAAACTTTTTGACGCAAACGAAGCGTGGAGGCAAAATCAAATAGAGAACCAAGAGAAAGATAGGGCGTGGAAAATGAACACTGACGCTAGAGATTTTGCGCTCAAAGAAAAACAAATTAACGCTCAAATAGACGCTAATAATGAGAATAGAGCTTTTAATCAATGGTATAAAAACCAACTTTTACTAGATAGGCAAGACGCAAGGGAAGCAAGGGCACAACAAAACAACCTTGACCTAACAATGAAGATGCAAGCAAATGAGGGGGAAGTTGGCGCACTTGCAGAGGCAAATTCAGACAATGCTTTTTTAGCAGGACAATATGGGGCGCTAAACCCTGACGGAACGATAGATAAAGATAAATTTGTAAAAACAATGGTGGCTCAATATAAGACAAACCCAAAAGCCGCTGTTACAGCGGTAAATAAAGCACTGGCTGAGAAAAAAGCACTAGATGCGAACCTCGCACAAAGTAACACCATAAAAACAATAGCAACACTAGAAGAGCAATTAAAACAGATACCAGAAGACAAAAGGTTAGACAATTACGATGGCTGGCTAGATAGGATCGGCGATAACTTTAACGCAATGAGAGGGGCTGGAGCAGATAAAAAAGCAGCTGAGGCTATTTTAGCAATGTTAAACAACGCAGGCTTTCAGGCTGTCCGTGTTGGTAGAGCAGATGCGGAAAGAAAAGACTTTGACAAAGAATATAAAGTAAGTCTTGATAGTGCTTTTGTTGATAATGACAAGCTTGCTAAAGCTCAAAAGCTACAGGGGCTAACAGTGCCAGCAGCAAGGCAAGAGCTAGAATTAAAGAGAGATAGCGTAAGCAACCAATACGCAAAGAAAAAATATCAAGATCAAATAGATCGCTTAAATGCAATAGATAAAAGACTAGATAAATTTTTTAATAAAAAACCAAGCGCTACTGAGACAAAAAATAATTTTAAAAATGTGATCGAATATTAACAAAAGGATAAAACGATGCGATTTGAACAACCAAAAACTTATGATACCTTTGTAAATGATAAAAAGGCGCTAGGGATAAACGCTAAGGCGAATGAGTTAAAGCGCTCTATGACAAACTATTTTAGCGACCCAGACGATCGCTATGACAACCGCATAAGGGAAGCCAACGCTGATAATAACGCAGAAATGGTGGATGCAATAAATAGTATCAGGGCGCAATATGACGCACAAGTGCCACTAACACAAAAAGTTTTTGGCGACAAAGAAGTAGTAGAGCAAAAAGGGGTTGATGCATTAAAACAAATATCAGCTGAGTTAAAAAGACAAGGCAAAGGCAGCCTTGTAAATGCTGACGGCAATGTCCTTTTTAAAAACAAAGCTGGTGAGCTTGTAGATTTAGACCAAGGCATATTAAAAGACCTTTGGCATAGCACAAAAGCCAATAAAGGCTCTATTATGGCAGGCATAGGGGGAGCGCTTTTAGCGCCAGTTACTGGCGGAAGTAGTCTATTGCCAGTAATGGTAGGTGGAGCGACTGGCTCTGCGCTTGGTGCAGCAGGGGATTATGTGGGCAACGCAAATGATACTGGGCAAAATGTAGATACTGGAACACTTGCAAATTTAATGTTAGAAAACGCAGGACTTAGTGTATTAGGCGATGGTGTAGGTTATGCAGTAGCTAAAGGCGGCAAAGCACTAATAAATAAAGCAGGCGATGTAATTAACAAGAGCAAAACATTAAAAGATAGCCTTGGCAACGAAATAGAAAATGTTAATCTAAAACAAAAAGCCGTCAATATATTAAACAATACGCCTCTTTTGGGAGATGTAACAAGTGCAAATCACGCACCAGCAATGGGAGATATAACAAGGAGTATTAAAGCAGCAGATGCAGTCTTGTCGCCTGAAGAGCTGGCTGAAAAAGAGGCTTATTTAGCCAACAATAAAATAGAGCTAAATGATATAAACACTTTAGGGCTGAAAGCAAAGGCTTATGCAGATGATTATGCTAATAGAACAAGTAGCCCTTGGGTAAAAGATAAAGTCACAAAGGCTGGCGAATACGTAGAGAATAAAGCCAAAGGCACACTTGACCCACAAATCACAAAAGAGCAAGAGATCGCACTAAATAATGCCTTTGCTGACCCTAGCGAAATGAAAACTATTGCTGATGTAATAGGTAGCGATGATTTGGTGCGAAATAAAGCTATAAAAATAATTGATGACCAAGCACAAAAGAGATTAGAAGCAGCTGGAATTGATAAAAACTTTAGGATCAACCCAGAGAGTTTTAGAAAACTAGATGATACCGATAAAGCATTTGTTAGTGATATTTTGGGTAGTTATGTAAACGCCACAAAAAGCGACTATAACCAAGTAGTAGATGCCTTCAAGCAAGTGGCAGGCAATAGCCCACTACAAATAGATAAAAAAGGGCTAGATGATGCAATAAATAGCATTGTAGCTAACTATGCAAAAGTAGAAGATAGAGACAAAATGCGTATAGCCTTAGATCAAATGGCGCAAGAGGGCTTTAATATTAATAAAGCTTTTGATGTTAGGCGCTATTTGAATAAAGCGATAAGAAATTCTGACTACACTGGCGAGCAACAAGCGAGAGCTTTAAAGGAAGTGTTAGACGATAGTATGTTTAACTCTCTTGGTGATGACAGGGGCGAGCTTAGGGCATTACTAAAAGAGCAGGACGAAAAATATGCTCAAATGAAAGCCTTAAAAGATACAAAGATTTTCAATAAGGGCAATGATCTATTGAGCGACGATTTTAACTTTGATAAAGTCGGTGATTTGATCAATAAAAATAATGACGTTTGGGCTAAAACAACCAAAGGGCTCAATAAAGAGCAAATAGCAGAAGTAGAAAAAGCCTACATAAGGAGTGCAATAAAAGACGAGCTAGTTGATCTTGGCATGAATAGAAAAGGGTTTAATCCTATTGCGGTAGCAGAAAAACTAAGCGACGCTAAATTTGTAAGTGACGAAGCGAAAACTTTACAAAAAGCACTATTTGATGACGCAAAATTTCGCCCAAACACAAAAGGCATAATTGACGCAATAGATGCAGGGCTAAAGACAAAAAGCCAAGGTGGAAGTATAGCCACAAGCTTTAGTGGCAAAGTAGCTATGGCATTTGTAGCAAGAAGTTTTGAACGCTTGGCAAAACATATCCCACTAATAGGCAAACAAGCAGGTAAAAAGAATTTATATGCTGAAGCATTTTTAAAAGCAAAAACTACGTCTGACGCTTTAACCGATATAATGAAAAACGAAGCTATACCGATAAAAGATAGATTTGATCTGCTTACTCAGGCACAAAGCAAAGAGATAAGGAGTTTAATTGATGATTTTATGGCTAAAAAAGAGCAGGCTAAAAGTGATCTAATAAAAATGGACACCGCAGAAGGCAACCCTAAAAACACAGAAATAAAAGGCGAGAATTTTATCACAAAGCAAAGCCCAGCGCCAAAGAGTGATTTAAATGTAAAAATTAGCGTGGATGACTGGGTGAGAGAACTTGGAGGGATAAATGCAAATAAACAAATTAAAGCGGATTTAACCAATCTTTATGAAAAGCACAAGGAACTTTTTGCTAAGCCAAGTGATGTTTTTAGGCTAATAAAAGCAGTCAAAGAAAATCCGACGTTTTTTTATAACAATAATGAGCCAAATACGGCTTTGATAGGCAAAATTTTAGATAATGGCAAGCTTGGTAAAATAGGCATACAAAAAGACTATGATAGCGAGTATTTAAAGCTAAACCATGCAACTTATTCAAGTAAGGCAGACAAGGAAAACAAGAGACTTTTAAGAAGAAATGAAAAATCTCATCTAGTGGGGTCGCCTACTCCCACACAGCTCACTCTTGGCGAAGCCACAGAGCCAACGGCGGATGGTGCAAAAGCACTTTTAGATGAGAAAGAGCTAAAGGTAGGGACGCCATACCCTACACTCCAACGTGCTGATATTAATCAGGTTGGACCGACGGCTGGTGCAAAAAGCACATTCTCTAGCTCTGATGAAAGCATTATACCACAAAAAGACAAAAACATTAAAACGATCAATGCAAGCCCACATATCGCAAGTGGCTTACTTGGCGGCACAGCAAACGGCGCTGATGAAAATGGCAACGTAAGCCCTGAAGAGTTTGCAAAGGGATTTATATATGCATTGTTTGGGTCAAAGTTTAGTGCTTCAGCGGTTAAACGCATAAGCCCAGAGCTTTATAATTCTATTCTTGGGCTTGGCAAAAAGATGCCACAAATGGCAAAAGATAATCCAAAACTTTTAACTAAAATTTATGGATCAGCGAAGAGCAATAGTATAAATTCTTTTGCAGGAGAAAAAGCACTTAACGCTAGCGCCAATAAACTCTCAAAAGCCAAAGCTATGCTAGAAAAAGGCGAAGATGAAGTTAAAATTTGGCAAAGCACTGGGTGGTATAAAGACAAGGACGGAGCGTGGAAGTTTGAGATAGATGATACCCCAGCTAAAATCAAAAATCAAAACGCAGATAAATTAGGCGAATTGCTAGAGCATAAAGAGCTATTTAAGGCATACCCTGAGTTAAAGGATATAAAGATTAAAAAGATGAATGAGAAAGAGGTAGGGAAACCAGGATATTACGACCCAAACAAAAAAGAGATAGTTCTAAGAGATATAAGTGACAAATCGACTCTTATGCACGAGGTGCAACACGTCATACAAGACGTTGAAGATTTTGCAAGGGGTGGAGGGCTGGCAGAGGCGCGTAGTTTTTTGCGTGGGAAAGAGGGGCGGAAATATGAGCAAGAGCTTAAGAGTATAGATAAAACCTTGAGTAATTTATTGCTAGAGACTCAACATATGAGAATGCGTTACGACGAAATTCCACAGAGTGAAAGAGAGTATGAATATGCAAAAGAATTGTTTAGAGGTATCAACAATAACGAAAAAGTATATGCGGATTTCTCGGCAGTTAGAGACGATTGGAGAAAAAAACTATTTGAAATAGATAAAAAAATACGCTTACAAGATATACAAGATACTTATAAAAAAATACACGGTGAAGCCGAAGCAAGAAATGTCGAAACTAGGCTAAATTTAGACGGCAAAGCTTATCCACATGAGACTTTTGATGTAAATCCAAACGAGACATTTGTAAGTAGAGAAGATGGCGTAAATTTTAGTCAAAAATTGCCTGAGTTAAAAGAAAAACGAGGCATCTATAATGTCACATATAACGGCAAGTTCTCAACTCCAGTTTATAAGGATTTAGAAGATGTAGAGGGAGCGGTAAGATATGCGATAGGAAATAAAAACAAAGGGGCTAAACATATCGAGATAAAGCATTTAGAAGACACAACAAAGGAAGGTTATGTTACGAAGCAAGAACTATTAAATATGGGCGAGAATATGCGTAAATTTATAAAAGAATATAAAGAACCATTTATAAATGATCGCAAAGCAAGGCTTTATGAATGGGAAGATAAAGACGGCGTGAGATTTAGGCTTGTCATAAATGACATAAAGGATAAAAACGGAGGAAGCGGGATACACTCCGCAATTACTTCAACCTCCGCTAATAACGATATTATAACCTTTTATTCTGATAGAAATCTAAAAGAGCCGATGAAGTTTGAGAACCCAAAACTTAAACTACTTGATGCAATAGACAATAGTAGCGACAAGGTCGGTGCAGTTGAAAAAATATTGCTCAATAAACATATAAGCGACGGCGTAAAAGCTAAAGCAGTTAATAGACTAACTAAAAATAAAATTAGTCAAGGTGTAAAAACTAACTACATTTCTACTAAAAACTCCAATAATAATTAAAAAGCCCTATATTTAGGGCTTACTCTCTTTTCAAAAAAATAAAAAATATTCAAACTTTGCCAAAATTGGGTAGATTTGGCACAGCCGTTAATGATAAATTGCCATTAAATTGCATAAAAGGAGCAAAGAAATGGCAATAACAACTACTGGGTTTCAAGCCCCAGCAACAAAAAGAGAAGGGCTAAAGCCTTCGGTATATGACAAAATAATTTTAATAGGTGCTGACGAGACGCCTATACTTAAACTTATTGGCACTTCAAGTGTTAAAGGTATAGAGCACTCTTGGCTAACTGACAGCTTGGCTGCCCCAAAGAAAAACGCACAACTTGAAATATCTGACTTTGACGATCAGATCAAATCAAGCGTGCAAAAGACTTCAAACGCAGTGCAAATTTTCACTTCAAACGTTAGCGTTTCAAGAAGCATGCAAGCAGTGGCTACTTACGGCGGTAAAGAGTTAGAGCGCGAGACAGCTAAAAGAGCAAAAGAGCATAAGCTAGACATGGAGTATGCTATCTTTGGTCTTGGTCGTGATGCTGATGTTAAAAAGAGCGTGTTTAAAGCACCGAACGTTAGAACTGACGCAACAGCTGGCGAAATGGCAGGCTTATTTTATTTCTTGGCTAAAGGCTCAGCCGCATTTGCAAGTGGTAAGCGTGGCAATGTTGTAGCATTTGATAGCTCAGGCGATTGGAAAGGCACTCCAGCAGCACTAACTGAAACCGTGCTATCACAGCTACTTCAAAATATTTGGGATGCAGGCACAACTCCAAAAGATGTATTCATTGGCGCTGATCTAAAGCCAGCTATTAACAAAATAGCTACTCGTCAATTTGGTAACGAGAAAAGCATCAACTCTAGCGTTGTTAGCCTTGACACTGATTTTGGTAGGGTAAATTTTAGACTTCACCGCTTCTTAAGCCCTAAATACGGCTTAGGCGATTGTATCATTGCGGGCGACTTTGACTACATGAAAAATGGACTACTCGTGCCAACTGAACTAAAAGACGTGACTACTTCAAAAACAGCTATCCAAAAGAGATACTACACAGAAAGTTGTATCGAAGTAAGAAACGCAGACGCATTTGCAATAGGCGTTGGCTTAAAGGCTTAGTAATGCTTTGCACTGAAGCCAAAAAACATTTGAGCTTTAAAACGACAGCAGGGGTTAAGCTCCCTGCTGATGATATGCTTGGCTCACTATTCTTGGAGGCTATGCTTTTTTGCTGCGATAAGTGCGTACCTAACATCCTTATTAGGCGAGTGGGTAGTGAAGAGACACCATATAGAAACTTAAAAGAAGATACTTTTATTTGCGTGCCAGACGTGCCAAATTTTAGCAATCCAAAAGAGCACCTACAAATAGACGAGCCTTTGAGTTATGCAGTGATTAACTACGTAGCTTTTTTAATAAACAAAGACACTTATTATCGCACATTAGCACTTGAAGCGATAGCAGACTACAACGCAAACGAAATGAGCGACTATGACCGAATATGATCTCTATAAGGTTTTAAAAAACGCAAAGGATTTAAGCAAAATAGATCTCTTGCGTTTTTTTAAAGAATTTGCAGAAAGAATAAAAAAGATAAAAGACACAGCAAAGGCTAAAAAATGGTAACAATAGAAGAATTGAAGCTTGGGAATAAAACATTAGAAGCACTTAAATTTTTGCTTTTGCAGATCAATGAGCTTGATGTGATCCTCAATGAACTTAATTTTGAAGAGCTAAGAGAGGCTAATAACCAAGCCAAAACGCAGATAGAAGTATTAAATAACATAAAAACATTAGTGCTAAACACCGAAAAATCAATAGAGCAGGTAAAAGTTTCAATCGATAGTAGAAGCGAGGAAATAAATACTACCAAACGAGAAATAGAAGATGCAAAAACAAACATTATAAAAGCCAAAGATGATACCACTCTAATATATGAAAATATTTCAAGTAAAAGCGAAAGAATAGAGCAAAAATATAATGAGATTGGTGAGATAAAAAAAGGGGTCGATAGGAAGTTTGATGATATAAAAACCATAGAAGAACAAAGCCGAGATATGGCTAACGAAATAACTAATAATAAAAATACTATACTGAAAAAAATAGATGAAAATATAAATACTTTAAATAATACTATTTCTAAGATCAATATTTTAAAAAATGAGACTTTACAAGAGATAGCCACAACAAAAGCTGGTATAGATACAAAAGCCAATGAAGCCCTTAATACAGCTACATCATCTCTAAATGAGATTAAGACTATCCTTAATGACTTTAAAGGCAAACAAACTGAGCTTAACACTCTTAAGGCAAGCCTAGAGACCTTAAAGAGTAGCTTAGAGAACCTAAACAAATCAGGCGTTATCAACGATACCGCAGCAGGCATAGCTCAAACTTACTCTAGCAATAAGATAAATAACTTGTTGCAAGGGGTACTAAGAGAGAGTGATGCCAGTGAGGGCAACACAGCTGGTAAGCTTGTAAAAAGAAACGCTCAAGGTAATATCTATGCAACCAATGTCTATCTCAATGCTACAACTAAAGCCGAAGTGAGTGATATAAAGAACTCTTTAGCTACTGATAAGTGGAGATTTATAGTAAGAGATACTGGAGAGGGTCTGCTTAGGTCTATGTCTATCAAGGATTTTATAAGCTCCCAAGAGGTTGATGCTTATACTAAAGAGCAAGCAGACCGTTACTTTATCAAAAAAGGCGATGTATCAAATGAAAATGAAGCAAATAAGGTTGTTGTGAGAGGGCAAAATGGTTTTATATCTGTTGGAACGATAGCCTCATACACCTCCATAACGTCTCCTGCGTATGATATATTCCTTGAAAAAAATAACTATGACTATACTTTTGGTGTGTTTTTCAATAATTCACTATATAGAGTTAGAGCTCGTGACATTAAAGGATATTTAGATAATTATTATGCTGATAAGAAAATCACAGAGAAAGGCTTAAATGATATTAGAGCAAACATACCCCCTAGGAACAAACCAAATGGCTATGCAGGACTAGATGCTAAGGGAAAAATAACTCTTGACCTCTTGCCCTATACTGAGAATATTGTGGAGCTTTCTAATGAGATGAGTATTGACCCTCGGAAAGGTAAAAACTTCATAATAACCTTAGACAGCACACGTGGAGATTTTTCTTTTTGGCCAACTCAGTTTGGCGTAGGACAGGGTGGTGTTATAGTTGTTAAAGGGGCTAATAGAATAGAAAGCTGGAATAGCAGTATAAAATGGAGAGAAGTGCCAACTGATTTAGGAGAAACTGAAGTCTTTTCTTACTTCATAGCTAGTGCAAGCGAAGTATATATGGGGAGGGCATAATGAGCTTTATGATAGGTTGTGGCGGTGGCTATACAGATGGTAAGCCTGCTTTGATGACCCCTAAATATTTTAATACTCAAGCTAGCATAGAGCTAAACCTTGCAAAAGGGGAGCAGCATACCTTAACAAAAGAGGTGCTTAAAGCAAAGGTTGGGAACACTTATGAGTATAGTGGTGTTAAAAGGCGTCGCCTATACATCTCTTTAAACTATCGCTTTTTCTCAGAGGGAAGTACATTATGGCTTTTAGAAAATGGAGATTTTAGTAAGTCCGTAATTCTAGGCTATATATGGAGAAGTGAAGATAAACTTCGCTTCTTGTATAAGGGAAGCTCTAAAGAACTATCTAGCTCTATCGCAAGTGATAGAATGCAATATCCCCTCAAAGGCTATAATGTTGGAGCATCTGTGCTTCTTTCTGTAAAAGGAATATCTGCTTATGCAGAAAAAGATATGCTAGAAGTTTCTTTTTCTGAGGATTTTCTTAATGACACTAACTCTACTTTCTCTTTGGTATTTAAAAGAGGAGATAAAGGGGGAGATGATTACTTCAATACAAGAGGGAATAGCCTATATGCTAAGGGAGAGTATAACTCCTATGATAATCTTACAGCCCCTAACTTTGTTATCCCTAAGTCAAAGCGAAACGTAGAGTTTATTATAGGGGATTGGAGTGACACCTTAGCTAATAAGCGTTTTAGGGCACAGACTACCTCTTTAGGTGGCTCAGGATTTCTACAAGGGACTATCACGCTAACACCTGCTGAAAACTCAACAGGGAGTAGAGGGGCTTACAAAACGAGTGTATGGGTTTATAAAAAAGATACTTACCTTGTAATGAGAGCCACAGAACAGGCGACAGGAGGCAATAAAGAGTTTATAAACTTAACAATGTCTTCTCTTTCACTTTTAAGCCTTTAAAAGGAGGGATAAATGGAACTATATAGTTTAAAGGATGACCTTGTAGCAGAGACCCCTTACATCATAACAGATAAGGGTACGCTTTATACAAAGTTTTTAGATGATAAAGAGCTAAAAGAGCTAGGGTATCTAAAGGTATCCTACAAGGATTATCCAGCAAATGTAGATGAGTTTAAAAAGGTGGTGCAGTCTAGTGAAGTCAAAGGAGACACTTACGTAATATCTTATGAGATAGTAAGCAAGAACCTAGAGGAACTTACAGCACTTTTTAAAGAAAAGACCCAAGAGCTCCTAGATGCTAAGGCAAGGGAGAAAGGATACGATGACATCCTCTCTGCTTGCTCTTATGCAGGCTATGACAATGACTTTAGAGCAGAAGGAGAAGCCTTTGGCATTTGGAGAGCTAGGGTGTGGAAGTATGGCTATGGCTTGCTAAATGCTATTGCTGAGGGTAAGCATAAGATGCCTAAGAGCTTTGATGAGATTTTAGCAGAGATGCCAACACTTGAGGAGGTGCATAATGGCTGAGAAGTTACAAAGAATAGTAGTTAAGCCCTTTGGTAAGGATAACTTTGAGACAGCTAGTCCGTTTAAGTATAAAGACATAGACATACCTGTGGGCTACATAACAGATGGTGCAAGTATCCCTAGAATATTTTGGTGGATGTTTGAGCCTTATAGTCCTGAGTATCTAACAGCTTCTGTGATACACGATTACTTAACAGATGATGCATTAAGACTTTATATAAAGCTAGGCAACAATAGTGACTTTAAAGTGGCTGATGATACCTTTAGGGAACTCTTGGAACTTCTAGGGGTATCTAAATGGAAGATACTGCTTTTCTATTACAGCGTAAGAGCCTATCACATAATCAAATATGGGAGAGATACAAGTGCTAAGTCCTAGTTTATATCTTAGTGGCTTTTTGCTGCTTACTACACTCTTTCTTGGGTATAGGTATCAAAGCCTAGACAATGAGTTAAGTGTCACAAAGGAGAGGCTAAAGTCTAGTGATGAGATGAACCAAAAGCTAAAAGATGAGATAAACGAACAAGATAGGCTCATCTCTCTTAAGCTTGATACCATTGAAAGGGTCAGTAGGCAAAAACAGATAATAGAAATAAAGGCTAGTAAAGTCAAAGAAAGGGTGCAAAATGAGGACAAAAAGGATATGTCTGGTGCTCTTAGCATCAGCGTTTCTTATGTGCTTGATGGGTTGCGAAAGCAAGCAGGTAGTGCTAAATAAGTATGACAAGATACCAAGCTACCTTCTTGAAGCTCCTATGATAGCAGATAGAAATGTAACAAACCAAAGCGAAGCAGGAGTGCTGCTAATAGATGTTTATAGTGGTTATGAGAAGTGTATAGGACAGCTAGAGGACATAAAAAAGTATGAAGCAAAAAGAGATAAACAATAAAAACATAAGGGTGTGTAAATGGAACGAATAATAAAGAGAACAAAAGCCTTTTGGCTAAATAAAATGGTTGTAGTAGAAATAATATTATCCGTCCTAATAATGTATGTTTTTACCTATAAATTTTAAAAAAAAGGGGCTAGGTAATGGATGATCTTATGGATAGGCTAGGCTTTTACTTTTGGGTGATAATAGTTGGCTTTGTAGGCGGCGTGTTAAGCATTGCAGGGGGTAATGCCAAGGTTGCAAGCGATGGTAAGGCTATCATAAATTTTTTCGTTGGCACTATTAGCTCGACTTTTATATGCTGGGTAGCTTACGAGACGGCATTTTATTTCACAGAAAAAGGGAGCTTTAGTCTCGCAGTCGGTGGCTTTTTTGCATGGAGAGGCACAGCTTGGGTTAGTGCCGTGATCGACAAAGCAATAGACAAAAAGATAGACCACTTAAGTGATAACAACTATGACTATACGCCAAGACCGCCTCGCGACTACGATATAGGAGATGAAAAATGAACTACACAAACTACACACAAGCTTTTAATCTTTTAATGAGCTTAGAATTTAGTCGCCCTGAAAAAGCCCTACATAAAAATCCAACAGAAAATGGGCTAACTTTTATGGGCATTTATGAAGCCGCTCACCCAAACTGGCAAGGCTGGGGGCAAGTTAGGGCAGCTATCAACGCATATGGTGATCTTAAAAAGGCTAGCATCGCTTTATATAACAATGATGCGCTTGTAAATTTAGTGGCAAGTTTTTACAAGAAAACATACTGGGACGCTCTATGCCTAGATGATGCCAATAGCCAGCTAAAAGCAAATGAGCTTTTTTGCTTTGCGGTCAATGTCGGAGTAAAAAGTGCCGTGCGTGTGCTTCAAAATATGCTAGGGCTTACAATCGACGGCATAATGGGGGCAAATACACTAAAAGCGCTAAATGCTTATGATACGGTGGCATTTGATAGTGATTTTGATAGGGCAGAGATCGCCTATTATCGAAATTTAATAAGAAAAAACCCACGCCTTGGTGTATATGAGCGAGGCTGGGAGAATAGAGCGAGGAGTGTGTAATGGCTGAAAGAAATTTAGGCGACGAGATCGACGAAATAAAAACACAACTACAAACAATTACAAATAAGATCAGTAGCCTTGAAGATGAAGCTAGATCATTGCGAAGTTTTACAAACGATCTAAACAACACAATCAATGGCTTTTCATCAAGGATTAGACGAATAGAAACAAATGGATTAAAAAGTGCCGTAAGCGACTTGCGCGATGATCTTGATTTGCAAAGAATAAAAGTAACTAGACTGGAGAGAAAAGACAATGGATTTTAAAAACGCATATTTAGAAAGAACAAGAGAGTTATTAAAATTAAGCATTGGTGCTGATACGCCATATCAAGAAACACTAAAATATCTTGATGATTGTTTTGAAAAATATGAAATACCAAATCAGCATAGAATAAATGTGCTTTCTCAAATGCTCCCTCTTATTACAACACAATTTACGATCACGGCGATGCAAACTGGGCTGGAGCTAACACAGCAGGATTTGAGCTTTGAGCTATCATTAAAAAACCTTGAAAAGCAAGCAGCCGCAATGGATGCAAACATAGAGGGCATAAAAGAGCAAACAAGAAACACTAAACTAAAGAATGACGAGCTAGAGGCTCAAGCGGCGGATAAACTAGAAAATTTAAAAGAGCAGAATAATCTTTTGCGTGCTCAAATAGCAAAACTTGCAAAAGAGCAAGCACTAGCAGAGAGCCAGCAGCGCGCAGTAGATAGGCAAGTAATCGACAATAGGATAATCAAATCAATGTCAGTGCTTGGAAACTTCATCGCAGAAAATCAAGCTGGCGGTATGATAGTGCCGTCTGATATGACAAAGTATTTGTTTAATATGGTGCATGCGCTAATTAAAAACGATATAACGATCGATGAAAACAAAAACTTCACGATGACAAAGAAATGATCGGCTTAAGCGATATATTAAATTTAACAAACTCAGATACTGGCGATGACTATGAGTTTATGGCTGGCGGGCAGTTTGATTTTTACCAGGCAGGCAGCCTTGGCTACTCTGCTTTTAACACACCTTCGCCTGATCTAAGGAGCTTTTTTATCGCACAAGCTGGCAATTTAAGTGGCGCACTAATTGGGCTAAATGAGGATTTTGCCGAATACGTGCTAATGCCGATGATAGTCGCTATAAACCAGCCTGATTATGATACGAGCATAAATTTACTTATTGATAGCGTGGAAGCGGTAACAAAAATAAAATTTTCTACTCCTAAAAGCTCAAATAGGGATAACCGCTTTGGCAGGATAGACGGCAACGGCTTTGCTAGTTTGCAAAGAGGCGACTACGCAAGCCTAAAAGAATTCGTAAGTGAGCTAAGAAACGACAGCTATGCCGAAAATCTAGCTGAGGACGTTGGCAGAATGTATGGTGGTGTAGTAGGTCAAGCTTTGGCTGGCATGCTATATGATGGCATTGTGAATGGACGCTTCAACGCGATGAATGTAGCCGAGGCGATGTACCAAAATATGAAAAGTACGCTAACCTCAGTTGCTATCCAGAACACACTTTCAGCACTTGGCACGACCATATCCCCGCTTGGTATAGCTCCGATAGCTGGGCTAATCAACGCCCTTGTAACAGAAGTTTTTGAGATGGCGGTAGGGCTTGATAATAGTTTTGGTTTTGGTGGTGATCTTAATGCAGTAGTAGGCAATACAGCATTTTATGATCGCCCTATGAGTTTTGGTGAGTTTATGCAAGATACGTTTAGCGGGTGGTTTGGTATCCCTGACGCAGTGATAGGTCAAACTGACTACAACGGCAACATAACTGGCGTAAGAGTTGGCAAACAATTATATGGGTATAAAATGGAACAAACATTTAATGATGCACTACACGGCAGACCTGGCACTAAAATGCTAACTAGCCTTGACCCAGCAAGAGCAGCGATGCAAAATTTCGCACGTAATAAACTAGACAGCATAAGATCGCAAAGCTCACTAATGACAAATATGCGCATGGATAGTCTAGGTAGGCTAAACTACGAGATAAACACTCGCACATCGCTACAAAATGCAGGGTTTGACACAACATTATCAGATGTGGCATTTAGTGCGACACAGCAGATAACAAAGTCACTGCTTGATAAAGTAATAGCCTTTGATTTGAATGCTTTTAATATCGCACCAGCTGGAGCGTCAGAAAGTAATCACGCTAACGCTAGCACAACAGCAGAAAATACATATAGCGGCTCAGATGCTTGGGCTGCAACGGCAACAAAGTTGGCTTCAATAATGAAGAGTGGTCGTGAGGGGCTGGGGGTGTCGGTTGATAAACACGGCAATTTTAGTTTTTCAAATACCCCAGCAGGCAATATGGTAGAAGCAATGGGCTTAGTCGGCTTTGGTGGGGCAAAAATAGACTATGGGTTAGCGATGAGAGTAGCAGCTGAACTCGCAAAACAAAAAACAGCTATCGAAAAACAAAAAGCAGCAGAAGCTGCCGCTAGCAAAAATGGAGGAAGTGGTGGTAGAGACTTTAGTCACAGCGTTGGAAGTGCCAGCCACACTGCTTTTGACGATAGAAACTTTAGTGATAAATTTTCTGGTAGGGACTGGGGTGGAAATAAAAAACAAGCAGGTGGGCGTAGTGCTGCTAGCCGAGAAAGGCAGGCAAATAAAAATGGGGGCGGTCACAGCAGAGGGTCGAGAGATTATAGCGGTAGCAGAGCTGGGGGCAGAAGTGCAAGAAGTAGAGAAAGGCAGGCTAACAAAAACGGACGAAGATAATTTTTTTGTAAAATAAAAAGCGTGTTTAAAACCAAAAAATGTATAAAAAAATGTATAACTAAAAAATCTAAAGTATTTATTTATAGGGCTATATAAAGATTTTTTTGGCGTCATTCGGGGCCACCATTTTTATATAAAATTCCCCAAAACACAAAAAACTAAAAAATAAAATTTAAAAATATTTTTTGTAACTCTGCCATTTTTAAATTTTAAACTAAATCCCTAAAATACGGCAAATTTTTACTAAATTTAACTCAAAAATTTATAACTTCATATTTCTAAAATGTCACAACTGTACCAAAGTACAATAGCAAAGAACTAAAATATTTACTTATAATTGCAGCATAAAATCCAAAAACATAAAAAGGAAATGTTATGAGTAAAATTAAAGGATTAATAAAATCAATAATCGGCACGGATGCCATCGTCGCAGTTGATGCTAATGGAAATCAAAGATCTCTAAAAGCTGGTGACGTGATCTATGACAACGAGGTCATAAAAGAGCAAGATGGCGTAAAGGTTGAGTTGCAGCCTCTTAATAGTGAAAATGAAAAACCTGTCGATGAGACCAGCAAAGAGATCGCCTCACTTCAGGAACAACTATTGAATGGTAAGAACATCGCTGATCTTGAAGAGACTGCGGCTGGTGGCACTGCTTCAACTGGAGGCGGCGCAAGCACAAATGGCGTGAGCCTTGGCGCTGCTGGCTTTGCGCAAGGCGGTCACTACTCAAATGTAAATGCAAATTTTGGCGATCTAAGCTCTCAAGCAAATGCTAGCGCAGAGGCTTTTACAAATGTAAGCGGTGGCGCAAGCGAGGAGGGCTTTAGTCTTGATACACTTGCAGCTGCGATAGATAATGCATATAACAATATATTGCCACAGACCCTAGAAGTATCTGTCACGGCAGTCGATGATAACGTAGTGACTGGTAATACAGATCAGGCAGTAAGCAGCAACCTTGACATCGAGGGCAATATCTTAGAGCATGAAAATTCACAAAGAACAGGTCTGCATATCACAAATGATAACACTCCAACTTTGGTAGGTAAGGCTACTTCAAACGCTACTATAAGTATATTTGATGGCGAAGGTGAGAGCGCACCGCTACTTGGTACGACAACTACCGATAATGATGGCAACTGGTCATACACACCAAATTCGCCTTTAGCTGATGGAGATCATAAATTTACGATTGAAGCTAGCAAAGTAGCTACAAACGGCGAAGAGCTAAAAGCTACAAGCACGCAAGAGATAACTGTTGATACAGACAATAGCACCTTGTCTATCACAAAAATATCTACTGATGATTTTTCGAACCTAAAACACTATAACACAATGTATGATAGCAATAAAGAATATGACTTCTCACCGACCATCGAGGGCAAGGCAGAGCCATTTGCTGAAATAAATTTAGTTATCACAAAAGCTGAAGTTATTTATAATACCTTTGACTATTCTTGGGTAGAAAAACCGGCTCATGTGGTTGAAAAACTAAGTGCTAAGGCTGACGCTGAAGGCAACTGGAGAGCTGAGAGTAGTGTGTTGGATACTCTTGACACTAACGAATACACAGTCCAAGCATCATCAGTAGATGAGGCTGGCAACAAATACTCTGAGCCACAAGCAACGACATTTTATATGCCACTTGAGCCTATAACTGTCGCTCCAACAGACCACCTATAATATTAAATTTAATGTGGAGAGATCTCTCCACTCACTCTTAAATTTACTTCAAATACTCTTTTACGTCGTACTCTTTGCCAGCGTCGTGATCTTTTAAAAGTTTAGCCACGACAGGACTTAGAAGTATTATGGCGATCAAATTTGGCACAACCATAAGACCGTTAAACATATCTGCTAAACTCCAGACAAAATCGACCTTTTGCAAGCTGCCTAAAAAGACAAAAACAACAACTAAAATTTTAAAAATTTTAACCGCTTTTGCACCAAAAAGGTAGCGCACGTTGATCTCAGCGAAGTAATACCAGCCAATGATCGTCGTAAATGCGAAGAAAAATAGGCAGATCGCCACGAAGCTATAACCGCCAGTTTTGCCAAATATATGTGACGAGAACGCCTCTTGCACCAAGGTGATGCCAGTAAAGACTGCCTTGCCGTTTTCAAAGCTTATGACGTTTGCGGTTAGCACCACAAAAACGGTTATATTTAAGATGACAAAGGTGTCTATAAAGACGCTCATTATGCCAAGGACGGCTTGATCGACCGGGTGTTTTACGTTTGCAGCAGCGTGTGCGTGCGGAGTCGAGCCCATGCCAGCTTCGTTGCTAAAAAGTCCCCTTGCGATGCCGTATCTCATAGCAGCTGCGATGCTAGCGCCAGTTGCCCCGCCCCAAGCAGCCGAAGGATCAAACGCAGCTTTAAAGATTAGTGAGATCGCCTCTGGGATTTGGTGAAAATTTAAAGCGATGATAACCACGCCAACGATGATGTAAAGTAGCGCCATTAGTGGCACGATCTTTTCAGCGACCCTTGCGATCGCTTTTACGCCACCTATGAAAATTAGTGCGCAAATGAGAGCCAAAAACGCCCCTGTTAGCCACTGTGGTATGCCAAAAGCGCCGCTAAAGCCGTCTGATATGGAGTTTGCTTGAACCATATTGCCGATAAAGCCAAGTGCGATGATGATAGCGATAGCGAAAAATCCAGCTAGAAATTTCGCCCATTTGCCCTTTAATCCACGGCTTATATAAAATGCAGGACCGCCTATCGTATGGCCGCTGTCATCTTTGGTGCGGTAAATTTGAGCGAGGCAAATTTCAGCAAAATTTGTAGCCATGCCCAAAAAGGCTGCGCACCACATCCAAAATATGGCCCCTGGACCGCCCATGATAAGAGCTGTCGTCGCACCTACTAGGTTGCCAGTGCCAACTTGCGCCGCGATCGCCGTTGCGACTGCTTGAAACGAGCTCATACCAGCCTTGCCAGCAGCCTCGCCGTGAAGTGAGAAATTTCCAAAAAGCTTGCCTAAACCCATCTTAAATTTAAAAATCTGAACAAAGCCAAGTCTAATGGTGAAAAATAGTCCAGTGCCGCAAAGTAGGGCGATAAGGAAGTATGGACCCCAAAGAAATGAATTTATACTTTCAACGCAGTTATTTAAAATTTCAGCAAAATTCGTAGGCATTTTTTAACTTTCGTGATTAATTTGGATTTGAGAAGTATATTTGAATAAATATAAAATTTAAATTAACTACTAAAAAATCATGGCCAAGCTAAATTTTTACAAAAGCACCCTGTAAAACCATGCGTGAATAGTAATAAAAGCTGTAAAATTGCCTATCGTCATAGCTTAGCTCGTCTTGATCAATGATCTCGAGATACTTTGGCTCTAGCATTTGCTCCATTTTTGTAAGCGGCTCTGCATGATCCATTTGTTCTATTTTTTCGCAAATTTCAAGCATAAATTTAAAAAAGAGTTCAAGCTTACGTGAGATAAATTTAGCTGTTTCGCCTTTTTCGCCTAGTGCACTTTTATAAATTCGCACCAAAAAAACGAGCGCAAATGGCGTTGCGTGCCAAAATGTCTCTTGATATTCACACTCACCAAAGATTTCATCAAGCAGCTCGCTAAGCTCTTTTTCATCAAATTTAGCCTTTTTCACAGCCTTTGTAAGTGTGTTTAAAATTTGCGCAAAAAGCTCCGCCGTGCCGTAGCTGCAGCTTAGCCTATCCCACGGCACATCTTTTATCTTTAAATTTACGATATATGTTAAATTTTGCTCGTTCATGCGCGTACCTTTTTAAATCAAAAGAGTAAAGCCTAAATTTAGCCCTTTGACCTTATCTTTTCTAGCCACTCATTTAGCGTTTTTTCAAAGCCTATGCCCTTGCTTTTGTAAAAAACGAGCGGTTTTTCTAGGTATTTTTGCTCGACCCAGCCGCCAAAATCATGCGGATAAAGGTAGTCTTTGCTCTCTTTTGTGTGATTTTTTAGATATGGTGGGATCTTTAAAATTTCTTCGCTTTGCACGTATCTTAGGGCGGCATTTATCGCGTTGTAGCTGGAGTTTGACTTTGGTGAGCTGGCTAGATAGACGGCGCACTGAGCCAGTATGATCCTAGCCTCTGGAAAGCCTATCTCTTTTACGATGCTTAGCGTGCTGGCAGCTAAATTTAGCGCATTTGGGTTTGCATTGCCGATGTCTTCGCTGGCAAATATCGCCATCCTTCTAGCGATGAAGTCAGCGCTCTCGCCAGAGTCTATGAGCCTTGCGAGGTAGTATATGACGGCGTTTTCGTCGCTTCCACGCAGGCTTTTTATAAAAGCACTTGCTAGCTCGTAGTGCGTGTCGTCCTCTTTTGCTCCCTCTTTTAGGGCGTTTTGTCGAAGTGTTTTTAAATTTTCTATGCTCACATTTTCATCAAGCGTGATGGCAAATTCGAGTAAATTTAGCATAGCTCTTGCGTCACCACCGCTACTTTTAAAGAGATACTCCTTTGCCTCCTCGTCAATGCTAAATGAAATTTGCTCTCTTATCTTGCCAAGAAGCTCCTCAAAATCGCCACTGCTAAGCGGTCTAAACTCAAAGAGCATCGAGCGGCTTCTGATGCCTGAGCTTAGCGTGAAAAAGGGATTTTCCGTGCTAGCGCCGATGACTAAGGCTTTGTAGTTTTCCATGGGGATGAGTAGCGCTTCTTGCTGGGTTTTGCTAAGCCTGTGGATCTCGTCTATGAAAAAGAGCGGCTTGTTTAGGGCATTTTCGTAGTTTTTTAAAATTTTGCGAAAGTCATCTATCTTTAAATTTCCGCCGTCAAACTCGTAAAAGTCGTAGTTTGCCCCGCTTGCCACGGCTCTTGCAAAGCTCGTCTTGCCACAGCCTGCTGGACCATAAAATATGGAGTGCGGGATCTTGCCTGTGGCTATAAATTTTAAAAAGGCCGCCTTAACCGCCCTTTGACCGCAAATTTCATCCAAGTTTTTTGGTCTAAACATCAGTGCAAGCGAGCTCAAATTTACTCCTTTACCGCTTTTGGCAAAATTTTGGCCTTTGCGCTAAGGTTCTCTATCTTTAGCTCGTAAATTTTCATATTTTTTAGCCCATACTCTGCCGCCACGTCAAAGGTACTCATCGCGTAGGCGGTGTATTTTTGGCTGAGAATTTTTAAAATTTCATATCTTTTTGCATCATCTGTCACTTCGTAAGCTCTTGTTTTTGCGATGGCGCTTTTATACTCAGTCGTAAAGACTTTGCCGCCAAGCGCCTTGCCGTCGTCCTTTATCGCCTCTAGCTCGCTATCATTTAGGTGCGGGACTTTATTAAAGCTAACGCAGACAAACTCCACTTTTCGCCCATTTTGAAGTAGTTTTGCCTTGCTACCAGCGGTCGCTCCGTGCACAAAAATGCTCTCACCAACTCTAACAGGCGAGATAGGCACGCTAAAAATTTCTCCCTCATCATTCACGCATGAGATCACGCCGTATTCGCAACTATCGATAATGTTAAGCGCCTCGTCAGGGCTTAGTTCTCTATCTTTTCGTCTCATTTTTCATCCTTTTTTTGCAAAATATTTTAAAATTTAAGTGCTTAAAGGCTAGTATAACGCAAAAATTTCAAGGAAAAATATGAAAAAGTTTGTCATTTTTGCCCTTTTTCTGGGCGTAAATTTATTTGGTGCAAATGAAGTTTGCAAGGAGTATGTAAAGCAAAGTAGGCTCTATCTTGATGAGCTTTACGCCAAAGAGAGCAAGAAGCTTGCAGGTGATGAGAAAGCGCTAAGGCTTTTTGAGCTTAAATTTGATGAGTTTAAGCAAAGGCAAATCGGCCAAGAAGCGATGATAATGCAAAATAACGATGAGAAATTTTGCAAAAGCGAGCTAGAAAAGGTAAATAAGCTTCTTACTGAGCTTAAAAAATAGCTCAAATTTAAGCGTTTAAGTCCCACTCGATGGGCGTTTTGCCGTGGTTTGCTAGGTAGATATTTGCCTTGGAAAAGTGTCTGCAGCCAAAAAATGCCCCGCGCGCTAGCGGACTTGGGTGCGCTGCTTCTAAGATGAGGTGCTTGCTGGCGTCTATTAGCGGCGCTTTTGCCTTGGCTGGGTTGCCCCAGAGCATAAAGACTACGTTTTGTAAATTCTCACTTATCTTTCTTATAACTGCGTCTGTAAAGCCCTGCCAGCCAAAGCTAGCGTGAGAATTTGCCACTCCAGCACTTACGCTTAAAGTGGAGTTTAGAAGCAGCACGCCTTGTTTTGTCCACTTTGTAAGATCGCCGCTATTTGGCTCTTTTATGCCAAGATCGGCGTAAATTTCTTTATAGATATTAACAAGGCTTGGTGGTACCCTCACGCCGCTTGGCACTGAAAAGCTTAGCCCCATGGCTTGATTTGCACCGTGATATGGGTCTTGACCTAGGATGACTACTTTGACGTCGTGAAATGGCGTTAGATTAAATGCGTTAAAAATGAGCCCACTTGGTGGATAGACGACGCCAGTGCTCTTTGCTTTTAAGAAATTTTCTTTGATGCGTGCGAAATTTTCACTCAAAAACTCATCTTTTAGCACCTCTTTCCAGCTTGGCTCGATCTTTACGTCATCTAAATTTATCTGCATTTTCCTGCCCTTTTTTGGTTTTAGCGGTATAATTTTAACTAAATTTATCCAAAGGAAAGAGCTGTGTCAGAGCAAATTTTTAATAAAATCCACGATCTTCTTAGCAAAAATGGGGCTAAATTTAGAGTGATAGAGCATGAGAGCGCGAGGACTTCAGAGGAGGTCGCTAAGATAAGAGGCACTAAAATGAGTCAGGGTGCAAAGGCGCTGGTCTGCTCTATAAAAGGCGTTAGCGAGGAGAAATTTAGGCACATTTTTAAAGATGAAAATATGCTAGATGGCTACTTGTTAGATGACGAAAAGCCAGCGATGAAGGCTGGTAAAATTTACTTGCTTGCGGTTTTGCCAGCTGACGAGCAGGCTGATCTTGACGCGCTTACGCAAAAATTTGATGGTAAAAGAGCAAGCCTTGCTAGCCCAGAGGAGGTTACAGCGCTTGCTGATTGCGTATTTGGCTCGGTTCCGCCATTTAGTTTTCATAAAAATCTGCACCTTGTCGTGGATGAGAGTTTGCTGGAGCGAAACGAGGAGATCGCCTTTAATGCAGGGCTTCTTGATAGATCAGTCGTTTTAAACGCAAAAGACTACGCCAGGATAGTAAAGCCGGTGTTTGTTAAATTTGCAAAAGAAAAGTGCTAGGCTAACCACTTCCTAGCACTAAATTTGTCGGGAGAAAAATGAATTTAAGTAATGCAAAGACGAGAAATTACTAAATTCATTTCAGGAGCAAATATTATCAGGGATAATCTTAAAGTATAATAAATTATATTGATAAAATATGCATATTTTAGGGATATTTATCTTTATATAAAAAAATATATTTTAAAATCTAAAAATTTTGGCTCAAATTTTACTAAATTTAAAAAGAATTTATAAAAATTTGCTTAGCAATTATTAAGTTTAGCTTAAAGCCCATTTCGATAAAATCCTTAATCGTTCTTTTATCGTAAAAAAGACAATTTGATATAAGGAAAAACAATGAGCGATATCATCGCATACAAACTAAATGGCGAAATAGTCGATACTCAAAGTATCGCAGGGCGTGAGAGTAGTGCTGAGCCTATCTATTTTGACAACTCAAAAGAGGCACTACACGTTATCAGACACTCCTGTGCGCACCTCATGGCACAAGCTATCAAGTCACTCTATCCAAAGGCAAAATTCTTTGTCGGACCAAACGTAGAAGATGGATTTTATTATGATTTTAGAGTTGATGATGAGGGCACGAAGCTAGGCGAGAGCGATCTAGCAGCGATCGAAGATAAGATGAAAGAGCTTGCTGAGAAGAAATTTGACATAGTTAAAACTTGCTCAACCAAAGCTAATATGAGCGATAAATTTAAAGATGACGACTTAAAACAAGAGGTCTTAAAAAGAATTCCAGATGGCGAAGTGAGCAGCTACGCACAAGGCGATTTTGAAGATCTTTGCCGCGGACCACATGTGCCAAATACTAAATTTTTAAAATTCTTCAAGCTTACACGCGTGGCTGGCGCATATCTTGGCGGCGATGAGAACCGCGAGATGCTAACTAGAATTTACGGCACAGCTTACGCAGACAAAGAGAGCCTAAAAGAGCACATCCGCATCATCGAAGAGGCTAAAAAGCGCGATCACAGAAAGCTTGGCGTCGAGATGAAGCTATTTACATTTGATGAAGAAGTGGGTGGCGGTTTGCCTATCTGGCTACCAAATGGCGGACGCTTAAGATCAAAACTAGAGCAGCTCTTATACAAAGCTCACCGCGACCGCGGCTACGAGCCAGTGCGTGGTCCTGAGCTTTTAAAGGCTGACGTGTGGAGAAGAAGCGGCCACTACGCAAACTACAAAGAAAATATGTACTTTACAACGATCGATGAGACAGAGTATGGCATCAAGCCGATGAACTGCGTTGGTCACATCAAAGTTTATCAAAGTGACATCCGCTCTTACCGCGATCTCCCGCTTAAATTTTTTGAATACGGCGTCGTTCACCGCCATGAGAAAAGCGGCGTGCTTCACGGACTTTTCAGGGTGCGTGAATTTGCACAAGATGACTCACATATCTTTTGTATGCCAAGCCAGATAAAAGAAAATATCCTAGAAATTTTAAAATTTGCTGGCACGATAATGGAAAATTTTGGCTTTCATTATGAGATGGAGATTTCAACCAAGCCAGCCAAAGCTATCGGTGGCGATGAAATTTGGGAAACTGCTACAAAAGCGCTAAAAGAAGCTCTTGATGAAAACGGTTTTAAATACGGCATCGACGAGGGCGGCGGCGCATTTTATGGACCAAAGATCGACATTAAGATAACTGACGCACTTAAGAGAAAGTGGCAGTGCGGCACGATCCAGGTTGATTTTAATTTGCCAGAGCGCTTTGATCTAGGCTACATCGATGCAAATAACGAAAGACAGCGCCCTGTAATGCTTCACAGAGCCTTGCTTGGCAGTTTTGAGAGATTTATAGGAATTTTACTTGAGCACACTGCTGGTGAGCTGCCATTTTTCATAGCTCCAACGCAAGTCGTCATCGTGCCTATTAGCGACGCGCATTTAGACTATGCAAAAGAAATTTCACGCGAGCTAAGAAAGATCAACGTCGATAGCGAGATCGCAAGTAAAAATGAGAGTTTAAATAAGAGAATAAGAACGGCAGAAAAACAAAGGGTGCCTATGATAGTCGTGCTAGGAGACAACGAAGTAGCGAACAAGAGCGTTGCATTGCGCGACAGACAGGCTAGAACGCAGAGCGATATGAGCTTGGCGGAATTTATAAATTTAACGAAGGAGAAACTTAGTGAGGTACATTTTTGAGTAAGGAAAATGAAGTATTGCTCAATGAGGACATAAGGGCGAGAGAGGTAAGATGTGTAGGGGATGATGGCACAGCATACGGTGTCATCTCAAGAGAAGAGGCTTTAGAGATCTCAAATAAGCTCGGGCTTGATCTAGTGCTTATAGCGCCAGACGCGAAGCCACCAGTTTGCAAGATAATGGACTATGGTAAATTTCGCTATCAGCAAGAGAAAAAGCAAAAAGAGGCCAAGAAAAAGCAAAAAACCATCGAGATAAAAGAGATAAAACTCTCTGTCAAGATCGCCCAAAACGATATAAACTACAAGGTTAAACACGCAAGCGAGTTTTTGCAAGATGGCAAACACGTTAAATTTCGTGTATTTTTAAAGGGTCGCGAGATGAGCACCCCAGAGGCTGGCGTAGCCATGCTTGAGAAGGTCTGGGAGATGATCAAAGATGAGGCTGACCGCGACAAAGAGCCTATAATAGAAGGTCGTTATGTAAATATGCTTGTAACTCCAAAAAAGGGTTAAATTCTTCACAAAGAGCAGGCCAGGGCTTGCTCTTTTACTAAATTTTTAATACAAAAACTTATAAATAACTATTTCTCAAAAAATCTCATTTTTATATCTGCTAAATTTACGCTATGGCGTTTGCGGTTGATGTGGTTTGTGAGTTTGTAAATTTAAGTGTTTGCGTGGGTGTTTTAAACCAAATTTTGTCTAATTGCAGGCTAAATTTGGTAAGAAATTTGATTATTTGTAGCTTAAATTTAGCAAAATTTAATCATTTGCTATCGCTTGCGTGAGTGCTTTGCTGAAATTTGACCAAGCAAACGCAGCCTATTATAGTAAATTTAAACTTCTTGTGAGTTTATAAATTTATGGTGCGTGTGCGAGTGCCGTGAGCTAAATTTCATCTAATAGGTTGCTGAACTTGATGAGAGAAATATAGCTTTAATAAGTGCCCTTTGCAAATCTTTTGGCTGCTTTTATTTTATTTGGAGCTAAATTTAGCAAGAAATTTCTTTGTTTATAGCTTAAATTTATAAAATTTTAATTTTTGCTTGCTGGAATTTGTTCTATTTTTTATCGCTCGCATGGATGCTGTGCTGAAATTTGACTGGGTAAAGCCACCTTGTTGGAGTAAATTTGATAACTTCTTTCGAGTTGTAAATTTATGGTGCATGTGCGATTTTAGGCTAAATTTAGTAAGAAATTTGCTTGTTTGTGTTTTAAATTTATAAAAGAGATTTTAGTATGGAGCGAGCCTAAATTTGACAAGCCGTTTCTTGTCAAAAAAAGTACTTTTTTATCTGCTTGAGAAATTTTAGGTTTTGCTCGCTTTTTGGTAAGATTTTGTCATTTACCTTACTATGTCGAATTTGCAAGTGCTATGAAAATTTTTCGCTAGAAATGCGTCTGCTACAAAGCTTTTTATCTTCAAGTAGCCACGCATAGAACGCACCACTCGTGCAATCAAGCAAAAACATCCACAGCAAAAACTTTCAATTCTACTATAAGAGCCCCGCCGCTCCACCATTTGCCGTCATATCAGATCTTTTAGCAAAATTTCTGCTAAAAGATCTAAAAATAGCGATCTACTCACCATCCTGATGAAAATTTAGCCAAGCTTCAGACCCACACCCACATTCGCCACGCCAGCAAAAATTTGTCAAAACGAACGCTGCACAAAATACTTCAAGCTAGCGTAAATTTGATAGCTTGCTAGTAAAATTTGCCGTGCAAAAGGCAAAATCCTCTTTTAGCTAAACCAAGCCAGCCTTATATTGATTTACGTCCAAATTTAGCTTGGACGTAAATTTACAAAGTCAAATTGGCTTACACATATCCTTGATCTATCATCGCATCAGCCACTTTTCTAAAGCCAGCGATATTTGAGCCAAGCACCAAGTTGCCCTCATCTCCAAACTCTTTACTTGTTTCGTAGCTTAGTTCAAAGATGTGGTTCATGATGCCATGAAGTTTGCGATCGACCTCCTCAAAGCTCCACGAAGTCATGCCAGCATTTTGCATCATCTCAAGTCCGCTTGTGCCTACGCCGCCAGCATTTGCTGCTTTTGCTGGAGCAAAGTGAAAGTCTTTTTGCGCAAGCATGAAATTTATCGCATCAAGCGTGCTTGGCATGTTTGCACCCTCAGCCACGAAGCGGCAGCCATTTGCGTAAAGCACTTTTATGTCGGCTAGGTGAAGTTCGTTTTGTGTCGCGCATGGGAAGGCTCCGTCGCATGGCACGTCCCAGACGCCGTTTCTGCCCTCTTTATATTCGCTCACGCTTACATATTTTGCGTTTGGTCTAAATTTGGTGTATTCGCTAAGGCGAGCGCGCTTCACTTCTTTTAGCTCTTTAAGCACCGCTAGATCGATGCCCTCAGCGTCATAGACATATCCGTTTGAGTCAGAGACGGTGATAGGCAGTGCGCCTGCTTGATAGAGCTTTTCGACTGTGTAGATGGCGACGTTTCCGCTACCGCTGACGCTGCATTTTTTGCCCTCTAGATCAAGTCCAGCTTTTTTTAGCATGTTTTGAGTGAAATATACTAGTCCGTATCCAGTGGCCTCTGTGCGCGCTAGGCTGCCGCCCCAGTTTAGCCCCTTGCCAGTTAGGATGCCATCAAATCTGCCAGTTAGCTTTTTATACTGGCCAAACATATAGCCGATCTCTCTAGCGCCCACGCCGATGTCGCCTGCTGGCACATCCACGGTGTTGCCGATGTGGCGGTAAAGCTCGCTCATAAATGCTTGGCAAAAGCGCATTATCTCGCTCTCGCTCTTGCCCTTTGGATCAAAGGTGCTGCCGCCTTTTGCGCCGCCGATATTTACGCCAGTGAGCGAGTTTTTGAAAATTTGCTCAAATCCAAGAAATTTTAGCACGCCAAGATCGACGCTTGGGTGGAGCCTTAGACCGCCTTTGTATGGGCCAACGGCTGAGTTAAACTGCACGCGGTAGCCGTTATTTACCTTTGGTCTGCCATCATCGCCCGTGTATGTCACGCGAAAGATCACCGTGCGCTCAGGGATGACGATGCGCTCTAGGATCGCGTGTTTTTGGTACTTGCTCTCTCTTTTGATAAGCGGCTCTAGGCTGTTTAAAACCTCAGTCGCAGCTTGGACAAAGACGCCTTGACCTGGGTTGGTCTTCTTTATCCACTCCATCGTTTGTTCGATGTACTCGCTCATTTTTGCTCCTTTTTCCTTTTTTTGTAGTTAAATATTAACTCGGCTAGAAAAAATTTTTATTTAAAGATATTTTAATATTTTTATTTTGGGCAATGAGTGTTACATATCGAAACTAAATTTATAAAAAGTGGTTTTTGCTTTGGTTGCTAGGATAAATTTATAAAATTTACTAAATTTGCGCCATCTCTTGCCAAAAATCAAGTGCCACGCCGTCTGCTTGGACAAAATTTAGGATTTGCTGGGCTGATGGCAGGGCTTCATCATTTAGCCTTGCTATATAGGTGCTAGCAAGCGCTATGAAAAATTTTTCAAAGTCGCTCGCAACGCGCCTGCTACAAAGCTCTTCATCTTCAAGTAGCCACGCATAGACCGCACCGCTCGCGCAATCAAGCAAAAATATCCAAGGATCACCCACGGCAAAAACTATCAAATTTGCTGGACGAGCCTCACCACTCCACCATTTGCCACCAAACTCATCTACGCTGTTTAGGCGCACTAGTTCGCTCGCGTAGTCGCCTCTACAGCCAAAGCTGACATTGCAAATTTCAAAGTTGCCAAGGTCAAATTTGCTTAAAAGCTTTGTAAATTTAGCTGGGAAATTTACGCCAAGGCTATTTTGCACTTGTATAAACTCCAAATCATCCTTTTGCGGCAAAAGCCTCATACCAGTTATACCATCTTGCTCTAGCGGCAAGAAAATTTGATCTAGTTTTCTAGCGATCTCATCTAGTTTTAAAAACATATCGGTCCTTAAATTTGATAAATTTTGGCAAATTTTATCAAATTTAGCCCAGTGCGCTTTGAAATTTGGGTTATAATCGCCATAAATTTAAGGAGCTAGCGTGGTTAGATCATATCCTCTTGATATGCCTGGCGTGGAGTTTCGCGGGCACGGCGTAACTGGCATTTACGAGATGAACGAGCGCATTGCATTTGTGCATTTTGCTTTTGGGGTGCCTAGCGAGTTAGAGATAGCTCAAAAGCTAACGCCAAACTACGTGCTACTAGATACATTTTCACGCGACTTTAGCGAGCATAAAAGATCAACGCTTGCTTATAAACAAAGCGAAATTTTCATAGCCAGCAATGCGCGTTGCTACCCAGAAAATGGCTACTTCGTGCTAAATACTAGATACTACAAGGGCTACATAAACTCCCCTGCAAAGCTTATAAAGATAGATAACGGGCATATGAGCGAGCTCGGCGTTGCTAATGAGCCCATAAAAGAGATATATAACGACGCTAAAACGTATGAATTTGATGGTTTTTGCGTGCGAATGAGCTCGCCATTTATGATGGAGTGCAAAGAAATTTTGGGTGGTGCAGTGTTTAATTGCGAAGCAAAAGATGAAAATTTAAACGCTAATTTGCCGCCCAAAGAGCAGGGCGCAAGGATAGGCAAGACCATCTGGCGGCTAAAGCTTGGCGCATATCTCTACACGCCAGTTTGCCTGAATGATGGGGTGCTTTACTTTGGCACCGCTGGCAAGGGCGGAGATCTATACGCCGTGGATGCAAAAAGTGGCGATGTGGTGTTTAAGTTTAAAACCAGTGGCACGGAGCATTTTGTTTGGGTCAAGGATCAAATTTTACTCGCAAACCGCAAAAATAAGCCAGTTTTGATAAGCGCCAAAGATGGCTTACTTTTAAAAGAGATAGAGTTTGAGAAATTTAGACTTAGCGCAGATCAGATCATGCTAGCAAGCGGTGGCAGGCTCTATGCCGTGGCAAATGACGGAGCTAAAATTTACGCAGTTTGTGCGGAAATTTAGCTTTGGCGAAATTTATCGCCAAAGCCGTAGCAGAGATAAATTTATCTCTTCTTCTTATATCTTTTTATCGCCTCTACGATGACCTCTTCTAGGTCGTCATTTGGCTCTTTGTTCATATCATCATAGGTGTTTTCAAGGATAGTTTTTAAGTTTTTCTCGACGTAGCTAGTATCGAAAAATCCTCTTCTAAACTCCTTACTTTTGCTGATCGTTAGCAAAAATGGGATGATCGTTCGCACACCCTCGATGGTAAATTCTTCAAGTGCTCTTTCAAGCTTATTTACCGCTAGATCGTAGTCAGTCGCCTTGACGATTAGTTTTGCGATAAGTGAGTCGTAAAATGGCGGTATGGTGTAGTCTTTATAGACGTGGCTATCGACGCGCACAGATGGGCCAAGAGCTGGGTAGTAGCCCTCGATCGTGCCTGGTGCTGGGATGAAATTCTCCCAGACATTCTCAGCTGTGATCCTCGCCTCTATCGCGTAGCCGCGTGGTTTGATGTCGCTTTGCTCGATCTCTAATATTTCACCCGCAGCGATCCTTATCTGCCTAACGACTAGGTCGTGGCCGGTAATCTCTTCGGTGATGCCGTGCTCCACTTGGATACGAGTGTTCATCTCCATAAAGTAAAAGTTGTTGTAGTCATCTAGCAAAAACTCGATCGTTCCTACGTTTGAGTAGCCCACAGCCTTTGCAGCAGCGACCGCAGTCACGCCCATGATCTTTCTTAAATTTTCACTAATCGATGGGCAAGGTGCGATCTCGATGATCTTTTGGTGGCGCCTTTGGATAGAGCAGTCACGCTCGCAAAGGTGGATGATGTTGCCGTAGTTATCGCCTAAAATTTGAAACTCGATGTGGCGAGGATTGACAACAAGCTTCTCCATAAAAACTTCGTCGTTGTTAAAGTATGCTTTTGCCTCTCTGGTGCATGATTCAAAGGCATCTTGCATATCTTCTTCTTGCCAGACCTCCCTGATGCCACGGCCACCACCACCACCGCTTGCTTTTAAGATGACTGGATAGCCGATGCGTCTAGCGTGCTCTTTTATGGCGTCCATGCTCTCATCATTTAGCTTTTCAGTGCCTGGAACTATCGGTATGCCGTTTTTCTTCATCAGATATCTAGCGATGTTTTTATCGCCCATTTTCTTGATGACTTCAGCCTTTGGACCGATGAAAATGAGCCCAGCATCCTCAACTGCCTTTGCAAATTCGTAGTTTTCGCTTAAAAAGCCGTATCCTGGGTGTATCGCGTCAGCCCCGCACTCTTTAGCAAGCTTTACGATAGCTTTGGCGTCAAGATAGCCCTTGATCGGATCTTCACCCACTTGATAGGCCTCATCAGCGATCCTGACGTGTAAGCACTCGCTGTCTGGTGCTGTGTAAATTCCTACGCTTTGGATGTGTAAATCCCTACAAGCTCTGACTATCCTAACTGCGATCTCACCACGATTTGCGATAAGAATTTTATGTATCATAGGCTATCCTTTTTGAGTTTTTCTTATCATATAACTATTCGTTTTATTTTTAGATAAATTTGTTAAGTCTGGTTTTAAAATTTGAGTGTAAAGGCTAAATTTACACTCAAATTTCTTTATTTGCTGATGATTTGTGGGAAAGGTGTGGCTAGGGCTTTTTTGCTAAAGTCTTGCGACTCGATCGTGAAATTTGTAGCAAATCTTTGAATGCCCTCTTTTTTATAAGCACGCCTTTGGATGGTAAAAAGGACTAAATTTCCGCCTTGTTTGGTGTAGCGATATATCGAGTGCTCGGCTGTTGGAGTGCCATTTAGGTTTGAAAATATCGTGATATCAAGATAAATTTCATTTGCGAGCGAGCCCTTTTTATAAGCCACTTTTAGCCCTTTTGCTTTTAACTCTTTTAGATCATTTATCTTTTGCTCGACCGCTTGCTCTGGTGTAGCGTCAAATTTAAGGGTATTTAGCGAGAGCATGTAGCTAAAACTATCTATCTTCTCGCCAGGGAGCAAGTACTCCTGCGTGAATAAATTTGGCACAGGCTTGGCTGAGCCTGCTAGAGAGTAGAGTCTGTTGTCAAATTTTATCTGCATCGGCTCAAAATACTGAGTTGCTGCGAGCAAGAGCGCCGGCAAAGCGATAAATGCTAAAAATTTCTTCATCAAATTCCTTTAAAATGGATTTACTATCATTACCCAGATGATGATGAGCATCGCGATAGTTGGCACTTCGTTGTAAGCTCTAAAGAAGATGCCACTTTTGTTACAGCGCTTTTCTTTGAGCTGCTTCATGTAGCGTCCAAGGTCTAGGTGATAGATAGCCATTAAGATGACAACTAAAATTTTGACATGGATGTGACCAGTTTTTATAAGATCAGGCATCGCGATAAGTATCAAAATGCCAGTGACAAATGAGCCGATTAGTGCGACCCAGCCGATGTAGTGATACATCTTATACTCCATCACCTCAACCACTTTTACAAAGTCTGGCTTGTCCATATTTTCTACGTGATAAACGTAGAGCCTTGGCTGATAAAACAGCACTGCCATCCACGAGATGAAAAACAAATAGTGGAGGTATTTTAAGTAAAGATAATATTCTGCCATAACGTCTCCTTATCTAAAAAGTATCTCTTTTCTAGCTTCAAATTCAGCCTTGCTGATCGCACCACTCTCAAAAAGCTCGTAAAGCCTTTTTAAGTCGTCCTCTTTATCTTTTAGTTTTAGTCTCTCTTTTAGCTCGACTTTTTGTAAATTTTTCTCGACATAAGCGCCAACCAAAAATGCATCTATAAGCCACCAAATGCCCCAAATTATTAAAAATGGTATGCCTATAATGAAATAAAACGTAGAGTAGCCAACGAAAAATAGTCCCATCATCAAAAAGCCAGTGATAAATTTACCAAGGTAAATTCTATGTGCTCCAAGCCAGCCAGTAAGTAGCCAAAGCGCGTATGCGACGTAGATATTATTTCCCACTCTCTCTCCTTTTTATAAAACTTTGCCAAAGTATCATCACGACACAAAGATCAATCATCACATCAGCGAAGTTAAAGACCGCAAAGTTAAACCACTTGTGCCAAAAGACGTAATCCACGACGCCGCCATGGATAAATCTATCTGTGATATTTGAGCTGCCAGCTCCTAGCAAAGCTCCAAGCCAAATGGCATGCGAGCAAAGCAGTTTTTTTTCAACGACTAGATAGACAAAAACGCCTAAAATGAGGGCGATCTGGATAAATTTAAGCCACTCATCTAAAAAGGCAAACATCGAAAATGCAACGCCCTTATTATATGTAAGAACTAGCGAGAAAAACTCGCCCTCCCACGAAAAACCATCTATAAATATCATCTTTATCGCTTGATCAACGATAAAAATGAGAAAAAACGCGATAAAAAATTTAATTAAGTTTTTACGCATTTAGGGCTTTTACAAAAAATTTCTCAACTTCATCCATGCGTTTTTCAACTAAAGTTTGATTTTTACCTTCAAGCAAAAGTCTGATCAAATTTTCAGTACCAGAGTATCTAAAGAGCGATCTTATGCCCTCTTTTGCGAGGTTAGCCTCAAGCTCTTTTAGCCCCTCTATCTTATCAAGCGGCTTTTTCTCTGTGATTTTTAAATTTAGTAAAATTTGTGGATACGGCTTTAGCTCACCAAAAATTTCACTAGCTTTTTTGCCTTTTTTAAGCATCATCGCGACAACTTGCATCGAAGTAACAAGGCCGTCGCCAGTCTTAGCATAGTCGTTAAATATGACGTGACCGCTTTGCTCGCCACCAAAATTTATGCCATTTTCTTTCATCATCTCAAGCACGTATTTATCGCCTACGTTTGAGCGAAGTAGCTTGATCTTGTGAGCTTTTAGATAGTCATCAAGTGCGGCATTACTCATCACCGTAGCCACGATGGCTCCACCTTTTAGTGCCTTTTGTTCGTGTAAAAATGCTGCAAGTGAGCCAAGTATCGCATCTCCATGCACAACTTCGCCGTTTTCATCGACAACGACAAGTCTATCAGCATCGCCGTCAAATGCAAAGCCGATGTCAGCACGAAGCCTTTTTACCTCGCTTGCTAGATCTTCTGGGTGAAGTGCGCCGCAGTTTTGGTTGATGTTGCTACCATTTGGTTCGTTGTTTATGACGATGACATCAGCTCCAAGCTCGCTAAATACAGTTGGCGCGACCTTGTAAGCAGCTCCGTTTGCCACATCTAAAACTACTCGTAAATTCTTTAAATTTAGCTCTTTTGGGAATGAATTTTTGATCTGGACGATATATCTGCCGATAACATCGTCGATCCTCTTGTTTGCACCGATTTCTGTCATCGTTTTTTGGGCATTTGCGATAAGCTCATCGTCGTAGAAGATTTTTTCTATCTCGGCCTCTATCGTCTCATCAAGCTTGTTGCCAAAGCTATCAAAAAATTTGATGCCGTTATCGTAGTATGGGTTGTGTGAGGCGCTTATCATTATGCCAGCGTCACAGCGCATATTTTCTGTTAAAAATGCGATCGCAGGTGTTGGCATAGGGCCTATTTGAAGGACGTTGTAGCCAACTGCAGTTAGCCCTGCAACGATGGCAGTTTCTATCATATAGCCACTTTTTCTAGTATCTTTTCCGACTAAAATCACATTTGTCGCTGAGGTCTTTCTAAAGTAAATTCCAGCAGCCATTGCAAGGCGCATAGATGTTTGAGCTGAAAGCTTTTCGCCAGCCTTACCACGAACTCCGTCTGTTCCAAAAAGTTTCATCAATTTATCCTTTTTATTATAAAATGGTGCTATTTTATCAGAAATTATCAAATTTAAAATCTAAAATTTTATTTGTTTTAAAGCTGACTTAAATTCAGTTACAATTAAATATATTTTTCATATAATCACGGACTAAAATTATCAAAAAAGGTATATTATGGCAAACCATAAATCTGCTGAAAAAAGAGCTAGACAAACTATAAAAAGAACAGAAAGAAACAGATTTTACCGCACTAGACTTAAAAACATCACAAAAGCAGTGCGTGTAGCTGTAGAAGCTAAAGATCTAAATGCTGCAAATGAAGCTTTAAAAGTTGCTAACAAAAGCATCCACAGCTTCGTAAGTAGAGGCTTTTTGAAGAAACAAACTGCTGCTCGTCGCGTTAGTCGCCTTGCTCAATTAGTAAATACTCTAAAAGCTGTTTAATCTATTAAATTTTAATGTTTGCTGATAAACTTCATCCATTTTTGGATCGCTATGATGAAATTTCTACGCTTCTAAGCGATCCAAATATAGCAAACGATATCGAAAAGATGACAAAGCTCTCAAAAGAGCAATCATCTATCGAACCAGTCGCAATTGCTGCAAAAAAATATCTACAAATTCTAAACGACATCGACGAGAACAAAGCCCTACTTGAGGACTCTGAGCTTGGTGAGCTTGCAAAAGATGAGCTTAAAAATTTAGAAATTTCAAGAGAGAAGCTTGAAGAAGAGATCAAAATTTTACTTCTTCCAAAAGATCCAAACGATGACAAAAATATATTCTTAGAAATTCGCGCAGGCACTGGTGGTGACGAGGCTGCACTATTTGTTGGAGATCTTTTTAACGCTTACATCAGATATGCAGAACTTCGTGGATATAAATTTGAGATCGTTAGCCAAAGCGAGGGCAACACTGGCGGCTTTAAAGAGATCATCGTGCTCATAAAGGGCAAAGGCGCTTATTCAAGGCTAAAATTTGAAGGTGGCACACATAGAGTTCAGCGTGTGCCAGAGACTGAGAGCCAGGGTAGGGTGCACACCTCGGCTGTGACTGTGGCCATCATGCCAGAGGTCGAAGACAGCGAGATCGAGATCAATCCAAACGATATAAGAGTTGATGTTATGAGAAGCTCGGGTCACGGCGGTCAGTCGGTAAATACAACTGATAGTGCCGTTAGGATCACGCACATACCAACAGGACTTGTTGTCACAAACCAAGATGGCAAGAGCCAGCACAAAAACAAAGAAGCCGCGATGAAGGTCCTAAAAGCTAGACTTTACGAGATGCAAGAGCAAGAGAGGCTTGCTAAAGAGACTAGCGAGCGCAAGAGTCAAGTCGGCACTGGAGACCGCTCAGGCAGGATAAGAACTTATAACTACCCGCAAAACCGCATAAGCGATCATCGCATAAATTTAACACTTTACCGCCTTGATGCGATCATGGCAGCGGGATTATTTGACGAGATCATCGAGCCGCTTATCACTCACTATCAAGCAGAAGCTATGCTTGAAGCTGGCATCTAAGCGCAAAATTTATAAATTCTTACTAAATCACTAAAAATCAAAAATCTACAAACTAAGATCTAAAGTCATCTGATCTTGAAACAATCTTAGTTTGTCTGTTTTATAATAAAAAATAATATTTATTCAATATATTTTTCAAAAATATTTTAAATTAAATTTTTAGATTTTAGTTCATTTTATGCGATATTTTGGGCTTTGGTAAATTATAAATCTTTACTTGTGATATTAAAAAATTTTATTAATTGATCATAAGTTCGCATTAATAATAATACTCTATAATACCCAAACATTAAATCAAAATAAGGAGAAAATATGTCACTAAGTGCAAGAAATCAACTAAATGTTGAGATATCAGAAGTAAGAACAGGTGCGGTAAATTCGTTAATAGCTGGCAAACTAGCAGGTGGCGAGGTGCTAAAAGCAACTATTACAGTTGATAGCGAAAAAGCTCTTGATCTTAAAGTTGGTAAAAAAGCTATATTCTTATTCAAAGCTTCAAGCGTTATCGTTTCAAAAGACGACAGCATCAAGCTTAGCGCAACAAATCAAATAAAAGGCGTTGTTAGCGAGATAAAAGACGGCGCTGTAAATGCTGAGGTTATCATTGATGCAAATGGCAGCAAAATTTCAGCTATCATCACAAGAGAGTCAGTTCAAAATTTGGCTTTAAAAGCAGGCGACAAAGTAACTGCTATCATCAAAGCAACTCAAATCATAGTTGGTGTTAAATAATTTTTCGGAGCAAATTTGCTCCGACTCTCTCTTTAAACTAATATTTAAATTTAAGCTAATACCCAAAATAAACCCAAATTTCCTTTATAAATTTAGTTAAACAAAAATTTGATTAATATTTATTTTTCTCAAATTTAAAAAATAAATTCTCCAAACTTTATGCCAAATTTACTTTAATTGCCTATATAGCGTAAATATAAAGTCAAATTTGAATAAAAATAGTGTCAATAAATATTACCAAACTACGCTCTAATCGCACTTAGCTTTAATAAAGTTTAATTTAAAAAACTAATTAGACTATTTTAATAAAAAAGTCGTATAATCTAGTTAGTGAATATCTTACTTCAAAGGAGAGAGAGCATGAAAAATTCAGGTTTATCTAGAAGAGATTTTGTGAAATTTAGCGCTATCGGAGCCACAGCACTTGGCATGGGCGCTACAAATTTAATGGCAAGCCCAATGAACGAAAAAGATGTCAAATGGGACGAGGAGTATGACGTAGTCATCATCGGCTCAGGCTTTGCAGCTCTTGCTGCTGGCGTCACATCAGCCAAAAAAGGCAACAAAGTCGTCTTGATCGAAAAGATGGGCCGCACAGGTGGCAACTCTGTCATCAACGGCGGTATCTTTGCCGTTCCAAATAGTGACATGCAAAAGAAAGCTGGCATCAAAGATAGCACAGAGCTATTTATCAAAGACTGCTTGAAAGCAGGCCGCGGCATCAACCACGTTGATCTTTTGGCAAAGATCGGCGAGAGAGCGCAAGACGCATACAAACTCACACTTGATTGTGGTGCAAAATATATCGATCAGATCACTCACGCAGGTGGTCACTCAGTGCCAAGAAGTCTTCAAACAGAAGTTGGCAGCGGCGCTGGCATCGTGCTTCCTATGACTGCGACATTTGAAAAGTTAGAAGGCGCATCGATCAAAAAAAGGACAAAATTTGATGATTTTGTCTTTGACGACAAGGGTGCAGTTGTGGGTGTCATCGTCAGAGAAAACTACAAATTTGATGGCAATTTGATGAGTGACGACGTCGAAAACAAAGGCGGCGATACAAAATATATAAAAGCCAAAAAGGGCGTTGTGCTAGCAGCTGGCGGCTTTTGTAGAGATAAAATTTTTAGACGCCTTCAAGATCCAAGGATCACACCTGAGACAGACTCGACAAACCAACCAGGCTCAACAGCAGGCGCGCTTCTAGCAGCATTTAGAGCGGGCGCTTATCCAGTTCAGCCAAGCTGGATCCAGTATGGACCATGGGGATGTGCCGATGAGACAGGCTTTGGCGTGGGATCGATGTTTAACGTAAATGGCGCTTTTCCGTTTGGAATTTCAGTCAATCCAAGAACTGGCAAACGCTACATGAACGAGCTAGCTGACCGCAGGACAAGAACTGAAGCGATGTTTAAAGTCATCCATGAAAAGGGCGAAGACGATAAAAATTTCCCTATCAACTTCTGCGATTCAAGAGCACTTCCTCACATGCTTCCAGCTCACTATGAAAAGGCTATCGCAGCTGGAATTTGCAAGAAATTTGACACACTTGATGCTTTGGCAGCTGAGTATAAGATCCCAGTTGATGAGCTCAAAAAAACAGTCGCAAGATACAACGAATTTGTCAAAAAAGGCATTGATGAGGACTTTGGCAAGCCAGTTGTTGAGACTACGACAAAGGGCATTGATATCTCAGTTCCGCCGTTTTACGCAGAGCGTGGCACGCCAAAAGTTCACCACACAATGGGCGGTCTAAATATCAACACAAAAGCCCAAGTCATGAACTCTCAAACAGCTATGCCTATACCAAATTTATATGCAGCTGGCGAGATCACTGGTGGCGTTCACGGAGCAAGCCGCCTAGGATCAGTGGCTATAACTGATTGCTTGACATTTGGTATGATCGCTGCTGAGACTATCGGCTAGAAAGAGGTGGCAGGCATTTGCTTGCCACTATAAATTTTTAAATCTATAAACTCCGTTTTTTACTCGCTCTAAAATTTTCTTCTCTTCAAGTAGCTTAAACGTGCTTATCACGGTTGGTTTGCTCACATTTAGCTTCTCGCAAATTTCTGAAATTTTAAGCACGATAAAGCCATTTTCATCGCTTAGCTCGCAAAGTAAATTTATGATCTCTACCTTTTTCTCGCCAAGAAGCGCCTTATAAATTTGCTCTTTCACGCTAGCTCCAAATTTTATAGCACACAGCCACGCACCAAAGCGTGCCACATAAGAAATTTGCGATCATCACAGCCGCACTTCCAGCGTCCTTTGCCGCTTTTGCTAGGGCGTGATAGTCTGGGCTTGCAAGATCAGTCACTCGCTCTAGGCCAGAGTTTAGGCACTCGCAAACTAGCACAAATGCCATGCTAAAGATCAAAAATAGGTTAAAAATAAGGTCAAATTTCCAAAAAAATAGCGAGATCGTAGCTACCAAAAATATGCAAATTTCTATCCGAAAGCTCTTCTCGTTTTTAAAAATTTCAGCCAAACCCTCTCTTGCGTAGCCAAAATTTTTAAAAAATTTATACGTTGGCTGGTTTCTCATAACTTTCCTTTTTGTGATTTTTGGCATAATTATAATTAAAAAAAGGATGAAATTTGAAACTTATTAGCTGGAACGTAAATGGTCTGCGCGCAGTCGTGGCAAAAGATGGCTTTGGCTGGCTTGATGAGGTTAGGCCTGATTTTTTGGGACTTCAAGAGATCAAGGTCAAAGAAGATGACGTGCCAAAAGAAATTTACAACCTTGGCTTTAAAGATATCAGTGTCAACTCAGGCGCAAGGGCTGGCTACTCTGGCGTGATGAGCCTTGCTAAATTTGACGTGCAAACGCAAAAAGCGGCCTTTTTTGACGACACGGAGGGGCGAGTTTTGGAGCATAGATTTGATGATATCGTGCTTTTTAACATCTACTTTCCAAACGGCCAAAAGGACGATGAGAGACTAGCTTACAAGATGGACTTTTACGAGAAATTTCTAGCTTACTGCAAAGAGCTTGTAAAAAGCGGCAAAGAGGTGATATTTTGCGGCGACGTAAATACCGCTCACCGCGAGATCGACCTTAAAAATCCAAAGGCAAATGCCAAAACTTCTGGCTTTTTGCCTATCGAGCGCGCGTGGATAGATGAGGTGCTAAAAAGTGGCTTTATAGATACATTTAGAGCTGTAAATGGCGACGTTGCGGACGCTTACTCGTGGTGGAGCTACCGCTTTAACGCAAGGGCGAAAAATGTCGGCTGGAGGATTGATTATTTCTTCATCTCACAAGGGCTAAAAGATAGGCTAAAAGACGCCTTTATCCTGCCAGAGATCACTGGCAGCGACCACTGTCCAGTTGGCATAGAGATAGAAATTTAGAGCACTCCCTCTTCTAGCAGGTGGGTGATTAGGATTTTAAAGCCTAAAAATATAAGTATCGCTCCACCTAAAAATAGTGCCTTTTTCTCTAAAATTTCACCCATAAATTTACCGATGTAAAAGGCGGCTAGGCTTAGTACAAAGCAGACTACGCCGATGATGAGCGCACTCTCAAATATACTAACCGCCTCAAAGCTAAGTGTGACACCGATGGCGAGTGCGTCGATGCTCGTGGCAAATGCACCCACAAAAATGGTCTTAATATCCATGCTTAAGGACTCGCTAGCCTCGCTACTACAGGCCTCTTTTAGCATTTTAAAGCCAAGAAAACAAAGTATAAAAAATGCGATGAAGTGATCGATAGAGCTTATAAATTTAGCAAAGCTAATGCCTAGAAAATAGCCAAGAAGCGGCATGAGAAACTGAAAAAAGCCAAGCATAAAAGCGATAAATAAAATTTTGCCAAAGCCAAGGCTTTTATACCTTGCGCCGTTTGCCATATTTAGAGCCGCGCTATCCATGCTAAGAGCGAAGCTAAGAAGTAAAAGCTGCATAAATTCCCCTCAAAAAAGGGTGAATTCTAGTGCAAAAATATTAAATTTATTTTAAGCGTTTAGATATTTTTTGTATGATTTTGCTTTAAATTTAAAAAAGGAGAGAAGATGAAAAGATCTCTTGTTATTCTTTGTGGCGCGCTTGCTTTAAATTTACAAGCCGCAAGCATGGATGATATGATAAATAAAGGCGTCAAAATCGCCACTCACGCATCAAGCGGCGACTACAAAAGTCTAGTTAGCGAGGCACTAAATGCTGCTGTGAGCGAGCTTTCAAAAGAGGGCTTTATAAACAACGCCACAGCTAAAATCCCACTCCCAAAAAGCCTTGAAATGGCGTCAAATTTAGCCAAAAAAGTGGGCGGCGAGAAGTGGGCGCAAGACCTTAGCAAGTCGATAAACAACGCTGCGACCACGGCCGTGCCAAAGGCTGCTGAAATTTTTAGCGAGAGCATAAAAAATATGAGCGAGGCTGACGTGAAAAAGCTCTTTAACGGCGGTAGCGACAGCGTTACGAAGTATTTAGAGAAAAGCTCCAGCCAAAAGCTAAAGGCGGCATTTACACCGATAATTGAGAAAATGATGAGCGATAATAGCTTTGCGACTGCCTATAATGGGCTAAATTCTTTCATCGGCGGCTCAGTAAAAAACAACGAAACGATAAAATCAGTCAAAAGCCTAGCTAAAAATTTAGGCGCAAGCGAATATGTGCCAGATGACGGCGAAGACCTAAACGCATATATCACGAGAAAGACGCTAGATGGGCTATTTAACGTGATGAGCGAGAAGGAAAAGGGGCTAAGAAGCGGCTTTAGCCTAGATAGCGGCAAAAAGGTGCTTGACTCGATCTTTAAATGAGAAATTTAAGCGCTCAAAACAAAGCTGACATCGCTCTTATCGTAGTTGCCATCGTTTGGGGCGCTACGTTTTTACCCATGGCAAACGCGCTAAAGACAAATGGCGTCTTTGTCATGCTTTTTTGCCGGTTTTTTCTCTCATCTATCTTTATGGGCTTTGTCGCGCTTAAATTTGCTAAGAAATTTGACAAAAAGAGCGTCATCTACGGCGTTATCCTTGGTGCGGTGCTGTTTTTGTCATTTGCCACGCAGACTTACGCCCTAAAGCTTACATTTAGCTCGAGCGTCGCCTTTATCACGGGGCTTGAGTGCGTGATAGTCCCTTTTATGGCGGCGGTGTTTTTTAAAAATAAGATAAGTATTTTTGCAATTTTAGGCGCACTCGTCGCTATCTTTGGGCTTTGGCTCTTAAGTGGCGCCACGCTCGCACTTGGGGCTGGCGAGGCACTAGCGCTTGTTTGCGCCATATTTTACGCACTTTACACGACGCTAAATGGCCACTTTGTAAGAAAGAGTGAACTTTATATGCTTGTCTTTGTGGTCTTTCTCACAAATGCCCTGCTCTCGCTTATCTTCGCGCTTTTTCAGGGCAGTATCGTGCCAAATTTTGATAGAGAATTTTTCATAGCGATATTTATCACGACGGTGATTGGCACCATTTTTTGCTACTTTGTCCAAACGATCGCCCAAAGATATACGACCGCTAGCAAGGTGGCCTTGTTTTTCTGCCTAGAGCCAGTCTCTGCAGGGTTCATTGGCTACTTTTTTGCAGGCGAGATACTTAGTATCTGGCAAATTTTTGGAGCCGCGCTCATCATCTTTGGCGTCATTTTTAGCGAATTTGGCAAGCAAATTTGCTCTAAATTTAAGCCCTAAAAGACAAAAAGCTTCATTTGAGAGTCAATTTTCTCATCTATAAACTCGCCGTCAAATCTCTCTTTTAACATCGCTAAAACCGCCTTTTCATCGTAGTTTTTAGCTCCGTTTATCTCAAGGTGCCAGCAGATATTTTCAGCAGCTTCTTGCACGCTTCGTCTAGCGATCCTAGTTTCGTTTAAAATTTCACTCTTATAAGCGATGCCTTGCTCATTTAGCCACGCTTCAAGCCTATCTACTACGTTTTTTTGCGAGAGCGTGCGGCCAAATTTTTCAAAAAATGGCTCAAGTAGGTCAGAGCTTCTAGGCTTGTCCCAGCCAAGATAGAGCTTTTGCTTGGCGCAGTTTTGAAATTTATCAAAGTCCCAGTCGTTTGCAATCGCTGGACTCATCGTGCAAATAGCGATATCAAAGTGCCCTTTAGGCTTAAATTCTCTCCACGAGCAAACCTCGCTACTTAAATTTGTCACGCCAAATTTCTTTGCATCTTCGTTTAAAATTTCTATCATCTTTTCTGAGCTATCAATGCCTGTTATATGTTTAGCCGTTTTTGATAAAAATATACTCCAAACGCCCGTTCCACAGCCTATATCTAAAATTTCTTTGCCGTTAAAGTCTATCCCCCAAGCCAAAGCTTTGCTATAAATTTGCTGCTGGATAGCGCTGATCTTGCCGTCAAATCTTTGGTAGTTTGACGCCTTTTTATCCCATAAATTTTGCATTTTAGCTCCTCTTTTTGGTTATAATTTTAGCAAAAAAGGTCAAAAATGAGAGATTTTATATATCACGTCACTATCCCGCCACAAGCCATCGACATGCACGGACATATGAATAATGTCTACTATTTCACGCTTATGCAAGAGGCCGCATTTGCCCACTCTGCCGCAGTTGGCGACACGGTCGAGGCGCAGTATAAAAGGGGTGAAATTTGGCTCATTAGAAAAAATGAAGCAAAATATATAAAGAGTGCAAAGCTGATGGATAAGATAGAAATTCACACCTACACGCAGGCCGATGGCAAGGCCACTTCGAGCAGATATTTTGAGTTTAAAAAGGATGGCGAGCTAATAGCAACTGGCAAGACCGAGTTTGTCTATATCGATCTAAAGACAAACCGCCCAAAAGCGATCCCAGCTGAGATCATAGCGCTTTACTCATGATCACACTCGTCGCAAACGCCCTTTATCACGGCACTTTTTATATTTTTAGCGACGTTTAGGTGGGGCATATCGATGTTTGTCACCTTGTGGCAGACGTCGCAGATGAAGTAGGCTTTGGCTTCATTTGCCAGCTCGTAGTAGCTCTTGTGGTTGTTTTCGGTTTTTATGATGAGATTTTCTTTCTCGAAAATTTCCATACTTCTATAAAAGGTCGTCTTGTTTGCATCAAGAATTTGCAAAATTTCATCATAGCTTAGCGGTGCTTTGGCGTTTTGTAAAATTTCAACAAGCTTTATGCGAAACGTCGTAGCCTTGATATTGTGCTCTTCTAGGAAATTTCTCGCGTTCATCTTTGCCCTTTTTATTTTGCGTATATTAACGCTAAAAGATTTAAACTATATTTAAAAGAAAAGGCTAAATTTAGGCTTTTGAACTTTAAGTTGCAACCAAGTTGCATTTTGCTAAACTTCGCAATTATTTTTTAAAGGAGAGATAATGAGAAAAATTATCGTTTTATTAGCTGTTTGTGCTTTGTCTCTTTTTGCAAAGCCGGTTGTGACTACTAGCATACTGCCAACGAAATTTTTCGTCGAGCAGATCGCTGGAGATACGCTAGATGTAAATACGATGGTTGGCAAAGGGGCTGATCCCCACACCTACGAGCCAAAACCAAAGCAGATGAAGGAGCTTGAAAAGAGTGAGCTTTACTTTGCTATCGGCATCGAGTTTGAGGATGCGTGGCTGGATCGCTTCTCAAAGACATTTAAAAATTTACGCATCGTAAAGACGCAGGAAGGTATCGAAAAGATCGCTATGAGCGAGGAGCATGAACATGAAGAGCACCACGAGCATAAGCACGATGGAGAGCATAAGCATGAGCACCATGACCACGAGGGAGAGCACCATCACCACCACCACGACGGCCTTGATCCGCACATCTGGCTTGACCCTATCTTGGTAAAAACTCAAGCTGATAACATCGCAAAGGCGCTAATAGAGAAATTCCCGCAAAATGCAAAGCTTTATGAGGAGAATTTGGCTAAATTTAAAGCTAGCCTTGACGAGCTTGATGGCTTTATCAAAAATGAGCTAAAAGATGTCAAAACTCGCGAATTTATCGTATATCACCCATCTTGGGGCTACTTTGCAAAGCGCTATAACTTAGAGCAAATAGCCATTGAAATAGAGGGCAAAGAGCCAAAGCCAGCTGAGCTAAAAGAGCTTATAGAAGAGGCTAAAGAGCACGGTATAAAGGTCATTTTCGTGGCTCCACAATTCCCAACAAAGGCTGCAAATTTGATCGCAAAAGAGACTGACTCAAAGGTCGTCACGATAGACCAACTACCTGAAAACTGGCTAGCCGAGATGAAAAAAACGGCTGAAATTTTCGCAAAAAGTCTATAAAAATGTTAGCACGCCTGATCGTCATTTGCCTACTAGCCATAAATGCCTTCGGGTGTGCTCTATGCTCGCTTTACAGCCCAACTGCTCACGTTAGTGCGAAATTTGTCGCACACGAAAATAACATCACGCAGATAGCTTTTACTTGGACCTTTTCGCAAAATTTCTCAGATCTTATGAAGCAAAATTTTGACCTCAATCAAGATGAAAAGATAGATGATAAAGAGCTTAGAAAGATCCGCTTAAATTTGCTAGACTACCTCGTGCCAAGGCACTATTTGACGCAGATTGAGTATTATTACAAGGACGAAAACGCCACTAAAATAGAGCCAAATTTAAATGAATACAAGCTCTACTTTGACGAGGGCAGGCTTAAATTTGATGTTAGTTTTAAGACAAATTTAGTGATCGCTGACGGTCTTGTCGTGTCGGTTGATATGGAGGATAAAGAGGGCTATTTTAACTTCAAATTTACGCAAAATAACGCATTTTTGGTGGGTGAAAGCTTCTGGGCGATACCAAATTCAAACTCAAATTTGATATTTTTTACATTTTCAAGCAAAGAAGCAGCCAAAGCTCACAACCAAAAGCCAGCGCTTAAAGAGCTGCTAAAAGAGCCAGTAGCCAGCGTGAGCGATGAGAATTTAAGCCAGATAGATAAGATCGATGAGGCGAAATTTGACATCGTCTCAAAAACTAGCCTAAGCTTGCTTGATAGGCTAAAGCAAATTTTAAGAAGCGTGGATTACAAAAGTCCGCTTGCGCTGCTACTCTTGGCACTTATCTCATTTGGCTATGGCTTTTTGCACGCTGCTGGAGCAGGCCATGGCAAGGTGCTAACAAGCTCATATTTTGCCGCAACTGGAGGCAGCTACAAAAGGGCGTTTTTATTTGCACTAAAGATCGGCTTTTTGCACGTCGTGGGCGCATTTGTCTTTGTCTTTGCTAGCTTTTTACTGCTTCGTGAAGTAAGCAGCGACCTCACAAGAGATACTGCTAGCATAACGACTGCATTTTCAGGCGTCGTGATCTTTTTTGTGGCGATTTTTATGCTCGTTAAAAAGATCAAATTTTACCTTTCAAACAAAAATGAGACTAAATTTTATATTTTTAGATCAAATCTAAGCCAAAATTTGAGTAAAAATACAAAATTTAAAAGTGAATGTGGCTGTCAAATTTGCTCAACCAAAAAGCCAAAGAGCAAAGAGGAGTGGCTAGTAGCGGCTGCTGCGGCTCTTGTGCCCTGTCCAGGCACGATACTAGTTTTTGTGCTGGCAAATGAGATAGGTAGCTACTTTGCAGGCATGATAAGCGGCGTATTTATGGCGCTTGGCATGAGCGTGGTGATATTTGTAGCGGCAGTTTTTGGCTCAAAGATCAGCACGAACATTAAGCTAAAAAAGTTTAAAATCTACGCAGAATTTGCAGCCCTTGGCATCATGCTTTGGCTTGGACTTTTCATTTTTGTCACGACATTTACGCAAAAGAGTCTGTTTTGAAAGATATTATAAAAATTAGAAATTTAAACTTTAGCTACGATAAACAAGTCGTTTTAGAGGATATAAATTTAGACTATAGTAGCGACGAGTTTTTAGCGATAATTGGTCCAAATGGCGGAGGCAAAAGCACGCTTTTAAAGCTCATTTTGGGCCTACTTAAGCCTCAAAGTGGCGAGATAAAGCTCTTTGGTAAAGAGCCAAGCGAGGTTAGTAAATTTATAGGCTACGTGCCGCAAAATTTCCTCTCAAATCAAAGCTTTCCGATGATGGTTTTAGAAGTCGTTTTAATGGGGCTAATCGATAAAAAAATCTTTGGCTTTTACTCAAAAGATGAAAAAGCTCTAGCACTAAGCGCCCTTGAAAAGGTCGGCATGAGGGAGTTTGCAAACGCAAGGATCGGCGAGCTAAGTGGCGGTCAAAGGCAGCGCGTCTATATCGCTAGAGCGCTTTGCGCAAACGCAAAAGTACTCATCTTAGATGAGCCAACAGCCAGCATCGATACAAAAGGGCAAGCTGAAATTTATGAAATTTTAAAGGGGATAAACGCAAACGGCGTGGGTGTGGTTCTAGTCAGTCACGACCTAAATATCGTGCTAAATTACGCTACAAAGATCGCTTACGTGAGTAAAAATTTACACATTCACAAAACGCATGAAAACCTTGCAAAGAGGGAATTTATCGAGCATCTAGCTAGAACGCACAGCCATTTTTGTGATGTCGAGATCGCACTTGGCGAGTGCGGTTGTGAAAAAACAAAGAGCAATGTTTTTAAATTTTAAAGAGAGAAAATGAGTGAAATTTTAGAGTTAAATTTTATGCAAAATGCCTTTATTGCAGGCATTTTAGTAAGCATAATATGCGGCATGATAGGCTCGCTTGTGGTGATAAACAAGATGACTTTCATCGCTGGAGGCATCGCACACGGCGCGTATGGCGGCATAGGGCTTGCATTTTTCTTCTCACTCGAGCCACTTTTTGGAGCGAGCATATTTTCGCTACTTCTAGCGCTCATCATCGCCACGATCACGCTAAAAGACAAGACAAACATCGACTCCGTAATAGGCGCTATTTGGGCGATTGGCATGGCTATTGGCATTATATTTATCGATCTAACGCCTGGCTATAACGCTGATCTTATGAGCTATCTTTTTGGCTCGATCCTTGCAGTTAGCGGCACAGATATCGCATTTATGAGCGTTTTAGACCTCTTGTTTTTGGCGCTCATCGCGCTTTTTTACCGCCAGTTTGTGGCGATCAGCTTTGATGCGGAGTTTGCAAAACTTCGCGGGGTAAATACGACATTTTTTCACTATTTGCTAGTTTGTATGATGGCGCTTTGCGTGGTGGCTACGATCCGCGTGGTGGGGCTAATACTTGTCATCGCTCTACTTACCATACCGCCTTATATTGCGCAAATTTTTGCCAAAAGGCTGGGGCTAATGATGCTAATCTCAACTATTTTTTCTATCATTTTTTGCTTTATCGGCCTTGTGATCAGCTTTTATTTCAACCTCACAGGCGGAGCTAGTATCATCTTAGTCGCCTCGCTTTGCTTTTTTGCATTTAGCTTTAAATTTAAAAGTTTGAGGAGTTAAATTTAGCTCTTAAGAAGGTTTTTCTGCTTTTTCTTTGAGCTTTAAAAGTAGTTTTACGTTTTTGTCTAAGTAAGCTTCATCTCTTTTTACGATATTTAAAAGCAGGATTATTAGTTCGTCGTCTTTTAGCAAGCAAATCAAGCGATAATCGCCAACTCTATAACGCCAAAGTCCGCTTAAATTTGCCACTAGAGCCTTTCCGCTATCACGCGGGTCTTTTAGGGTTTCTAATTTTTCGAGAGCCTTGATGATTTGCTTTTTAACAGAACCATCAAGCTTGTTAAAATTTACCTTTGCTTCATCGGTAATGATAACTTTCATAAGCAGTTTTCTTTTTTGAGTTCATCAAGCGTTGTGCCTTTGCTGTTATTTGCTACAAATCTAGCATAAATCTCTTCAGCCTCTTTTGCATCTTTTATATCCAAAACATTATCGATCAACTCATCATCTATCTCTACTACTTTGATCTTTTCGCCAAAAAGCTGTTTCATAGCGCTGATGATTTCGCTTGTGATTATAAAGCCATTTTGCCCTTGAAGCATTACTGTGTTAGTCACTTTAGCCCCTTAAAATTTATATTTTGCGAGATTATATCATAGATGTTTGCAGCTAAAATTTATTAGCTCTTTTTAACCTAAAAAGCGTCCAAGCCAAAAAGCAAATCGCCGTAAAATAGACGCTAAAAAAGAGCGCTAGCCACATAAATTTGATCTCAAGTCCTAGCCAAAAAACTACCACGTAAAAGAGCGAGCATTGAAGCACGAGCTGTCTAAAGCCATTTAGCAAAAAGATCGCTACTGGGCGTTTTACCGCTTGTAGGGTGCTGCCTGAGATGTTGATCGTGCCGTAAGCCATGTAGGCAAGTGAGTTGATGCCAAGGTAGAGCTTTGCCACTTCTAGCACGGCTGGCGTGCTGTCAAAGAGCTTGATAGCGCTCTCGCCAAAAAGCCTTATAAAGATGTAGGCAAAGGCGCAGTAGATGAGCAAAAAAAGAAGCGATAGTTTGTAGCACTGCATCGCTCTTTGAAAGCTCTTAGCGCCGTAGTTTCTTGAGATGATGCTAAGCACTCCTGCTGCCATGCCGATGGTTGGAAGCACTAAAATTTGCTCGATCCTTAAGGCTATGCCATAACCTGCCACTGCATTGACGCCGTAAAAGCTCACAAATTTTAAAAGCACAAGCGAGCCAAGCGACATTGAAAGGTAGTTTAGACAAGCTGGCAAGGCTTGCTTTAGTATCTTTGCCCAGACGGCGAAATTTGGCACGAAGTAGCCTAAATTTCTAGGCTCTATCATCTTGCTTTTTCTAACTTTAAAAAAGAGATAGATCATGCCTAAAAACTGCACGCTAGCTGTTGCTAGTGCAAGACCTTTTACGCCAAGAGCAAAGATAAAAGCAAAAAGATAGCAAAAAAATGCATTGATAAAAAGGCCGCAAAATAGCCAGTTGCGGTAGCTTTTAGTATCGCCAAGTGCGACAAGTATGCCATTAAGCGATTTTATAAGCAAGAAAAATGGAGCTGCAAGAAAGATGACGCCAGCGTAGTCAAGTGCCTCTTTGATGTAGTGATGATCAGCACCTAAAATGACTAGTAAATTTGGTGCTAGTAAGTAGCCACAAAGCCCCATAAATAGGGCAAAAAGAAGCACAAAAACGATGCCATTTGCCGCATAAAGTTTAGCCATTTTTGGTTTGTTTGCGCCTAGGCTGTTGCCTATTAGCGCGGTGAGTGCCGAGCCAAAGCCAAGACCGATGCCTACGACACTTAGATAGAGCAAAAAGCTCATCGCCATGCCAGCAACTGCAAGGGTAGAAATTTTAGCGGCGAAAAATGTGCCAGTGACGTTGTAAAGCGTGTTAAACATCATGCCCACGCCAGCTGGCAGCGAGAGCGAGATGATTAGTTTATTTAGCGGGTCTTTTAGTAGGTCCAAGCTGCCTTCTTGTTAAATTTCATATGAGCTAAGCCCTATCAAATTTCTGCCACAAATGTATAAATTTTCATTGCTTTAAATGCTCCGTTTCGCTTCACGACGCCAAGCTCTATTTTCACATCTTTTGCAAGAAACTCCAATCGCACCTCCTCTATGTCATTTTTAGCTAAAAACATATATCAGCGCTACCCTTTGTTGGATGCTTTGCCGCAGGTAAAAACTCGCCCTTAAACCTATGTAAATTTATCTTTTTTGAGCCAAAATTTAGGCTAATGTGACCGTCTTTCTGAGCTGGTCGCATGCCTAAAATGTCGCAGTAAAATTTAAGCGCCTCTTTAACGTCGCTTACGACTATAACGATGTGATCTAAATTTTTTATCTGCATTTTGGCTCACATTTTTATTTTTGATCTCTTGATGCCCTTTTTCTAGCGTAGATATTTAGGCACTCAACCGCTAGCGAGAAGCCCATCGCAAAGTAGATGTAGCCTTTTGGCACATGCACGCCAAAGCCATCAAGCACGAGCGCAAAGCCAACAAGCACCAAGAATGCTAGTGCGAGCATTTTTATCGTTGGGTTGTTATCGACAAATTCTGAGATCGCCTTTGAGGCAAACATCATCACGCCAACTGCGATGATGACGGCAAGTATCATGATATCGATGTGCTGAGCCATGCCAACTGCAGTGATAACGCTATCTAGTGAAAAGACTATGTCTAAAATGCCTATTTCTAGGATAGTCGCAAAAAATCCTGGATGAGACTTGCTCTCGTGAGCCTCTTCATGCTTGCCAGTGACGTTTGCGTGGATCTCCATTGATGATTTTACTATCAAAAATAGACCGCCTATTATGAGCACTAGATCGCGTCCAGTGATGCTAAGCTCGCCTATGCTAAAGAGCGGCTTTGTAAGCTTCATGATCCAAAATAGCGAAAGTAGCAGGATGATCCTAGTGATCATCGCAAAGCCAAGCCCTAAAATGCGGCCTTTGCCCCTTTGTTCTGGTGGCAGTTTGCCTACTAAAATAGCGATAAATATGATGTTATCTATGCCTAAAACTATCTCCAAGCCAGTTAGCGTAAGTAGCGATATCCACGCCTCTGGCGAACTCAACCATTCAAACATTTACTTCCTTTGTTAAAATTTTTATTATGCTTTGGGGCAAAATTTCATGCTCTATGGCGTGAATTTTAGACTCCCAAGCCTCCAAGCTCATACCGTCCTCTCGCTCAAACGCCCTTTGCGCGATCAGTTTGCCCCCATCAAGCTCCTCGCTCACGTAGTGCACGCTCACACCGCCTATCATCATATCGCTCTCAAAGCTCTCCTTTATCGCATGCGCGCCCTTAAAAAGCGGTAGGATAGATGGGTGAAGGTTTATGGCTTTTATCTGCGTCGTAAAAACTGGCGTTAGTATCCGCATAAAGCCAGCAAGCACCGTTAGATCGGCCCCGCTTTTTAAAATTTGCTCCACCAAAACAGCGTCAAATTCCTCACGTTTGTCAAATTTAGCGCTCTCTATTATCGTCGTTTCAAGTCCAAATTTCTTAGCTCGCTCGATGCCAAAAGCACCAGGCTTGTTGCAGATACAAAGGCAAACTTCGATCTTTACGCCGTTAAAAATTTGATTATGAACTTTTTTAAGTATCGCTTCTAAATTTGAGCCACTGCCGCTAAAAAGCACGGCTATCTTTTTCGTAAGCATTTTACTCCTTTGATGATGTCTGTTGGCTCCAGCGCGTAGCTGTTTTTGTCAAAATTTCTAAGACTAAGCGCATGAGCTAAAGTGGCTGAGATGGCAGCATTTAGTGGCTCATAGCCTTGAGCCAAAAGTGCTAACACAAGGCCGCTTAGCACGTCGCCGCTGCCGCCTTTTGCAAGCGTGCTTTTACCATAAGGCATGACGTAAATTTGCCCATCTTTGGCGATTATGGTGTTTGCACCTTTTAGCACAAGAACGGCATTAAATTTCTCGCTCCAGGCCCTCGCGTAAGCGTGTCTGTTTTCTTGCAAGGTTTGCACATCTATATCGGCCATTTTGCAAATTTTTAAAAGCGAGCAAAACTCCTTTGGATGAGGCGTCAAGACGCAGTTTTCGCTTAGTAGGTCAAGCACTTTTGGGCTGTAAAAGATATCAGCGTCAAGAACGAGCTTTTTGCCCTTTAAAATTTGCACCTCAAGCTCTTCTACGCCCTTTTTGCCAAGCCCCATGCCAAGGGCTCCAGCGTTAATTTTCTCACTTATCTTGCTAGCTTGCATGATGTGCGTTGGTAAATTTAAACCTTGCTCGCCTATCACGCTAACTAGCCCAGCCCCAAAGGCAAATGCCGCCTTTGCACAAAGCTTGCTAGCTCCTATGTGCTCGCCAGATATGATAAATGCGTGGCCAAAGTCGCCCTTATTTACGCACTGTTTTTTTCTATTTGGAAGCATGAGGTCGCATTTTTCAAGTAGATGATAGTCGCTCTCGCACTCGTAGTTTTGTGCGCTTATGCCAAGAGTAGCGAGCTTTATCTTGCCCACGTAGTCTTTTGCCGCGTCACTATAAAGAGCTAGCTTTCTAGCTCCCATCGTGATAGTAGCGTCTGCTTTTACGCAAGCGCCAAGCACCTTACCCTCGCTACTTAGTCCGCTTGGCACGTCGCAAGCGATGATGTAAGCGGGGCTAGCGTTTATTTTTGAGATGAGCTCTATGTGCTTATCGTCTAAATTTCTATTTAGCCCTGAGCCAAAAAGTCCGTCTATGAGGCATTTTGCGTTATTTAAGCTATTTTCTATATCTTTGCTCTCTCGCACGCCAGCAAATTTAGCACGTTCGAGCTGTTTGGCGGCTAGTGGCTTTAAATTTTTACTAGCTAGGATAAATTCACATTCAAACTCGCCCTCTAGCATCCTTAAAGCACAAAGCACATCAGCGCCGTTGTTTCCGCCACCGCAAATGCCAAGCACCCTCTCGCCTTTTTTAAATTTCTTGCGGATGAAATTTGCTATGGCTGCGGCTGCATTTTCCATCAAAAGCTCTTCGCTAAGGTCAAATTTCTCGCTTGCTCGCTCGTCTAAAACTCTCGTGTCTAAATATAATTTTTTCATTCTATGCCCTAAAACTAAGCGCCTCTAGGATGTGGGGCTTTAAAATTTGCTCGCTCTCATCAAGATCGGCGATGCTTCTAGCTACTCTAAGCGTCCTTTTTATGCCCCTTTGAGAGAGGTTGTACTTCGTGGCGGCCTTTTGTAAAATTTCACTCGCCTCGGCGTTTAACGTGCAAAATTTAGCCACCTGCGCGTCATTTAGCTTGCCATTTAGCTCATCTTGACCCCGCTTTTTTTGAAAGATAAAGGCTTTTAAGACCATCTCGCTCATCTGCTCTGAGCTTAAACTTGTCTTGTCGCCTGGCGAGCTCTCGTCCATCGCGACTTTTAAGTCTATGCGGTCAAGCACTGGGGCTGAAATTTTGGCTTTGTAGTTTTTTATCTCATTTTCGCTGCATTTGCAGTTTAGGTTGCGAGAAAATAAATTTCCACAAGGGCAGGGATTTTGAGCGGCTACGAAGATAAATTTAGTCTCATAAGTCACTTTTGAATTTACCCTTGCGATGTGGATTTGATTGTCCTCAAGTGGCTCTCTTAGGCTTTCGATCACCTGTTTAGCAAAGTGTGGGAACTCATCAAAAAATAGCACTCCGCCATTTGCAAGTGCTATCTCGCCAATCTTTGCGACGTTTGAGCCACCGCCAAATATCGAGCTTTTAGTCGAGGTGTGATGAGGCGAGCGAAAGGCTCTAGTGCTTGTAAATTCGCTATCTTGCAGGTTTAGCGAGCGGTAGGCGGCGGACTTTAACACCTCTTCTAGGCTTTGTGGTGCCATGATATAGACGAGGCGTTTTGCGCACATGCTCTTGCCGCTGCCTGGGCTGCCTTCAAATAAGATATTGTGCATGCCAACGGCTGCGACGACGCAGGCTCTTTTAGCTCTTTCTTGACCCAAAACGTCCTTAAAATCAAGCTCGAAGCTTAAATTTGGAACATATCTTTTGCCGCCAACTTCTATCACATTTGAAAATAGCTCGTGCGTGGCGCTAAAATGCGTGCTTTTAGCAAATTCTGCGTCGCTAAAAAACTTTATCGCCTCTTCTAGTGTGCTAACGCCATAAACCTCTAAATTTGGGATCATCGAGGCTTTAGCAGCCATCTCTTTTGGCACTAAAATTTTAGCCTTTTGCACCTGCGTGCTTAAAAAAAGTAGGATTGAAAACAAATTTGCCGTGCTTTTTACGCTCCCGTCTAATCCAAGCTCGCCAAAGACAAAAATTTTCTCCAAGCTTTTTGCCTTTTGAAGGGCGATGAGAAGGGCGATGCTGAGGTCAAAGTGTGAGCCACTTTTTGGCAGGTCTGAGGGGGATAAATTTATGGTTATTTTCTGAGCAGGAAAGGCAAAGTCAAGCGCTAAAAGTGCCGCCTTTACACGCTCCGTGCTCTCTTTGATACTGGTGCTTGCAAGACCCACGATACTAAAGCCAGGAAGCCCACGAGAAAAGATCGACTCAACATCAATGATCTTTAGTCCGTCGCCGTAAGTAGCACATTTTAGGGACTTCATGATGTCTTTTCTTTTTTTTGCTTTTTGTATTCCTTGTCGAATTTTTTGCGTTTGTTAAAGCCTATTTTTTCTATAAAAAGATGTCCGTCTAGGTGGTCATTTTCATGCTGGATAGCGATCGCTAGTAGCCCATCAGTCTTTAAGGTCTGCTCTTTGCCAAAGCGGTCTTGAAATTTGATGCTAACGACCTCACTTCGCTTAACGTCCTCGTAGTAGCCAGGCACGCTAAGGCAGCCCTCTTGATAGACGCACTCGCCCTCACGTAGCTCAAATTTTGGGTTTATGATCTCGATTAAATTTTCTTTATCTTGCACGCCCTCTTCGTTGGCTAAATTTATGATGAAAATTCTCTTTGCAACGCCTATTTGTATGGCCGCAAGGCCGATGCCTTCTTTTGCGATCATCGTCTCATACATATCATCAAGAAGTTTGTGAAGCTTCTCATCGAAGACTTCAACCACTTTTGAAATTTCATAAAGTTTTTTATTTGGATAGGATAAAACTTCTAGGATCAAACTAATTCTCTGCTTTCTCGTCTAAAAATAGTGGCTCATTTAGGTCTTGGTTGTTCTCTAGCTTGTCAAGTGCGTGAGAGAGCAACTCTTCGGTGCTTTTCGTCTTTGAGATCATGCTTGAGACGATCTGCACTTCGAGCTTGCACTCTTCGTTGTCGATCTTCCAAGGCATAGATGAGAGCATGTTTAAAATTCTAGCGCACGCTTGCTTTGTGCCGTTTTCGTCGGTGTATTTCATCACCATAGCAAAACAGCCATCGCCGTAGTGTGCGACTATATCACTTCTACGTGAAGTCCTTAAAAGAAGCTGCGACATGCTTTTAAACATATTGTTTCGCTCTTTTAAATTTTTAACGCGATTTGCAAATTTGTCTTTTATCTTGACTAACAAAAATGAGGCATTATAGCCGTAGCGCCTAACAGACTCGATCTCGCTGCTTATGGTCGCTACTAGAAATTTCTTGTTATAGACCTCATAAGTCGTATCGTAGATCGACTGCTCTTCGATCGCCTTAAACATCTTGCCGACCTCTTCATAGCTCATCTTGATGACGTCAAGGTGCTTATCCATGAGGTCGTTTAGCTTGATGAGGTCTTGGTTAAAGGCGCTTAAAACATTTTGAAGCGCAAGGACATTTGTGTTGTTTTTAAGCCCATCCATACGCTTTTGCACTAGGCCTCTCATAACGCCTAAATTTTTGTAGATGAGCACGACTGCTTGAAGCATGCTCTTTATCTGGATAAAGCCTTGTTTTACCTCTTTTTCGATAGAGATGTTGCCATTTGTCGGCACTGAACTTTCAGAATTTGCCACGATGATATCGCCGATCTCTTTTCTAAACTCATCTGACTGCCCATCAAGCATCTTTTCAAAGTAGATAGAGTAGTTTGTCGGCGTAGATGGGACGTTGTCGTCACTTAGCTCGTGCAAAACGTCCTCTGAAAATTTATAGATATTTACCTTTTCTTTTTTGACAGCTGGTTTTGTTTCGGCTGCTTTTCTTTTTGGATCTGGTGCGTTATCTATCTTTATCACTTTGGACCTTATTTAAAACTTTTCTCCAAAATTTTATCGACAAGTCCGTACTCTTTAGCTTCAGCTGAGCTCATAAAGAAGTCACGCTCAGTATCTTTTACGATCTTGCTTAGTTTTTGACCTGTATTTTTTGCCAAAATTCCATTTAAAATTTCTTTCAAACGTAAAATTTCGCGAGCTTGTATCTCGATATCAGTCGCTTGTCCTCTAGCACCGCCGAGTGGTTGGTGTATCATGATGCGAGAATTTGGCAGCGCATATCTCTTGCCAGGTGCGCCACAGCTTAGTAAAAATGCACCCATACTAGCGGCCTGACCGATGCAGATAGTGCAAACATCTGGCTTTATGTAGTTCATCGTGTCATAGATGCTAAAGCCACTTGTTATCACGCCGCCTGGTGAGTTTATGTAAAGGTAGATGTCTTTGTCTGGGTCTTCAGCCTCTAAAAATAGCAGCTGAGCGACGATAGAAGCAGCCATGCCGTCCTCTATCTCGCCACTTAGCATAACGATCCTGTCTTTTAAAAGACGGGAGTATATATCATAGCTTCGCTCACCTCTACTAGTTCTTTCAACTACGACAGGAACGTAATAGCTCATTACTCAGCCTTCTCTTTTTTGCTTGCTTTTTTCTCGTCTTTTTCTTTGTTAAAAAGCTCGCTAAATAGCTTCTCTTCGATCATCGACATCTTTATGGCTGGTAGCATGCCTTGGTTGCGGTACATCTCAAGGTGTGCTTTTGGATCTTGACCGCTTCTATATGCCTCAAAATAGATCGCTTGAACGACCTCTTGATCGCTCACTTTCACGCCTCTTACGCGAGCTAACTCATCGATGATGAAAGTTAGGCGAACGCTATTTTCAGCATCTTTTCTATACTCGTCACGTTTTTTAGCTAGAGCATCTTTGTCTTCTCTAAATTTCTTCATATCGTCTGGAGTAAATGAGCTCCATGCGTTTCTAAACTGCATATCGATCTCTTGCTCGACGATATTTTTTGGCACATCAAATTTAAATTTCTCAACCGCAGCTTCAGCAAATTTTGGTTTTAGCTCTTCGTTTATAAGTTTATAAATTTTCTCTTGGCGAATTTGCTCTTTTATGCGCTCTTCAAGTAGCTCTTCAGTTGGTTTTTCTTCGTTTGGAAGGATAGTTTTTAGCATCTCTTCGTCTAGCTTCTCAGGGATCTTTCTCTCTTGAATTTCGTGAAGTTTGACTTTAAAAACAGCGTCTTTGCCAGCTAAATGTGCAGCGCCGTAGTTTTCTGGGAATTTAACGTTTATATCTTTTTCTCCGCCAGCTTTTATGCCTACCATGCCATCTTCAAAGCCTGGGATGAATTGATTTGAGCCGATCTCAAGCACGTAGTTTTCAGCCTTGCCACCTTCAAATGCAACACCATCAACAAAGCCCTCAAAGTCAAATTTAGCAAAATCGCCCACTTTTAGGCCTCTTTTGCTATCTACTTTTTCAAGCGGAGCTATCATTTTTAGAAGCTCAGTTTTCTTCTCATCGATATCTTTTTTCAAAACGCGTGGGTTTGAAAACTCAGGTATCAAGCTCTCATAACCGCTCACATCGACACTTGGCTTAAATGAAACTGTTAGCTCAACGTCGATCTTGTCATCTTTTTTGTCAAATTTTGAAACGATAGGCTCGCCGATAAGGTCGTCATTTTTTTTGCCTGCTTGTTTGATAGCCTCTTCGACTACATCTCTTAAGACATCTTGCTCAGCGTCGTTTGTTAGCTCTTTTTCGTAGCGTTTTAGCACAACAGCGACTGGCACATGGCCTTGTCTAAAACCATCTACTTTCATAGTTTTTGCCGCTTTTTTTGCTAGTTTTTCTACGCTAGACTTTATAGCATCTGCACTTACAGTTGTGCTTGCTAGGGTATTTACGCTATCTAGAGCTTTGATTTTGATTTCCATCGAATTCCTTTATGAATACAAATTTTTAGCCCAAAATATAGCAGAATTTTCCTTATTTCATTGTAAATTTGTAAATTTTTATAGATATAAAAGGCGTTTTAACGTAGAATTTGGCGATAAAATTATGGAGAAAATTTATGCAAGAGAGTTTTGAAAATTCAGTTAAAAATATGCTAACTATTATCGGCGAAGATCCAAACAGAGAGGGGCTTATTAAAACCCCAGAACGCGTTTATAAAGCTTTTAAATTTCTAACTAGCGGATATGATCAAGACCCAAAAGAGGTGCTTGGTGACGCGCTATTTACTAGCTCAAATAACGAAATGGTTTTAATGCGAAACATCGAGTTTTACAGCCTTTGTGAGCACCATTTGCTGCCAATAATTGGCCGTGTGCATGTCGCATACATTCCAAACGGCAAGGTTGTTGGCCTTAGTAAAATTCCACGCATGGTAAATATCTATGCCAGACGCTTGCAAATTCAAGAGCAGATGACCGAGCAGATCGCAAAGGCGCTTGAGGACGTGATCGCTCCAAAAGGCGTTGGAGTAGTCGTCGAGGCTAGGCATATGTGCGTTGAGATGAGGGGCGTGGAGAAGATAAACTCAACTACCACGACCTCGGCGCTTAGAGGCTGCTTTATCAAAAATGCAGACACAAGAAGGGAGTTTTTTTCGCTGATAAATTCGCCTAGGGAAACGCATTTTTGAGCTTAGAGCGTATAAATTCAAGGCTTAAAGAGGGCGTGAAGCTCTCAAATACCTTCGGCGTCATCACAAAGATCACAGCTACTACGATAGAGATCACTGGACTTCGTCCAAGTATCGGCGACATCGTGCGCATAGTGGCAAAAGACAAGAGCAAAAACGGACTTGGCATGGTCACGCAGATAAAGACAGACGGCGCTTATATTAGCCCATTTGGCTTTGTCGAGGGCTTTAGGATAGGCGACTTTGTCTATGAGAGTGATCAGGGTATGAGCATACCTGTGGGGCCAAATTTACTAGGCCGCGTGGTCGATCCATTTATGAAGCCCATTGACGGCAAAGGGGCGATTGATACGACTGAATATATGCCGATCATGAGAGCGCCGATAGATGCGATGAAAAGGGGGCTTATAAACGAGCCTTTTAGTGTTGGCATAAAGACGATAGATGGGCTACTTACTTGCGGCAAGGGGCAAAAGCTGGGGATTTTTGCAGGTTCAGGCGTAGGCAAATCAACCCTTATGGGGATGATCGTAAAAAACACTCTTGCGCCCATAAAAGTAGTCGCACTAATAGGCGAGCGTGGCCGTGAGGTGCCAGAATTTATCGAAAAAAACCTAGGTGGCGACCTGGAGGGCACGGTCATCATCGTAGCGACCAGTGATGACAGCTCACTCATGCGAAAGTACGGCGCATTTTGTGCGATGAGCGTGGCTGAGTACTTCAAACAGCAGGGCAACGACGTGCTTTTCATCATGGATAGCGTCACACGTTTTGCGATGGCGCAGCGTGAGATTGGCCTTGCGCTTGGCGAGCCACCGACCTCAAAGGGCTATCCGCCAAGCTCGCTCACACTCTTGCCACAGCTAATGGAGCGCGCCGGCAAAGAGGAGGGCAAGGGCAGTATCACAGCGTTTTTCACCGTGCTAGTCGAGGGCGATGATATGAGCGACCCGATAGCTGACCAAAGCCGCTCTATCCTAGACGGCCACATCGTGCTAAGCCGCGAGCTAACGGACTTTGGCATCTACCCACCTATCAATATCCAAAACTCGGCCTCGCGTGTCATGGGCGACGTCATCGGCAAAGAGCACAAGCTAAATGCGATGAAATTTAAGCGCCTTTACTCGCTTTTAAAAGAAAATGAGGTCCTGCTTCGCATCGGCGCATATCAAAAGGGCAGCGACAAGGAGCTTGACCTTGCTATCTCAAAGAAAGAATTTATGGAGAGCTTCTTAAAACAAAGCTCGGAAGAGGCCTTTGCGCTTGAAGAGGTCGAAGAGCTGCTTGATAAGATCAATCAGTAAATTTTTGTATAAATTTGACTACTAAAATTTCATAGCCTTTTATTAAAAAGATCGGTAAATTTTGCTTTTTTTGGTGCGAAAGTGTTGTTATAAAAATCGCAGAAGTAAATTTGAAATTTATAGGGTTTTGCTAGGTTAAATTTCACGGAGTGGGCGATTTTTTGTGTTAGGTAAAAAACGATAAAGTGTTATAAAAAAGCAGTCACGCCCACGCTTCAAATGGCAGATAAAATTTAAAATTTTTGGTTTTTTGGATAAAAAATACCATTTTACAGAGGCTAAGGTAGTAAATTTATGCTAGTGCCTATAAGTTGGCATCTGCCAAGCTGTAGTTTTTCGCTCAAATTTAATTTCACACTTTGACCCGCAGGAAACATCTTATGTAAAAATTTATCTGACTAAACGTAAGTTGCAGAGCAGATAGAATTTTAAAATTTAAAGCAAGTAAGCGAGCGAAATTTATACAAAGAACCTATGAGTGACAGCATCCTGTCGTAGTTTTTTGCTAAAAATTAATTGTGAAAATCCCACATTTAGTTTGGCAAGTACCGATGTTTTAGACTTTGCTTTGTGACGCAAAGCGTATATTTAAAAAAAGCGCAAAAGAAAAACCTCTTTCTGCTTTTGCCAAAGATCGAATTCGCTTCACATTTTTTATAACTTTTAATTGTAGGCTTCTTTTAAATTTAATAGATAAAAAGCAAATTTGATATCCGCACTTTGTTTTTATGGCTGCGTAAAGCCTGCAACATACTTTAAAAATCTAAGAGCAAAATTTATCTTTTCATTCTCATCAAAGCTCGAATTTAGCTCACTTTCCCTGTCACTTCTAAGGACATGCTCCGTATAAAAATAAAATTTAACACTCTCGGTACTTATCTGCATTTTTCATCGCTAAAGCTTAAATTTATCTCGTGCTTTTCATGTTTTTAGCGGTAAAACTCGTCTAAATTTTTTATTGAGTGAAGCAAATTTATTATCAAACCAGCGATTTTTTGTAGCGCAAAGTCAAATTTATAAATTAAGGGAAAAGCTAAGAGCCAAATCCCATCTTTTTATCCTCGCCAAAGCTTGAGTTTAGCTCGCGCTCTATCGTGGTTTTGAAGTCCTCAAAGGTAAAGATCCCATCATCTTTTATAGCCACTTTCAATGCGGTATTTTTTAGCGCAAGGACGATCTGCGCGCCACTTAGGTTAAACTCAGCCAGCCTTTCTACGCTAAAGCCATCTTCAAAGCTCGCATTTTCAGGCAAAATTTTACGCCAAATGGCGAGCCTGCCGTTATAATCAGGCTTTTTAAACTCGATCTTATAGTCAAATCTTCTAGAAAATGCCACATCAAGGCTTTGCAAGAAATTTGTCGTGGCGATCAACACACCCTCAAAGCGCTCGATCTGCTCTAAAAAGATATTTTGCATTTGATTATGCATCTTCTCAGCCCCACTTGAGCTCTCCACTCTCGTGCTTAAAAACTGATCAGCCTCGTTTAGCAAAAGCACTGGCTCGCTGCCACTTTTTTTGCAAATTTCTTTGTAAGTGTCAAAAATTTTCCTTACATTTTGCTCGCTCTCGCCGACATATTTGCTTAAAATTTTTGAGCAGTCAAAGCTTAGAATTTGCTTCTTTAGGCTCTTTGCAAGCCCAACGGCGCTCATGGTCTTACCAGTGCCAGGCTCGCCATAAAAGATGATTTTTGCGTCTATGTTTTTTCTAGTTTTTATGCCCCAGCTGCTAAGTCTAGCGAGCACTTTTTTATCGACTTGCTTTAGTATCGTGCTTAAAAGCTGCTTTGTTTTTTCGTTTAGCACGACGTCTTCTAGGCTCGTTACTGGCTCTATTAGCTCAAAAATTTCTTGCTCTTTTACCAGGCTTTCGATCTTGATTTTCTTGCTGTTTTTGTCATTTTTTGGGTGCATTATGCTTTGCAAAATTTCTTCGTTTATAAAAAAGCTCTTGCTTACGTTGCCATAAGCGTTTAAAACCTCGTCGTAGTCGATTAGAGCGCCCTCGATGAGCCTTGAGCCATCCTCTAAAAGAGTGCGATTTTTGATGCGTTCAAGCTCATCTTTGCTTATTAGCCCAACTAGCGTGTTTAGGTCGCGACCATTTTCAAAGTCGCCCGCGTACTCCTCTTTTAAAAGGGCTAAAAATATGATCTGTTCTTTTTCATCAAGCGAATTTTCTTTAAAAATTTGCTCTATTTTTAGGCTGATCTTGCTTAGTTTTACACGCTCGTTTATGCGCTTTGTTAGCTCAGAAATTTGCTCGTTTATGCGCTTTTTAGCGTCATTTGAGCCATCACCAAAAATGGCAGCCTTTGAGTAAAGCTCTATCTTTAAAAACTGATCTTTTAAATACTCCAAATGATCTTCATAAGGCGCAAGCTCTGGTAAATTTATATCAGCGTTGCCATCTTCTAGAATTTTTAAAAATGTACTAGAGAGTGAAATTTCAGAGTGAAGGAGCGAGAGTAGCCCTTGGTTAGAGCTTTTTTGCGAGTTCTCTGGCATTTTAAAAAGTCCGTAGTTTTGCACTATCCAGCCACTATCCAGCAAATTTTTTATAAATTTAAGGTATAAAAGCTGCTTGTCGTTTTGCGTGCCAAAAACAGCTCCAAGTAGCTCAAAAACGCTCATACTAGCTGTGCCTTGCACGTAGGCTTTGCTTAGGTATTTTAAAATTTCTCCCTCTTCATCGCCGCATTTTATAAGCTCGTAAATTTTACTTTTTTTGAGGTCTTGGTTTAGAAAATCAAGCAAATACTTCACTAAATTTTATCCTTTATCTGCTCTTTTAGCACGCGTTTTAGCACCTTGCCAGTTGCGTTTCTAGGCAGCTCCTCGGCAAAATAAATGCTTTTTGGAATTTTGAAATTTGCTAAATTTTTCTTTAGATGCTCTCTAACCGTCTTTTCATCAAGATCCATACCCTCTTTTACCTGTATGAAAGCTACGACCTCTTCGTCTGCATGCACGTCCTTTACACCGATGACTGCTGCAGCCTCGACGGCTTCAAGCTTATAGATCACCTCTTCGATCTCGCGTGGATATATGTTTATGCCCTTTGATATGATGAGGTCTTTTTTGCGATCAACGATGTAGATAAAGCCCTCTTCATCGATCTTGCCAAGGTCCCCTGTCTTTAGCCAGCCATTTATGATGGTTTCATCAGTCACGCCTGGCATGCCGTAGTAGCCTTGCATGACGCAGTCGCCTTTTACGATGATCTCGCCGATCTGGCCGACTGGTAGCTCCATCATCTCATCATCTACGATCTTGACCTCATAGCCATTTAGCGCGGGACCCACGCTTAGAAGCTTTTGCTTGTCAAATAAATTTGCCGCTACGACTGGCGAGCATTCGCTAAGGCCGTATCCTTCAACTAGCGTTGCACGCGGGAATTTCACTCTAAAATCATCGATCGTTTGCTTAGCAAGCGGAGCAGCGCCACTTACAAATAGCCTTATGCGGTTAAACCATCTAAAATACCAAGGAATTTTTGCCTTGCCGATGGCTGTATAGATGGCTGGGATACCCAAAAATACAGTGACTCTTTTAAGCAGCGTCTGCTTTAGCACATTTGAAAATGGAAAGACCGATCTTACAAGCACCATCGAAGCGCCTGCATATATCGGTAAAAGTACCATAGCTGTGAGCGTAAAGCTATGAAACATCGGCAAAAATACGATAAATCTATCGCTTTTTTTAACCTTAAAACGCTCATGAGCGCCGATGACGTTTGAGAAGATATTTTTATAGCTTATCATCGCGCCTTTTGGCTTGCCTGTAGTGCCTGAGGTGTAGATGATGTGCATGAGATCGTCTATTTTAGGGTATTTTGTGATGCTTAGGGTGTATTTGTGATTTAGCGCTTCGCTGAAATTTACATTTTTTACAACGCCGTTATTTTCGTAGCCCTTGCTCATATCCTCTTTTGAAATTTGTGGTGTTGAAGATAGATAGGCACTCTCGCCATACTCCTCATCAACGCTTACATAGTCGTCTTTTGAGGCACTTTGAAGTTTTTTTGGCGTTTGCCCGATCCAGATGATTTTTCTTAAAATTTCAAGCTCGTTAAGTGCGATTAGCTCCTTTGCAAGTGAGCTAGAGGCGAAAAGCACCCTTGCGCCGCAGTCGTTTAAGATATACTCAAACTCATTTGTTTTTAAAAAGGTGTTCATCGGCACTGCCACCGCACCGATAGCGGTGATAGCAAGGTATGAGATGATAAATTCTTTCGAATTTGCCACCGCCATAGCCACTTTGTCGCCAAAATTTACCCCGCAAAGCTGCAAGTAAGCCGCCACTTTATCGACGTTTTGCTTTAGTTCGTGGTATTTTAGCTTCTCTTTTTCATCAAAGATCGCTATCTGGTTTGGACTTTCTTTTGCTACTTTGGTCAAAATTTCATAAAAATTATTATAAGAGTATTGCATTTTTAGCCCTAGAAAGAGTATTTAAACGTCATTGCAGCTATCTGAACGCTACTTGCGTCAAATTCGCCAGACATTGAGCCAGTGCCAGTTTTTATATCTGTCGCACGCTTTTTGTCTCTGTGCTGATAGAGATAGCCTAGTCCTAGCTCTAAATTTGGCGTAAATTTATAGTTTGCCCCAAACGAATATGCCTGAGAAGTTGTGTTTGGAAGCTCTAAGCCAGTGTGTTCGCTGCTAGTTATATCCTCATCGTATGAAAAGCCAGCCATTAGTCTAAGTTTTTCATTTACGTCGTAAGCAAGGCCTATCCTATATGTGTTTGTATCTTTTGCGTTTTTAACGACTGGATCGTCCATAAACATTTTAAAAGCAGGATGGTGTGAATGAATAGCCGTCTTATCATCATATTCAAAGTCATAATCTTTAAATTTAGACCAGTAAGTCCTCTCAAAAGCTAACAAAAGGGTAAAGTCGCTAAATTTATATCCAGTCGCAAGCACTAGCTGAGCAGGCAGCGGGATCTCAACTCTTGTTTTGCCATGATAGCTTATAGGTGCTAGAGCTCCGTTAAAATCAGCATCAGCGCTACCTTTAAGCTCTAAATTTACCTTCGAGCGGTAAGTCACCGCAAAGCTTAGATCCTCGATAGGTCTATATGTAAGAGCGACGTTGTAGCCGTAGTTTATACCATCGCCTTGTATCTCTCTGTAGCCAAAACGTCCAAAATCGCTTGCTATCTTGCCTTTGCTATAAACGCCTCTAGCGCCCAGAGCAATGGCAAGTTTGTCATTTATGCGGTAAGCTACGGTTGGATTTAGCTCGACAACTTGTAGTTTAAACCTCTTGCCAGTAAAAGCAGTCTCTGGATCCTCCCACGAGATGCCAACAGCAGCAGGCACGGCAAGGGCTAGTCCAAATCTCCAGTTTTCATAAATTTCTGGCGTTACAAAGCTAAATGTGCCAGCTAGTGAGTCAAATTTCTTTGAGCTGTAGCTCTTGCCATCATCGCTTTTAAAGTCGATGGAATTTATATGAAACCAACCGAGCGTGCTTTCAAAATGGTGAAGCCCGTCTAAAAACATCATATTTGCAGGGTTAAAATAAGCCGCATCAGCCCCAAAACTAAAGGCTACGTTACTAGCAGCAAGCCCTAAAGAGTCAGCACTTTGCTCAGGGACCTTATAACCCCCGGCATTTAATAAAGAACACGTCGCAACAATGCTTAAAAGCACTCTTTTCATAGCTTTTCCTTTTCTAGGTTTCTTAAAATTTTGATCTCATCTTCCCAAATACTCTCGTCAATCGTCTCTAAAATCAAGGGAATTTCGCCTATTTTATCATCATTTATTATATTTTCAAAAGCGCCAAGCCCAAGCTCGCCCTTGCCAAGGCTCTCGTGTCTGTCTTTTTTTGAGCCAAGCCCAAATTTAGCGTCATTTAGGTGCATGCCAGATAGAAATTTATAGCCGATGATCGCGTCAAATTCGCCCATCGTCTTAGCGTAAGCCTCTTTGCTTCTTAGATCGTACCCAGCGGCAAATGCGTGGCAAGTATCGATGCAAACGCCAACTCTGCTCTCATCATCCACTCGCTCGATCAAATACGCCAGCTGCGTAAAGTCAAAGCCTAAATTTGAGCCTTGTGCGGCTGTGTTTTCGATGACAAGCTTTACGCCGCTTGTTCGTTTTAGCGCTTCGTTTATGCATCTTGCGATGTTATCTAGGCACTCATTTTGGCTTATTTGCTTTAGGTGTGAGCCTGGGTGAAAATTTAAAAGCTTTAGTCCAAGCTGGCTAGCTCGCTCTATCTCGTCGATAAAGGCTTCAAGGGACTTAGCTCTTGCCTCTTTTTCTGGATGGCCTAAATTTATGAGGTAGCTTGCATGTGGCAAGACGTGATCGGCGCTTATGCCAGAGGCTTTTAAATTTGCTTTAAATTGCTCTATCTCGCCCTCGCTCAGCTCCTTTGCGCTCCACTGGCGCTGATTTTTTGTAAAAAGCGCAAAGGCATTTGCTCCTATTTTTGCAGCGTTTATCGGTGCGTTAGATACGCCTCCAGCCGCGCTTACGTGAGCTCCAATGTATCTCATTTTAACTCTTTTATTATCACTTTTATTTTATTTTTGCTATCGATAAATTTGACGTAGTTATCGCAAACTTCGTATTTTATAAAATAAGAACTTAGATCTTGTCTAAAGCCGCACTCTGTGGTGTTTAGATCTTTGCCGTCATAAATTTTTTGCCTTTGCAAAATCTCTTCAAAAAGGCTCTCATAGTGCGGCGCTAGAAAAAATTTCTCGTTAAATTCAGTCTTTTTAAAACAAGCGCTATTTACGCAAATTTTGTCCTTTATATTGATATTTGCGGTATTTACGCCAGAGCTATAAATTTGCAAATTTAGATCATTTTTGTATGTGTGAAAAAATCCAACATCATTTATCTTTATCATCGGAGAAAATAAAGTTACCTGAAAAGCTTGCGATCTTTGCGGTGTTTTAGTCGCAACACAGCCTGAAAAAATGAGAGCAAATAATAAAACAAGTGAAAATTTCTTCAACGATTTGTCCTTTTATGTAAATTTAAGTTAAAAAGTAATATAATCCCAACTTCATAACCGACAGTGGCCCATTCGTCTAGCGGTTAGGACATCGCCCTTTCACGGCGGTAACACGAGTTCGAGTCTCGTATGGGTCACCACTTCTAAAAGACAAAATCTTATCCACATAAGCTTTAAAATCTAGTTAATCCAAATTTTCAGCTTTTTTAAAGACAAATTCTTAAATTTAATTGTTGTAAAAAAGATCAAATTTCACGTCTAGCAAAATTTAAAAAAGAGGTTTTGCGCGAGTATAAAAGCAAAAAGCAGTTAAATTTAGCCTTTTAATAGGCTTTAAAGTAACTGCAAAATTTACATCTGATGTGGCTTGCCTAGCAAAAATCCCTGCGCATACGAAATTCCAAATTTCTTTATATACTCTAAAATTTCTTCATTGCTCACAAACTCAGCCACTATCTTATAGCCTTGTCTTCTAGCAAAGCTCACGATAGTCTCAACCAAAACTCTTGCGTTTTCATCGGTTGGTAGCTTTTTGATGATCGAGCCATCTATCTTGATGTTATCTATATCAAGCTCTAAAATTCGGTAGTAGTTAGAGTAGCCAGAGCCAAAGTCATCGATTGAGATTTTACATCCATATTTCTTAGCTCTTTTTATAAATTCATTTGCCATGCCGTAGTCGCTAAGCTCTTCGCTCTCTAGCATCTCAAAGCAAACTCTACTTGGATCTGGGCAGCTCTCTAGCTTTTCGTCTAAAATTTCTCTCACGCCAGGATCAGTTAGATCCGAGCTTGAAAGGTTGATAGAAAATGTATAGTCTGGATATTTTTTAACTAGATCAAAGGCTAGAGTGATCACTTTTTTTGTTATCTGAAGATAAAGTTGCGTTTTCATCGCGATCTCTAAGAACTCGCCTGGGTAGCGGATCTTGCCGTTTTGATCGACTATACGAACCAAAACTTCGTAGTATTTTGCCTCTGTCTCATTTTCATGCACGTTAAAAATTCCCTGACACTCGACTATCACCTTGTCGTTTTCTAGGGCATACTCGATGAGTTCGGTTATGAGTTGGTTTTTATAGTATCTCATCTCGATCGCATCGTTTTCTAGGTAGTAGTAGATCTCGTTGCCACTATCACTTGCTTGTTGATTGGCTAGGATCGACTGCATTAGGCGGTTTGTTTGCGGTGTGTCATTTGATAAAGATACGCCAAGAGTTATCTTGATGCCAGGTAGGTTTTCAAATTTACCATCTATCTCGATATTCATCCTGCTAAAGTTAAAATACTCTTTTATAAAGCCAATATCTCTAACGATGTCATCGCCTTGATACCAGATGTAAAACGCATCATCTTGAAACCTAAATAGCTCAGCATTTATAGAGTAGGTATCAACACAGAGCTTTAGCGTATTTGCCACCGCTTTTAGCATGGCTTCGATGACCTTGTTTTGGTAGAAAAATCTTAGCATCTTATAGTTTTTGATGCTTATGCTGATCAAAATTCCATCTTTTTTCGCCTCTATCATCTCAGTTAGGGCAAAGTAGTTGCCAAAGCCAGTTAGCTTGTCGATTGAGGATTGAATTTTTATCTGCTCATTTTTTTGAGTTAGCTCTTTAAGCATGCTAAGCTCTTTCGTCCTATCAAGCTTTATAGCCATGTAGCCCTCTAGCTTGCCTTCAAAGAAAAATGGCGCAAAACGCACCTTCTCATAGAGCAGTTTGCCACTTTTTGTCCTGCTTATTAGCTCGTCGCTCTCCCATGAGATGTGCTTATTTATAGCATTTCTTATCTCAGCGTAAAAGCTCTCTGGGTGCATATTTGATTTTAAAATTTTAGGACTTTTGCCGACAACATCTTTTAGTTTATAGCCAGTTTTTGACTCAAATGTTTTATTTACATATAAAATTTTATTGTCATTGTCGCAAAAGACTATCGAGCTGTGTCCTGCATCCACTGTCGTTTTTAGTAGTTTTATCTGCTTTAGCTGTTTAGTTAGCACCCTTGCTTGGTAAAAGGTCAGTGCGCAAAATAGCACGAAGCTGATAAGACAAAGCACTTGCATTATCACTATATTTCGTATCATTATGCTGTAAGAGGCTAGGGTATCATCTCTAAATTTTCTTAGCTCTTGTCCAAGTTTTAGATCAACAGAGTCTTTAGCTATGGAGCTTAGGTTTTTTGCAAATTCAAGCGCGTAAGTTGCCTTATTTAGCACCAAGATCGCTTTTGTGTCGTTTTTGTAGGTATCTTTATATTTTTGTATCTGCTCTTTTGTTTGATTTAGCGTCTCAGGGCTGATTATGGCTGAGCTTTTTATCGCGTGAAATATCACATTAAGTGCATCTAGCTTCTTCTCTGATGCTATTTCAAACTCACCTGATAAGATATAAGCAGCCATTGATGAGCTAGCGTAGTTTGACCTATCTACAAGCCTTTGTTTTTTTAAAAAGTCGTCGTTTATGACCTTTAAAGTTTTGGCATTTTTCTCTTGGTAAAAGACATGTATGATCTCGTTTAGCTCATCAAGTCTGGTTAAATTTTGATCAAAACTTTTTAAATTTTTATTTACATCGTCGTAATTTAGGCGAAGTACGTTATTTTCTAAGCTAAAGCTTAGCTCGTTATCTAGCAAGATAAGGCTTAAGATCGTATCGTTAAATTTACTAACAGCAGTAACTGCTCTATTTGCCATATAGATGTAAGCTGAGCTAAAGAAAAAGATGATCGCTAGGACGATTAAGATGATATTTGCTTGTCTTTTATTCATTTAGTATCCTAGGTCTGCGTCCATTTAGTGTTAGCAAAAATTTATAAATTTGCTCCAGCTCTTCGCTACTTAGTGTGTGGATCAGCTGATGATAGCTCACAAAGCCTATGACCTCTTTTAGATCGCTCATTTCGCCACTGCTTAGATATGGAGCTGTTCTTGCTACATTTCTAAGCGAAGGCACACGCATGAGGCGTCTGCTCTCACCTGCATCTTTTAAGCCCACGTTTTGCATCAAATTTCCGCCTAAATTTCTACCATTGTGGCATGCCACACAGCCTACTTTATTAAAGAGCTCAAAGCCATTTTTTGCCTCAGCATTTATGGAGTCATCATTGCCAGCTAGATACTCATCAAATGGCGAATCAATACTTAAAACAGCCTTTTCAAATTCCACCAAAGCATCTACTATATTCTCGTAGTTTATGCCATCATCGTATGCGTCATTAAATAAAATCGCATACTCGCCTATGCTTTTTACCTTTTTTACTATCTCATCTTTGTTTGAATTTAGCTCATTTCTAGAATTTATCGACTCTTTTACTTGATCTTTTAAGCTTCTTACTCTGCCATCAGTAAAAAATAGAAAATTTAAAGCTGAATTTAGCACGCTAGGCGGGTTTATGACGCCCTTTTGGCTGGTGTAAGATGAGTTTGTGCCACTTAAATTCCAGTATAAGTTGTGGCAAGTTTCGCATGAGTAGTTTTCGGTGGTGCTTAGTCTTTTGTCAAAAAAGAGTTTCTTGCCGATGTAGGCTTGTTTTTCGTCATATTTTGATGAAAGCACTGGCTCAAATGATGAATTTGCGCTCAAAATACAAAAAGATACTACCATCCAAAATAAAACTTTTTTCATAAAATCTCCATATTCTTGAGCGTCATTATAGCGGAATTCTTTTTTATAACTACCAAATCGGCTAATTTGTAAAAAATTTAGCTTTTATTTGCCTTTTGAAAAAAATGTTGTATAATCCGCGAAAAATTACACAAATTTCAAGGAGGAACCATGAAAAAAGGTTTTACAATGATCGAGTTGATCTTCGTGATCGTGATTTTAGGCATATTAGCCGCAGTCGCTATACCAAGACTAGCTGCAACAAGGGATGATGCAGAGATAGCTAAAGCCGCTACAAACATATCAACTTTACTAAGTGATATCGGTGCATATTATACTTCGCAAGGTAAATTTGCTGATGATATCAGCACAATGACAAACGTACCATTAGAAGTTGATGGAGCTAATAAAAAAATTGGTCAGATGACAGTTGCTAGTAAAAAATGTATAAAATTTACTTTAGCTGGGCCTGTAACAGACGCTGGTGATACCAAAGGAAAACCTGCTGTTATAAAAGTCGAGAATGGAACGGATAGTACCGCTGGTCTTTGCCCTAAGGTACTAAGCAGTAGTGCTGTTACAAAAATAAAAACTAGTAAATTTAAATTTGTAAATGCTTCTGGCGTTGAGAAAGAAAGTGCGGAAGGTGAGTATCCAGTTAGCGGTCTTAGCGTAGCTTTCTAATTTTTCAAACTCAAACTTCTTGGCAAGGAAGTTCCTTGCCATCTCTCTTTAAATTTCACTTAAAAATTTATTTTTCATTTATAAAAAATCTAGCTATAATCTCCCAACTTCAAATTTCAAGGATGAAGTGGTGAAAAAAGCTTTTACAATGATCGAGCCAATTTTTGTAATAGTCATCATAGGTATATTAGCTGTAGTTGTTATCTCCAAGATAAGTGCCACAAGAGACGACGCGAAACTGACAAAAGTCATGTCAGAGATAACGGTCGCCATACAAGATATAAATACCTACTACATATCAGAAGGCAAGCTAGCCATTGATACCAAAAACAACAGAGTTGATTTTAGAGCGATGACAAATGCTGGAGTTATAGACACTTCCGGCAACCTTGGCTTTTTTGTTAATGATGATGAATGCTTTTTTATATCAAGTTTTTTAAATGCTGGCCATGATGATGAAAACTACCTAGAGGTAAATATTGGTGAAAATGGCTTATGCAAAAGGCTTTGGGAAACTCCAGAATTTAAACAGCTTGGACAAACTATGCTAAGATCAGCTGGAGGAACATCACCAGATTTTATCAGTTTTGGCGCAACTCGCGTTATTTTTTAACTATATAAATTTACTAAAACTTCAAAAGTCTGAAATTTACACTTAATTCTTGAAATTTTATAAAAATAAAGTCCAAAACTAATTTTTTCTTGACAACAATAACATTTTTAGATACAATGCGACTTTTTAATGAGGTAGTGGCATAAACTTACAAACACGACTCAGGCGGGGTGTAGCGCAGTCTGGTTAGCGCATCTGGTTTGGGACCAGAGGGCCGAAGGTTCGAATCCTTTCACCCCGACCATGTTAAATGGTGAGTGTAGCTCAGTCGGTTAGAGCATCAGATTGTGGTCCTGAGGGTCGTGGGTTCGATTCCCATCACTCACCCCATTTTGGGCGCTCGTAGCTCAATTGGATAGAGCGACAGACTTCGGATCTGTAGGTTATGGGTTCGACTCCTATCGGGCGCGCCACTTAAAAGACTTTATGCGCTCATAGCTCAGCTGGATAGAGCAACGGCCTTCTAAGCCGTAGGCCTCAGGTTCGAATCCTGATGGGCGTACCACTTATTATTGTTGTGCGGATGTGGTGAAATTGGCAGACACGCCAGACTTAGGATCTGGTGCCCCACGGCGTGGAGGTTCAAGTCCTCTCATCCGCACCATCTTTTTAAATTCCGTTTCAAACTTACAAAAACTCGATTTTCATTTAAATTTATCAAATTTACTTATTTAAAATTTAGTAGAAATTTTCATTTATCAAATGACCTGCATTAAATTTATAAAATTTATATATCAAATTCTTAAATTTACACTTTTGGTAATAAAAATTTAGAAGCGAGTGTAGTAACGTTGCTGGCTGTCGCTTTTAGTAACGCTTAAAGACGCGCGCTGTTTGGCTTGATGAGCATTTTGAACCATTTTTGACGAATTTTATAACATACTTTTGACTTAAACAAGATCGATTGGTTGCAGACGAAGCACTATTACTAAATTTGAGTGCAAATTTTAAAAATCTAGGGGTCAAATTTAGTCATTTTGGGCGTAAATTTAAAAACGTTAAGGCTGTGATGCATTAGATAAGCATATTCTTGTGCGATTTGTGGCAATTAGTCGTAAAGTCTAAAAACATAAAAATTTAGGGCTAAATCTAGTTTTTGGGTTTAAATTTAAAAATTTTGACGCTACGATTTCAAATAATAAAATAAGCCAAATTTGAAAGGCGGGCGGTAAATTATCGGGTAAAGACGGCTTTTGTAGGTTGTATGAAGGCAATGTCTATCAAATGTAGCGTAAAATTGGTTGCGTTTGATATAGCTTGCCAAATTTAACTACAAAACCAAATGAGATAAAAATTTATGGCTAAATTTGTTTGTTGTGGCTTAAATTTTAGAAGCTGTGATGTTTAAAAAGAGAGTAAATTTACAATGAAAGCGCTAAATTTGAGCTACCAGAATTATGGTTTATGTTCTGGCAATGTCCTAATGGCTCGTGATAATGGTGGATAGTTGCATTTGATACGCGCTTACTGAATTTGACTATAAATAGAAATTTACGTCTAAATTTAACCATTTCGGGAGCTAAATTTAAAAAGATAAAACAGGGTAAATTTACAAAAAGAAGTAATAAATTTGAACTACTAGAAAATGCTGATATTATGTGCGGGGGCATTGCTTGTGGCTATCGACAACGCAGTTGGTTATAGTTGATGTATTCTCATCAAAATTTTTTAATAACATAGAATTTACGACCAAATTTAACCATCTCTGGAGCCAAATTCTACTCATAAATTTATATCTTGAGCTAAATTTAAAGAGTAAAAACATGGTGGATTGTGAATTTGGGCTATTAAAAATAGTTATCTTTTGTTGGTTGCAGTGTTTTAAGAACTAGCGACAATGAAGCTAACTATGATTGCTCTTCTCTCATTAAATTTGACGAGAAAACTTAGCAGCACGAAAATTTACGACGAAATTTAGTCGCTTTGGACTTAAATCTAAAATTTACTAACAAATTTTTAGTCAAATTTACACTGACTACGAAATTTACTCTGCAATCATCTTGATCTAAAAGCACATCTAGGTAGCATTTTGCCTTTTTTAAGTATTGGAATTTGGCTGCTTCGTAGCCTTTGGTTAGGCGATAAAGTGTGCTTAAATTTTACGAAAATATAAATTTAATAGCGATCATTTTGATTTTATAGATAAATTCTAGCGCCAGTTGTTTTCAATAAGTGATATTTAACGCCTTAGGGCAGGTTGATTGACTAATTATGGATCAAATTTAAGCCACAAGATGATTTTGATTAAAAACAGCAAATGATCAAATTTAGCCCCCCCCCAAGCGAGGGCTAAATTTATAAACTCTACAAAGATTGTAAAATTTTTGGTTTAGAAAACGCAGTGATCGGTTTGATCTCGCCTTTATATTTTTCTAAATTTACAAGGATCGTGTGTCCGCAGTTGCTTTGAGCGATGCTAGATGTGCCTTTGTCACGAGTTAGGACATTTACGCAACCATGCTTGCAAAGGCTCTTTTCGCCTAGCACTTCAGGATCGTACCACGCACCCTCGCAGATGGCGATGACGTGCTCTGGGATGATGTCAGTGACAAGCGCGCCGACCAAAATTTCGCCCCTGTCGTTAAATACTCTCACCACGTCGCCAGTTGCGATGCCTTTTGCTTTGGCGTCATTTACGTTTATGAGCATTGGCTCTCTTGCGCATACTTCAGCGTAGTTTCTGATTATTGAGTTATTTAGCTGTGAGTGGAGGCGGTATCTTGAGTGCGGAGTCGTGACGCTAAATGGATACTTTTTGGCTTTTTCGCTGCCAAGCCACTCAAACGGCTCGATCCAAGCAACGTGCGGCGCAAAGTCTTTGTAGCCAAATTTGGCGATAGTTGGAGAGTAGAGCTCTATCTTGCCAGATGGCGTGCCTAGGCGGTTTTTGTGAGGATTTTCTCTAAAAGCGCTAAGCCTTGTGTAGTATCTGCTCGCTTCGTCATCTTGCTCAAATCTAACATATCCCTCTTTCCAAAACTCATCAAAGCTTGGCATCTTGACATTTATGCCCTTAGCTTGCTCGGCTGCGTCTGCGTAAAATTCTTTCGCCCAGCCAAGCTCATCTTTGCCCTCTGTAAAGACCTCTTCTCTGCCCCAGCGTTTGCAGATTTGTGAGCAGATCCAGTAGTCACTCCTGCTCTCGCCCATAGGCTCTACGACAGGCTTGTAAGCTACGATGTATTCGTTTGTAGGCACGCTTTGGTTGATGTCGTTTCTTTCTACTTCAAGGGCTACTGGCAAGACGATATCACTTAGTTTTGCTGTGCTTGTCCAAAATGGCTCAGCGGTTATTACAGTGTCAAATTTACGCCACGCTTTTACGGCGTTATTTACGTCTTGATGCCTTGTAAACATCGATCCAGACGCCATGTAAGCCACTCTCATGTGTGGTAGCTTGATCTTTGAGCCGTCATAGTCTATCTCTTTGCCAGGGTTTTGCAAAGCCTCGATCGATCTTGAAGATGGGATGGTGACGTTTTTAAATTTCTTCCAAGGAGCGCCATCTACGTTGTCGTATTTCTCGCTTATGCTAGTGCTGATGCCTTTTAGTGACGGAGCGATCTTGTCTGTAGCGCCATTTGAGTGGTAGAGGTTAAACTCGAAGCCAAGTCCCTCTTTGCCTATCTGACCTAGCATCGCGCTAAGTGTTACGATACCCCAAAAGCTCATCTCGCCGTGATCTTGTCTTTGAAGTGATCTGCCTGCGATGATGACGCTTGGCTCTTTTGCAAGTGCTGTTGCAAATTTTGCGATATCCTCAGCTTTTACGCCGCAAATTTTGCTAGCCCAGTTGATATCTTTGACTACCTTGTCGGTTGTGCCAAGCAGGTAGTCTTTAAATTTATTAAAGCCAACTGTGTATTTTTTGATAAATTCCTCGTCATAAAGCTTGTTTTCATATAGATAGTGGCACATGCCAAGCATCATTGCTACGTCGGTATTTGGACGAACGATGATAGCTTCAGAGTCAAGGTATCTTGTGGTGTCGTTTTTAAAGACGCAAACGCTATAAGTTTTTATGCCTGCCTCTTTTATCTTTTTGATGCCAAGATAGCCATCATGTGTTGGTGGCTGCCATGAAATTTGATCAGTTACAAGTGGGTCAGTGCCCCAAAATACAACATTTTTAGCGTTTTTAGCGATAGCCTCCCACTTTGTCGGAGCATCATAAACGGCGCTGTTGCCTAGGACGTGAAGCATGATAACAAGGCCAGCTCCAGTTGAATAATCGCCACTCTCTTCGACGTATCCGCCAAGCACTTTTAGCATCCTGTGACCAACAGTCCTGCCCCAGCTGATCTTACCGCTGCCGCCCCACCAGTAGCACTCACCGTAGATGCTCTCAGGGCCATATTTGTCGAAATTTTCTTTTAAGGCTTTTGCTGCTAGATCAAGTGCTGTCTCCCAGCTAACGCGCACAAATTCCTCTTTGCCACGAAGCTCGCTCTTTGCTGCGCCTTTTGCCTTTAGGTAGCTCTTTCTCACGTATGGATAGAGCACGCGGCTTTCGTTTTGGATGAGGTCTGGCAAGCTGTTGTTCATGGTATTTGGGAATTTATCACCCTCAAATGGATCAACAGAGACGATTTGGTTTGAGTTGGTATTTGCCCAAAATAGCCCAAATCTATTTGCGCCAAAGGTTTTGTTTTGGTCAAAAATGGTCTTAGTCACGCCCTCTATCTTGTTTGCTTGCGCTGCTGTGGCAGCAAGTGCAGAAAATTTTATAAAATCTCGTCTTTTCATATTTTCTCCCTTATGAAAATTTATTTTACTTTTTTGGCATTGTGTTGTAAGTATTTAAGCACTAAATTTAGGTCGGTTTCGTCAAGTGCGACAAATTTCGCGTCTACCATGCCTTGTAAATTTGCTGGCCACTGCGCCGCTGTAAAGCTGTTTGGTTCGTGCAGCCTGTGACAAGCAGAGCAGGTCTCTTCATAAATTTTCTTAGCCTTTGCGTAAAGCTCTTTTTGGTTGCCACCAAGTGCGTCATTTGGCACTTCATAAACGCCATCAGCTTGGTACCAAACCTCGCCGTAGTCATCTTCAAGATCTTTTACTTTTTTAAAATTTGCCTCGCTCTCGTTATCAAAAGCTACAAAAACTTCAGGATCTTCTACGCTTCTTTGAAGCTGAGCTAAGTAGTTTGCCGACACGACGCCACTAACCTTGATCTTGCTCGTTTTATCGCCTTTTTCTAAGACTTCAACTGGCGTTAAAATCTCGATCTTACCGATCATCTTGCCATCAAGTGTTATGTTCGCATCTTTTGCGATCACATCAGCACCAAAGGCAAGACTACATGCTAGCACTGGGGCTAAAAATAGCATTTTCATTTGACAATCCTTTAAAAAATAAATTAAATGAATTTTATAACCAGCACGCTTAAAATTATATTGCTATATTTAGAGAAAAGTGAGTATTTTAGGGGATTTGAAAGAGATAAAGTAAATTTAAAGTTATAAAAATAGGGCGATTACTCGCCCAAATTTACTTTAAGGATTATTTCTTCATCTGGATAGCAGTTTGTATCATCTCATCGCTTGTTGTGATGCTTTTTGCACTCGCTTCGTAGGCCTTTTGCGTGACGATCACCTCGCTTAGTGCTTGACCAAGATCGACGTTACTCATCTCAAGCTTGTTTGCTAAAATTTTCGCCCCATAAACGGTCTCGCCAGCTTTGTTTTTGTAAAAAAATGGCTCGCCAGAGTTGGCTGTGGCTTCATAGAGATTATCGCCAACCTTTGCCACGCCTTGGTCATTTATAAAGTGATAAAGCGCCACTTTTGCCACGGGGAATGCTCGAGTGTTGTCAAAATTTGCCATGATGTTGCCACGATCATCGACGCTATACTTTGAAAGTAGCCCCTCAGCGTAGCCATCTCTTTTTATGTTGAAATCTTTTCTAGCGTTTGCTGAGCTTGTCATGCCGTTATAAACGTCCGCATCGCCGTCGCCTTCGAAGTTTAAATTTACGCCGCCAACGCTTGTTAGTGTATTTGCCACAAGCCTGCCGCTGCCATTAAATGTAAGCGAGCCCATTGCGGTATTTTGCACGGCTCCGCTAGCGTCAGTTATCGTTGCCACCGCGTCCCAGATAGTCTGGTCGCCAGCTTGTGGGATCTGCTTGGTTAAATTTATAGTGACCAAGCTCTTTGTGCCGTCTGCGTTGTAGATATCAGAGGTTAGTTTTTCTTTGTTTGGCACTTCAACGAGCGAGGTGACTTCAGCATTTACCTCTAAATTTGCAAAATCCATAAATTTAAGGCTCTTGTCGTTTATCTGCCAAGTGCCATCACCCTCGAGCGTGGTTGAAAACTCGCTAAATTTACCATCGCCATCTTTTACTTTTACGACCACGCTGTCGCCAGCTTTTGCGCCAAGTGATGTGGTGCTTAGCGGGATCTGCCCGTTTAGTGAGATCGTCTTGTTTGTATTATCAAGCGTGTAGGCGTATTCGCTAGCATCAAGGGCTGTTGTTTTTTTATCTGTTATGCGGGTTGAGTTTAGATTGCCTTTTAGGCTGATGTTTGTAGTAGCCTCAGCTGGCATAAATAAAAAATGAGGCAGTGTTATGCCCTTTTGTGAGCCAGGATCGCCAAGACTTAGCTCCTCTTGCGAGACCGTGTAAGCTTGTGGGGCGCTTGAGGTTTGACCATATTTTTTAAGAGCGGTTGCGCTTGGCGTGGTCGGAGTGAAATTTGCAAGCGTGCCAAGGAGTAAATTTCCCCTAGTATCTACTAAATTTCCAGCCGCGTCTATGTCAAAAGTGCCTGTTCTTGTGTAGTAGTTTTTGCCTGTCTTATCAACAACGCCAAAGAAGCCATCTCCGCCTATAGCAAGGTCAAAGTTGTTATCAGTGCTTTGAAAGCTACCATTTGACATATCAAGTGCAGTCGTTTGTTTGGTAGCTCCAAGCCCCACTTGATCGCTAGTTGGGCCACTTCCTGCTGAGACTAGGTTTTGGTTTATTAAATTTTTAAACTCAGGGATTGAAGCTTTGAAGCCGACATTATTTATGTTTGAGATGTTATTTGACCAAACATCCATGCCAAAGCTTTGCGTCTTGATGCCGCTAACCCCGTTGTAAAAACCTCTCATCATGGCTTTTAGCCCTCGTAATATTCAGATACTTTATCCATTGAAACGTATTCGCCAGCTACCTTCATCATAGCCTTGCCATCTACAAATTTCACCGCCTCGACTGGGTAGTTGCCTACTTGCGTTTTATACTCTTTGCCATCTTTGCCAGTGTAAGTCGCTGAGATAGTATATGAGCCATTTGGCACTTGGTTGCCAGACGCGTCTTTGCCGTCCCAAGCTAGGTTATGAACGCCTGCATTTGTCTCGCTTAGATCGGTTGTCCTTACGACTTGACCATTTGCGTTTTTGACCTCGATTTTGCCATTTGCAAGATCTGTCTTAAAGTAAAGCGCAAATTTTGCATCTTTTTTCTCATCTGTTAGTGTGACTGCATTTGAGCCAGTTGAGACCATCTTGCCAAGGGCTGAGATAGCGTAGGCGTTTGCGTTTGATTTTAGCTGATTTACTAGCTCTTTCATCGCTTTGTTTGTATTTTCTTGCATCTCGACTGATGCTAGCTGGCTAGTTTGCGTTAGCATCTTTTCAGTATCCATAGGGCTTGTTGGGTCTTGGTGCTGAAGCTCGGTTAAAAGTAGCTTCATAAATGCATCTTTGTCAAGCTGTGAATTTGGGTTTGTGCCTGTGCCTTTTGCCGCGTCTATTCTAGAGTTAGCCTTTTTCTCGGCATTTTTTTGTTGCGTTGTTTGTGTAGTTATATCTGAAACTGAAGCCATAATCTCTCCTAAATATATCTTGGTATTACTAGCTCAAGCAAGCTTTGTTCCGCTTGAGCGTTTTCGCTCTCGTCGCTTTGATTTGAGCTATATTTGTTCTTTGCTTGTTCTCTTTTTTCTTGTCTTTGGTTTTGATCTGAGAAATTCATCTCAAGCTCGGTAAATCCCATATTTACAAGGCTGTTTTTAAACTCAGCTTGGTTTTGTAAAAAGAGGTTCATCGTAGCCGTTGTAGAGTTAAAATTTACATGCAAATTATTGCCGCGATTAACCATCGTGATCTCGACTTCGCCTAAATTTAGTGGGTTAAGTGTGATGTTAAAGCGAGTGATCGGTGCTTTGTAGTTTTGCACCTGCTCTTTTAGCGTAGAAGAGAAATTACTAAGCGTCTCCTTTATCTCCGCCTTTGTCTGAAGCTGGTGTTTAGCGCTATTTGCGATGTCTTTTACCATTTGATTTAGCTCTGATTTATTATCGCTGCTAAAGGTCTCCTCGCTTGGCTCAGTCTCGCTCATCTGCTCTCTTTCTGGAAAGAGTAGCGACTCAAGAGTTGGGGCTTTTTGCGCCTTTTGCTCGTGTAAATTTACCTTTACTTTTGGCTCTTTTGGCTGCTCCTCTGGCTCAACATCCACTAGCTCATCATCAAGCTTTACTTCACTATCATCTAGTTTTTTAGGCTCTTCTTTGACTAAATTTTTAACTTCATTTGTTGGATTTGCCACCACCTCTTTTAGCAAAGTATCAAGCTTTACGACCTCTTTTGGCTCGTTTTTGATGATAGTTTGCTCGACTTCGTTTTTTAGCTCTTTTAGGTAAAAAGGCTTGTCCTCAGTCTTTATCGGCGTGAAAAATTCCTGCTTGCCCAAATTTTTAAACATATCGTTTAGTTTTGGCACATCTTCGTTTGAAATTTCTATATTTTCAAGGCCAAGGTCAAATTTCTTAGCAAGGTCGATAAGATCGCCAACGCTTTTAACGTTGCTAAGCTCTTCGACGTTTTGGGGCACACTTAAGAAATTTGCTATTTTGTCGCTGAAATTTGGAAATTTGCTTACTTTTTCATTGCCATTTAGAATTTCTAAAACTTGCAAAAGCTGCATGAAATTTGCATTTTCATAGAGCTCATTTTTTGTATCTTCGTCCAAATTTTCTTCAAGTGCGGCTGAAATTTTTGCCACGCTTTCGTTTTGCGCCTTTTCTATCGTCTCTTTTTGGATATCAACAGTTTTTACTATCTCTTTGACATCCTTTTCGGTGATCTTTTGACCGCTATTTGCCTTGCTCGCAGCCGCATCCAAAACCATCGACAAAAACTCGCCGTTGTTTTGAGACTTCTTCGCAGCCGCAGGCTTTTTAGTAGCCGCTGGAGCTAGCAAATCTACGTTGTTTTTCGCTGTGTAAGCTTGCATTTAATCCCTTTAAATTTAAAAACTTAACGCTTACATGCAAAATCTATTCCAAAAATTAATTTCTTGATATCAGCTTAAAATTTATAAAAATTTGGCTATAATCTGCCCCTATTTTAAAACTGATAAAGCGAAAAATATCAAACTAATAAACGGAGAAAAATTTGGAAAAGATACGAAATATAGCCGTCATCGCGCACGTCGACCACGGTAAAACAACAATGGTTGATGAGCTTTTGAAGCAGTCAGGAACATTTAACGAGCATCAAAACCTTGGCGAGCGTGTAATGGATAGCAACGACATCGAAAGAGAGCGTGGCATCACGATCCTTTCTAAAAACACCGCCATTCGCTACAAAGATACAAAGATCAACATCATCGACACCCCGGGCCACGCTGACTTTGGTGGCGAGGTTGAGCGTGTTCTTAAGATGGTTGATGGCGTTTTACTACTTGTCGATGCGCAAGAAGGTGTTATGCCACAAACTAAATTCGTCGTCAAAAAGGCGCTATCTCTTGGACTTCGCCCAATCGTCGTCGTAAATAAGATAGACAAACCTGCAGGCGATCCAGACCGCGTTATAAATGAAATTTTTGACCTTTTTGTCGCACTTGACGCAAATGATGAGCAGCTAGAATTTCCAGTAGTTTATGCCGCTGCTAAAAATGGCTACGCAAAGCTAAAACTAAGCGATGAAAACAAAGATATGCAGCCACTTTTCGAGACTATCCTAGCTCACGTACCAGCTCCAAGTGGTAGCGACGAGAACCCACTTCAGCTTCAAGTTTTCACGCTTGATTATGACAACTACGTCGGCAAGATCGGCATTGCGAGGATTTTTAACGGCAAGATAGCTAAAAACCAAAATGTTATGCTTGCAAAGGCTGATGGCACGAAGACAACTGGTAGAATTTCAAAACTCATTGGCTTTATGGGACTTGACAGGATCGATATAAACGAGGCTGGCACTGGCGACATTGTAGCGATCGCTGGCTTTGACGCGCTTGACGTTGGCGATAGCGTCGTTGATCCAAACAACCCTCATCCGCTTGATCCTCTTCATATCGAAGAGCCAACACTTAGCGTTGTATTTTCTGTAAATGATGGCCCACTTGCAGGCACTGAGGGCAAACACGTCACATCAAATAAGATCGATGAGCGCCTTGCAAACGAGATGAAGACAAATATCGCGATGAAGTATGAAAACATCGGCGAGGGCAAATTTAAAGTAAGCGGTCGTGGTGAGCTTCAGATCACCATTTTGGCTGAAAATATGCGCCGCGAGGGCTATGAGTTTTTACTTGGCAGACCTGAGGTCATCGTAAAAGAGATAAACGGCGTAAAATGCGAGCCATACGAGCTTTTAGTGATCGACGCGCCTGATGATACGACAGGCACAGTCATAGAAAAACTTGGCAAAAGAAAAGCTGAAATGGTCTCTATGAACCCAACAGGCGACGGCCAAACAAGGATAGAATTTGAGATCCCAGCTCGCGGCCTTATCGGCTTTAGAAGCCAGTTTTTGACTGATACAAAAGGCGAGGGCGTTATGAACCACAGCTTTTTGGAGTTTAGGCCACTAAGCGGCACCGTCGAGCACAGAACAAACGGCGCACTAGTTTCTATGGAAAACGGCGTAACGCTTGCTTATTCGCTATTTAACTTGCAAGATCGTGGCGTGCTATTTCTTGATCCGCAGGCAAAAGTCTATGTGGGCATGATCATCGGCGAGCACAGCCGTCCAAACGACCTTGATGTAAATCCAATAAAAGGCAAAAACCTAACGAACGTGCGTGCAAGCGGTAGTGACGATGCGATCAAGCTAGTACCGCCTAGAAAGCTAAGCCTTGAGCGCGCGCTAGAGTGGATCGAGGATGACGAGCTAGTCGAGGTTACGCCTATAAATATCCGCGTTCGCAAGCGCTATTTAGACCCAACAGAGCGCAAAAGAAAAGCAAAACTATAATCAAAATTTGCTAGTAAATTCCCTTTGGTGCCAGCCAAAGGGGCTAGCAAGTAAAATTTAATCCAAAAACCAAATTTAATAATCAGCTTGTAAATTTATCTATTTATGCCAAGTGGAGTGGGCTAAATTTAGCCAAATTTAGGGCTTGGCTGCTTTAAATTTAGAAAGACTGTTTTTTTGGGTTCTGGCGCTTCAAATTTGTAAATTTATGCTTGATAAGTAAATTTGTCTGATCTGATGTAGTCACGAGAAATTTATAGAGTAGTTTGCGTTTTACAAAGACTATTTTTGCCCGTGAAAAAGCAACTAGCTGTGGTGACTGAATTTGCAAAACGGCTAAATTTAGGTTTTGAAGGCTGTTAAATTTGCTTATTTGACTATCTCTGCATCTAAATTTTGATAGTGGCTAAAATTTTAAATTTGTGGCTTGACTGATTTTTCTTGCGTAGTTGTAGTTGTGTTGCGTCGAATAGCTACTTTACCCGCACAAATGAGCTAAATTTAATGAAATTTAGTCCTTTCTTGCTCTAAATTTGTAAATTTATGCGAGTTGGCAGAGCCTGAATGACTTAAATTTGGTCTTAGTGGGCAACTTTAGATATTGGCTCAAATTTATATCAGCCAGTGCTTGGCTAAAGCATCTGGCAGACTTTAAATTTCAAAATATAGTCTAGGGTGAGGTTTATAGCAAGTGAAGGGCTAAATTTAGTTTGGATATTTGTAAATTAAATTTATATAATTAGTAGATTAAATTTAGACCTTGTCTAAAAAACTAGCTTTTAAAACCGCTCTTGTTAGCTGTGAAATTTAGCAAATTTATCATTTCAAACTACAAAAACCACCTAAATTTAAGAAAAGTGCATGGCGCAAATTTAACTAGCGGATCTTTTTTAGTCTGCTCTTTGAAATTTTATAAATTTTTGATGGCATATCTTCAAAAAAGTGCTCATCAACAACTTCATCAGCCACACTTCTAGCCCAAGTTTCATCAAATTTCATACCATTTTTGTTTGCGCTGCTTGAGTAGAGCCAGTCAAATTTGCTTAAAAATTTCTCATGCTCGCACTCTTTTACGACCCTGATCGCCTTTAAATTTGGATATAAAAATGTCGTTTTTCTTGAGTGGCGGATGAAATTTTTATACTTTTTTGGCGCTCTAGCAAGCTCACGTAAAACGCTAAATTTAGCCGTCGTGATGAGGCAAGGTTTGCCCTCGCTTCGCATTTTAGCGTGGTTTATCTCTTTGTAGTCTTTGCTTAAAAAGCCAGCCGTCGTGTCAGTTTGCGCTAGGTATATCATCTCTCTTCTTTGAAAGTAAAAATATGCATGATATGATGAGAGCAAAGCCTAAAAAGTCCCAAAAGACAAACTTTGTCCCAAGCCAAAAGTAGCCAAAAAATGCGGCACTTAGTGGCTCTATGCAGGCTATCATGCTGGCCTTTGAGGCGCCTATGAGCTTAACTCCAGTCATATAAAGGCTAAATGCAAATATCGTGCCAAGCGTGATGACGGCGAGAAATGCCAGCCACTGTGCCGTGCCACTAAGCCCCGCAAACTCCCACACTCTAATATAAAGGCAAAGCACCACGCCACCTATCACCATGCCCCAGCCAAGCGTGAGCGCGACTGAGTATTTGGCATTTAGCCTTGCGGGAGCTAGGTTATAAACGCAGACGCAAACAGCACTTACTAAGCACCAAAATAGCGCTTCTGGCGAGATGACAAGGGCTGAAATTTGCGCGTGCGTGGCCAAGAAAAAGACCCCAAGCATCGCGCAAAGCAGAGCCAAAATTTCAAGCGGTCTTGGCGCTCGCCTCTCTTTTAGGCAGATGATGGCTAGGATGAGAACTGGCGCGGTGTATTGAATGACGGTCGCAACTGCGGCGTTTGAGAGCTCGATCGAGTAAAAGTAAGCATACTGCGTCATCATAAGTCCAAGCAGGGCGTATGTGAGAAGCTCGGTCATCAGTTTTACGTCAGTAACTGGCGCAAAAACGGCCTTTGGAGCCTTAAAAGCGTAGTAGAGCACGATAAAAGCGCCAGCTAGCAAGAGCCTATAAGGCACTAGAAAATCAGCGCTAATGCCTTGCGAGAAGAGATACTGCCCACAAACTCCGCTAAATCCCCAAAGTACGCCACCAACTAGCGTAAGAAGCACTCCAAGTTGATGGCTGGACATTAAATTTATCTATCTTTATGTAGCTGGGCGTCTTTGCCGTAGTGAGGCGAGTATGGCCCATAAAGTATGCAGTCGTGGCAGTTTCTAGAAAAGAGGTAGGCATCAGCTCTTACTGCTAGGTCGTATGATCTGTCTGAGATGGTGTTTGCTACCTGCGTGATGACGGCCGAGACTAGCATGCCAAGCAGGCTGTTTTGCCCGCTGCCGCTATCCTCTGCAGCTGCTGCCTCGCCTTGCCAGAGCGTCGCGCCACTTTTTATATCGACTAGCTTTGCTTCAAGCACTACCTTTGTCGAGCTTGAGACCACGACGTAGCTCGTGCCATAGTCTTTTATGTTGATGTAAAGCACGCTATCGGCGTGAAAAATTTTATCAAGCTTATTCAGTGGCACGGCTGCGATCTCGCTTGGCTCGGTTATGCCATTTTGCTTAAATGTATCATTTACAAGAGCCACTGGAAATACATAGTATCCAGCCTCGCTAAGTGGGGCTACTGAGTTAGCTAGAACGGCTGCTGAGCCGCTTACTTCGGTGCTATCGTTTGTTGGCATGAGCACTAGGATGGAGCGTGGCTTTTTTTGCAAAAAGGCTGAGTAGTCGTATGGCTCAGGCTCTTTGAAAGAACAACCCGCAAAAAATATCGCAAGAAGCGTCACAGCTATAAATTTCAGGCTATTTTTCATCTTTCGCTCCCTCTTTTTTGCTCTGCTTTTTTGGGGTTAAATTTTTAGAGCCTTTTATGAAATTTATATACTCCCTTGACTCTGGGAAATTCTCTACTTCTTTGTCAAAATTTGCATTTGCAGCGCCTAAATTCCCATTATTTAAGTATAAAAGTCCAAGGTGTGCGTATAGCCCTGGCGCAACCTTGTAGCCCCTTTTGGTTGAGTTTTGCACTAAATTTTCTAATCGTGAAATTTGCTCGGTTGCGTCGCCATCTTCGTTTAGATAGCTATATAGCGAGCTACTATATGTGCCGTCCCAGTAGTAAAGCGACCTTGGACCACTTGCGTTGCTGCACCCTGCAACTAAGAGCGCAAGAGCGCCAAGGCAGGCAAGCTTTATTTTACTTGCCATGCTCCGCTTTCTATGCCATTTACTAGGTTATTTACCGCTTCAACTATCGCTAGGCTTAGCACCTTGCCATTTAGCGTAGAGTCGTATCCAGCGGTGCCGCCAAAGCCGATTATTTCTCTGTTTGAGAGGGTGTATTCGCCAGCGCCACTAACTGAATAGACGACCTCAGCTGTTTTGGTATCGACAACGTTTAAATTTACCTTTGAGTAGGCGGTTTGCTTTTTGCCTTTGCCAAGTATGCCAAATAGCTGGTGATCGCCTGTTGTTTTGCGGCCAAATTCGGTCACATCGCCAGTTATGACGTATCTTGAGCCTTTTAAATTTTGAGTCTCTTTGCTTAGCTCGCTCTCTTGTTTGAGGACTGACATATTTGATCTCTCAAGCACTGAAAATCTACCGCTTTGCTGTAAATTTGTGATTAGGATGCTTTGAGCTTGGTTGCCAAGTCTATCCTCGTTATCACTAAAAACGCCATTACCGTAGTTTGATTGATTATTAAAGCGGCCAATAGAAACTGAGACCTTTTTGCCGTTATAGACTGAGCCATAGCTTGCTACTTTTGGAGTTTCGACCACTCTTGAGCTCTCGCTTGCGCACCCTGCAAAAAGCGCTGCGATCACTAGAGCTGCACTAAATTTTAAAACATTTTTCATCTTTATCCTTTGTGACAAAATCGTGTGTATATTACTAAATTTCCTTTTAAATAGCTTTAAAACTAATCTAGCTCTAAATTTAGTCTTATTTATTGACAAATTTGTCTTAAAGTGAGTAAAATCACGCCAGTTCTAAGTTTTAGAAAGACCTTTTTTGGATACAAAATGCACTCAATCGGTATTGATATAGGCTCAACTTCTGCAAAAGTTGCCGTCATAGAGGCAAGTAGCGGCGAGATAAAGGAGCTGTTTTTACTCCCAACTGGCTGGAGCAGCGCAGATACGGCCATGCTTATAAAAGAGCGAGTTTTATCTTTAAACCTTGGCGAGCTATATTTTACTGCGACAGGTTACGGCAGAGTTTCGGTGCCATACGCTGATAAAACCCTTACAGAGATCACCTGTCACGCGCTTGGGGCGCACTACTTTTGCAAAAGCGACTGCACAGTTATAGACGTGGGCGGACAAGATACGAAGGCCATCAAGCTTGAAAATGGCTCAGTGACGGACTTTACGATGAATGACAAGTGTTCAGCTGGCACTGGTAAATTTCTTGAAGTGATGTCAAACCGCCTTGGAGTTAGGTTTGATGAGCTTACACGCCTTGCTAAAAATAGCGACAAAGATATATCCATAAGCTCGATGTGCACGGTCTTTGCGGAGTCTGAGATCATAAGTCTCATCGCTCAAAACGTATCACGAGAAAATATCGCAAAAGCGGTGATCGTCTCAGCTATAAATAAAATTTCAAATTTGGTCAAAAAACAGGCAAATACGAGCTATTTCTTAAGCGGCGGCTTTAGTAAGAGCGAGTATGTGAGAGAAAATTTAGAAGTGTGCTTGCAAGCTAGCGTCAGCACGCACGAAGATGCGATCTACTGCGGTGCGATAGGCGCTAGCCTTGCAGGGATAAGAAATTTAAGGAGAGAAAATGGCGATAAATGAGAGTATGAGTTTGAGCGAAATTTTCGCTACCTATGATGGCGCTAAGAAAAATTTAGCCCAAAACGTCGAAGCAGTCAAAAATAGCGGCCAAAAGATCGCGGCTATCTTTTGCACCTACACGCCAAGGGAGGTCATCCACGCAGCAAACGCTTATAGTGTGAGCGTCTGCGCAACTGGCGATAACGCCGTGGTCGAGGGCGAAAAGTACCTGCCTAAAAACCTCTGTCCGCTCATAAAAGCAAGCTACGGCTTTGCAAAAGCGAATAAGTGCCCATTTGTGCGAAATTCTGATATCGTTATCGGTGAGACGACATGCGACGGCAAGAAGAAGATGTATGAGCTAATGGGCGAATTTAAAGATGTGCATGTCATGCATTTGCCGCATTTCAAGAGCCAAAAGAGCTTGGAGATTTGGCAAGATGAGGTCAGGGAGCTAAAAGAGCGTTTGGAGGCTAAATTTGGCGTGAGCGTAAGCGATGAGGAGCTTAGAAGCTCTATCAGGCTATTTAACAAAGAGCGCGAGCTAATGGGGGAAATTCAAAATTTCATGAAGCTAACACCGCCACCGATGAACGGCAAAGAGCTACACGCACTGCTATATGGAAATGGCTTTATCTTTGACAAAGAGGAGCAGATAAGCGACCTTGAGATCATCGTAAGTAAGCTAAAAGAGTGCGTGAGAGATAAAATTTCACCCGTGCATAAGGACGCCAAACGCATCATCATCACAGGCTGTCCAAGCGGCGGGGTCTATGATAAGATCGTGCCAGCCATAGAAGAGGCAGGTGGCGTCGTGGTAGCTTACGAAAACTGCACTGGCACTAAAAATTTTAGCAACCTTGTCGATGAAAATGACGATCCAATTAGCGCCATAGCAAAGCGCTACATGGCGATACCTTGCTCGATCATGTCGCCAAATAAAGATAGAGAAAATGTGCTTCAAGAGATGATAAAAGAGTATAAGGCGGACGGCGTGATCGACGTTGTGCTGCAAGCCTGTCACACCTATAACGTAGAAACTACCAATATAAAAAGGGCGTGCAACGACGTAGATACGCCTTATATGGCGCTTGAGACGGACTTTTCTACAAGCGACGCTGGGCAGATCAAGACAAGGCTCGAGGCATTTATAGAGATGCTTTAGGATAAATTTAAAAGAGCAGGGGGGGCTAAATTTAGCTTTAAATTTAAAATAGCTGACTTGAAATGCAGTGAAATTTACAAGTCAGCTAAAGCGAAAGAAAATACTTTATTTAATTACTTTATCTTTTCTAAAAGCAACCAGCTTGAATAACCACCGTGGATATATCGCATGTGCTTATAATCATAAAGAACCGAATTCCACTTCTCATCACCATTTTTCATTTTGTCGTTATACTCTTTTGTCTTTTCTTTGTTACCTAAATATTTATACATATCGCGTAGATCTCTACATATATAGGCACTTTTTAGTTCATTGCAGCCATATTCAAGCATTTTTACGTCTGCTTTTGACTCAGAAAGGACTTTTGCATAATCAAATTCTTGATTTTTTATTTTTGTGTAATCATCACTTCTTTTTGAAAAATAAACTATTTTATATTTAATTAAATCAATAGCTGGTATATTGCATGCTGGAGCAAATTTTTTATCGTAGCAGTATTCTGGAATGGTTTTTTCGTAGAATTTTACAACTTTTTTAAGGTCTTTACTCTCTAAAGCTTCTAATTTTTCTAGCGAAAGACAACCTAAATCATTGCCTTTATCAAAACACCAATATTTCGCATTATCAGTGCTAATCGGTCTAGTATTTATTTCTATAAGCTTTTTATCAGCGCTATAATCATAATTTGGCTTTTCTCTACTACTCCCAAAGCCCCAAGCATATACGCTACTTGTGGCTAACACGCTGGCTAATACTGAAGCTAAAATTTGCTTTTTCATCTTGATATCTCCTTTTTGATTTAAAAAGGCATTCTACCCCCCCCCGTACTTAAAATAAATTTTAAAAGGGTGCTGGCCCATGAAAAAGTATAAATTTAGCGTGTAAGTGCTTGCTAAAATGTGCAGAGCATGTCAAGCAGTCTGCCAAGCTTTTGCATATCGTTTAAGAAAAGCTGGTTTGATTTTTGTGTAAATTCTTTAGCTTCTTCTAGGATTTTGGGCTCAGATATGCTATAAGCAAACTCCTTTTTTAGTATCTTTGCACCCTTTTTATAAACAAATTTTGCATCAATTAAACTTGCAAAAAAGCTATCGTCTCTTAAGTAGTAGTTGGTGTTCGCATTTACAAAAACTGGCTTTTGAGCCAAAAACTCGCCACAAACGCCATTTGGTGATCTAAATTTAACACTCTCAACCACATCAGGCCTTATCTCATAAAACCTTATCTCGCTAGATTTTTTAAGAGCCAAAACGTCACTAGCTTTGTTTAAATTTATAGAGGCATTATCTGCTTCAATGACGTTTATAAGGCCTTTTATAAGAGAGTAGGCACTTGTCGTTTTGTTTTGATCAAGAAAATTTATCATGCCAAAAAATGGCATACTGGCATTTTTATCAGCCAAATTTGGCATGCTCTTTATGAGTAGTTGCTGCTTTTTGCCATTTAGCTCAAAGTAGCTCACCATGATGGAAATTTCATCCTTTTTACTAGGCGTCTTTTGCGAGCAGCCCACAAAAAAGAGCACCCCAAGCAGTAAAACTACTAAATTTCTCATTTTATAAAATAATCACCATCAAAGCTAACAAGCGAGTATTTTCTCTCATTGCCGATACTCTCTTTAAGCTCATCAATGCTTAAAAACTCCAAACTGTCAGCTCCGATGTACTCTCTGACCTCTTCGACGCTTTTTTTGGCGCTTATTAGCTCCTCAAAGCTTGGTGTGTCTATGCCGTATCGCTCAGGATACTTGAGCTCAGGGCACGCAACTCTGAAGTGAATTTCTTTCGCCCCTGCGTGTCTTAAGAGATCGACCACCTTTTTAGAAGTGGTTCCACGAACGATGCTGTCATCGATCACTACGATGCTTTTACCAGCTAGCACGCTCGACATAGGGTTTAGCTTTAGTTTGACCTTTAAATTTCTCATCTCTTGACTTGGCTCGATAAAGGTTCTGCCCACATAGTGATTTCTGGTGATGGCTAGCTCAAATGGGATCTTGCTCTCATTTGCGTATCCAAGAGCCGCTGGCACGCCACTATCTGGCACTGGCACTACAAAGTCAGCCTTTATCTTGCTCTTTCTAGCAAGCACCTCGCCCATCTTTTTTCTCACTTCATAGACGCTTTTGCCCTCTATCACGCTATCTGGGCGCGCAAAGTAGATGTACTCAAAGGCGCAAATTCTAGGCTCTGGCTCGAAAATCTGCAAGCTTTGAAACTCGCTTTTGCCATGCTCAAAAACTATCATCTCGCCAGGTCTAACATCTCTTATAAATGTTGCTCCCACAAGATCAAACGCGCAAGTCTCGCTAGCTACGATATATCCGCCGTCCTTTAGCCTGCCAAGGCTTAGCGGCCTAACACCCCAGCGGTCTCTGATGGCAAAAGTCTTGTGGCGTGACTGCACGAGCAAGCAGTAAGCACCTTTTATCTTGTCAAGTGCTGCGATGATGCGGTCTTGCAAGTGTTCGTCGTGGTTTCTTGCGATGAGGTGGATAATGTTTTCGGTGTCCATATTTGTCTGAAATATCGCGCCATCTTTGATGAGTTCGTCTCTAACCTCGTCTTTATTGACCAAATTTCCGTTGTGAACGATCGAAATTTGACCTAGGGCGTAGTTGGCGGCTATTGGCTGGGCGTCACGGCCTGAGTTTTTGCCAGCTGTTGCGTAGCGATTGTGGCCGATCGCCATGTCGCCTTTTAGAGAGCTCAAGATCTCCTCATTAAAGACCTCAGTGACTAGACCGTTGCCCTTGTGAGTGGAAATTTCGCCGTCGTTACAGACGCTGATGCCACTTGCCTCTTGACCGCGGTGTTGCATAGAAAATAGCGCATAATACGCCGTTTTCGCCGCATCTTTAGAATTTATGATACCAACTATCGCACACATCTTTTATCCTCTTTTCATCTTTTTAAATTTCATCTTTACAGTTAAATTTGATCTCACTTTTAACGCCTAAACACTTTTTGTAAGTGGCGTGTTATCCAAAATTTGGCACATTCTTCGTTATTTGCACCATTTATAACAATCCAAATACGCTAAAACTAAATTTCATCATCTCAAATCAAACTCGTCAGCTCTTAAATTTTGGCGCTTTTCGCGCTTTGGCAGGTAGAATTTATCGCCAAATTCTAGCTTGTAGCTCTGCGCGTCATCAAGGCTAAATTTAATCATCAAGCCCCAAACTATCATCTATTGAGTAAAGACCGCTGCTTTGATCTTTTAGCCAGATGGCAGCCTTGATCGCACCTTTTGAAAAGGTCGCTCTGCTAGTTGCGGTGTGGTTTAACTCGATAAATTCGCCGTCATTGTAAAAGCCAACCGTGTGACGACCGACCACGTCGCCTCCACGAAGCGCCATAACCGCGATCTCATCTTTGCTTCTTGCGCCCACCATGCCAGCTCGTCCAGTTACTAAAACATCTTTTAAATTTAGATCCCTTGCCTCTGCCACGCAGCCAGCCAAGGTCATCGCAGTACCGCTTGGAGCGTCCTTTTTGTGTCTGTGGTGCTGCTCGACGATCTCGATATCAAATTCTCTTAAAACTTTCGAAGCTATCCTTGCTATGCGGTTTAACACTGCTACGCCTAGACTCATGTTTGTTGCGTAGAGTATTGGCATAGTGCCTGATGCTAGATGAAGTAAGTTTTTCTCGTCGTCATTTAGCCCAGTCGTGCCGATAACTAGTGGTTTTGGGTTGGTCCTAGCGTAGTTTAGCAGTGCTACGGTCGCCTCTTTTTGGCTAAAGTCGATGATGACGTCGCACGCTTCAAAAAATTTAGCAAAGTCGTTTGTCAAAAGCTCACTGCTTAAATTTTCAACCTCATTTTTTTGGCTAAAAGCGACGCTTAAAGTGGCGTCTTTTTCATCTTTTAAACAAGAGATAATGCTTTGAGCCATCTTTCCGCTAGCGCCGTAAAGTCCTATTTTTACCAAAATTTATCCTTTGATTTTTGGTTGAAATTTAACATAAAATTTATTATAGAGAGATTACGAAATGGCTTTTGAAAAAGAGCTACTTTAGGCAAGAATTTAATAAAAAATTATCATTGTGGTAACTGCTGCGATCAGAAAAATGGATATTGATTATATTAGAGCATACTTTTTGCCTATTTTATGCAAAAGAGGTTATGTTCTACCCTAGAGTTATTTTCTTAATGCAATTTTTGAAAAAATGTTCTGATAAGCCTAAAAAATCAAGCACTTTTAAAATGTAAATTTTTGCTAAAAGGTTTATTTTGAAAGAGAAATTTAGCCAAAAAATTTGGCTAAATTTGAGTATTAATGCAAGCTTTCTATGTAGCTCATAGCGCTAAGTGCAGCCACAGCGCCGTCACCTGCTGCTACGATGACTTGCTTTGGAGCGTCCTCTCTGATGTCGCCTGCCACAAAGAGCCCTTTTAGGCTAGTTTGCATTTTAAGGTTAGTCTTTACCTGTCCGCCATCAGCCATTTCGCAGATAAATTTGCCGTTTTCATCTTTTAAAATTTCGTTATTTACATTTAGTCCGACAAAGGTGAAAATGCCCGGCACATCAAGCACGCGCTCGCCATTTTTGGTATCAAGCACGATCTTTGTTAGACCCATCTTATCGCCAAGCGCCTCTTTTACAGTCGCACTTGTTATAAACTCGATCTTCTCATTTTTTCTAGCTTTTTCAACGGTTGTTGGCGCTGCTCTAAACTCGTCACGTCTATGCACAAGATAAACTTTTGAGCAGATATTTGCTAGATAAAGTGCCTCTTCAACAGCTGTGTCGCCACCACCAAGGACGGCTACCTCTTTGTTTTTGTAAAAGAAGCCATCGCATGTTGCGCATGTGCTAACGCCTTTGCCAAAGAACTCGTCCTCGCCTTTAAAGCCAGCACGTCTTGGGGTTGAGCCAGTCGCTACGATGACAGCCTTTGCCTGCTCGCTCTTGCCGCCTTCAAGTAAAATTTCAAAGCTGCCGTCACTATTTTTTCTAACGCCAACGACGTTTGCCCACTTATGAACTAGTCCAAATGCGCTGCACTGCTTCCACCAAGTGCTCATAAAGTCAAAACCGCTCTCGCCAGGGGCTTTTTGGCCTGGGTAGTTTTCTATCTCTGAGCTAGAGGTGATCTGACCGCCAGGCTCGCCTTTTTCAAACATTACAACATTTTTTAATCCGCCTCTAGTGGCGTAAAGTCCGGCGCTTAGTCCTGCTGGACCGCCTCCGATGATCGCTAAATCAAGCATAAATTTCCTTTATTCTAAAACATTTATGGACGAATTTTGTTTGTAAATTTCGCCCCTTTGATGAACTATCTCAACACTGCTAGGTAGCTTCGTGATGCTTAAATTTCGCATAAGCTCTAGGACCGTATTTATATCTGAGCTTATGTATTTTAGTGTTGAGTTTGACTCATATCTTTTTTGAAAGATATCGATCGCCACAACTGTTTCATTTTTGGTTGGTAAAATTTCGTCTAATTTTGATTGATTTGAACTGAAGATTAAAAGCGTGTATTTTGGCTCTTTTGGAGTGAAAATTTCGCTTTTTTCGTAAAAAACTAGCTTCGCAAAATCAACAAATTTATATTGTGAAAAACGATAGTTGCTATACGCAAATGCAGCCGCTATCATAGCTGCACCAAAAAATGAACCAAATATATAGGTAAGAGGAAGCAGACTTCCTCTTCTTTTTTCGCTCATTAAAGAAGCGAATTTAGTTTGTCAGTTAGGGCTTGTTTTGACTGCGCACCGACCATTTGCTCAACTAGCTCGCCATTTTTGAAAAATAGCAATGTTGGGATCGATCTGATGCCAAACTCAACTGCAAGATCTTGCTCTTCATCAGTATTTACCTTGCAAATTTTCGCTTTGCCCTCGAAGTCTTCAGCAAGCTCTTCGATCACTGGAGCTAGCATACGGCAAGGTCCGCACCATGGAGCCCAGAAATCTACTAGAGCAACGCCTTCTTTTGTTACATCAAAATTTTCTTTTGTGAGTTCGATGTATTTTCCCATTTGTTCTCCTTATTTTCAAGATGTGGCAATTATACAAAATCAAATTTAAATTTTAGCTAAATAATAAATTTTATTATAAACTAATATTTTCTATCAACTCAAAGCCTTCGTTTTTCACAACTAGCAGATCGAGCTGAAAGTCCCTGTTTGGCTCATTTTTCATCATATAAAAATTTATAGTTTTTAAAATTTTCATATATTTTGCCTTGTCTAGGCGATACTGGGCTTCGTATCCTCCGCTAGTTGCTTTTACTTCAATAAAATGTAAAATTTTATCGCTACTTAGTGCGATGATGTCGATCTCGCCAAATTTAGAGTGAAAATTTCTCTCCAAAATGACAAAACCAAGCTTACGCAAAAACTCGCAAGCCCTATCTTCGGAGCTCTTACCAAAGAGGTATTCTTTTAGCCCCAAACTACTCCTCGATCCTCATCATAAATGGCTCTTCTTTTATATACTCTTGCTCTTTTAAAAGCTCCATCGTTCGCTTCGCATCAGCCTCCAAGCTCGTGTGCGTCGTGAAAAATAGCACGGCATACTCGCTCTCATCTTTTGGCTTTTGCAGCAAGCTATCGATTGAAAGATTGTTTTCGCTCATTAAATTTGTTATCTTTGCTAGCACGCCCATTTTGTCTTCGACTTTTAGCCTAAAGTAATACTTCGTCTTTATCCTGTCGCGATCAAGAAGCTCTAAGGTGTTTAGCTCAAATGGCGCTTTGTATCCAAGCATCGGCGACTTGCTATCTCTTGCGATGTCGATGAGATCGCTAATTACCGCGCTTGCTGTCGCGTCGCCGCCAGCTCCAGGCCCATAATACATAGTCTCGCCAACGACCTCGCCAACGACGCTGATCGCATTTGTCACGCCGCTTGCCTTTGCTATCATTTTATTTTGCGGTACAAGCGCTGGATGCACGCGTAGCTCGACCTTGCCCTCGCTTTTTTTGGCTATGGCTAGAAGTTTTATTGAGTATTCAAAATCTTTTGCGAAAAATATATCCTCTGGCGTGATGCCTTGTATCCCCTCGATCAAGATATCCTCTGGATCGCCGTGCACGCCGTATGCGATGCTAGCAAGGATGAGAAGCTTGTGAGCCGTGTCAAAGCCACCCACGTCAAAGGTAGGATCGGCCTCAGCGTATCCAAGCTCTTGTGCTTTTTTAAGCGCGTCTTTGAAATTTGAGCCCTCATTCATCATCGAGGTTAGGATGTAGTTGCTGGTGCCATTTAGTATGCCATTTATGCTTAAGATGTGGTTGGCGCTAAGCCCCTCTCTTAAGGCTCTGATGATCGGTATACCGCCAGCTACGCTTGCTTCAAAGCCAAATGGCGTGTTTTTGGCTAAATTTTGCAAAGCATATCTGTGATAGGCAAGAAGCGCCTTGTTTGCAGTGACGACCGCTTTTTTGCGCTTTAAAATTTCGCTCACCACTCTAAAAGGCTCTTCAACACCGCCCATAAGCTCGACAAAAACGTCGATATCATCGCGGTTTATGACGCTATTTATATCGTCAGTCAAAGGGATGCCAGCGTCTCTTTTTTTATTTAAATTTCTAACCACACCGATGACTGGCACTATCTCTTCGCCACATCTTGCTGCGATTAGCTTTTTGTTTTTTAGTAAAATTTTCGCAACCGACTCACCAACGGTTCCAACGCCCAATATCGCTACATTCATTCAAATTCTTTCAAATATTTTTTTATATTTCTTGCTGCTTGTCTTATCCTATTTTCATTTTCGATAAGAGCTAAGCGCACATAGTCGTTTCCGCCCTCGCCAAAACCAATGCCCGGACTAACAGCAACTGAAGCCTTTGTAAGAAGCTGCTTTGAAAACTCAAGACTGCCTAAGTGGCTCACCTTTGGTGGAAGTTTCGCCCAGATAAACATGCTGGCATTTGGCTTTTTAAGCTCCCAACCAGCCTGAGCAAAGGCCTCTATCATCACATCTCTTCTTTTTTCATAAATTTGGCGTATCTCTTCAACGCAGCTTTGATCGCCGTCAAGCGCGACTGTGGCTGATACTTGTATCGGCGTAAACATACCGTAATCAACCCATGATTTTATCTTTTTAAGTGCGGCACAAAGCCTCTTGTTTCCACACATGAAGCCAACTCTCCAGCCAGCCATGTTGTAGCTTTTTGAAAGAGTATAGCACTCGACTGCGACATCTTTTGCGCCTTCTACTTCAAAGATGCTTGGAGTTTTGTAGCCATCAAATGTAAGATCGGCGTAGGCGATATCTGAGATGATGTAAAATCTCTCTTGCTTTGCGATGCTTACAAGGCGCTCGTAAAAGCTCTTTTGTACGGTCACGGTCGTTGGATTGTGAGGGAAATTTACGACTACATATTTTGGCTTTGGTGAGCTTGCGTGTATCGTCTGGATTAAGTTTTCAAAAAATTTATTCTCGTCTAGCTCAAATTTATCATTGTAGTGAAGTGGCATCTTTGCGACGCTTCCGCCAGCAAATAAAAACGCTTGCGTGTGTATCGGATATGCAGGATCAGGCACGATAGCCACGTCGCCTGGGTTTATTATGGCTTGAGCAAGATGCACAAAGCCCTCTTTGCTGCCCATTGTGGCTACTGCTTCAGTTTCTGGGTCTAAATTTACGCCGTATTTGCGCTTATACCAGTTGCAAATGGCAAGGCGGAGCTTATAAATTCCAGCACTGGCTGAGTAGCCGTGGGTCTTGTCTTTTTGTGCGCTTTCGCATAGTTTATCGACGATGTGCTGCGGTGTTCTGCCCTCTGGGTTGCCCATAGAAAAGTCGATGATGTCCTCGCCAGCTCTGCGTGCTGCCATTTTTATAGCATTTACTTCGGCAAAAACGTAGTTTGGCAAACGCTCAATTGTATTAAATCTTATCTCATCAAACACTGTTTGCTCCTATTTTATAAGCTTGATAATTATCTCGTTTTTAATGTTAGTTATGTCGTTATTATCGCTAATTAACGCATATTTTGCGTCATTAGCTAAATTTATGGTGTAGTTAGTTTTTATCTCGTTTTCTCTTTTTAGATCGATTTGGTTTAAATTTTTATCATAAATTCTAACAAGTGGCACCCATTTGTTTGGCTCGTTTGAGATGATATTTAGGCTACTTGCGCCTGCCACGTCGACGATATAGACGCCGCCACTCTTTACAAGCGGGCTCTCTTCGTTAAAATTTACTTTTGACGCATCAAGGCTCATATTTTTAGCGTCCAAATAAAGCGCTAAATTTCCATCAAGCCTATCAAATCCCATGATCTTAAAGCCACTTTTACTAAGCGTGAAATTTAGTAAATTTGGATCTATGCCGCCACTTTTTAGAGCTAAAATCCCATAAGAAATTTCACTGCCATTTTTTAGAGAATTTACTCTTGCCACGCTTATATTTGCATCTTCAAGAGCTAAATTTATCGATTTTACAAATAGAGCTGAGGGGACTTTTTGCGTGCTTATAAATTTTAAATTTAAGCTATTTGAGCTAAATGAGAGAGCATCGTAGTTTGAGCTTTGCTTTAGCCTTGAGACTAGCTCGCCGACGTTTAGCGAGCCGTTAGTGTCTAAATTTTCTAAAGAAATTTGCAGATCTTTTCCGCTGCTTAGTGCATTTGCGCTGCTATTTAGATCAAAAGCGTATGAAAAAACGCTAAAAAGAAGAAATATGGCTAGTTTTTTTACCAAGATTTACCCTTATTCATCTCGACAAACTCGTCATAAGTTAAAAATTTCATATCGCCATTTTCTACTAAAAATCTAGCTGGACGGCTTGGGTTATATCTTGTCACTTTATCGCCGATCTTAAGCTCGATGTTGCCATTTCCGCAAACGACTAGCTGTCTTTGGTCTAAATTTATATTGACACTTTTGCTTGTGTCGCTTGATGTTTTTTGTCCATTTTCAAGGTTGATGATGCCTATCCAAACGCGTTGTTTTGGTGTGATGATCGCTTCATTTAGTGGCTTTGTCACGTTTTGCTCTACTTTTGGAGCTGGTTGGGCTGCCATGCTAGGTTTTAGGGCATTTTGATCAACACTAGCAGGACTTACAGTCACGTTTTGCTCAGCTGGAGCTGAAATTTTCACGCTTGAAGCGTTTGCATCGATCTTTGGAGTGTTTTGAGAGATCGTTACGTTTGTGTCGATTATATTTTTCTTCACTTCATTGACGATACTTGATTGCGAGTAGCTCACGCTTGTGTTGTCTTCATTTAAGCTTGCTATGAAATTTTGGACATATTTGTAAGCGTCAAAGTAGTAAGCGCCGCCAGCGATGATAGCTAAAATGATGATCCAGAAGAAAAATCCAGCCCCGCCACCACTGCTTTGCCTTTGGATAGAGACATCTTCAGGCGTGTAAGAAGAAATTTTTGGGCTAACTTTTGTTTTTTTGCTCTCATCAGGCATATTTTCTTGCATGAAAGCGTCGTATTCAGCGAGAAGTTCGCTAAGATCGACACCGTACTCACGCTGTAAAATTTTGGCATAGCCTCTCATGTTTAAGCGTGATAATTTTTCAAAATTTTTGTCAAAAATGTATTGTAAAAAAGTGGGTTCAATGTGCGTTTTACGCGAAATTTCTTTTATGCCTATCTCTTTTAAATTTTCTAATTCATTCATCTATCATCCTATCACAAATTATCGCAAAAGCTGCACTTACATTTAGGGAGTCCCAGCCATCTTTTAGCTTGATACCGACGCACTCATCGCACTTTGCTAGAGCTTTTTGCGGTATGCCTTCGCCCTCTGAGCCCATCACCAAAGCCCTTTTGCCAGCAAATTTCATCTCTTTTATATTTTTGCCGTTGCTTGCCGTCGCGTAGAGCTTAAAACCACACTGTTTTAGCTCGTTTAGCAGGCTAAGTCCATCTTCAAAGATCGCTATTGGTATCTCGTAAGCAGCACCGCTACTTGACCTTAAAACGCCTTGCATATTTACACTTTTTGTAACGATGACAAGTCCTTCGCAGCCTAGAGCATAGGCGCTTCTAGCGATGGCACCGATGTTTCCGACGTCACTTATGCCATAAAGCACGGCGATGAAATTTAGCTTTTTGAGCTCACTAAAGTCTGAAAACTCAAACTCGCTAACGCTTGCTAAAAAGCCTTGATGGTTGCCGCCATGCGCCATCGACTGAGCTTTTTGATTATCCACGCGGATGATCTTCTTGCCAGTACCACAAATTTTAGAGAAGAGTTTTTTATCACACTCTTTTGAGAGATAGATCTCTTCTAGGATCTGTGGGCGCTTGTTCAAAATATGTAAAAATAGCTGTTTTCCGTATATTATCATGGTTGCTTATGGTAGCTAAAGTCAAGTAAAATTTAACTTATTTTGCTTCTAAATTTGAGTGAATTTTTGAAACTTTTTAGCAAAATTTGAGCTTTTAAATTTATGCTTTTATGAGCTCGTCGTAGATCTTTTTGACGTCCTTGCCAGTTATTTTGCTAAGCAGTTTTGCCTTTGCTTTTGGGGCTATGTCAAGCGAGATGATCTCATCTTTTGTGATGTTTTGAATGGACGCATTTGCACTTTTTGAGATGACAACAGCCCATTCGCCGTTTAAATTTGCCTTTTCTAAAATTTGGGCTAAATTTTTGGCTGTACCTTTAAATTTAGTCTCAAATTTTTTGGTGGCCTCTTTTATAGCAAAAATTTCTCTCTCTGGTTCTAAATTTGCGATGCTTTGCACTAAGCTTAATATGCGTTTTGGGCTTTCATAGATCACAGCTGGATAGGCTAAATTTAAAGCATTTTGTATAGCTAAAGCTCTCTCTCTGCCAGTATTTGGTAAAAAGCCTAAAAAAACAAACTCTTTATCGCAAAGTCCGCTGGCGACTAAGCTTAAAAGTGCAGCGTTTGCTCCGCTTAAAATTTCATATTTGATATCATTTTTTTGAGCGTATCTTACTAGGCTAACGCCTGGATCGCTTATACCTGGCATGCCAGCGTCACTCATGTAAGCTATATTTTTGCTTAAAATTTCATCACTTAAATTTGCAAAAAATTCATCTTCGTTGTGGGTGTGAAGCGGGATAAAATTTGAGATATTTATATTTGCGTCAAAGCGTTCGTTTAGTAGATTTACAAGGCTTTTGCAAACTCTTGTATCTTCGCAGATAGCTATCTCGCATTCACGCAAAATTTTGATCGCACGAAGCGAGATATCTTCTAAATTTCCTATTGGAGTAGGAACAAAGTAGAGCAAGGCTTATTTTTGAGCGTATTTTTTCTTAAATTTTTCAACACGGCCAGCGCTATCAACTATCTTTTCGCTGCCTGTGAAAAACGGGTGGCACTTGTCGCAAATGTCAATTCTGATTTCGCTTTTGTTTGACTTTGTCTTAAAAGTGTTGCCACACGCGCAAGTTACGGTGCACTCTACATATTCTGGATGGATCTCTTTTTTCATCATCTTTCCTTTATTATTTTGGGCTATTTGTTACCTTAAAAGTTGCTGATTATATAAAAACTAATCTAAAAATCAAATAAATCAGGCAAGAAATTTTGCCGCTAAAGAAATGACTGCGGTCTGTGATCTTAAGATATTTTTTGTATTTAGGCCGTAGATATTTTTAAATTTAGCCGTCTCATCCTCGCTAAATCCGCCCTCTGGACCGATTATTAATATCTCATCATCTCTTTTTTCATTTAAATTTTTACCGCCAAAATTTATAGCTGAAATATTTTTATAAACGCTCATTAGCTCGTCTAAATTTTTATAAATTTCAAACTCTATTAGCGACGTTCTCCCGCACTGCTCGCATGAAAGTGCGTTTATGTAGTTTAGCTTTTCAAGGTCGATCTTGAAATTTGCTTGAGAAAATTTAGTATAGACAAAGGCGATCTTGCCAACGCCAAGCTCATTTAAAAATGGCAGCGCCTTTTCGATCGTCTTTGGATCAACTACCGCCCAAGCGATGGTAAAGTCAAATTTGTTTTCGCAGTTTAGGCTGGCAAATACGAGGCTTAAATTCGCACTTCTGCGCTCTATCTCATCGATCTCGTAGATGTACTCTTTGCCGTCACGTAAATTTCTAACACTTATGCGCTCACCTGTCTCAACCCTTCTAGCTTTTAGGTGCAAAAAGGCCTCATTTACTATTTTTAAGCGCTCTTCGCCAGCGTTTTTATCATATAAAAATTTCATCTAAATCCCTGCAATGATGATCAAAATAATGTCGCAAATGCCTTTAATAAGGGCAAATTTTTTAAATTTCTCTAGCTCGCCAGCAACGGCATATCTCTTTAGTCTTTTGTATCCAACGGCGCTAAGTGCGATTAAGACTATTAAGATAAGAAGCATTTTTATGGCATTAAATTTTGGCTCGTAACTATAATATGCCCACAAAATAAGCCCAGTTAGCACCAAAAAGCTAAGCAACATATGATAAATAGGCAAAAAATACCTTATACGAAGCACGTAATTTTTAGTTCTCACTCCAAACTGAGTAAGCGCTAGATAAAGCGCCGCTAAAGCAAGTAGCGCATAAAAAAATGTCACGTGAAATGGCAAAGTATAAGCATAAAGCGAGCTTAAGTGTTCGTTCATTTTTTATCTTTAGGAGGCTCGTTTTCTTCGACGACCGGCTCAGGTGGCAGCTGCTCGTCGATAGTTACATTCGCATCAGGCTGAGCTATCGTAACATCACTAGGGACTGGCTCACTAACGTCACTTTTGGCCTCTTCTTTATCTCCACATCCCAAAAATACGCTAGCTATAAGCAAAAAAGAGGTTATAAATTTTTTCATTAAACGTCCTTTGGATTTTCTATTTTTATCTTATTTATCATCTTTTCAAGCAAATTTTTATCTTCCCACTCGTCTATAATGGCCTCTGAAAATTTGATATCACTAAGCCTTATCTCACCCATTTGTGGGTTTGTTACGTCCTCTTTGAAGCACTGCGCATAGCCAGTGTCGGTCTCGTGCACGATGACGCTGTGAAGCTTTACTTCGCGCTCGCCGTTGTTCATCACGCTAAGCTCAAGTATCCGCTCGATCATGACAAAAAATATACGGCAAAACTGCTCTGCGCTGGGATTTAGCGGGATCTCGATCCACCTTGCAGAGTGCTTTTTAAGGTCGTTTTTGTATTCGTCGCTATCGCCTGAATATATGGTCGTGGCGTGGTCAAAGCTATCGATGATCGTCTTTATGTTTTGCTTCATCAGCCCAAAGTCATAGACCATGCCAGCGTTATCAAGAAAATTTGAGCTAAGTAAAATTTCTGCTACGTAGCTGTGACCGTGGATGCTCGTCCTGCAGCGCTTTGAGCTACAAAATCTCACGATATGTGCATTTTCAAATCTAAAAAGTTTTCTAATAATCATCAAACACCCTCTTTGTCGCCCCAAAGCCTGATGTGGATACGCTCTGAGTAGTTAAATCCATGCTTTATGGCAAACTGCGCTGTTTTTAGAGCATTTTTGCTTAGCTCGTCCTCATTTGCGCCCATCGCCATGCACCAAACTGGCAAATTTGCTCTATTTTTTATATATAAAATTTCCTCCAGCTCGCTTTTATCAAAGCGCGAGAGGACAAATTTTAAAAAGCTGCTTTTTGCGTTATTTTTGATAGCCAAGATGGCATCTAAATTTATGCGTTTTTGCTCGCTAACTCCGCTATTTGCTAGCTTTACGCCAAGTGCAAAATGGCAGTTTTTATAAATTTCAAATTTATCAAAATCAACCAAGATCGTGCCATTTGTCTCAAAATGCACCTCGTAATTTATAAGCAAATTTCTTACCAAATTTATGAAATTTTCATTTTGATGCCAGATGAGTGGCTCGCCGCCTGTTAAAACGATGATCGGCTTTTGCTCTAAGCCTTTACAAAGCCCATCAACTAGGCTTAAAATTTCATCTGCGCTATATCTTTTGTGGTGAAAATGTCCCTTAAAAACGGCTCTTATGCTATCGCATCCCAAAAGCTCTTCGCCTGTTTTTAAAGACCTTGTCTTTACGCCAAAGCCAGAGCAGTTTAGGTTGCAGCCCAAAAAGCGTAAAAACACAGCGAGCCTGCCCTGATAAGCGCCCTCGCCTTGGATGCTTAAAAATGCCTCAACTAATTCTAGCTCTTTGCTCATCAACCACCAGTTTGGTAAAAGGCCCTTGAAGAGGTTTCATTTTCAGCTCCTAGAGCCCATTTGTTCTCTTTTGGCTTGTTAGCAAGTACTTGCCTTAAGATCTCGCTTGCTGCGACGACGTCGCCATTTGCAACTGCTTTTTTGATACTTAGCGCATCTTCAAAGTAAAGGCAAGGTATCAAAAGCCCCTCAGCACTTAGTCTGATGCGGTTGCAACTCTCGCAAAAGTCGTGTTTATGTGGGTCAATGATGCCAAATTTATAGCCGTCATCAAGCCTATAAATAGACGCAGGTGCGTTTGGTAACTTTTCATCTTTTGTGACATTATATTTTTGCGAGATGATATTTAAAATTTCATCGCTTTTTAGCCCTTTTAGATCCTCTTTGGCGTGCGAGTTTTCCATATATTCGATAAATCTGATCTGAGAGTTTCTAAATTTAGCAAACTCAAGCAAATTTACGAGTTCATCGTCGTTAAAGCCTTTTAGAGCGACCGTGTTTATCTTGACCTTTAGCCCAGCATCAAGTGCTGCTTCAAAGCCAGCCAAAACCTCGTGTAAGACGCTCTTTTGAGCGATAAATTTAGCCTTTTGCTCATTTAGCGTATCAAGTGACATATTTATGCGCTTTAGACCAGCGTCTTTTAGCCTTTTGGCAAAGTGTGGCAGCATAAAGCCATTTGTCGTAAGCGCTAGATCGATGTCTGGCTTGTAATCGCTTATCATCTTTATAAAGACGTCCAGATCCTTGCGCACGAGTGGCTCGCCGCCTGTGATCCTGATCTTTTTCACACCCTCGTCGATAGCTACTTTGACAAATAAAAATAGCTCTTCAAATGTCAGTAAATTCTCTTTTGGTGTCCAACTAAATGGCGTCGTAGGCATGCAATATCTACATCTAAAATTGCAGCGCTGCGTCACGGAAATTCTTAAATAATCAACAACCCGACCATATTTATCTATTAGCATAAAGCACCTTTTTTAAGCTTGGTTAGAGCTTTTTAATTTTCAATTATATGTTAAAAGATTTAAATTTAAATAAAAATTTAAGCTAATTTTTGTAGTTTAAGAGTAGTTTTGTCTTTTAAAATTAGCCCAAATTTAGGCTAATTTATGAAATTTAAGCACAAATTCAACTCTCCCCATACCCACGTGAAGATCTTTAGCGATCATGGCTGCACTTTTGCCATCTTTAAACATCTTTAATATCTGCTCTTCTTCGTTGATGACGCTTGGGGCGATTTTATTGATATCTCTTGTTCGCTCCTCGAGGTTAAACATCCTATCTTTTTGCTCGTTTGCAAAGTCATCGATCACTCGCTCTATGCTCTTTATGGCGCGGATTATCGGCACGATTTTTTCATTTATCTGCTCGTTTATCTGCTCTTTTAGCTCATCTTTTACATCTTTTAGCTGCTCGTCATCATCAGGCTTAAAGCTTGCAAGTGCGGCTAGCTGTTTTTTGAGATTGTAGTTTTCTTGTATGGTGCTCTCTATGGCACGCTCATACCTTGCAAATTTCTTATTTGTCTCGCTATCTTTTATAAATATCAAAGCTATTATTATCGCTAAAACGATGCCAAAACCTAAAAAAATGTAAATTTCCATATTTTTCCTTTACGAATTTGCCCTAAGCTCTCTTATCATCACACGCTCTCTAGCCGTCACGTAAGCGTTCCAGTCGGCCTCGTCCTCTTCGTGCATGTTCTCTATCTTTGCTAGCCTCTCATCCTCCGCCCTTAGATAAAGGCTCAAATTTCTCTTTGGAAAGATAGGCATCGCGATCCTTGCGTAGTAAATTTCATCTTTTTTAAATTTATCTTCGCTTATTTTTATATGCGTAAAGCCGATCTCATCGATATCTGCGCTCTCTTTTAGTGGCAGATACTGCTTGTGTTCATTTTTTATATAATCACTAAGCGCATCGATCTTTCTATGAAGCTCGATAACAAGCGTTAGCAAGACTTGGTCGCTCTCTTTAGTCTCGCCGCGTGATTTGGCTCGCTTTAGCCACGCGCCAAGTGCATCTTCGTCACCTGGCAAGATAGAGTTAAATTCTCTTAAAAATTTCTCATCTCCACTTCTGTCGCACTCATAAACCATGCTAAGAGGCGCTTTAAAAAGCCTTACTTCGCTCATAATACACTGATCCAAACAAAGATGAAAAATAAAATTCCCAAGTAGCCATTTAGCGTGAAAAACGCCCGATCTATCTTGCTAAAGTCGCGCCTTACGATCCTGTGCTCGAAAAATAAGATCACGCCACTTACCACAATGCCAAAAAATGCCATCGCTCCAAGTCCAGCCGCCCAAGCAAAAAGTAGCCAAAGTATAAAAGCTAGAGCGTGAAAAATGGCTGATAAAAACAGTGTCGCCTTGTCGCCATAAATGGCTGGTATGCTAAAGAGCTTGTTTTCTTGGTCAAATTTAATATCTTGAAGCGAGTAGAGCAGGTCAAATCCAGCCACCCAAAATGTCACACCAAGGCAAAGTAGCACGCTCCAAAGCGGTATATCAGCGCTTACTGCGACCACGCCAGCGATAGGAGCAAGTCCAAGACTAAGGCCTAGCACCAAGTGCGCTAGCTCGCTAAATCGCTTAAATAGCGAGTATCCGCCAAGCACGGCAAGGATGGGGAAGCTTAGCCAAAATGCGAGCGAATTTACAAAATAAGCGCAGATGATAAATATAAGCGCGTTTGCTGTGATGAAAAGCTGCATATTGCCCTTGCCGATGCGTCCATCTACGCTTGGACGGCTTGCAGTTCGTGGGTTTAGCTTGTCGATGTCCTCGTCTTGGTATCTGTTAAACGCCATGGCAAAATTTCTAGCGCTGACTGCGCAAAGAGTGCCTAAAATAAGCAGTTTAAAGCCAAACCAAGCTGAGCCATTTTCTATCTTGCTCGCAACTATCATCGCCACAAAGATAAATGGCAGGGCAAAAACCGAGTGCTTAAAAACGATGAGTTCTGCGATATCTTTTAGCTTTTTGATCATATAAATTTCCATATTTTTAAAAAGTGTCTGATTTTACACCATTTTGCTTTAAATCTAAATTTATATTATCATTGCGAGAGTAATTTAAAATGAAGGGTTATGATGAGTAAAATAGCGATTATTGGAGATGGTTTTAGTGCGTTATTTACGGCGCTTGAGCTAGCTAAAAAGGGCGAGGAAATTTTAGTTATTAGTAGCCAAAAAGATGAGTTTGAAAGCGGAATTTTAACCCCATTTAACACCCCAGCGCTTGCAAGAGATGGAGCGATATCTAGCTCGTTTTTGGGGCTGGTTAGCAAAAAAAGCGAGCTAGATATAGCGCTTTGCTTAAATGAAAACTTTAGAGCATGGATGGCAAATTTCACGCTTAAATCAACAAAGGCTCACGACAAAAAGATGAGAGTTTTGTTTAAAAAATTTGGACAAAAGAGCTTTGAAATTTTAAGAGAGCTAAACGAAAAATATCCGCAGGTAAATTTTGATGAGAGCGGCGTTTATCTCATCTTTAGCGAGGATGAGAGCTTTAAAAAGAGGCTTGATGAGACAAGGGTCGCTGATAGCGAGCAAGAAATTTTAAGCGTGGATAGTGAGCTAGCAAATTTTGGTCTAATAAATAAAAACATAAAAGGGGCGCTAAATTTAAGCAAAAACGCAAGCATCGACACAGCTGAGCTAAAAAAGGCGCTTATTAGCGAGCTAAACGAGCTTGGAGTGCAGTTTATAAACGATGAAATTTATGAGCTAAAAACGCAGGGGCAAGCCGTGCAAAAGGCTGTTGGCAGGACTGGCGAGTACGAGGCTGATAGTTTTGTTGTGGCTAGTAGAAATTTGGAGCTTTCAAGCAAGTTTGGGACAAATTTAAGTGCCATTTTGGCTAAATTTTACACGATCGATCTTGTGCTAAGTGAGGGTCAGATCCCTAAAAAACCGATAATTTTAAATGATATGTTTGCCAAAATTTATCCAACCAAAAATGGCGTCACTATCATCACAAATTTACAAGTGGGCGCGATCGATACGCTCGTTAAAACAGAGAAGATCAACGCATTTTTAAACGAGCTAAAAAGACACCTTGGCATAAGCGAGCTAAAAGAGCCTAGTTTTAGAGCAAATTTCGTGCTTCTTAGCTCAAACGACAAACCAGCGATCGGACGCGACGAGACATATGAGAATTTACTCTATAACCAAGCGTACGGGCTAAACGAACTAAGCTTTGCACCGCACTTTGCAGGCGTTTTGGCTGATCTTTTAAAAGAGGGCAAAAGTAACGAGCAAAGTGATGAAATTTTGCTATTTAGCTCACTTTATGAGGGCTAAGTTTGTTTGGCGAGCTAGCACTAATTGGTACCACAGCAAGCGGCAAGAGCGACCTAGCCTTTGAGCTAGCAAAGGAATTTGGCGGCGTCATTTTAAGCCTTGACTCGCTTGCGCTTTATAAAGAGATAGATATCGCCAGCGCAAAGCCAAAGCCCTGGCAGCTAGCAGCTGTGAGGCACTTTGGGGTGGATGAAATTTATCCTGATGAGGATTTTAGCGTTGGGGCATTTTTTGAAATTTACAAAAATGCAAAGGAATTTGCGCACTCACAAGGCTGCCCGCTCATCATCACAGGAGGCAGTGGCTTTTATCTAAAGGCGATGCTTAGCGGTCTTGCGCCAGACGTGCCAAAATGCGAGCTAAATTTAAGCAACGAAGAAATTTACGAGCTAGCTTTACAAAACGACCCTGAGTTTGCAAGTAAATTTAGCCAAAACGACTCTTACCGCCTCGAAAAATGGTATCAAATTTATAAATTTAGCGGCAAAATCCCAAGCATCTGGCTAAAGCAAAATACCAAAGAGAGCGTCATAAAAGAGCTTGCGATATTTGAAATTTTGTGGGATAAAGAGGAGCTTAGAGCTCGCATCGCAAAGCGGACGAAAAATATGCTAGATGAGGGCTTGATAGATGAGGCGAAGTTTTTATTTGACAAGTATAAAAGCGAGCCAAAGCCACTAAAATCGATAGGTCTAAAAGAGTGCAAGCAGTTTTTGGAGGGTGAAATTTCAAAAAGTGAGCTAGAAACGCTTATCGCCACGCACACAGCCCAGCTTGCTAAGCGTCAGAGAACCTTTAACCGCTCGCAGTTTGAGAAGAAATTTGTGGGCGATTTGGCGCAGACTAGAAGTGAAATTTTGAAATTTTTAAAAGGCTAAATTTGAGCTTGGTTAAATTCAGATTGTCTAGGTGGTAAATTTAATTTAGTAGAGGCGAACAGCTCCAAAAGAAGCCGTTCGATAAATTTATATAGGCATGACCCTGATTTTTGGGCTTAGGCTCTCTTGTAAGACATTTTCTATCGCATAAAGCGTGCCGGTCGAGCCACTTGAACAGCCTGAGCAAGCGCCAAGATAGCGGATATAAACGTCGATATTTTCGCCATTATCGTTTCTGATGTCTATGATCTCTAAATTTCCGCCATCCATCATAAGCATCGGGCGGATCTCTTTATCGATGATCGACTCGATCGCTTTTAGCTGGCCAACCATCGTCATGCTCTCAAAGCTAACGTCGCTAAGCGTGTTGTTTGCTTGAGCATTTGCCTGAGCTTCTAGCCTCTCTTGCTCCATCTCAGCCCTAGTATCGCGTAAGATATCAACAAGGTAGTAGTCCTTTTTCTCGTGTCCGCCAGGTCTAACGCATGATTTACAAAATGCGCCTGCTTTGGTGTATTGTGTGATCTCCTCAACCGTATGAAGGTCGTTTAGTCTTATCACCTCTTTGATCGTGCCAAGGCTCACTCTAGCGCACTCACAAACGATGATCTCATCTTCAAAGTGCTCTGGGTCTATGCCCTTGTAGCTTGCAGCAGCTGCCTTGATGACGTCGTATGCCATAACCGAGCAGTGCATCTTTTGAGGTGGCACAGCTGGGGTGTCTGGGTTGTCACGCATAGCTCTTTCGACATCTAAATTTGTTATCTTGACTGCTTCATCGACTGTTTTGCCGATGCAAAGCTCAGCCATCGTATCAGAGCTAGCTATAGCCGTACCACAGCCAAAGCTTTTAAATTTAGCGTCTATTATCTTGTCTGTTTTCTCATCAACGAGCCAGTAGAGCCTGACCGCATCGCCGCAGCTCTCTGCGCCAAAGTCAGCGATGATAAGTTTTGCGTTTGCTTTTTTGGCGTCCTCTTCGGTTAGTTCGCCCATGAATTTAGGATTATTCATCCTATCTTGCACTACCTTTGAGTATTCATCCCAGATAGAGCCGCCGATTAAGTTATTTTTTGCCATGTTTTTCCTTTAAATTTTATAATCCACTCTTATGCCACTCTGGGGCGTATGCAAATGTGCTTGATATGCCTCTTAGCCTATTTACGGCCTTTGTTATCTGCTCGATCGCATAGTCGATCTCTTCTTCTGTGTTAAACCTAGAAAGTGAGAGTCTAAGTGCGGTGTGAGCTAGCTCTTTGTCAGCTCCGATCGCCTCCATGATAGGATTGCTCTCTAGCGTCTCGCTCGCACAGGCTGAGCCAGTAGAGGCCGCTATGCCAGCTCTGTTTAGGTCCCAAAGCATAGCCTCGCCCTCGACGCCTTTGATAGATGCCAGGATGGTGTTTGGCACGCGCTGCTCTTTTTTGCCAACGACGCTAACGTCAGGAATTTGTAGTAGCGCGTCTTCAAGTTTGTCACGCAAACGACGAACGTGCGAATGCTCGTAATCCATAAATTTATTTGCTAGTTCAAGCGCCTTGCCCATGCCAACGATGCCTGGTACATCAAGCGTACCGCTTCTGCGTCCGCCCATGTGCTCGCCGCCGTGAAGCAAACTGCTTAGTGGCATACTATTTTTTATAAATAACGCTCCAACGCCCTTTGGTCCGTGAAATTTATGTGCTGAAAAGCTTAGAAAATCAACGTCTAAGTCTTGAACGTCTATCTTTATCTTGCCGACTGCTTGCACGGCGTCAGTGTGAAATAATGCGCCGTATTCGTGGGCAACTTTGGCAAGCTCTTTTATAGGAAAGATCATGCCAGTTTCGTTGTTTGCGCTCATTATGGCGACAAGTGCGACGTTTTCGTCCATGACGGCTCTTAGCTGCTCTGGAGTGACGATACCATCGCTATTTACGTCTAAAACCGTAAGATCCACGCCATGCTTTTCTAGAAATTTACAAGTTGCTAAAATAGCTGGGTGCTCGACTGCGGTGGTGACGATGCGTTTTTTCTCGCCAGTTGCTATTTTGTCAAAGTAGATGCCTTTTATGACCCAGTTGTTGCTCTCGGTTGCGCATGAGGTAACGACGATGTCATCGCTATCTTTTGCATTTAGTCCGGCGTAGAGCTGATCAAGCGCTGTTCTTAGCGCTGGGTGGGTTTCTGAGCCAAATTTGTGAAGTGAGTTTGGATTGCCGTATTTTTCGCAAAAAAACGGCTTCATAAGTTCAAAAGCTTCTGGATCAACCATCGTTGTGGCGTTATTGTCTAAATATACTCTCAAATTTAAAACCTTAATTCGGATAAAAAATATCCCTTTTATTTTTGATGGGATATTATAACAAAAAAGTTAAAAGCAAGTTTAAAAAAATGCTTTAGTTTTTTCAATATTTGGCTCATTTTGATAGTAAAAAATATTGAAATTCTTTATCAATATTTGGCAGATACGCCATTTGCGAAATTTCGCCTAAAAGAGCCTATTTTACTCTTAATATTAATTCTTTTTCTTAAGGATTAAAATTTAAAAGCGAGGTAATTAATCGTAACGTAAATATTACGACAATAAAATAAGCAAAATAAAATTTCTAAAAGGATATAGGATGAAATTTGTTGCAATTATACTTATACTACTAACAAGCATATTTTTAATAGCTTGCTCTGCAAATCAAGCAAGCAATAATATAAGTAACTCTGAACTAGAGAATTTAGCTAGTAAATATGGTGGAGTTTATGTGTTTAATCAAAAATTTGTTGAAGAGATAGAGAAAAGAGAAGCGGAGAGAAAAGAGCTAAGCAAATCGCTTGGAGATAAGATAAGATCAAATCCTAGAAAAATAAAGCAAGGGGATAAGATTATAATAGTATATAATACAGACACAACCCTCATTGATAAACAGTTGCCACGAACTCTATCTAACGGCAAACGATACTACACTCTTTGGACAACCTACGAAAACGAAACTGGCAAGAAAGTTAAAATTTCAAAAGAATTTACGGATAAGATTAAAAATTTTATAGGGCTAGAAAATTACAAAAATGCTGGTGCTAGCATTGATATGAGTTATTTTTATATAGACAAAGACAATATAGCAATACCCATTAGGCTAACTCTAAATTTTTACAACGTTTCAAAAAGCTATGGATTGTATGGAGATGAAGGAAGAGGTATTTCTTTTTCTAAAGAAAGACTTATAAATATAGCAGGAGATAATGTATTTTACTTTGATAGCTCTAAAAACACTTTCGTTAAGGAAAAATAGTGGAAAATAGCAATAACAACCCTAAAAATAAATCTGTAAAACAAATAATCTCTGATATAAAAGATCATGCTGATATGGTTGACGCCTCTTACTCATTTTATGAATTTATAGACAAAAATGAAAAATGTAGCAAGTCAGATGAATTTTATAACTATAAAATACTTAAAAAGCCTAAATTTTAACAATCTACAAATAAAGCATAATAAATTAATAATATTATAAATATAATGACAATAAAATAAGCAAAATAAAATTTCTAAAAGGATATAGGATGAAATTTATAGGCATTATACTTCTACTACTAACAAGCATATTTTTAATAGCTTGCTCTGCAAATCAAGCAAGCAACAAGATAAGTAACTCTGAACTAGAGAATTTAGCTAGTAAATATGGTGGGGTTTATATATTTAATCAAAAATTTGTTGAGGAGATAGAGAAAAGGGAAAAAGAAATAAAACTATCAGAAACAAATATGAAAGCAAATAAAGACAACTATAGAAATGAGCTTAATAAGGAATTTAAAAATACAAATTCTTTGTTATATAAACAATGGCAGCTTAAAAAAGATGAATATGCAAAAATGGTCTATAAAAAATATGGTATGAAGGATGATTATTTTACAGCCAAAGGAATTTTTATAGAAGATATGGTTAGAGAGAAATTTCGTAGTTTAGATAGAGTTCTATCTAACGGCAAGCGATACTATACGCGCTGGACAACCTACGAAAATGAAACTGGCAAAAAAGCTAAAATTTCAAAAGAATTTGCAGATAAGATCAAGGGTTTTATAGGGCTTGAAAACTATAACAAATTTAAACCACACATGCTTTTATCAGAATTTTATATAAGTAATGACGAAATAATACCTATATCAATATCACTATATTATGATGTTGTTAAAAAAAGCTATGGAATATATGGTGATGAAGGAGCTGGTATTAGTTTTAGCAAAAAATACATAGTTGATATAGGTGGAAATAATGTATTTTACTTTGATAGCTCTAAAAACACTTTCGTTAAGGAAAAATAGTGGAAAATAGCAATAATAACCCTAAAAATAAATCTGTAAAACAAATAATCTCTGATATAAAAGATCATGCTGATATGGCTGATGCTTCTTACTCATTTTATGAATTTATAGATAAAAATGAAAAATGGAGTAAGTCAGATGAATTTTATAACTATAAAATACTTAAAAAGCCTAATCCTAGGTGGGTCTATGCTGATAATATAAAACAAGGTTTTATTAACCCAGAAACAGAATCAATGACAGCCTATGCTCTTTGTGTAGAAGCTAGGTTTATGAAGGATAAAGAGATAAAAAAACCACTTCAAGAAGGTGAAGCTGAGCCGGAAAAGGTAAAAATAGATAACAATATAAAGAATTTTATATATATAGATCATAAGACCAACGAGCAGGAGCTGTTTTATAAACCAACCTCCCTATCTCACCGCACAAAAACATTTGTAAATAGATATGAGCTGATATCTCATCAGCAAAATACCGCAATATCTGGCTTTTCTTACACGATATTTAAGGATACAGAGCCTACTATGAGTAGCGACAAGCCAAGATATATCATAGCATTTAGGGGCACGGAGGTTGGCGGTGCTGAGCTCTTAAAAGACTTGGTGCTTACTGACGTGTTTATAGCTGCATTTGCTGGACTACCTCAGATCATATCGCTCTTTACGATGATAGGCGATATAAAAAAGGCTATCAGAGAGGATAGTGGTAGTGACGAGAAAACGCCTAACTTTAACGTAAGTATATGTGGTCACAGCCTTGGTGGACATCTATCTCAGGTATGTTGCTTGTTTTACAAGAGTTTAAATGTAGATGAGCTTTATACATATAATGCCCCTGGTATAGGTGGTCTTGCTATCAGTGCTTTGCATTTTGTATTTAGGGTGGTTAGGCTGATAGTTAAGCTGATCAAATTTTGCGTACATAAGCTGCTTGATCTTTTTGGATTTACCAGAAAGGTCATAGACAAATGTGTAGATAAGATATATAACGGCTCAAAAAGTACTGATACTCTAATAAGCGAGTGCAAAGAGCACAAAGACGAGCTAGACCCTAACTTGCTAGAGGAGAGTGCTGCTAGTTGCAAAACTATATACAAAGACCGCATACCATTTGAGATACATCACTGCGAGACTATAAAAAATACTGTGACTTGCGAGGAATTTGACATAGGCAATGACTTTAATAGAGCCATAGAGCCTACTGTGTCGGTGATAGCTGATCTAGGCTATAAACTAGGGCTTACCCCAAATGATAGGATAAACTACAAAAATACGCCTAGGCTTCATCTGCTTCATATAGGCCAACTCGACGGCAATTACTATAAAAACTCACACTATATGACTAGTATAATATATGCCATATATCTATATGACTACCTTTTAAAAGAATATAAAAATTCTAAGAAAAAGGCGCTAAGTGAGGACATATCCTATGCGCTAACGTATCTTGATAAGCTATCTGCCATACTAGTAGACAACATAGAGGGCAATAAATACAAGCTCAGCGATAAAAACGAAAATATAAAAGATGGTAATCAAAACTATATAAGTATCATTTTGGGAGAGCTTTATCACATACTAGAGAGCCTTGGAGATGAGGAGTATCAAGAGATAATAGACAAATACTCTGCCGAAAGTGAAAATAAGCTAAGTAAAGTAACCTTGGTGGATATGCTGATGGATCTGGCAGATAAGCAAATTTATGCAAGGATAATAGACAAAAACGATATGGACGATAGTTCAAATATACCTTTAAATCAGATAAGATCGCTGCAAAAGATGTATCCACTGGAATTTATACATAATGAAAATGAGCTAATAAAAGATAAAACTGATATCACAAAAGCCTACACCTACGGCTCAAATCTTACAAAGTGCTATTTGCCAAAAGAGAAAGAGAAAGATAGCTTGTTTATAAAGGCCAAAAAGGCTCAGTTTAAAAATGCTATGTTTAGCGATAACTTTACTAGCATTTATATAAGAGACAATGGGGCTAAAGAGAAATTTAGCCTAGATAGATCAAGCTCTACGGCGTTTGCTGACACTGAGAATAAGCAGCTTTATATATTTTTAAACGATAAGGATGTCGTGGACTGCGATGAAATTTATAATAAGATAGAAGATAGGCTAAATATAGAGGATATTAGGTCTTATACGCCAAACGTCTTTTTAAACTCTATGCCATTAAACACCGCCACAGAGCAATCGGACTATCCACTATACTTTAAAAAAGAAGAGGATGGGGAAGAGTCAAATTCTAATGCTCTAAGCTTCTCTCATCAGCCAAGAGATGAGGAAAAAGACAAAGGAAGACTAAGTGTTAGCTATAAAAACTCACAGGCTAGCATACTAAACTACTCTTTACTAAACAAGAGCCTAAACATAGATCTAAAACCAACAAACAAAGAGACCAAAGAGTCGCTTGAGAAGGCAAATAAGAGGCTAAATTTAGAAAAGAAAAGTAGCACGGTAAGTGCTGGCGGCACTGCCTTTGCTAATCCAATAATAGAAGATGACGTGGTAGTTTGCCCACATGGTGGCCATGTGATATTAAAAAGTAGAGCAGGCAAAAGCATAAGATCGGACGATCAAGGTGTGATACTTGATGTTGATTTTATCAACTCACCCATAGTTGGCTGCTCAGCTAAAAACCCTTGCACAAAGGTGGCATACGTGCCAAGAGCGGCTCTTAGTCTAAAAAGTATGAATAACCACTATGCTGTTATGCAAGACCTAGTGCCAGCGTGCCTAAGCAACACCAGCTCACCGCTAAGGTGCATAAAAAAAGAAAATAGGATAAAGCTAGCTCATAGCATAGGTAGTCCAACATCTGAAAACGATAATGCAGCGGTGCTAAATCCAAATTTAAATAAGCCAGTGATAAGACTTCATGTGAAGGCTTTTGCTTCTCAGAGTGATAATCTTTTAGTGGCTACGTACTATCTATTTGATAAAAAATTTGAAGATAAAAATGGTTTTAGTAAGATCAAGCTTAACTTAGATGAGGGAAGAGACGTAGAGGATAAGAATTTAAAAGCTCTATTGGCGGATAATTATGACGATAAGCGTTATGATATAAAAGAATTTAAACTAAGATACGGGGCGGATAAGCTAAATTTGGTATTTGTTGCTCCAAAGAATTTTAGCGCACTTGATAAAGAGAACTATAAAAAAGCAAATAGTCCTGAAAGTGGTGTGGGATTTTATGCTAGTTTAGACGAGTTTAACAGCTCTAGCACAGATAAAAACAAGCAAACTTATACAAATGTATTTTTAACTCCAACTGGCGCTAAAAGTATAGAGCTTGAGATAGCTAAAGGGCTAGATAGTGGATATGAAAACGACATAAACACAACTAGCTTTACAATGCTTGTTAGTTGATAAATTTAAAGAGAAGGATCGTTCTTGAGATTAGATAATACGAAAATTATTAGAAGCATAGAGGAATTGCTTTTCGAGTTTGGTGTTAATGGTGAGACATACAAAAATATAACCTTTTATTGTCGTGATTTAAATCATTTCTATAATACAAATATACTAAACGGAGATGCCTTATATAATAAGATATTTACTAAGCTATATGATCAAAAAAAAGCGGGCAAAAACGTTAGCATAAAGACTTATAAGTACTTTGATAAGCTTAGTTTATTTAAAAATGAGCGTGGTTTTGAAAGAACTGATGAAATAAAAGTCGCAAACAGTAGTATAAATTTAGAGGTGCTTAGTCAAGAAAAGGATATTATAGAAGAATTTACTAAAGAGTTAGCAAACCTAGCGAATTCATTTAGGGATAAAGATGATAAGGTTAAAAATTTCGAAGAAGCATCTAGTGAGCTAGTGAGCAACTATAAAAAATTAGATCAACAAATTAACTCATTGTTGGACAAGCTACAAAACGCACTAATAGAAAAAGTCATCATAATACTAAACCATGAAAATTTTGATAAGGGAAAAGAGAGCATAGAGGCAATCAAGAGCGGATTTACAGAAATCAAAGAAAATCTTGAAAAGGCTTCAAAGGATGGCAAGCTTTACATAGCAAAAGAGATATTTAAATTTCTTTTTAGCCTTATTGATATAACTGATTTAAGGTCTACCTTTAAACCACTAACACTACTGCTTGCCGTGCCAGATGCTCTTTCTGCTATAAAAAATGTAAGTGAATTTCTTCAAAAAAGAGGATTTTATGCTTTTTCTGGTCCGGTTATGAGTTTGCTAGCTACTAAGTTTGGCTTTACACTAGGGCTATTAAATACAGTATCGTTTAATAATATCTTAGTTTTTACAAACGACGATCAAAAGCGTGGAGCATTTATAGACTTTTCAGGGTTTGATATAACAGCGACTAAGACAAAAAGTAACTATGACGAGTACATTGGAATTTGTTCTGATTTTTCATTAGAAGGCGATGAAAAAAGTCTATTTGATGCAAGGATAAGCAAATATGAAAATATAGATAAAAAGAATAATATATCAATATGTAAAAATGATAAGGATAATACTGAAGAGAGCTTACTTAAAAGGATAGAAGAGTGTGTGATCGCAAATAGAGCAAATTTTGTCTATATGCAATATCCATTTTTTAACTCTTTAAAATTTGCAAATCTTTTAAGAGACAAATCCTTAACCACAAAAGACAACACTCATAATACAAATAATAGTAGCGGTATCTCTAAAAACTATCTTGTTATTTCAAATGCCCCAATAAGAGAAAATGCAAAGCTAAACGAACACCTTTTACAAAACGTATTAAACTATAAGATAGTAGATAGTCTAAATAGAGCAGATGATAAGAAGATAACCGATCCTAAACAACTAAAAGGCATAAAAGACTATAGTCAGTACTCTATACAAATAGACGCCAAAAACGATGAAGATCTATATCTGTTAAGCTTAAGTCCATTTACAAGGGTTAGCAAAGAGAAGATCGAGAAATTTAAAAACAATATTTCAAAGAATTCCATATTTGACACACCAATGGGTAAAGAATTTTTTGGAAACACAGATAGATTCTTTGAATTTACACAAGCTACCGACTATTTAAGTCATATAGATAAGCACTTTAAAAACGCTAAAGATATGGAAGAGATAATCAAAAATGAGAAAGAATTTTTAAAGGCAAATATAGAGGAATTCAAAACCTTCTTTTTAAATTTGAATTCAAATACGGAACGAGATCGCATTGTTTATGCTCTGGGTAAACCAACCTCAATACCAATCGATGATAGAGGTATGATGCAACTACTAGCAGAGGAGTCTAATGATGCAATTAAGATAGAAACAGAATACTATTATCCAGCTACAAAAGTATTTTTATTAACGATGGGATATTTTATATTAAGACAAATATTTGATAATTCCATAATTAAACCAGAGCCTTATCTTGAGGGTGAAGCCATAAATTTATACGGCGAAACGCTTCTAGTTTTATCTAAAAATACCTATTATCTAAAAGAAGATAGAACAAAAGTTCCTATATATTTCTTTAAAAAAGAAAAAGAGGCAAAAGCTAGAGAAAAGGATACAATCTGTATAGAAGAGATAGTGGAAACAATAGAAAAAAGTCATGTGGCGGATGATGATCATATATTGGATGATGATACATATAGTGAGTTAAAAAAGATACTTGAGGAGCCAACAGCCATAGACACACATGATATTAGTAATGAGGAATTTGCAATTGAATTCAAAAAAGAATTTTCTTTAAGTGACGAAGAATATAAAGATCTTAAAGAGACACTTGGTAATCCTAATAATATAGATACGAGCAGTATAGAGGATGAAAAATTTAAAAGATATATAAAACAGATAAATGATGATGAGTATAAGGATATGATAGATTTTTCATTAAAGTCTATAATGAACGATATATTATCCGATATATTTCCATTTTATGGATTTATGATAGATAAATGCGGTGAAACTGTATGGAAAAGTGTTATAAGGACAATGTTTTACGTAGGGAAAGACGCTACTCCTCTTAATGTCGTTAAAGGTATATTTATGGCAACGGGTGGAGAGCTTAGATTGGCCACACTAATAAAAGAAAAACCTTATTTGATATTCATCGGCAAAAATGATAAAAAAAATCTAAAACTTCATGAAAGTCGCGAATTTTTTAAGATGCAAAAGCTAAAAAGCAATGACTACCTTTTTTCTTACTTTGGACAAAAAGCAGAAGACAAAGCTCAACGTCTAAATCAAGAAAAATTAGCACAAGAGTATAAAGGCACCACAAGAAAACTTATAACTTTAAGGATAGGTATAGAATTTGCAAAAAATGCAGGAAAAGCAGTAATATCCAATCTCGCAAAAGCTGGCTTTAATTTTTTTCTAGATAGTGCTTATACTTCATCTTATGAACAACAAAAAAGATCTTATGAACTAATACTTCATAAGTATTTCACAAATAAATTTAATGACGCTTATGCTGTTAAGAATATATCTTATGAACCTTATTCAAATGAAACAAGTGAATATACCTACTATCCTATAGAGATATACTCATCTTTTATAAATATAGATCTAAAAAGAACTATCATAGGAGGAAGACTATCTAGTGGAGGACTAGACTACCATAACTTCTTCTACTATGATATAAACACTACTACAAACAAACTAGACTCTAACCTATCTAAAGATATAAGTCTAGATACTATGATATCTTATCTATGTCTAGATGAACTAAGAACAGATAATAAAACTGATGAAGAGTTCTTTAATAACCTTAACAAAAGAAACAAAAAACTAGCATATTCACCAAAAGAGCTTATGCTACAAGGAGTTAAAACATTGCTAACAATAAGTCCATCAAACTCAATAGATATAAAACAAAGAGGTGAAATTTATGAGATGTATAAAGCAAATAAAAGCACCTCAAAACAAGCCCTACCAATAGACAAATACAACGAAGCTATGGAGATACTAGAAGACTTTAAAAATGGAAATTTAAACACCTTTGGCTCAGAAGTAGATAATAAATCAAGAAGACTACTAAAAGCACTAGATGTTATAGGAAACAACAATGTCAAGGGTATGTATGTGGGGTGTAAAAAAGCAAACGCCGATAGTGATCGTACAATCCCTCCTCGCCTAATCGGTCGTCTAGCCACCACCATAGTTATGGAAGATGGTCTATATATAGGATAAGAGATGAAGAAGATTGTATTTATAACTTTAGCTATCTTAGCAGTCGCAGTAGTAGCAGTAATAAGTAAAGGAAAATTACAAGATAAAGGAAATTTAATGGATAACACTAATACATATACGGTTATAGCGCCCAATGAAAAGGAAGTCTGGCTTGATAAAAATACAAATCTAATAGTACCAAAGCCAGATAGTAAAATAGATGTTAAAGACAGAATTGCAAACAAAGAGGCCTCCGAATTAGTTATTCAAGCCCGCTCCATCCTAGACTCATCTTTATATAAAAACTATAAGCCCCTATACTATAACCCTAAACCAAATTCTCTAGGTCAGACAGACTATTTAGCATTTAAACCATGGCTAGACATTAGCTATAAACCAAGCTCTACTAAACTATCACCTTGGACTAAATCAGAAAAAGCCTACTATGAAAGTCTAAAAGATAAGAGAGATAGATATATCTATCTAGTAAAAAGAAGCAATCTAAAATGCACTATGATAGATATACCAGATGATGCCATAGGTAGAGTAGATAGCAATGGCAAACTAACAAAGCCAGAGTATGCTGAAATTTATGATGAAGTAGATAGAAATAAAAATACACTTAAATCAGAACTCTTTATAGGAGAGTGGGGAATTTGTGCTGGAGTATTAGGAGATAGTGAATCACTAGGTAATGGAAATGAAGGTGGATTTAAAGCAAGAGAATTTCAAGCAGTATTTCTAGCAGCCCAACTAGGAGTAGTGGAAGCACTACATGTACTAGCAGATTGCTTTAAATACTATACATATACAGTTGGAGTAAATAAAAATTTAGATACCTACGAAAAAATTATTAAACTATATAAAAATCCCCCACTAGATGAATATGGAATGATACCTTATCTTGATGAGATAGTGGGAAGCTATTTTGTGATGGATTTTAATAGGGGCGGGGTTGTTAACAATCCAGACGGCTCAATCCATAGGCATTTAAGAAAATTGGTAGAAGATGAAGGTAAACTACTAGACCCTAGAGACCTAGATGCAAACGAGACTACAAGGGAAGAATTTGTAAAATATTCAAAAAAAGTATTAGAAGATTATAAGGAAAAGTTTGACGAAGTTGGCTATCCAAACACATGGGACGATCACGATTTAAGTCTCTACATCGACTCCACCCTCCTAGAAGCTAAAATAATGTCCCTAACCCCACCAGAGGGATATCCTAATGCACCATACTACAACACACCAGAAGAGCTAACAAGACTATATGAGGCTGGTAAATTAGATAAAAAGCTAAACCCTTTAACACCAGTGATGTATAGAGATAGCTTCCCAGAAGATCTTAGGCAAAAGATATTAAGCTATGCTAAAGAGCATAATATAAAGGATTAGAAAATAAGCTTAATATATATGGCTCCAAACGGAGCCACCTACGAACAACAAAAAAGATCTTATGAACTAATACTTCATAAGTATTTCACAAATAAATTTAATGATACTTATGCTGTTAAGAATATATCTTATGAACCAAATTCAAATAAAACAAGTGAATATACCTACTACCCTATAGAGATATACTCATCTTTTATAAATATAGACCTAAAAAGAACTATCATAGGAGGAAGACTATCTAGTGGAGGACTAGACTATCATAACTTCTTCTACTATGATATAAACACCACTACAAACAAACTAGACTCTAATCTATCTAAAGATATAAGCCTAGATACTATGATATCTTATCTATGTCTGGATGAACTAAGAACAGATAATAAAACTGATGAAGAGTTCTTTAATAACCTAAACAAAAGAAACAAAAAGCTAGCATATTCACCAAAAGAGCTTATGCTACAAGGAGTTAAAACATTGCTTACAATAAGTCCATCAAATCCAATAGGCATAAAACAAAGAGAGGGAATTTATGATATGTATAAGACAAGTAAAGGCACCTCAAAACAAGCCCTGCCAATAGACAAATACAACGAAGCTATGGAGATACTAGAAGACTTTAAAAATGGAAATTTAAACACCTTTGGATCAGAAGTAGATAATAAATCAAGAAGACTACTAAAAGCACTAGATGTTATAGGAAACAATAATGTAAAGGGTATGTATGTGGGGTGTAAGGAGAGCTGGAAAGAAAAAGAAAATTTAGAAGAAAAAAATATCCCTCCTCGCCTAATAGGTCGTCTAGCCACTACCATAGTAATGGAAGATGGTCTATATATAGGATAAGATATGAAGAAGATAATATTTATCATCATAGCTCTTTTAGCAGCAGGAACACTATTAATAATAAACAAAGGAAATTTAATGAGTAAAGAAAATTTAATGGATAATACTAATACATATACGGTTATAGCTCCAAATGGAATGGAAATACCATTTGATAAAAAGACAAATTTGATAATTGCTGAAAAAAATCCAAATATGCAGCTAGCTCCAGACCTTGCAGCCAAACTAGTCCTAGACTCCCGCTCCATCCTAGACTCATCTCCATATAAAAACTATAAACCCCTATACTATAACCCTAAACCAAATTCTCTAGGTCAAACAGACTATCTATCATTTAAACCATGGCTAGATATTAGCTATAAACCAAGCTCTACTAAAATATCACCTTGGACTAAATCAGAAAAAGCCTACTATGAAAGCTTAAAAGATAAAAGAGATAGATATATCTATCTAGTAAAAAGAAGTAATCTAAAATGCACTATGATAGATATACCAGAAGATGCCATAGGCAGAGTAGATAGTAGTGGCAAACTAACTAAACCAGAATATGCTGAAATTTATGATGAAGTGGATAGAAATAAAAATACACTAAAATCAGAACTCTTTATAGGAGAGTGGGGAATCTGTGCTGGAGTATTAGGAGATAGTGAATCGCTAGGTAATGGAAATGAAGGTGGATTTAAAGCAAGAGAATTTCAAGCAGTATTTCTAGCAGCCCAACTTGGAGTAGTAGAAGCGCTACATGTACTAGCAGATTGCTTTAAATACTATACATATACAGTTGGAGTAAATAAAAATTTAGATACCTACGAAAAAATTCTTAAACTATATAAAAATCCCCCACTAGATGAATATGGCATGATACCTTATCTTGATGAGATAGTAGGTAGCTATTTCGTGATGGATTTTAATAGGGGTGGGGTCATTAATAATGCAGATGGCTCTTTTCATAAGCGTTTGAGGAAACTTGTAGAAGACGAAGGAAAACTACTAGACCCTAGAGACCTTGACGCAAACGAGACTACAAGAGAAGAATTTGTAAATTATATTAAAAGCCATATGAGTGAATTTCAAGAAGAATATGGGAAAGGTGCTTTTCCTAATAGATGGAGCGAAAAAGATCTTTCTCTTTATATTGATTCTGCTCTCCTAGAAGCAAAAATAATGTCCCTAACTCCACCAGAGGGATATCCAAATGCACCATACTACAACACACCAGAAGAGCTAACAAGACTATACGAGGCTGGTAAATTAGATAAAAAACTAAACCCTCTAACACCAGTGATGTATAGAGATAGCTTCCCAGAAGATCTTAGGCAAAAGATCCTGAGCCATGCTAAAGAGCATAATATAAAGGATTGATTAACGCTCATTAAAGTTTTATTTAAGAACATTGATTTTAAAATAAGTTTCTTCTAAAATAACTTTAGATAGAATTACATAAAAATAATATTATTAACGTGAGGTAAAGGAAACCATGAAGAAAACGTTTAAATTTCTTTGTTCTTTAATTTTTATGCTATTTATCGCAGGATGTGCAAAAGATCTGATAATAAGCAACACTCCAAATTCAAACTTAAACTACCACGGTGACAACGTACCGGTCACTATCATCGCTTATAAGCTAAGAGATGTGGCAAAATTTCAGCAAGCTAGCATAGTTGATCTAGCTGAGAAAAATGGCGACATACTTGGTCAAGACAAGATAGACTCGATAAAAACGCAAATTCAGCCAAATACAAACAGATACGCTTTTACAAATGTCGATCCAGACGAAGTGCCATACGTAGGCATTTTGGTGCTTTATGCTGATCAAAGCAAGACAAATATCAAAGCTTACAAATCAACAAAAGAAGCAAAAGAGAAAAATATAGTTTTTGAGATAACTAAAAATGGCGTAAATACCATAGACGCTAGCAGCTCTAAGATCCAAGCAAGCAAATAAAATGTCTGATAAACTAAAAGTTGTCTGGTACAACGGGATGAACGTTGATAAGGTTCATTTCGAGCAGCAAGAGAGGTATTTTGAGAGAAATTTAAACCTAAAAACCGTCTCGTCTTTATCAAATTTATATGGAGTTTTAGAGCTTGAGATCTCAAGTGAGCTTTTGCTTCAAGGCAAGATAGGGCTAAATAAAATTTCTTGTATCTCGCAAGATGGTACGATATTTAACGCCCCAGATCAAGATGACCTACCAGAGCCTCTTGAGATAAGTCCTAGCGAGCTAAATTCTGCTGTCATAGTGCTAAAACTACCAGTTAGCTCAGGACTTGTTGATGTTAGCTTGCAAAACAACCTGCCAAATCTAAAATTTACTGCCAAGCAAGCGCTCATTAGCTCAAGAGTGCATGATGAAGCTAGCAACGATATCCTGAACGAGCTAGATGACAAAGACGACTTTGAACTTTCGTCTGCTTTTACGCAGGATAAAGAAAATTTGATCCTAGCAAGCCAAAGATCGGCTCTAGGAGTGCTTGGCTCAAAGACGCCTTATGAGCTTAGCGTGCCTATTTGCAGGATAAAAAACATTGACCTCAACAAGCAAATAACGCTTGATGAGAAATTTATCCCAACTTGCATCGATATCAGTAAAAATTCCTTCATAACCAGCTTTATAGATGAGTTTAGCTTTGCTACAAAGCAGCATCAAGAGAGCTATACTGGGCTTTTAGGCGGTATAGATCAGGCTAAAAATAGGCTTGATATTTCAACATATTTGACGCTAAATATGCTAAAAAAATGGCACTTGATATTCTCATATCTTTTCAAAAGAGATAAAATTCATCCAGAGTATCTATATGAAAAGCTGGTTGATTTTCAAGCTGATCTGCTAGCCCTAAGTCACGATGATAGTTTTAGCGAATTTATCGCTTATGATCACAACAACTTAAGTCAAACTTTCGTACCGTTAATAAACAATCTTAGACTTTTGTTCTCGCATATCTTGTCGCCAAAATACGTCATGGCACAGATCGTTAAAAACAATCACGGCTTTTTTGACTGCGTCTTTGATAACCCAAGCATCATAGAAAACTCAGAAATTTACTTTGCTATCCATAGCGATACAAAAAATGAGTACCTGCTTAAAAATTTCAAAGAGCAGTGCAAAATCCACACCCAATCAAACATCAAAAGTATCGTCTCATCACAGCTTCGCGGCATAAATGTAGAGCAAATTTCAGCTATACCTAGTACATTGCCAAAGCTAAATGACTATATCTACTACAAGATCGATAAAAAAGATGAAATTTTCAAAAGCTTCGCAAATCAAAGCGTTATTAGCGTCTATATAACAGCAAATTTATCAAACGCTGACATTAAGATGTGGGCTTTATTATAAGGATAAAAAATGAGTGAAAATCAAAATGACATTTCAGTTTTAAGCCAAACAAAGCTTCTAGGGCTTGGCGCAAATCCTGCCCTAGATCATGTGCTACCACTGCTTCTTTTGGCAAACAGAGTATCAAAACTACAAAATTTTTCACAAAGTGAGATGCAAAATTTACGTGAAAAGCTGATAAATGATATATTAAGCACCACTTCAAAGATCTCAAATTTAGGCATTTATGAAGAGGATGACATCATTAGGCTTAGATATTGCCTTTGCGTTTTTATCGATGAGAGCTTGCTTAAAAATGAAATTTTTATGAATAGTTTTTGGGCGAACAACACCCTAACTACAAGATTTTTTAATGAAAATTTAGGTGGTAACAAATTCTTTGGCATCATGGATAAATGGTTTGAAAATGTTGGCAAAAACAAGGACTTTTTAGAGTTTATCTACGCATGTTTGGTGCTTGGCTACAAGGGTAAATACGAAGCGCAAGAAGATTGCAACGAGAAAATTTCATACCTTTGTGAAAATATAGCCTCAGCCGTTTCACCACTTATCAAAGCTGATGAAAATGTATTTGAAAAGAGCTATTTAAAAACTAAAAAGAGAAGCTTTTTTGAGATATTTTCACTAAGGCATTTGAAATTTTATTTTATCCTTATAGCGCTTGCAGCTATCGCGGCTGCGTTTTTATATAGCACCTACTCGATGGATCAAAACAACGTTAAAAACGACAGCGTTCTAAACAATAAGATAGAAAATTTTATGGACAAAAAGTAAGTGCAAGATAAGTTTTTCAACAAATTTAACGAAAACTTTTCAGAAAACGAACTCTACATCAGTCTTATAGACGAGATGTCAAAGTATAAGACTTTGACTCACGATACGATAAAATGGGACTTTGTCTTTAGCTCGTCTTTAAAGGCATTAAGCGAATTTAGCCTCGATGTAAAGCTTTTAAATTTCTTAGCGATCTCTGCTATAAATTTAAATCAAAAAGATAGCTTTAAAACCCTGATCGAGGCCTTTTCATTTTTTCTAACAACTCTAAAACAAGAGCCAAATTTATTAGCAAAAAATGAAAAGCAAGTGCCTGCTAAAAAAAAGATATTTGCCCAAACGATAGAGCTTTTTACGCAAGCGCATAGGGATGGTATAAATTTAGACGAAGCAGATGCAAGAGCTTTTAATGAGCTTGTACCTGAGCTTTCACGCGAGCTTAGCACGCACTTTGACACGCTTTATATAGAAGAAAAAAGCGAGCAAGCTCAAAAAGTAGAGGAGCCAAAACAGCCGCAAAAGGTAGAGCCAAGCTACTCACAAAGCGTCTCTTTTGGCAGTAGCGACATTAGCACATTTAGCGATAGAGAGTTTAGGGAGTATTTTGTAAATTTATCCATCTCGCTTTTAAAAAATGATATAAAAAATTTGACCGCTTACTCGCTTATTTTTGAGGCGATGTGGGGCAGGATCAAGGCTTTGCCAGTTAGCAGCGAGCAAGTGACGCAAATACGCTATCCTGATGAAAATTTGATCTTACTTTTTAAAAATATGAAAGAAGCAAACCTTGGTAATTTAGAGAAATTTATAAGAAATTTAGCTCTTAATCCATTTTGGATAGATGGCGTTAGGATATTTTATGAGTTTTTAAGATCATCTGGACTAAGCGAGCAAGGCGAACTAGTTTCTAGTATGACTTTAAATTTTATAGAAAAATTCCCAGATATGAAAAAGCTCAAATTTCAAAGTGAAGAGGCATTTTTTAACGAAGAGAGTGCTAAATTTTTTAGTAAAAAAGAGAGCGCAAATTTTATCTCTAGTGACGAAATGAAAAAAGATATGAGCTTTGAAGAGCTGATAAAAGCCCTTGATAGAAGCAAATATACAACAAATTCGCAAAGTGAGCTTAGCTTTTTGTTAGAGCTTTCCAAAATTTTTACAAGCCAAGGCATGGACAACAATGCAAAAGTTGTATATTCGCAAATAGTTAAATTTATAGAAAACACCGAGCTTAAGGATTATTTGTCAGATATTTATATAAAGGCAAAAACATTTTTGTGATAAAATATGTTTTTTTAAAACTTCTTTAATTTTATTTAATTATAATTCTTAAATCATTTACTCAAAAAAAGGATGTTATTATGGCAGAGAATTCAATCCCACCAAAAGAACGTATAAACATTGTTTATAGAACCAAAACAAACAACCAAGAAGCAGATGTTGAGCTTCCATTAAAGCTGATGGTAGTTTCAAATTTAACTGGTGAAAACCAAACTCCACTTGAAGATCGCGAAGTTGTCTCTATAAATAAGATAAATTTCGATCAAGTTATGAAAAGTTTAGACATTCATACTGAATTTTCAGTGAAAAATAGACTAAATTCTGGTAGTGAAGATCTAAATATCGATCTAAATTTTGAAAGCATTCAAGACTTCAATCCAGACAATATCATCAACCAAGTACCTGAGCTAAAAAAGCTATTACAGCTTAGAAAAGCTTTAGTTGCGTTAAAAGGACCTATGGGCAATATGCCTGATTTTAGAAAAGCAGTTTTAGAGGCTATTAAGGATGAAGATAGTAGAAAACAGCTTCTTTTAGAGCTTAAAGACGAAAAAGATAAGGAATAAAAATGTCTGAAACTAAAGTAAAAACTCCTATCATTGAAAGCATAATGCAAAGGAGCAAATATACAAAAGATGATGAAAGTTATAGCGTAGTAAAGCAAGGAGTTGCCGAGTTTATCTCAAATATCATCACAACAAACAACGCTGAAGAGAAGATAAACAAGCTAGCACTTGATGAGATGATAGCCCATATAGACACGCTTTTATCAGCTCAGATGGATGAAATTTTACACAACAAATCTTTCCAAGAGCTAGAGTCTACTTGGCGTGGCATTAGATTTTTGGTTGAGAGAACAAATTTCAACGAAAACGTAAAGATCGATCTTTTAGACGCTACAAAAGAGGAAATTTTGGATGACTTTGAAAACAATCTAGATATAACTCAAAGCACACTTTATAAGCAAATTTACTCAGCTGAATATGGTCAATTTGGTGGTGAGCCAGTTGGTGCTATAGTTGCTGATTATGAGCTAGATAAGTCAAATCAAGACATGACTTTCTTAAACAAAATGTCATCAATTGCAGCGATGAGCCACTCTCCGCTTCTAACTTCGCTATCTTCTAAATTCTTTGGACTTGATAACTTTGGCGAACTTGAAAACATAAAAGATCTAAAGAGCCTACTTGAAGGTCCTCAATACACAAGATGGAGAACTTTTAGAGAGAACGAAGACGCAAAATATACAGGTTGTATGGTAAATAGATTTCTTACTAGATCTCCATATATCCCAGAAGATAACCCTATAAAAAGCTTTAACTACCGTGAAAGCATTGATAAGCACGATGATATGCTTTGGGGTAATGGCGCTTATGCGTTTGCTACAAGACTTACAGAGAGTTTTGCGGACTATAGATGGTGCGGAAACATCATCGGACCAAAAGGTGGCGGCGCTGTAAAAGACCTACCAACTTACACTTATGAAAACTACGGAAGCGTTCAGACAAAAATTCCAACCGAAGTTTTGATCACAGATAGAAGAGAATTTGAGCTTGCAGAAAACGGCTTTATCACACTTACGCTAAGACGTGATAGCAACAACGCAGCATTTTTCTCTGCAAACTCAGTGCTAAAACCTAAAGTTTTCCCAAATACTCCAGAAGGCAAAGCTGCCGAGACAAATTTTAGACTTGGCACACAGCTTCCATATGTATTTTTGATCTCTCGTTTGGCTCACTATCTAAAAGTACTTCAAAGAGAAGAGATCGGTACTTGGAAAGAGCGTAGTGACGTTGAGCGCGGCTTAAATGAGTGGCTAAGACAGTACATCTCAGACCAAGAAAACCCACCAGCTGATGTAAGAAGTAGAAGACCATTTAGAAGCGCAAAAGTCATCGTTAGCGATATAGCTGGCGAGCCAGGCTGGTATAAGATAGAGCTTCTAGCTAGACCTCACTTTAAATTTATGGGGGCAAATTTCGAGCTTTCTTTGGTTGGTAAGCTGGATAAAGAGTAAATTTAAGCATGTCGCTGATAGATAAAATTTTATATGAATTTAGTGATGAGTCAAAATTTCGTCCCTACTTCAAAGACCTAGACAGCGACATCAAAGATCATATCGATACTATCTTAAACTCAAGGCTTGGAAACTACGGCCGTTTAAATGATAGTATCATCGATCTTTGGTCGGTCGGGGTCGAGATAAACGAGCTTGGCCATAGACTTGGCATGGCGATATATGAACTAATCACCTCAAACGAAAATAGAATAGAAATAACTTCTATCGGCTATGATGACTCGCTAAAGCCTTGGCGCATCATCTTTAACATAAACTATAAGCATAAAAACGACAATTTCAAAGAGTATTTGCTAAAGGTTATTTTTAAAAACAATAGATATTGTGAGATTTTATAATGGATTATAATGAAAATAATTTAGCTTATTTTCAAAAAGAGATGGCGTATCTTGATGAAACAAGAGCTCTTTTTATAAAGAATTTCCCAAAAGTTGCACCATTTTTAGATACTAAGAGCAAAGATCCTGATGTTGAGAGTATCATAGAAAATATGGCTATTTTGACATCAAGGATTAGGCAAGAGCTAGATGAAAATATTCCCTTAATAGCTGAGTCTTTGATAAATATCTTAATGCCAAGCTACACAAATCCTTTCCCCTCAGTTTGCATGCAAGAATTTGCTCTAAGAGATGACTTTTCAGAAAAAAAAGAATTTATACCAAAGGGCAGCATCATAGAGTCAAATCCAATAAACGGCGTGGCTTGTAAATTCCAGACGATATATGACGTAAATTTGCTTCCTTTAAAGATATCAAAAGCTTTCATGTCAAACAACAAAAGCGACTATCTTTTAAATTTAAACATATCTATCACCAAAGATGAACTTAGCACCAAAGAGCTTGATACCAGCTTTTTAAATTTATACCTTGGCGATAACATATACTTCTCTTCAACTCTTTTGATGTGGCTAAAAAACTACTTAAAATTTATAGTCATAAGCTTTGAAGATAGCGATGAGGAGATAAAACTTGGAGCTGACAAGCTTAGCTTGGATGAATTTGATGAAGCTTTGATAAAGAGTGATGAGTTTGGTTTTGAGGCGTTTGAGCTTATAAAAGAGCTTTCATATTTTTCATCTAAACTAAATTTCATCCGTATAAATGGACTTGGTTTTTTAAAGAGATTTGACGCAAAAAGCTTTAACATCAAATTTGTCTTTTCAAAAGATATGCCAAATGGCTATGTGCCAAGGCTAGAGTATTTCTCTCTCTTTGCCACGCCAGCGATAAATTTGTTTGCAAAAGGCGCTGAGCCTATACAAAATAACAACAAACGAAGCGAATATAGAATTTTCATCGACCGCTCAAACATAAACGCTTACGAGATAGTCTCTATCACAAAGGTTGTCGCTCACAGTAGCAATAATGAAAAAAGGATACTTAAAAACTACAAAAGCTTTGAGAGGTTTGAGTTTTTAAATAGCCAAAGATCAAAGGATTATTACTTTGTAAGCAACAAAATAGATATGAAGCTAAACTCTTACAAAGAAATTTCATTTTTTAAAAATGACACCAAAGAGCAGACCGTGAGCATCGAGACGCTTTGCTGCAACGGCGACTTGCCAACTAGTCTAAAACTTGGCGAGATAAACAAAATCCAAAATCACCAAGGTGTAGTAACCAAAAATTTAACTATCCCAACTAGTGTAAAACGTGTAAATGTAGATGGAAATTTACTCTGGAGGCTGGTTAGTATCTTGTCATTTAGCTATCAAAGCATACTAAACAAGGGCTCTTTTCTAGCACTGCTTAATGCCTTTATGCTGCCTGATGATGAGTTTTTGAAGAAATTTTCTAGCTCGCTTCATGAGATAAAGACAAAACAGATCCACAGGGTCGATGGCGGCTTTGCAAAAAGAGGAGTGCTTTGTATATTTTATATAGATGAGAGCGAGTTTGAAAGCCTTGGAAATGTCTATGTTTTAGGTATAAATTTGGCTAAGTTTTTATCAAAATTTGCTTCTATTAACTCATTTTGCGAGCTTAAGATCAAGTGCGTAAAGAGTAAAATTTTATTTGATTATGGGTTTTTAAGTGGCACGAAAGAGCTAGTATGAGCGAAGAGATAAACCAAGCTTCATTTTTTAAACTGATAAAAAACATCCTAAAAGATAGGGATAGAAGCGAGATATTTTTAAAAAATAGCTCGAGTTTTGCCTACCCGATCAAAGAGCTCGAGAGCTTAGATGAGCAGGAGCTTACAAAGATAATTGTAAATTTTATGGGTCTTTTAGGAAGCGGCTCGCACCTAACAAGCTACATTTTAGAGAAAATTTCAAAGACTAATGACAATAGCTATGAGTTATTTTTTGATTTTTTTGACAACTACTTGCTTTGGCTATTTTTTGACAGCATTAGTCTAAAAAATTACGCAAGATCTTTTGAAGATGAGCTTGATGATAAAATTTCAAAGATCTTACTTGATATGCTTAACATAAAAGAAAAGCTGCTGGCAAAGAAATTTCTGCCATTTTCGCCACTTGCAGTTAGCCAAAGAAGGCCAAAAAAAGAGGTTGAATTTGCGCTTCAGAGCCACTTTGGGCTAAAAGATAAGCTTTTTATACTTGAAAATTTACCAAACCAAATTTTCATAGCACCATCAAATTTAAACTCTTTAGGCCATAAAAATAGGACACTTGGTAAAAATTTCATCCTTGGCAAAAAGCTTTTTGAAAAACAAACTAAGATCGCAGTCTTTATAAACGGCATAGAGTACGAAGAGGCTGTAAATTTCTTCCCCAAAAAAGATAAATTTAAAGAGCTTCAAGAGACTCTTTCTTATTTTACTAATGATGAATTTGTTTCTGATTTATATTTGAAGATAAATTACTCTCACAAGATGCAGTTTAAGCTTGGGTCAAAATATACAAGTAGTCAAATTGGCTTTGGTTCAAGGCTTAAAAATGATAAAAAAATGTCAAATTTTATAAAATTTAGACTTTGTTCATAAAATTTAACTCCAAAATCAAAAAAATCTGATATAATTACATAAAAGAAATATATTTATTTGTAAAAGGATTTGCAGCTATGGCATTTATCGACTACTTACGCAGATTTTTCACATTTTTTAGGTTTAAACACAGTGTTGTTTTAGTAACTTCTATCGCTCTTAGTGTTTTGTTTTGGCTCTATGCCCCACTTGTAGCATTTAACGATATATACAGCTTTGCTAGCGTTAGCTCACGAGTTAGCGTGCTAGTTGCTTTTTGGGCAGTTATATTGTTTTTTGTCTTGCTTAGACCGCTGATGAACTATTTTGCATCACGCAAAGATGAGAAAAACGACAAACTAAAAGAGATAAAAAAAGAGTCAATGGATAGTTTTGGCAAAGCAAAGAGAAATTTCTTACTTTCGCTAAAAGACGCCAAAACGACTTGGAAAAAAGATATAAATTTCAAAAAATTGCCATTAATAATGATAATAGGCAACGAGGGCGCTGGCAAAAGTGCTTTTATAAACTATTCAAATATCGAATTTCCTCTATCTGATAGCCTAGATACTTATAAAAAGATACACCAAAGTACGACAAATTTTAACCTTTATGTATCAAAATTTGGAGCACTATTAGATACTGAGGGCATTCACTTTGCGCAAGAGAGCCTCTATCAGCCAACTGCGACAGAAGAGCTTCCTGAAGATGATGTAGAGAAAAACAGAGACTATCTACTTAAAAAAGGCGTTTGGAACGAGTTTTTACACTTTTTAAAGAGAAATGACTTTAACTCAAGACTAAGCGGCGCCGTGCTTATCATCGATACGAAAAAATTTCTAGAAGGCACTCAAGAGTATTTTGACGAGCTTATAAGATATATGGTAAAGAGGATAAATGACTGTGAGAAGCACCTTGGCATTAAATTTCCTATCTATGTGGTCTTTAGTAAGCTTGATCTTATAGATGGTATGGGTGATTATTTTAAATTATTTAATGAAGACGTGGCAAACAAAGCACTTGGTATAAATTTAGACTCAAATTTCACCGCCCAAACACTTGAGACAGAGCTTAAGGGCTTAAGCGACTCACTATTTAAACACCTAATGAGCAAAAACTCGATCTCGCACATGCTAGAAGATAAAAAACGCTCATATTTGTTCTTAAAACAGCTTGAAAATTTCTTCGTGCTGGTAAAAGATTTTGTTACAAAGCTAAGCTCTCAAAATGCCCTTAAAAACACATCTGTTATAAACGGAGTTTATTTTGTAAGTGCATATCAAGAAAACATCCCTATAAACTATCTTACAAATACAATTTGTGATAAATATAGCATCAAAAAACCACTTCTTAGAGCGGTAAATAATTACAGCAAACAAAGCTATTTTGTAAAATCATTTTTAAAAGAGATCGCTTTTAAAGCAAATGTAACGAAATTTGGCGCTCAAAATAGATTTATTAAATTTATAAATTTCGCCCTAGTGGCTGCACTTTGTGTGGGAGTTTATTTTGGCTCTAGTTATATTTTAAATATCAAAAATACAAAAGAGCAAATTGCGGCTAACAACGTAGATAAAATTTCAAACTATCTTGATAACAAAAAGTATAAAGATCTTACCGCTACACAAAAGATCGAGCTTTTAAATCTGCTAAAACAAAGTCTAAACGACTATCCAAGGATCTTTAGCGGTGATACTAAATTTGAGTACATCACTCTTGATACCTCTTATAAAGGTTTTACGCCTGTTAAAGCGCTTTATTACGACCTTAGCGCTGACTTTTTCAAAAATACAGTTTTAACTGAGATGGAAAATATCCTAAAAACAGAGAGCGATCCAGATAAGCTTATAAAAGCCTTTTATATGTATGATTCACTTTTTGATAAAAACTATACAAATGTAGATCTATTTAAAATTTGGATAGCTGCAAACTGGGATAAATTTGAAAAATATGGTGTTGCTAAGGACGAGTTTTTAGCACACATCGAAGCTATTTTAAATGCTAAAAATTTAAGCATTTCAGCAGATCAGAGCGCCCAAAGTGCAGCAAATACCAAGCTAACACCTGTTCAAAGAGCAAAAAGGCTCTACTCGATACTTGAGTTTATATCATTTAAAGATGAAAAATCATTCTACGACATCAAAAAAGAGGTTGAAAATTTAAACCAAGTAGTTCAAGAAAAAGAGGCGTTTAATCCATTTAATAAAATTTATACAAAAGAAAATTTAAGAGACTTCTTGGCTAAACTTAGCTCAAACATCGATGAGACCGCAGGCATCGAGTCGTGGCTAATGGATACCAACTCATCTTTAAAAGATATCAGCTCAAATGAGAAAAAAGAGCTAAGTATCGCAGTTGTAGAGCTTTACTTGCAAAACTATGCTGATAAATGGAACCAAATTTTAAGAGCGATCGAGCCAAATGAATTTGCTACTAAAAAAGAGGTCATAGATGAGCTTGAAATTTTGTCAAAAAGAGAAAACCCACTAAATTCTCTTATAAAACTAACTAATCAAAATACAAATTTAAATGATGAAAATTTACTAAAATACATCTACTCTCTAGGTTTTGCTTCAAGCGAGATAAAACGTGTATTTACAGACTTTAGCACTAAATTTACAAACTATCATGCGCTAAATTCTGACGGATCGCTAGATCTTATCAGCAATGACGTCACAAATGTATATAAAAAAGTTAGCGACTATAACTTTGAGATGCTTCAAAGCAGTGACGACAAGATAGTTTATGCGATAAATGGCATAAAAAATGAGAATGATCCATTTATCGTGCTAAATAATGACGCTAAAAAGCTTCCAGATGAGCTAAACGAGTACTATCAAAAGCTATCAAAGCTTGCTTGGAAACAGGTAGAAAACGGAGCTTCATCGCTTTTAGCAACAGCTTATAAAGATGATGTTCTTGATGACTTTGAAAGTCTTATAAAACCTTATTACCCATTTAATGAAAACTCAGCAAAGGCCGTTAGTATCGAAGAATTTAAGAGATTTTTTGGCAAAGACGGAACTTGGAATAGCTTTTATGATAAATATCTAAAACAAATTTTAAGCAAAACAGGCAGTGGTTATAAGGTAAGACCAAAATATGCAAAAGAGCTAAGATTTAATAAAAGTTTCCTTGAAAATATCGCTTATATCGATAGAATTTCAAATTTGATGCTTGATTCAAATGACGAGCTAAAACTAAACTATAACTTAAAAGCGGTTGATCTATCGGCAAATTTCAGCCATATAAATATAGGCTACGGAAATAACTCTTTGGCGTATGATCACACGATCCCATCAAATTTACTTGTCTCAAGTAAAAGCTTTGATATCTCAACACAGTTTAAATTTAATGCAGTTTCAAATGCAGGCAGTGATAAAAAAGAGATCAGCTTTGATGGCGAGTGGGGCTGGTACAAGCTCTTAAAGGCTTCAAATTTCAGCAGCATTGGCGTTAGCACGCTTAACTTTGATGGTAAAAAAGAGTCATATTTTGGCTTTGAAGTTACTCCAAATGGTGGAGAGCTTTTAGAGCTTATGAATATCATACCAACTATTGATTTACCAAGAAAGATGCTTTATTAAGGAAAAGATATGCAAGAAATAGCAGCGGTTATACAAAATTTCGATAAAGCCTCGAGCTTTTTGGCGCAGTATGTCATTTTTGATGAAAACGGCGGAGACATAGGCTCGCTAGATACGGTTAAATTTCCATGCAGCGATACAAGTGGCTCTATAGCTTCAAAGCACGCTCATATAGGCTTTGAAGAGGGTGTTTTTACCATTTGCGGATACGAAGGATGCGAGATATTTTATAGCGATTCTTATTCGAAGTTGCCTGATGATTATGAAAGTGTGATAAATCCAGGAGATATTTTTAGGATAGGCGAGCTTAAATTTATATTTATAGATCCTTCTAGGATAGACGAATATGTCGGCAAAGCCCACAAGATCATAGAAAATACCAAAAATTTTGATGAGCTTGATAATAAAGAATTTGAGCCAGTTGGGAAAATATCAAATGTTGATTTTAAAGAAGAGCCAAAGATAAATTCTCTCATAGATGAAGAAAAAGATATCACTTTAAATGAGAATGTTAATGATGTGCCTTTAAATTTAAATGAGAGCGCTCAAAATTTCGATGAAGAAGATATAAATAGTCAAAGGATGCTAACAGCAAAGAGCATGGATGAACTTTTGATGAATTTGGTTGAGAGCATAAAAGTGCAGCCAAACATGAGCCCTATAAGCGAGCAGAGCAGGACGTTAAATACAAAAGATATGGAAACTATTATAAAAACGCTGCCTCTAAGTGACAACACGACGCTTGTGAATGCTGTTTTGCTTAAGCTTATTTGCAAAGAGCTATATAGTCAAATGTACGATATAGTCGAGAATAATTCGTTTTTCAAATATCTCTCTGGTGCTGTAACAAAAAGCACCAGAGAAGATAAAGAGGCGTTTAATTATTTATTACATAAAGCACTTGAAAGCTATATGTTAAAAAAGTAATGTTTTTAATAAAATAGAAAGTTAATAAAAGTTAAAATAACCAAATTTTTTAATAGGAGTAAATATGTCACAACCAGTGTATATTAAGGTGAAAGGTTCTACTCAAGGACTTATCTCAAGTGGTGCTTCAACAGAAGCTAGTATCGGTAATCGCTATCAGTCAGGTCACGAAGATGAGATCATGGCACAAGAGGTTTCTCACATCGTAACTGTTCCAGTAGATCCACAAAGTGGCCAACCATCAGGACAAAGAGTACATAAGCCATTTAGCTTTACAACATCTTTAAACAAAGCTGTTCCACTTCTTTACAATGCATTAACTCAAGGCGAGAGACTTCCGGAGGTTGAGATCCACTGGTATAGAACATCAACTAGTGGTGGCGCTGAGCACTTCTTCACTACAAAACTAGAAGATGCAACTATAACAGATATCACTCTGGTAAGCCCAAATGCTCAAGACAAGCTAAATAGCGACAAAACTGAGCTTTTCAAAGTTTCAATGAACTATAGAAAGATAGTTTGGGAGCACGTAGCTGCAGGTACAAGCGGAAGCGATGACTGGAGAGAAGCTACTAAAAAAGCTTAAAAAATAACCTAGGGATCCTCCCTAGGGATATCAATCTTCTCGTTGGAAGGACACAAATGAGCCCTTTTTATCATTATCTTTTAAAATACCATGATATGTGAAATGCGATATGAAACACTTAGCTATGATCATATTTCTCATAACATCTTTATATTCACACGAAGCAAACTGCACGGATATGTTTGGACTCATTTTCAGTAAAAATTTAAGTGACGCTGAAGCAGCTAAGTACATCAAATACTACATAGATGATCTTGGATGCGATGCTAATATGACTATTGAAATTCCAGATCTTTCAATAAGATCAAATTTATTAGAGTATGCTTATGATACAAATAAAACAAAAACTTTTGATACTCTTTTGGCAAAAGGAACAGCTGCTAATGCAAGCTTAGCAACGTCTATAGGTATGAGCTTTGCATTTTTCTTTAGAGAAAATGGTGTCGGTATAGACAACAAAAAAGCAAGCCCTGAGCTACTAGAATTTATAAAAACTCAAAAATATAAAGAATTTAAAGAAGAGAAATTTAAGCTAATCAAAAAACTATTAGAACATGGACAAGATCCAAAAGACTATAAAGTTTTAAAGATTATTCTGAAAATTATAAATGAAGAAAAAGATTTAGAGAATTTATTAAATAATGGGAATAAAAAGGAATTAGTACAATGAGGCAATTAGCAATAATCATATTTCTTATAACATCTTTATATTCACAATATTCACATACAATAAATTGTGCTGATATGTTTAACATAATAGCTGATAAAAATATAAGCGACAATGATACAAGAAAATATATTGAGGAATATATTAAAAAATATGGATGTACGACAGATATAACTTTAAAAAATAAAAAGCTTTCTAATAGAACATATGATTTACTCGAATTTGCACATGATTATAAAAAAAATGAGACTTTCGATCTGCTTTTGGATAATGGTGCTAAGCCAAATATGCAATTAGCTACATCTATAGGATTTGACTTTGCATTTTTCTTTAGAGAAAATGGTGTCGGTATAGACAACAAAAAAGCAAGCCCTGAGCTACTAAACTTTATAAAAACTCAAAAATATAAAGAATTTAAAGAAGAAAAATTTAGGCTAATCAAAAAACTATTAGAGTATGGACAAGATCCAAAAGATTATGGCTTCTTAAAAAATATATTAATGCTCATAAATGACGAAAAAGATCTAGAAAAAATATTAAATAGAAAGAATAAATAATGGATTTTTTAAATATAAATAAAAAGAAGTTAGATATAAAAAATGAAAATAATGAAATAGCAGGCGTTGATAAAAAAAGTAAATATGGAGATGCAACAAGAGCGACAAAAGCCGCTGGTGGTGCATTTAGTACTATTGCTGGACCTGGCGGCTTTGTTTATAAGAAAGTTGCTGATATGGCCGAAAGGCAGATTGATATCACAAAAGATAAAGACTACAGAGAATTTAAAGAAATTAAAAAAATGGATCAAGTGGAGTGGTTTAAAAATTACCGTAACCTCACTGACGCCGATATCGAAATGTTTGAAAAGGCATTACAAGAAGAAGAAAACGAAAAAAGATTGAAAGAGCAACAAATGGACAAAAACATAACATCACCAACATCATCACTAACTAAGCCAGTTTATCTAGTATTTCATGGACAAACCAATGAAATTTAATAAAAATATAAAAGAAAATATAATAGGTAATTTGCTTAAGAGATACTATGAAGCTCATGATAAGAAGCTTACTATTTTTATTTTGGTAAGTTATTTTATTTTTTCTTTAGGTATCTTTATATTGCCAAGTGATTTGTTAAGCAAGTTTCAAATATGCCAAGAATTTGTAAATTTTATGAAGCAGTATTTTATTAATATAGAAATTTTTAGCGGAGTTAGCTCTTTTAAAGAAGAGATAGAATTTTATGTAAGTTACATGTGGATAGTTGGTTTATTGTGGGCTTTGGAAACTATTTTTTATACGATATGTCGCTTCTTTATTTTTTTTAACAATGAAACATCAGAAATGATAAAAAGACTTGATTTTAAATGGCTGATTTTTGGATTTTCATTTAGTATTTTTGCTATTTATGTATATTACACTGGCTATATAGTTACAGATGGCATAAGCTTTTTTGCTTGGGACTATAGCGTAATGTTTCAAAGCAAGCTTGAAATTTTTATAGTTATCTCTCTTTTTCAAGCTCTTTTTTCAGGGTTTGGGGTTTATTTATTAGCAGTATCGACATCTATGCTTTTTTATAAGATTTTTTGTGTCAATACACAAAAAGGAAGGATACTATGAGGCTTCTAGTAATAATATTATTCATAACATCTTTATATTCACATGAAGCAAATTGTTTAAATATGTTTGCTGTGATATTTGACAAAAATACAACCGATGAAAATACAGCTAAAGACATAGAATATTACATAGATAAGATTGGTTGTGATGCTAATATTACTTTAGAAAATGATAAATTGCATTATGAACCAAATCTACTTGACAGTACTTATGCAATGAATAAGCCTAAAACACTTGATTTACTTTTACAAAAAGGTACCTTCCCTAGTAAGTGGCTAACAAGAGACATCGCAACAGAATTCCTAGTCTTTTTTAGAGAAAATAGCGATGGCATAAAAGATAAAAAAGCAAGCCCTGAGCTACTAGAATTTATAAAAACTCAAAAATATAAAGAATTTAAAGAAGAAAAATTTAAGCTAATCAAAAAGCTTTTAGAACATGGTCAAGATCCTTATCATTATGGCTATTTGAGGGTTATATTAAAGATAGTAGGAGATGAAAAAGATTTAGATAGACTACTAGAGCAATATAAAAAGGATAATAAATGAGCATATTGATTTCATTTATTATTAATATAGCAATCATCAATTTACATTATCTTGGATGCGTAAATTCATTAAACATTGTAGCAAACAAAGATATAAGCGATGAAAAAACAGCAATGTATATGAAAACATATATAGAAGATTTTAAATGTAGTCCAGATATCGGTGTAAAATCAACAAAACTGACATCTACTTGGATTGATTTATTGTCTCTTTCTTATGTAGTCGATAAGCCAAAAACCTTTGATTATATTTTGTCTAAAAAACCTACTATAACAAGAGAATTAATTGGTGAAATAATTTCAGATTATATAATTTTTTTGGCAAAAAATGGCATTTCAGTATCTAAGAAAACACCGAATACTTTAAAGTCTTTAGAATTTCTAGAAACAGAGCAATATAAAAGATATAAAGAAGAAAAAATGACTTTGATTAAAAAAATATTAGACAATGGAGCTAAATTGGATCTATTTAAATATTTGCTTGAGACACTAGAATACATAAATGATGACAAAGAATTAAGAAATTTGCTTGAAAGTAGGAATAAATAATGGATTTTTTTAATACAAGCAAAAAGAAACTAGATATAAAAAATGACAATCTAGAAGTAAAAGACTTTAACAAAACTACTTATGAAAATGCTAAGGATACAATGAAGTTATTCGGAAGGACCCTTGGTTTAGTATATGAAAAGGCTGCAGATATAGCTGAAACTGGGGTCGATATTATTAACATTAGACATTATAATGAATTTAAATTTTATAAGGGAATGGATATGGTTGATAAATTTAGGGAACTACATAATTCAACCGATACCGATATCGAAATGTTTGAAAAAAGATTACAAGAAGAAGAAAACGAAAAAAGATTGAAAGAGCAACAAATGGACAAAAACATAACATCACCAACATCATCACTAACTAAGCCAGTCATGCTAGCATCTGGCAACTCGGTGGCAACAGACGGCTTTGTAGATTATGGCGTATCTAACGATGCCTTCTCTACTCTTCAGATAGCAAACGATAAATTTATAGTCACAAGGGCTGATATAAATGAGAGTTTAGAGGATATATTTAGCATAGAGTGCTTTGCCTATATAAATTTAGTCAAAAATCCGCTTTATGAAAATTTAGAGAGCATTTATAACGATAACGCTCAAACTGGCATATATAGATACCTTGATAAAGGCATGAAGCTAAGCATAAAAAGACCATCTTCTACAAACAAGAGTATCATCCCAAGCAATAATGGCAGCGACTATATCTACTTTAGCGGCATAGTAAGCGATGTCGAGTATCTAGGCGTTGATGACGATAGTAGTACAAATATAGACAAAAAATATTTCTTCAAATTTAAACTCACATCTTCGCTATATAGACTAAGTATCAATAGAGCAAATAGAATTTACACAGATCAAAGCGTGCTTGAAGTAGTAAAAGAAATTTTGTCTTTTAACAAGCAAAGGCTAACCAAAGAGCTAGACTTCTCAAATATCAAAAATAGCTACAATAAAAAAGAATTTATAGCGCAGTACAACGAAAGTGACCTAGCCTTTATAACAAGACTTTGTCATGATAGTGGCATATATTTTTACGAAGATAATGAGAAAATTTACTTTCATGATACCTTTATCCTAGCTTATAGCAACCAAGCTGAAGGCCTAGCACAAAGCGAACCGAGCAAAGGTAAAGAGGCTAGAAAAGTAAGCTTTAATGTAAATTTAAACAACAACCTTGCAAGCGAACACATAAATAAAATCACAAAGAGCGAAACTCTAAAAGCAAATAGCTTCACCCACTCTTTTCAAAACACAGCCTATCCAAACGTACTAGAGAGCAAAAACGAGAAGATATTTGACGAGCAGGTAAATATCTATGATAAGCATATAAATTTAGATGAGTATTCATTTAGTGATACGAGGTTGCTTGAGGTCAGCACCTATCTTAAAAAGCTAAGAAGCGATATGCTTTTGAAAGAATTTGTCGCTAGCTCAAACGTCTTTGCTCTAAATTTAAACGACAATATCTCAGTCGCCATAGATCAAAGTAGCGGCGAGTATGAGTTTAAAATAATAGCTATAAAACACACTTATATAGACGAAAGCGTTTTAGAAAATACTCTAAATTTAGGTGACAATGTCCCTTTAAAAGATAAGAAATTTATAAGCTCATATACAAATGAACTAAGCATCATCCCAAGCAGTGTGAAATTTGTACCAAGTTACAAGCAAAAGCCAAAAGCGCCTGACATCACTCTAGGCCTTGTTGTAGGACAAGATGGGCTAAATAGCCAAACAAACACCATCCATACGGATAGCTACGGCAGGGTAAAAGTAAGACTAAATGCCTTTAGCACACAAGAGCAGATAGATAAAGACGACACCATAAACGCAAGCTATCATAAAAGTGCCTATCTAAGAGTGATCACACCTATCGCAAGCAACAGCTCTGGCTTTTTTGCGATACCTAGGGTCGGCGATGAGGTGATCATCTCATTTTTGCAAAACGACATAGATAACCCAGTGGTAAGCGGTAGCCTCTATAATGCCTCAAATATGCCACTAGTAAATGTAGATAACAACTACCACCAAACATCGCTTAGCTCAAAAACGATAGGTGCAAACGAGACCGGCATAAACGAGATCACTTTGTCAAACTTAAAAAACAAAGAGCAAATTTATGTAAAAGCCGAGAAAGACTACGACGAGCTAGTAAATAACGATTTTTCTCAAACGATACTAAACGACAAAAGCTCTCAAGTGCATGGTAGCTACACTGAAAGGGTCAAAAAAGCGCATATCCAAACGATAGATCTTGCTAAAAACGTAAATGTCGGAGGCGAATATCTAACGACGGTCGGACTTTCAAAAGATACGGTAGTAGGCGTCTCAAACACGTTAAATGTAGCTGTTGATGATACAACTAGAGTTGGTCAAGATAGACATGAGTTTGTCGGTAATGACAAATTTGTCGAGATAAAATCAAACCTCAACACAACCATACACAACGATGAGACTAAAGAGATAAAAGGTACCAAAGAGCAAAACATAGACGGTAGCTACAAGCTAAACTCTCAAAAGGGCATAAATGAGTTTTCTAACGAGCACATCGTGCTTCAGGCAAACAACTACATCGACATAAATGCTAAGTCAAATTTCACAACAAAAACAGCCGCGCAGCACACCGAGATGGCTGACTCAAAGTTTAGCGAGATCGAGACGACATACGAGGTCAATGCTAAAAATGAGATCATCCACCAAGTAGGCAGCACCAAAGTAACTATAAATGGGGCAAGTGTTGTGATAGAAGTTGGTGGCATAAAAGCGATATTTGACAGCATGGGACTAAGAGTCATCGGCGGAGATATCAAGGCGTTGTAAAAATATAAAAAGCAAAGAGGTCTTAAAATAGTATAGAGTAGCTAGGCAAGCAAGGATAAAATTGAGAGATTATGATAAAAGACCGATAGTTATAAAAGACTACAATTCAATATTTATGTTTTTATTACATATCCCATTAGTAGCTATATTGTTAGCATTTGGGGTATTTAAAGGCGCAACGTTTTTGATATGCTTAATGATATCGCATATATTTTTTATTTACATTCGTCCATACCTTTTTTATGGACGTAAACGAATAGTAAAATTAACTAATGAAAAGATAGAATTTCTACAAGATGGTCATTTAATAGAGAGTATAAATTTATGTGAAAAATTTGAAATTTATAAGACTTATGACGACTATTATCATAAATCTCAAAAGTATAAAGGCATCCAAGAGAAACTAAGAAAGTGGCTTTTGCCTATTGCCTTAATATCAGTGCTTAAAATTTTTAAATTTGTAAAATGGCTATTTTATTTGGTAAAAACAAAGGGTTCTTACTATAAAAGCTATGATGCAGTAATTATATTTCAAGAGGATAAAGTGCTAAATATACTCGCTACTTCAAGATTTGAGAGAGCATTAATAAAAAAGTACTTTCTAAACAAGTTTAAAATAGATATAGATGAGTTAGAATTTTATAAAGAGTTAGGTCATAATTACGAGAGTATTAAAATAGGAGAACAATTTGGACAATCTAAATCAAGCAAAAAGAGATAAATTCTTAAATAATCTTGACGCAGCTAAAAATTTACTGACTGTGACCGGTGATATTGCAACATCGGTTTCTCCTTTGAAAAATATAAGTAGCGCTAAAGGTCTTATTTTGATGCAATTAATTACCAGAGAAATTATGGTTGATAATGACAAGAAATAAATTTATCTCATAATAACTAAAGTAAAATTTTCGAATAAGGAGTGAAACTCATGGACAGTAATCAAGAAAAACCCATTTTAGTAATAAAGCGAACAAGAATATTTGGCTCAGTTTTTAACGCTTTTATTGGATTTTTAACCATTTTTATCTCTATATTTTTATTGCTATCAGAGGAAGTAAGGTTAGCTATCTTTGGTGGAATACTATTGCTACTAGCTTTTTTTGCGTATATATTACCTCTTATGCTCCAGAGTGTTATTTTTTATGATAATTTTTTTATTGCAAAATATAAATTTTGGTCGAAAACTATAAAATATACTGAAGTAAAGTATCTTTGGTATTATAAATATTTTACGAATAAATTCTTTTTCATAAGATTAAAATTTGGTGTTAAATTTTTAGAGTGTTTGGGTTCAATCATAATAGATATATACTCTTTTGATAAATGTGATTTAAAAAAAGTAATAAATATTTTTCAAAATAAAAATTTATATAAAGAATTTTGGTATACAGGTAATTTAAATGAAATTTGATAATAACAATACTGCCGACTATACAATAACTGTAGTCAATTACGTTGATAAAAATACTAGCAAAGAAAATTTTGATAATAGTAGAACCTATGCATTAGCAACATTTAGTGGGTATTTGGCTTTTACAAGCGGCTTGCTTGACTATGGAATAAAAATAGCAAATATTGCTGCCAACACAACACCATACGGAAAGATATTTTCAGTAGTTGATGGTGTTATAAACGGAGTATTTGACAAAAATGGTAATCCCGATAAAAGTATGGAAGACGTTATTGGAACTGTTATTACATCATATTTAACCAGTGCAGCATTAGGTGCTACTACTGGTATCTTATTGGGTCCTATCGGTTCTATAGTCGGTGCTACAGCAGGAGCAATTATTGGTGGTTTCTATGGCAGTGATGTATTTAAATTTTTTAAGCATAAATTCTTAACAATAATAGATATATCCAAGTCCATTGAAAAAGAAGGCACCATAAATCCAAATGACTTATCGTTTGAAGCAGCTCTTGATCTCTTTTCTATACTAAATTTACCACACTCTTGGTCTAATAATGATAAATACAAAAGCTTACCAAACTATGAAGATAGCAAACAAACCTTGCTTGAATTTCAAAAATCATTAAATGATTTTGATATAGGGATTTTTGAACCATTTTGTAAAAAAATAAATTATATGTTATCTAAGAGTTTCTCCTTAAATAATATCTATGTAGTTAGCATAAGCTCTGACGGAACTAATAACATCTCAAAGATAAATAAGGCATTAAAAAAGCGAGAAGAAAATTCTGAGTTTAAAGCAGGTAATAAAGAAGAAATTTTACTGATATGCCCCTATCATTCAGCGCAGATCATAGCACCATATCAGCCTAAAAATACAAAACTTACCATCATCTTGGCAGATAAGACATACCTAGACTGTATAAATTTAAACCCACAAGGAAGTAAAGATGAAAGTAAGCTTATGCTAACTAACTATAAATTTAACCCATACGAAGCAAACAGCAAAGAAGAAGATATAAAATTTGTAGATTCAGCGACAAGCGGAGATGTCACGCTTTACAAAGATAGCAACAATAAATTTATATCACAAGATAAAAAATACTCTTATGATGGCTCCAAAGTAACTTTAAATTTCTTTAATAATCTAAACTTTAACCTGCTAAATTTTGCTAAAGAAAATGGCTTTAGCCTAAGAAGCGATAAATCCTCAGCCATGTTTGATGTAAGACTAAAACTAGCAGATAAAGAAGAGAGCAAACCAACTACAAATAATGGAAATTGTAATCTCATAGTAAAAAATCTAATAATCACTGATGAAAATTTAAATAGTAGCGATATCAAAGAAATTTATTTGCATAACTGCGAAGACAAAAGGGTATATCGCTCATGCTCACTTGAGAAAAATGATAATGAAGAAGCAGATAAAAACTCATACACGGCTAAATTTAATATAAATCTTATTCTAGACAAAGACCAAAGTGTCTTTAAAAGAACAACTAAATTTATATTAGCCTACCGTGATCTAAGTAAAGACTACTCAACTAGCGATATCCATAGCATGAGTGATAATGGCGTTATATCACTTGAGGCAAAGAAAAAAGCAGAAGGTAGTATCACATATGATCTAAAAACTTCACTTATTGAGGTGGCAAATAATATAACCGGCGTAGTCGTAGATATACAAAACATAGATCAAACAACCATACAAGACACTATAAATTTAAAAGCTGTCTATAAGCCAAATAAGGGTGATGATAATTATAAAGAGGTGAATTGGTCTTATAAAATTATCAAGCAAGGCGAGTATAACAAAGAAGTAAAGTCAAATTTTGTAGCAAATGACATAAAGCTGGAGGGAGAGAAATTTAAAGGCAAAGAGATAAGCTTCACTCCACAAACTGATATAAAAGATCAAAAGCTACTGGATAAGCTAAAAGAAGGCGATAGTACATTAGTGTTTTTTGCATATCTAAAAGCACCAAGATATACGACGAGATATGGTAAAACTCATGGAAGGGTTGATATAAAAGCCTAGACTTTCAAATTTATACAAAACTTTACCTTTACAATATTTTGTAATGTCACACGTTTCTGCTAAAATCGCCCCTTTTAATTTACCTAAAAGGGAGAAAATGAAGAGATATTTAGCCGAGTTTTTTGGCACATTTTGGTTAGTTTTTGGAGGTTGCGGTAGCGCGATATTTGCAGCAGCTTTTCCAGAGCTTGGTATTGGATTTGTAGGTGTTGCGTTTGCTTTTGGTCTTACAGTTCTTACGATGGCTTATGCAGTTGGTCACATCAGTGGCGGACACTTCAACCCTGCTGTCTCAGTTGGCTTGCTAGTTGGCGGAAGATTTGATAAAAAAGACTTCGTGCCTTACGTCATCGCACAAGTTATCGGAGCGATCGCAGCTGCTGCTGTGCTATATCTTATCGCTTCAGGCAAGGCTGGATTTGACGCTACTGCAAGCGGTTTTGCTAGCAACGGATACGGAGAGCACTCACCAAATGGCTACAGTCTAGTCTCAGCACTAGTTGCAGAGATAGTTCTAACTGCGTTTTTCCTTATCATCATCCTAGGTGCTACTGATGAGCGTGCTCCAAAGGGCTTTGCACCGATCGCTATTGGCCTTGGTTTGACGCTGATCCACCTTATCTCGATACCTATCACAAACACATCGGTTAATCCAGCTCGCTCAACTGGCGTTGCGATATTTCAAGGCACTTGGGCACTAGAGCAGCTTTGGCTTTTCTGGGTTGCACCTATCGTTGGAGCGATCATTGGAGCTATCATTTATAGGATTTTAGGCTGCACATGCGGTTGCAAAAGCGCAAAATAATCAAATTTTATACTTCAGGGGGCGATCTTCGCCCTTTCTACTCTTTCAAATTTAAATAAGTAAAAAGAAATTTATAAGATATTTTGAGGGATCATCTAAGAAATTTAATTCTTAGATGAAAAGAGGATTTAGGCCTTTTTTGTCATCGCCCTAATAGGTATAACAAATATCGCTGCGATAAGGTAAAAAACGATACCAAAGACAGCTGCCATCATAAATATCTCGCCGATATCATAAAAGCTTGACTCAAGCCTAATGGTATCCACGTAATTTATCGCAAACCATAATGCTACGCCAAGAGCGATAGCAAAAACAAAAAATCCCCAAGAAAATAAAAAATTTAAAATCTTAGTCATCAACTTTTCTCCTTTTTGAGTTTATTTATCTACTTTAAATCCGCCGCCAAGTGCTCTGTAAACTTCAACCGCGCTATCTACCTCATCAAGCTTAGCTGAGATATCTTGAAGCTTTGCTTGAAGCAAATTTCTCTGTGCATCAAGAAGCTCTAGGTGGCCGATATAGCCAGCATTATACTGATCTTTAGCAAGCGAATAAATCTTTTGCTGCGATTGTAGCAAATTTTTTACCTGATCCAAAGAGAGCTTTGCGTTTTGCCTTGATATAAGGGCATCTCTAACCTCGCCAAGGGCCGATCTAACAGTCGCTTCGTAAGTGATAGCTGCGATTTGCTCGTTTGTCTCAGCAACACGGACGTTGTTTTTTGTCCTGCCATAGTCAAATATTTTTTGCGCTAAAGAGCCACCTATATTCCAAGTATTGGCATTTCCTACAAATATATTTTCAAAATCAATACTTGTAAAGCCCAAAAGTCCAGTAAGTGAGATTGTAGGAAAATAATCAGCCTTTGCCACGCCCACAAGGGCATTTGTAGCTTTTAGATCTGCTAGTGCCTTTGCCACATCACTTCTTCTAAGCAAAACATCTGAGCTGATGCCAGCCTTTATCTCAGGTGAGCTTGGTAAATTTTGCGCACTAGCAATGGCTCCTTTTAAAATTTCGTCATTGCTCTTGCCAGTTAGGATGGCTAGCGAAGTAAGCGCTTGCGACTTTGAGTTTAGCACTGAAGTTAGGCTAGTCTTTGCCCTTTCAACCTCAGCTTTACTTTGCAGATAGGTCATCTCATTTATGCCGCCAAGATCAAGCTGCGTCTTGCGAAGCGCTAGCGTATCTTCGTAGGTTTTTAGTGTCTCTTTTAGCACCGCTTCTTGCATGTTTAGTGACACTAGAGCAAAGTAGCTTTTTGCCACACTTGAGCTAAGGCTTAGTCTGGCGCTATCGTAGTCAAATTTACTCGCATTTAAATTTTCATTAGCTGCAAGCACGCTATTTCGCACTCTACCCCAAAGATCTATCTCGTAGTTTAGTCCTAAATTTATGCTCGAGCTTCTATAACGTGTTTGAGGCTGCTTGGTGTAGGTTTCACCACTGCTTTTTGCTTTGGTATAACTTGCGTTTAAATTTACTCCCGGTAGCAAGTCAGCCTCAGCAACGCCAAGGCTTGCCTTTGCCTTCTCTAAATTTAAATATGCAATGCGTAAATTTGTATTTTTCTCAAGCGCACTTTCGACTAGAGAATTTAAGTTTTCATCGTGAAATTCTTTCCACCAAAGATCTCTTATATCGCTTGTCTCGAAAGTGTATGTTGAGGTGAAATTTGTATCCACATTTGGCATATCTGGGCGAAACGAGCAACCAGCCAAAAACGCCGCTGTTATAAGTATAAACGCCTTATTTCTCATCTTTTTTTGCTCCCTTTTTCCAGTATTTTTCATTTAAATTTTCAAGCAAATAGTAAAACATTGGCACGAAAAATATCGCTATCGTGGTAGAAGCGATCATGCCGCCAACTACGCCAGTTCCTAGTGAGTGACGAGATGCAGCGCCTGCGCCCGTGCTTATAACCATCGGGAAAACGCCTAGAGTAAATGCGATCGAGGTCATTACGATAGGTCTAAAGCGAAGTTTGGCCGCATTTACAGCTGATTCAAATATGCTCTTTCCACTCTCGCGCTCTTGCATAGCAAATTCTACGATCAAAATAGCGTTTTTGGCCGCTAGACCGATGAGCAGCAAGAGTCCGATCTCAAAGTAGATATCATTTGTTAGCCCTCTTATCCAAACAGCTAGCAACGAGCCAAATACCGCAAACGGCACGGCCGTGATAACAGCAAGTGGGATGAGCCATCTTTCGTACTGAGCCGCAAGGATCAAAAAGACAAAGACCATACCAAAGATAAAGGCGACTGTGCCTGTTCCTTGAGAATTTACCTCTTGATACGCAGTTCCTGCCCAGCTTATAGCGTAGTCCTCGCTGCTTAGTGTGTCATTTACGACCTCTTGGATCGCTCTGATCGCATCGCCTGATGTGTAGCCAGGTTTTGGATCGCCCATGATCTTAGCCGCTGGAAAGAGGTTAAATCTATCAACGATATCAGGTCCGATCGATCTTGTAAGCGTCGCTACTGAATTTAATGGCACCATGCCACCATCATTTGAGCGGACGAAAATTTTTCTTAGATCCTCAGGGTTGTTTCTAAAGTTATCGCTTGCCCTTGCATATACGCGGTATGATTTACCTGCAAGGTTGAAGTCATTTATGTAGTAAGAGCCAAAGCTAGCTGCTATCGTGCTAAAAATTTCGCTCTCGCTTACGCCAAATAGCCTTGCTTTTTCTTTATCAACCGTTATCTTAAACTGGCGGTAGTTTGTCTCAAGCGTCGTTCTTACACCAGTTAGCTCAGGTCTTGCATTTGCTGCTGCAGTTACCTTTCTAGCGTCCGCTTCTATCTCGTTGTAGCTCTTGCCGCTCTTGTTTTGTAGATACATTTCAAAGCCACCAGTCATCGATAAGCCCATGATAGGAGGTAAATTTACAACAAAGGTCATTGACTCTTTTGAGCCCCAAAGCATGCCGTTAAATTGCCCAGCCAAAGCATCTGCGCTATCTGCAGCGCCTTTTCTCTCGCTCCAGTCTTTTAGTTTAATAAAGCTAATGGCTGAGTTTTCTCTAAGTGAGCCAGCTAGCATATCATAGCCTGCAAATCCCATGGTAAATTCGACATTTGGGTTGCTCAAAATGGCGTTACTAATAGATTTTACCTCTTCTTTGGTCTTTAGCATATTTGTTGAAGGTGGAAGCGAGGTGATAACCAACAAAGCGCCCTTATCTTCTGAAGGCACAAGCCCTTTTGGCACCTTTTGAAAAAGGCCATACGTCGCAAATCCCATTATGCCAATGACTATAAAGCTAATGATGACGTGTTTTAAAATTTTTGCCACGCCTGCTGTAAAGAGCCTAGTGCTAAAGTCAAAAAAGTCGTTAAATTTCTGAACTATCCAAAATGGCTTGCTCTCTTGCCTTTTAAGCATAACACCACAAAGTGCTGGCGTAAGAGTAAGAGCAACAAAGCCAGAGATACAAACAGAGACGACAAGTGTTAGCGCAAACTGCTTTTGTATAACGCCTACAAAGCCCTCCATAAAAGATACTGGCACGAAAACAGCACAAAGTACTAGCACGATAGAGATGACTGGAGTTTGCACCTCCTCCATCGCCTTAAATGTCGCGTCTTTTACGCTTATATTTTTATCTTCGTGCAAAATTCTCTCAACGTTTTCTATAACGATGATGGCGTCATCCACGACGATACCGATGGCAAGAACTAGGGCGAAAAGCGTGATCAAATTTATACTAAAGCCCATGATATAAAGTCCGCCAAATGTACCTATGATAGAGACTGGCACGGCGAGCATCGGTATGATGGTGGCTCTAAAGCTCTTTAAGAAAAAGTACATTACGATAAGAACAAGTAGCATCGCCTCGATGAAAGTTTTGATAACCTCGTTGATAGAGACGGTGATAAATTCAGTTGGGTTGTAGGCTATGGTGTGCTCTAGGCCAACTGGGTAGGTTTTCTTTAGCTCTTCAAGCTTTGCAGCTACTGCCTCTGCAGTTGCTAGTGCGTTTGCATCGTTTTGCAAAAATAGCAAAAGTGGCACTGCTGGCTTGCCATTTAGCATAGCATCTGATGCGTAGCTAGCAGCTCCAAGCTCGACTGTGGCGACCTCTTTTAGTTTTACGACGCTGCCGTCCTCACTCTTTATCAAAATTTCGCCAAACTGCTTTGGATCTTTAAAACGACCTTCAGAAACGACCGAGTAAACATAGGGATTTTCACCTTTTGATGGTTGCTCGCCGATCTTACCAGCGGCGTATTGTGAGTTTTGAATTTTTACTTGAGAGATGACGTCGCTTGGAGTTAGTTTAAACTGAGATAGTCTGTCTGGCTTTAGCCAAATTCTCATTGAGTACTCTTTGCTGCCAATGAGCGCTGTATCGCCGATACCATTTACTCTTTTGATCTCGTCAGCGATGTTTAAATTTACATAGTTATATAGCTCCACTAGGTTCATATTTGGGTTTGAAAAGCCAACTACTTGAAGGATCGAGCCACTTCTTTCGCGCACCGTTACACCCATGTTTTGCACCTCTTGAGGCAATCTTGAAAGGGCAGCTTGCACGCGGTTATTTACATCGATCGTAGCTTGCTTTGATGATGATCCGATCTTAAAATATACACTTATATTCATAGTGCCTGCTGAGCTTGATGTGCTTTGCATATAGAGCATATTTTCAACACCATTTATCTGATCTTCAATGGCACTTGCGACTGAGTCAGCGATCGTCTGTGCATCAGCACCGCTATATGTCGCAGTTACAGAGACAGTAGGCGGTGTAAGACTTGGATACTCCTCTATAGGAAGCCCCTTGATACCCATAAAACCTGCTATAACTATGATGATAGATATAACAGTTGCAAATATCGGGCGGTTTATGAAAAATCTTGAAAACATCTATCTGCCTTTACTTGCTACTTGTAGCGTTTGCATCTTTGTTTAAGAAATTTGCGCTTAGGTCTTTGTCAGTTTCAACTGGTGCGCCAACTCCGATTTTAAGGAAGTTATTAACTATTATCTTATCGCCCTCTTCAAGGCCCTCAGTCACTACGACCATATCCTTTGTTTGGTAGCTAGTTTTTACATTTTTTTGGCTTACTTTGCCATCTTTTACAACTAAAACATAAGTGTTCGTAGCGCTTTGCTGAAGGGTAACTTGCGGGATATTAAAGGCATTTTTTTGAACAAATCCGCTCATCTTTATATGACCAAACGCACCTGGTAAAATTTTACCTTCGCTGTTATCAAAACTAGCCTTTGCCAAAACGCTGCCAGTTGCGGTATTTACGACGTTATCTATAAATGTCACTTTGCCAGTGAAATTTTCATTGTTTAAATTTAAGACAGCCTCGCTATTTAGTTGCTGCCAAGCGCCGTTATCTAAATTTGCTTTTCTACTTAGATTATCCACGTCTGCGATGTAAAAGTCAGCCTCGATCGGATTTATCTTTGTTAGTCTTACAAGCTGGGTTTGGCTTGCTGTTACAAGTGAGCCAACATCTACTTTATTATCGCCAACAACGCCGTCAAATGGAGCCGTGATAGTTGTATAGCCAAGATCGATCTTGGCATTTTTTAAAGTTGCTTTTGCGCTTACTAAAGTTGCATTTGCGATATCGTAAGCAGCAACAGCTGCGTCGTAGTCTTTTTGAGAGACGGCATTTTTCTTATAAAGGGCAGAAATTCTTTTAAACTCAGTCTCGGCATTTTTTAAATTTGCATTTGCAACGCCAACGGCTGCGTCAAGTGAGTCGTAGCTAGCTTGATATTTCTCTGGATCTATAAGAAATAGCTTCTCTCCAGCCTTGACCTTATCGCCAGGCTTAAAAAACTGCTTTATGATCGTGCCGCCAACCTTTGGATATATGATGACATCTTGGTTGCTAGTAACCGTGGCTGTGTAGTCAAAGCTAATAGGCACATCCGCTTTTTGTGCAACAAATATATCAACATGAGATGTCGGCATCTGGCGGCCTGCAGCAGCCTTTTTGTCGCCACTTTCAAAGCAGCCAGAAAGCAAAAAAACGGCAACTGAAAGCACAAGAAAACTCTTAAATTTCAACATAAAAACCCCTCTTAATTTTAAATTTTAATCCCAAGTTTAGTTTTGTAATTTTCATTACAAAATTTTAAATGCCGTGAATATAACCAAAAATAAATTAAAAGTCAATTCTACTTCTTAATAATGCCATTTAAAAACAGCTCCACGCACAAAGCAACGTGCTCTTCACGCTCTTTTTTGCTTAGTTTTGGCTCTTCGTTTATCATAAGCGAGTCGAAGTAATAAAGACCAATTACATTTTTCATAAAGCACTTTGCGGCAAATTTGACTGGAAATTTTGGATTAAGCTCGGCTTTTACCTCATCTCTTTCAAAGAAATTTATAAGTACAAGGTCGATCTTGTTTAAAATTTGATCTAAAAACACCCTGCCAAGTTTGCCGCCATTTTTAGAGCTCTCGCTTATCATAGTCCTGCTAAGCAAGACGCTTTTTTTTGTGCAGACGATGGAGAAGATGATGGTTGCAAATTTGGTTAAAAACTCCTCCAAGCTATGAGAAATTTTAAGATCTATCTTCTCATCGATCTCTTTTATAAAGTCATCTATCTCTTGCTCGATGATCGCCTTAAAAAGCCCCTCTTTATTCTCGAAAAATGTGTAAATACTAGCAAGCGAGCCCCCACTTATCGCCACGATATCGCTAAGGCTTGTCTTTTCGTAGCCATTTTTTAAAAATAGATCAAGCGCTGTTTTTACGATGAGTTCGTATCGTTTTTTGCCTTTTTCTGAGATCGCCATTTTACTTCCCGCTAAATTTTCGCCATTTTATCATCTTTTAGGATAGATAAAGGTGCTGGCTCTTTGCACGCTGATAGTTGGCTCGTCAGTCGCGTAAGCTTTTATATTTATATGTTTTAAAAGATCTTTTTCGCTCGTGTTTTCATTTTTTGATTTTAGAGTGACGATGACCTTTTGTTTTGCGCCAGCTTTTAGCGTAAAAGGCCTATTTGGACGCGAAATTTCTATACTTTTATCATCTATCTCAAAGAAAAATGTATGCTCTTTATTTTGGGTGTTTTGCACCAAAAAGACGTAAGAATTTTCAACTTCATCTTGATCTAAAACCTTGTAAAGTTCGCTAGTTCTATTTATATTTAAAAGCATGCTCTCTTTTTTACCACTCATCAGCGCCGCAGCTACTAAGACAACGCATAAAATGACAAGATAAGCAACCGTTCTAAATCTAAAAATTTTCACCTTTTTATTTTCATTTTGAGAATTTATGCTTCTCCACTCTATAAGCGAGCTTTCGTTAAAATGCCCCATCACTTTAGCGCACGCGTCGCTACACTCAAGGCAGTTTATGCACTCAAGTTGCATGCCTTTTCTTATATCTATATGCGTTGGGCATATCCTCACGCAGGCCTCGCATCCAGTACAAAGTGCGCCTTCTTCTTTTGGCTTTTTAAATTTCTCTTTGCCATCAAATATGACGCCGCCTCGTTTTTGATTGTAGATGACTTGGATCGTGTCGCTATCAAACATAACTGACTGCACCCTCGCATACGGGCAGACATAGACACAGAAATTCTCTTTTAAAATGACCACGTCATAGACTAGCCAAGCAGCTATGCTAAGCCAAAATGCAAGTAAAATTTTATGTTCGCTTGGCTCGCTTATATAGGCTAAAAACTCAAATGGCGGCACAAAAAACCACATAAAATTTGCAGCTATGATAAGAGCTAAAACGCACCAAATTCCAACAGCTAATGCACGCTTAAAAATTTGACCTTGTGGCTCATTTTGTTTGTTTTGGATATTTTTTCTGATCTTTAAAATTTTAGTCTGCAAAAGGTCACGAAAGAGCGTTCTAAAAATGGTCTGCGGACAGCTCCAACCGCACCAGACACGCCCTGCAAGCGTTGTTAGAAAAAATATAGTCAAAAACAAAGTGATAAACAAAAATGGCAACAAATATAGCTCTTGCATATCAAATTTTGTAAAAAATAGATCGACTCTGCTCTTATCAAAACTTAGCAAAAATAGCTGCGCGTCATTTATCCTGATAAATGGCAAAATAAATACAAATAGCGTGATACAGGCAAAAAAAATGTAACGCCTCTTGGCGTAGCTAAAATGAATGTCCTTTGACATGGTGAGCCTTTTTTGAAATTTCAAGATTATAAATTTTGGGTTATTAAAAAAGTATTAAATATTTTAAATTTGCCTAAAAGCTTAAATTTATGAAAGTTAAACTATACTCACGGCTTATTTTAATCTGAAAGGTGGTGAGGACGTTGCCTGGTATTAAGGTACATCCTAACGAGTCATTTGACGAGGGTTACAGAAAGTTTAAAAAACAAACTGACCGTAATTTAGTCGTTACTGAAGCAAGAGCTAGACGCTTCTTTGAGCCTAAAACTGAGATCCGCAAGAAACAAAAAATTGCAGCTCGCAAGAAAATGCTTAAACGTCTTTATATGCTTAGACGCTACGAGTCAAGACTCTAAAACCAAGACAAAGAGGGCTTTGCTCTCTTTGTTTAACTCTTCTTTTAGCCTTATTTTTTTATAATCAAAGCAATTTTTTTATTTTATTTTAAACGGAAATCCGATGCAAAAGCTAGCTGTAAATGAAGCTGCAGAAATTTTAGGCATAACAAAAGAAGCAGTCTATAATAGAATTCGCCGAGGCTCATTAAAAACGGTCATTGAAAATGGCACAAAATTTGTCATCCTTGACGAGGAACCAAGTAGCGAAAAACCCACAAAAACCGCCTCAAAAAGCACAAAAACTAAATCCCAAAACGACGAGTTTGTAAGCTATTTGCTAAATGAACTAAATGAGCTAAAGAGCTTAAATTTAAACTTACAAGCCGATAAAGATAGGCTTTTTAAAGAAAAAGAGCAGATGCTCATCGAGCGCAAAAATGAAATTTTGCAAATTTACAAGGATAGGGACGAGAAGCTCATGCAGTTTCTAAATGCTATGCAAAGGCCGCTTTTAGCGCCTAAAAACGAAAGTGCCTCAAGCGAAGTGGCGATAGATGCGCAGATAGAGGACGAGTCAAAATGGATAAATTTAAGCGAATATCTAAAGGAGTTAAATTTAAAGCCAAAAGCGACAAAAAAGATCAGTGAAAAGATAATAAAAGCGATACATCACTCCAAATTTATCAAATTTAAACGCGGCGTGATACTTGTTAGAAGACATAAAAATTTAAAAGAGTTGATAGGAGAGATATGAAACACATTAAAAAGATAGCAACATATGCTGCGGTTGGAGGATTTGGTGCCATTATAATGGCTGGACTTGCAGGTTGTGGGAGCGACGATGGCGGTAATGAAAACGCACTAAACGAAGTTGCGCAAAAAAACGGTGCCTTTGTCATCATCGAAGAGAGCGCACCTGGCGTTTATAAAATCTTAGAAGAGTATCCAAGCACCGAAACTAGGGTCGTGCTAAAAGATATAAACGGTACTGAGCGCGTGCTAAGCAAAGATGAGATCGATAAGCTTCTAGCGCAAGCAAACGCAAAGATCGACAATAACACTTCAAATTTGACAAGAACTAGCGACGCACAGCTAAGTAGCGGCGGGCTAAGCCTTGGCGAGACGATCCTTGCCTCAGCAGCTGGCGCGATACTTGGTAGCTGGATAGGCAGTAAGCTCTTTGGCAACCAAAATTTCCAAGCAAATCGCCAAAGCACATATAAAAATCCAAGTGCCTATACAAGAAGTGTGGATAGTTTTAACAAGCAAAAAGCGGCAAATTCTGCTGCAAGAAGTAGTGGTGGCAAGAGTGGATTTTTCGGTGGTGGCTCAAAGTCAGGCTCTAGCTCATCAAGCTTTGGAGGCTGAAAATGATAAATTTAAAAAAGATAGAACCATTAAACAACGAATTTATGGAAAAAATCGGCTTTGCATGGCATACAGATAACGACAACAGCTCGTATATCGCAGATGAGATCGTGCAAGTAAGCGAAAAAGAGGCAAATGCCTACTACGAGGCGGCAAACGAGCTATATGATATGTATGTAAATGCCGCTCAGCACGTGATCGACAACAACCTTTTTCACGAGATAGGCATACCATTTAACCTTGTCGATATCATAAAAAATAGCTGGGAAAATGACGTTCATTGGCACCTTTACGGCAGGTTTGACCTAGCTGGAGGGCTTGATGGTAAGCCTATAAAGCTCATTGAGTTTAACGCCGATACGCCAACGGCAGTCTTTGAGACGGCGATCATCCAGTGGGCTATGCTAAAGCTAAATCACATGGACGAGGCTGCCCAGTTTAACGACCTTTACGAGTCGCTAAAGCAAAATTTCAAACGTCTCATCACGCTTGGCGACGAGGATGCGGACTTTGACGATCTTTACGAGGGCTGGGGGATACTCTTTAGCAGCATCGCAGGCAGTATCGAGGATGAGCAGACCGTAAAACTACTGCAATACATCGCAAAAGAGGCTGGCTTTAAAACAGACTTTGCCTACGTTGATGAGGTCGTTTTTAACGATGACGAGGGCATTTTTAAAGGCGATGCAAATTTCGAGTATTGGTTCAAGCTGGTCCCTTGGGAGAGCATAGCGATCGATGAGGGCGAGCTGGCTCTCATACTTTCAAACATCGTCAAAAATCAAAAAGCTATCATCATAAATCCAGCCTACACGCTGCTTTTCCAAAGCAAAGGGATCTTAAAAATCCTTTGGGATCTTTATCCTAATCACCCGCTCTTGCTTGAAACCTCAAATGAGCCACTAAAAGGCAAAAAATATGTGAAAAAGCCGGTATTTGGTAGAGAAGGTGCAAACGTCTCGATATACGATGAAAACGGCGCACAAATAGCAAGCAATGATGGCGAATACGACTCAAACAAAGCCATCTATCAAGAATTTTACGAGTTTAATCAAGATGAGAGGGGCGAGAGCTATCAAGCAGGGGTATTTTACGCTTATGAGGCGTGCGCGCTTGGATATAGAAAGGGCGGCAAAATTTTAGATAACTACTCTAAATTTGTAGGACATTTCATTAAGGATTAAAGATGAAGATCGTTTGTTTAGACGCAGCAACACTTGGAGAAAACGTAGATCTTAGTGTTTTTAAGAAATTTGGCGAGTTTATCAGCTACCAAAAAACTAAAAGCGATGAGGTCGTGCCTCGTCTAAAGGGCGTTGATGTGGTCATCACAAACAAGGTCATCATCGACAAAGCCGTGATGGACGCGACAAATTTAAAGCTCATCTGCATAAGCGCAACTGGGATGAATAATGTCGATCTTGAGCATGCAAAAGCTAAAAATATAGCCGTTAAAAACGTCGCTGGCTACTCAACCGCAAGCGTCGTGCAGCACACATTTGCCTTGCTTTTTGAGCTAACAAATCGCATCAAATTTTATGATCGCTACGTAAAAAGTGGCGAGTGGGTGAAGAGCGAAATTCTCACCTATCTTGGCGCAGATATCAGCGAGATCGCTGGCAAAGAATTTGGCATCATCGGACTTGGCGAGATAGGACGCGGCGTGGCGGCAGCGGCACGTGCATTTGGCGCAAACGTGAGCTACTACTCGACAAGTGGAGCAAATAAAAATAGCGAGTTTGCGCAAAAAAGCCTATATGAGCTACTAAGAAGCAGCGACATCATCAGCATCCACGCACCGCTAAATGAAAAGACTAGAAATTTACTGGGCACAAACGAGATAAATTTGCTAAAAGATGATGCGATAGTGTTAAATTTAGGGCGTGGCGGCATAGTGGATGAAGTAGCGATGGCAAGGGCGATAGATGAGAGAAATTTACGCTTTGGCACCGACGTTTTAGAAAGCGAGCCAATGAGCAAAAATAGCCCATTTTTAAATGTAAAAAACAAAGAAAATTTACTCATCACGCCGCACGTAGCATGGGGCAGCTTGGAGGCTAGAAAGACGCTCATCGCAAAGATCGTCGCAAACATCGAAAATTTCATAAATGAGAGCAGATAATGGGCTATGATATAAGCTATCACGCCATTAGCGAAGATGAAATTTCAAAGTGGTATTTTGAGGCACTTGAGCTTGCAAGGGCTGGTAAATTTGACAAGGTTTTAGCACTTGCTAGCAAGGCTGGCGTAGAGGAATTTTACGCGCAAAAGTACAAAGATACACTAAGCGCTGCGTTACAGTATGAAGACGATGAAATTTTTAACAAAACTCACGGCTTTTGTATCGCTGTCACGCAAGGTTTTTTTAGAAAGTATTTCTACACTCGTGGCACATCGCTAAGCTCTTTGGCGCGGCAAAATGAGAAATTTAAAAACTACGTCAGCAACTGGCGAGAAATTTTACCAAGCGATTTTTTGGATAAATTTAGTGGTGAAATTTATAATGAGATCACCGAAAACTACTGTTGTGGCGCTTATGTAAACGCTAAAAACGTAGCTAAACTAAAGGCTGACTATGAAGCAGGTGGTGAGATAAAAGATGCGATTGATGGCTTTTACGCTCAAAATTTACCTGCATTTTTAGATGCGCTAAACTACGCATGCGAGCTAGAAATAGGTCTGCTCGAGGCCACTGAGGTCGTGGAGCCAAATCCACTTGATCTAAACAAATCAAGCTCATATTCAAACCTCTTTAACTGCGATACAAAGGGAGCTATCATCTACGCACAGACTGCTGTGCAGCAGATTAGAGAGGCAGTAGAGCAAGAAGAGACTGGCAAAAAGTCGATTTTTGAGAAGATCAAAGGGCTATTTAAATAAATTTGAAAGGATAAAAATGGCAACCGAACATAGCTTTGATATAAGTGCCGAGGTCGATATGATGGAGGTTAAAAACGCTCTTGAGACGGCTAAAAAAGAGATCGCTGCGAGGTATGATTTTAAGGGGCTTGCGGCTGAGGTAGAGCTAAATGAAAAAGAGAAATTTATAACGCTTCTTAGCTCAAGCGATAACAAAATCGACGCGCTAAAAGACATCGTCATCTCAAAGCTCATCAAGCGCAACATCCCGCCAGTAGCGATCACAGAGACAAAAAGAGAGCCAGCGAGCGGTGGAAATTTAAAGGCTACGCTAAAGCTAAACGACACGCTTGACGGCGAAAACTCAAAAAAGATAACCAAAGCGATCAAAGACTCAAAGATCAAGGTGAGCGCGCAGATCAGGGGCGAAGAGATCAGAGTGACAAGCAAAAGCATAGACGATCTGCAGGAGTGTATAAAGCTCGTTAGGGGGTTAAATTTAGAGCTTCCGATAAGCTTTAAAAACCTAAAATAGCGCACATTTTCGCTTCATTATGCGTTGTTGATTCAAATTTTTGCTCGGTCATTACCCGCTCGGTAACTCCCATCACAAAAATTTAAATCGCCTAGCCTAATTTTGCGAAAAAGACGCTTGATTTTCATGTTTAAATTTGGTAAGTTGCTTGGATAAATTTGTGAAATTTTACATGGTTTTTATATCTAAAATTTGGCGTATTCGTGGGTGAAATTTCGCCTTATCGTTTTATTTAAATTTGATCTATCTAAATTCTAAAAAGGAGTAAAAATGGGCTTTTTTGAAAAAATTCTTGGTAAGCAAATAGACCTTGGCGAGCAGATGCCGATCTATTTTGTAAGTAGCGACGAAGACTACATGCAGCGCGCATTTGAGCAAGCCAGAGAGAGCTTTAAGTATTTTTGGCGTGAGCTTTACTGGGAGCGCCGCAGGATCGCGCCTATGCTTGATTATGCGATGGTAAAAATTTGCTTTTTAGACGTCATAAACGGCGAAGAGGTGGGCGAGCACATGTGGGTAAATGATGTTGAATTTGACGGCGAGACGATATATGGCACGCTCGTAAATGAGCCAGATAGCGTGCAAAACGTCAAAGTTGGCGATCAAATAAGCGCAAAATTTACCGATATGAGCGACTGGCTCTTTGCGATAGATGGACGTGCTTATGGCGGATTTAGCGTGCAGGCGATGCGCTCACGCATGCAAAAAGATGAGCTAGCCGAGCATGATGCGGCTTGGGGGCTTGATTTTGGCGATTTTAAAGATATTTTGGTGGTTTTCGAGCAAAAAGAGCATCCAGAAAATTTGATAGAGCATCCGATGAGCAAAAATATGCGCGGCCAGGTGGAGCAGTATATAAAAGCGCATCCAAGCATGGTCGCAGACACCGACGAGCTTGGTTTTACGCAGCTTCACCATGAGGCACTTGCTGGGAATTTAACGATCGTAAATCTCTTGCTAGAAAACGGCGCTAGCAAAAACGCCCGCACAAAAAGTGGCAAAACTGCAGCCGAACTTGCTAAGCAAATAGGCTGGAGCGAAATCGCAAAGGTGCTTGGATAGTTAAATTTGTAAATTTTAATAGGCGTTTTAAATAAAAAAAGGTTTTGAAATATGAAAAGCTTTGAGAGATTAGTTGAAGATAAAAATAGAGTTATTAAAGATTGCGACAATTTTATTAAAGAACTCAAAGACATTTCATTGCAAACTAGTGGTATTTCAACTTTAATTAAGTTACTTTCAGAGAAGAAAGAAAAATACTTAGAATTAAAGTATGATAATTATAAAGAATCAACACTATCCGTAGAGAATCTTGATGAAAAAATTTATAGGCAAATTGTTATATTAGAAAAACAAGGTATTCCTGAAAGTAATACCACAAAAAAACAATCATTGGATAGATTTTTTATAGAGTATAAAGATCAACAAAAGTTAAAATTTATTATAGAAAAATTTAACTTTATAAAAAATCACTATAAAAGCATAATAACATTTTTGGGATTGACTCCTTTTATAATATATTTTGTGCTTAACAAAAATATAGGTTATATTCCGATGCTTGAAAGTGGCGATATTTTTTCACTTTTAGTTTCGCTAGCTTTAGCGGGCCTTAGTTTACTATTTATATTATATATTATGCCGATAATACAAATAGGTATTATTTTTTGTATGCGAGATATTAAAGGTATCTTGTCAGTTTTTCTTTTTTCGATATTTTTATCGGTATTATTAATTATTTTGATACTAAAAGACATTAGTTGGGTTTCAAAAAATTCAGAATTATGTTTTATTGTTTTTTATGCTATTGATGTTCTTGTTATATACATTGGTTTGTGTGTTAAAACAGAAAGTCATAAATTAATGATTTTTAAAACTGAGCAGTTTTGGCTACTAGCTCTTCATGGTTTTATATCTATATTTAGCCCATTTGTAATATTTTTATCGATTTATATCAGAGTAAGTAATGATTCTATAGAGAGTATAGTTATAGCTTTTATACTATTGGCAATAATATTACTTATTTTTCTAGTGTTAGAAAAAAATTTGTATTATTTTAGGTTTTGGTTTTATGCTTTTATTGCTATTAATTTTATATTGCTTTGCCTAATAAATGACAAAGTTATCCAAATTTCTGATCTTGGAAATATTAAATACAAATATTTAAGTATTGAAAAAAGCATAAAAGAGACTTTACCGGTAGAAATTTGCAACAAAGATTGCAATGTCAGCAAGACATATTATAATGAAAAAGAAGCAGATAATATCATAAAAATTTATAATATTAAAGCACTTTCAACCCTTGGAAAATTTTATTATTTGGAAGCAGATAATAACACAACAGATAAAAAAGTAAAATTCAAACTTGATGCTAGTAAAATTACACCAGGTCCTATATTAGAAAGGTAAAATTTGAGCTATCAAGACATTTTAGATGAAAAAGATGAGAGCGTAAAAGAGGCTAGTAAATTTATAAATTTCATTAAGGCTAGATTTTTAAACTCTCATATCATAGGCAGCAAACAAGGTAGGCTAATAGCACTTTTAGAAAGCGAATGCGAGCTTTATTTAAAGCTAAATAGGACAAATTACACTGAAATTTCAAAGGAGTTAAAGGAGCTAAAAGAGCGAATTTGCTTCGTGATCTTAGATATAAAAGATGAGATCACAAAGGATTTTGAAGACAAAAACTATGAAATTTATAAAGACGTAGCAAATAGCGACGAGGAGCGCCTTGAAAAGATAAAAAATGAGCTGCTTTTTAATTCGTATTTTGAGAGCCGTCTTGGCGAGCACTCGGCAAATTTAAAGGCAAATTTCATAAAAGAGTGCGCTACAAATTTCTTTAAGCACTCAAATTTCATCGTCCCAGTCGTCAGCATGCTTTGCTACTTTTTGTATTTTGGCTTTGAGATCGGCTATTTTCCGAGTTTAGATAGCTCAGAGATGATATTTACAGGCATCTTACTATTTTGTGCGACCGCGATCGTGACGGCTTTTGAGATCGCTATCTTGGTCTTTGTCTCCTACCTTTACCAAAATGACGATAAAAAATATAAATTTAAAAAGCCGAAATTTCTATTTTTTTATAGCTCAAATTTCATCTATTTTTTAACGCTCATCTCATTTGCTATTTTAGCCTTTGCAGCATTCAAGCTAAACTACAGCTGGGGTGCCATTTTATCGCTACTTTTGCTCTCTTATACTGGGGTAAATTTGGCAGTTTTCTTTAAAGATAGATCAAATTTCATCATCTATCTTTTGTCATTTCTCATGCTTTTGCTCTTTATCATTTCGGTTGTCGTCTTAAAAGATGGCGGATTTTTGGCACTTTGGATACTCTTTTGCTCGTTTATGCTCTCTTTTGTGCTAGGCGTTGCTAGCATCAAAGAGACAAAGGATTTTTCATTTGTTTTTTACGCTGCGCTTTTGCTTATGATCGTTTCAAACTCGCTTTTGTTTATCAAATACACAGCAAAAACCTTTAACATAGGCGATGTGGATTATAAATTTTTGCTTGTAGATAAAAGTGCGTTAAAAGCGCTACCTAGCTCACTTTGCGAGACAAAAGGCAAAGAGCAAACGCCTTGCGAGATAGATGAAAAGGCGGTTAAAATTTATGACGTGAAGTCACTTTGCAATATCGGTAAATTTTACTACTTGCAGACAAAAGATGGAGTGAAATTTGAGCTTGACTCAAGCAAGGTCATTTCAAGGGTAAAAGAGTAAGTAGGTTAAGCTTAAATTTATAGAGCAAAAGCGAGCTAGATATGTAAAAATCGCAGGTTTATAAAAATAGAAAATTTAAAAAATGATTGCATTTTTTACTCAAAATTTACGTTAATGCAAGGCTAAATTTATTAAAATTTGGCTATCCTAATGGATTAAATTAAAACTAACTTATTTAAGGCGATTAATTATGATTTTTAAAAATATTGTTGAGAGTTTTGCTGTAAATTACGCTCATAATTCTATACAAAAATCGCTATATAACGAATTTAACATAGACATTTTAAACACGACTTATACCAAAACTCCAAAAAAAGACAAAAAATATATGCTCTACGCGCACGTGCCATTTTGTCACACATTTTGCCCGTATTGCTCGTTTCACAAGTACCACTACGAGCAGGAGCTTGCGAAAATTTACTTTGAAAATTTACGCGAGGAGATGAGGCAGATAAAAGAGGCTGGCTTTGACTTTACATCGCTTTATGTGGGCGGTGGTACGACGCTTATAAACGAGCCAGAGCTTGAAAAGACGCTAAAACTCGCAAAAGATCTCTTTAGCATAGAGGACATCTCAGCAGAGAGCGACCCAAATCACATCTCACCAGAGAGTTTAAGCCGTTTCTATGGGCTCATCAACCGCTTAAGCGTAGGCGTGCAAAGCTTTGATGATGAGACTTTAAAAAGGGTTGGCAGATATGAGAAATTTGGCTCAGCTAAAGAGACAAAAAGAAAGCTTGAGCAGGCTATCGGCAAGATACCAGTCATCAGCCTAGATCTCATCTTTAACCTACCAAATCAAACAAAAGAGCAGCTAATAAACGACATAAACACTGCAAAATCGATCTCTCCACAGCAAATCACCTTCTATCCGCTAATGAAATCAGAGCTAACAAGAGAGAACATCGCTCGCGCACTTGGCGTCTCAAACGTCGATAATGAGCGCGAATTTTACAAGATCATCGTGAGTGAATTTGCTAAGGGCGGATATAGACAAAGCAACGCTTGGGCATTTTCAAATGAAAAAAGCGCAGACCTTCGCGACGAATATGTAGGCTCAAATTTAGAGTACGTGGGCGTTGGTAGTGGCGCATTTAGCTTCTTAAACGGCGAGCTTGTGATAAATGCCTTTAACCTACTTGACTACGGCAGAAAGGTCAAAGAAAGACAAAGCCCAGTCATCGCAAAATGCGCATTTAGCAAAAAAGAGAGACTAAAATATACATTTTTAACAAGGCTTTTTGACGGTGCTGTTGATATCAAAGCCTACAATGAGCAAAACAACGCAAACATCAACAAAGACCTATTTGTCGAGCTTAGCTTGCTAAAACTAGTAAATGCGATCTACGAAGAAAATGGCGTTATCAAGCCAACATTTTTTGGCAAATACATCTGCGTCGTGCTCATGCGTGACTTCTACGCTGGCATGGACAAGGTGCGCGCGATATTTAAGGATGACGCGAAGATCAAACGCAGCAAAGTGCTTCACATCATGAGTGAAAATACCGAGCAAAAATTTGATCAAAACATCATCCAGCCACGTGCTGCCATGTAATGCTTGCGAATTTAATAAAAAGCAATCTTCTTTCAATAATCAAAATAGTGATCCTGACGCTCGCCTTTAGTGGGCTTGGCGTCTGGACGCTCTCTTTTATAAACAACGAACTTGTAAATTTAAAAGAATTTAACGCTCCTTTGGCGGTTAAATTTATAGTTGTTTTGCTCCTCTTTTTTCTAAGTGCCATTGCTGCAAACATCTCACTTACAAATTTTGGGCATAAATTTATCTACGAGCTTAGATATCAAAGCGTAAAGCAAATTTTAGACACGCCAAATAGCGTGATAAACGAGATCGGCAAGGCAAAGATCATAGCAAGTCTAAACAACGACATAAAAACGATCACATTTGCCTTTATGAGCGCTACTGGCTTCATACAAAGCCTAGTTTTCATCATTTGTGCTAGCATCTATCTTTGCGTGATCGCGCCAAAAGTTTTTATATTTCTAGCCGTTTGGATCGGTGCGACACTTTTTATAAACACGCTTTTTATGAAGAAAATTCACTTCTATTTTAAAGACTCAAGGACGCAAGATGACGCGCTGCAAAGGCACTACGACGACATCGTTGAGGGACACAGAGAGCTTAGTCTAAACAGAGCAAGAGCTCAAATTTGCTTTGACGAGCTAAATTTAACTGGCGACAAGAAGCGCCAAAGCATGGTAAAGGCTGACGTATTTCACGCACTAAGTGATAATTTCACAAATGTAATGCTTCTTGGCGCGGTCGGTCTTTGCGTATTTTTGTGCGTGGCATTTGGCTGGGCGAGCCTGCAAACAGCACTTAGCATAAGCCTTACGATACTCTTTTTAAGAGGCTCATTTATGAGCATGGTTGGCTCCATACCGGCCGCACTTAGCGCAAAGGTGAGCTTAGAGAAGATCATGAACTTAAATTTAAATGAATTTAAAGAAGGCTTTAAATTTGACGATAGCCTAAGCGATGAGTGGCAAAGCATCAGGCTAAAAGATATAAATTTCAACTACGACCACGGCAAATTTAGCCTAAATGATGTAAATTTAGAGATCAAACGCGGCGAGATAACATTTATCATCGGTAAAAATGGCAGCGGCAAAAGCACGCTTATAAACATTCTTTGCGGACTTATCCGCCCAAGCAGCGGCGAAATTTACCTTGATAGCACAAAGATAGATGAGGCAAATTTACAAAGCTACCAAGCAAAGATAAGCGCTATTTTTGCTGATTTTTATCTATTTTCACAGACACTCTCGCATGATGGTTTTGCCAGCCAAAGTGATATAGATGAGCTTTTAGCCATGCTTGAGATCGACAAAAAGGTAAGTGTCATTGATAATAAGCTTAGCACTACGCAGCTCTCAACTGGTCAGAGAAAGCGCCTAAGCCTGCTAATAGCCATATTAGAGCGCCGCTCTATCCTTATCCTCGATGAGTGGGCGGCCGATCAAGACCCATTATTTAAGCGTAAATTTTACAAAGAAATTTTGCCGTTTTTACAAAGCAAAGGCATAAGCGTCATCGCCGTAAGCCACGATGATAGCTACTTTGACGTGGCAACTAGGATCATTTTAGTAAAAGATGGCTTTGTGCGCGAGCTTGATGAGGCTGAGCGCATAAGTGCTGCAAAAGACGCCGTTGAGAAGATAAAATAAGAGTATTTTTTACACAAAAAGAGATTTGAGTGCGCTACTCTTGAGCTATTTCAAGATCAAATAAATTTAAATTTAGTAGAATTTTGAAAAATTAAAAAAGGCGAAGTATGTCACACTCAGAGCTTGACAGCACCTATCTTGGCGCTTTTATCATACTTTTGTTAGCTACTTGTTCGTTTAGCTTGATAACATTTTTATCTTCAAAAATAAGCAAAAAGCTAGCCAATCGCAACACCGAGCGCCTAAAAGTGGGCTTTTACGAGTGCGGACCGACAACCGTAAAACAGCCAAATAAGATAAATATCCACTACTTTTTTTATGGAATTTTATTTATTTTATTTGACGTTGAGGTCATTTTTATGTATCCGTGGGCGGTGGATTTTAGGCTGCTTGGGCTATTTGGGCTCATCGAGATGTTGCTTTTTGTAGCGATCTTACTCATCGGCTTTGCCTACGCTTGGCAAAAAGGAGTCTTTAAATGGCAAAGCATCAGATAAACTACGCTGCAAATGGCGGTCTGCCAGTAGTTTTAACAACCGTTGATAAGCTCGTGCAGTGGGGCAGGAGCAACTCGCTTTGGGCGCTTAGCTACGGGCTTGCATGCTGTGCGATCGAGATGATGGCAAGTGGCGCTAGCAGATATGACTTTGATAGATTTGGCACTATTTTTCGTGCTAGTCCAAGGCACTCAGAGGTGATGATCATAGCTGGCACGTTAACTAAAAAGCACGCTGAATTTACAAGGCGCCTTTACGATCAGATGCCTGAGCCAAAGTGGGTCATCTCGATGGGTAGCTGCGCAAACACTGGAGGCATGTTTAACACCTACTCAACCGTTCAAGGTGTCGATCGCATAATACCTGTTGATATCTACATCCCAGGCTGTGCCCCGCGCCCAGAGACGCTTCAGTACGCACTTATGATGCTTCAAAAAAAGATAAGAAAGCAAAGTGCATTTAGGGCGCAAAAGCCAAGAAAGCTTGAAATATGAGAGAATATAAGCCAAAAAACGACCTGCAAAAAAAGCAGTACTACAGCGAGAAATTTTATATCGCCAAGCAGACGCCAAAAGAAGCAGCAAGTGGCTCTAAATTTGACGAAGAGCTCGCGGTTTTAGAGCGAAGCGGAGTGCAAATTTTATCTAGCTACGTGGAGTTTGACCAACTTGTTCTCTACGTAAATTCTAGTGAAAATTTTAAAGCACTTGAAGCGTTAAAAGGCTTTGGCTACGAGCAGCTTTGTGAGCTTGCTGCGGTTGATTATATAGCTCAAAAAGGCGGATACGAGGTATTTTATCAGCTTTTAAGTGTTAGCAAAAATAGGCGCACGCGAGTAAAGTGCTTTGTAAAAAAGGACGAAATACTAAAAAGCGTCTGCGAGCTTTATAAAAGCGCAAACTGGGCTGAGCGCGAGATGTATGATCTAAGCGGTGTTCTAATCAAAGATCATCCAAATTTAAAGCGTCTTATAATGCCTGATGACTGGCACTCGCACCCGCTTTTAAAAAGCTATCCGCTAGTTGGCGACGAGGCTGCTAAATGGTACGAGGTGGATAAAATTTTTGGACGTGAGTTTAGAGAGCAGATCGGCGAAGAGAACCGCGACCCAGCCTTTGTGGATGAGAAAGATACCTTTGGATTTTCAAGAGTGTTTGATGAAAATGAAGAGTACGAGTATCAAGAAGAAGGCGGCGTGAGATTTGTCAAAAAGGCTAAATTTAACCAAAGCCAGATAGTAAAGGAAAGACCTTGAGCCAGGCACCAAACCGCTTAAAACCATTTTTTGAAAATTTAGAATTTGAGCAAAATGACGGCAAGATGATACTAAATTTTGGCCCGCAGCACCCAAGCGCACATGGCCAGCTAAAACTCGTGCTTGAGCTTGACGGAGAAAAGGTCGTGCGCGCTATGCCAGAGGTTGGCTTTATGCACCGTGGCGTTGAAAAGATGGCTGAAAATATGACCTATCAGGAATTTATCCCAGTAACTGACAGGGTCGATTACATCGCATCGAGTGCGAATAACTACGCATTTTGCGCGGCCGTGGAGAAGCTTTGCGCCATAGAAGTGCCTCGCCGTGCGCAGATCATTAGAGTGATGCTTTTGGAGCTAAACCGCATCAGCTCGCACCTTTTATTTTTAGCTACGCACGCCCTTGACGTGGGGGCTATGAGCGTCTTTTTATACGCATTTAGAGAGCGCGAATATGTCCTTGATCTCATAGAAAAATACTGCGGCGCAAGGCTAACGCATAGCTCCATAAGGATCGGTGGCGTGCCGCTTGATCTGCCTGATGGCTGGTGCGAGGAGCTGCTTAAATTTTGCGAGAAATTTCCAAGCGACATCACGCTTTACGAAGATCTGCTAAGTGAAAATAGAATTTGGCAAGCAAGGCTAATAGATGTGGGCGTAGTTAGCAAAGAGCTAGCCCTTAGTAGCGGCTGCTCTGGCGTCATGCTAAGAGCAAGTGGCATCGCGCACGACATCAGAAAAGAAGAGCCATATCTCATCTACGACGAGCTAGAATTTGACGTGCCTTACGCCACCAAGGGCGACTGCTACGCAAGATATCTACTTTATATGAAAGAGATGCGCGAGTGCGTGAAAATTTTAAAGCAGTGCGTTAGCAAGTATCAGACAAGTAGCCCCGCTATCATCGCCGACGCACCAGAGTTTGTTAGCGCCTCAAAAGAGCAGATAATGAGCCAAAACTACTCTTTGATGCAGCATTTTGTGCTGATAACTCAGGGGCTAAAGCCACCAAAGGGCGAAATTTACTTTGCTAGCGAGTCGCCAAAGGGCGAGCTTGGAATTTATATAAACTCAGACGGCAGCGCAAGCCCGTACCGCTTAAAAATTCGCACGCCAAGCTTTTGGCACTGCGCTATTTATGAAGATATGCTAGTTGGGCAGTACGTGGCAGATGTGGCTGCAATAATTGGCAGCACAAATATCATCTTAGGCGAGGTTGATAGATGAGAAGGGTCGATCTTAGGCATCTAAAGGGCGAGTTTTTAAGCGCTCTTGGACAGCAGATAAAGGCTAGCGAGCCAGGCGAAGTGGTGATATTTTTGTTTGAGATAGGAGATTACAGCGGCGTAACAAAGGCCGTAAATTTGGCTTATAACCTAAACTGCGAGGTGATGAACTCGCTTAAATTTAACCAAGTTGATTGGGCATTAACGATAAAAAAGGGCAAGATATGAAATTTAATGATCTAGTAGCAGGCAAGAGCCTAAGTATCGCAAATTTACTAAGTTTGAGCGACAAAAATTTAGCAAAAAAGATAAAAGAGCACGAGTTTAAATACATCTCATGCTTTGAAGATAACGAGCTTGGCAGTAAAAATTTGATCCGCTGCGAGATAGGATCGATAAGCTACGTCTTGGCGCTTCTTTGCAAGTATGCAAATTTGGTGCAAAATGAGTTTTTCGAGGAGCTTGATGATGGGCTGATAAGTGGCGAGTGCAATGTGGGAGAGGAGGAGTTTGAGGAGCTTGGCGAGTGGATAAAGGACGTTAAAAACGTGATCATCGATGACTCGTTATTTACTCATCCAGATAAAGATGCGATCTTTTGGCTACTTGAAATTTTAGGTAAAAATGTCGTCTTAGCAGGCGGCGAAGTGAGAGAATTTGCAGTAGGCGGCGAAGTTGGCGAACTAAGAGAGCTTGATAATTTTGACGGAGCGGTCGTCTATCTAAACAAAAACGCAAGCGATGAGATCGTGGGCGGCGTGCAGTTTGGCATCGTGGCAAAGGCAAAGGATGGCGAAACATTAAATTTAAAGGCAAAAGACTTTAATGTGAGCGCTAAATTTAGGCTTGATCGAGCGCTAAAAGGCACGGTTGCCCTGCTTGGCGCAAAAAATTTTGATGGATATGTATTTAAACAAGTAGTAGTTAGCAAATGAAAATCACCATAAACGATCAAATTTTAGAGGCAAACGAGGGCGAGAGCATCCTAAACATCGCAAGGTCAAATGGCATCTACATCCCTGCGCTTTGCTACCTTAGTGGCTGTTCGCCAACGCTTGCTTGCAGGCTTTGCATGGTCGAGGCAAACGGCAAAGTGGTCTATAGCTGCAACGCCAAAGCCAAAGAGGATATGCAAATTTACACAAACACGCCTGAGATAGCTGCTGAGCGAAATGCGATCATGCAGACCTACTGCGTCAATCACCCCCTTCAATGCGGTGTTTGCGACAAAAGTGGCGAGTGTGAATTGCAAAATTTAACAACGCATTTAAATGTAAATGAGCAAAGTTTTGCCATTACTGACACGCACAAACCGCACAAAAAATGGGGGCTAATAAACTACGACCCAGCCCTTTGCGTGGTCTGCGAGAGGTGCGTGACGGTTTGCAAAGATAAGATCGGCGAGAGCGCGCTAAAAACGGTGCCAAGGGGCGTTGAGGTGCCAAAAGAGCTAAAAGAGAGCATGCCAAAAGATGCCTACGCCGTCTTTAGTAAGATGCAAAAGAGCCTAATTGGTTCAAGTGTGGGCGAAAATTTGGACTGCTCATTTTGCGGCGAGTGTATCAGCGTCTGCCCTGTTGGCGCACTTGTTAGCTCAAATTTCCAGTATAGCTCAAATATCTGGGAGCTAAGCCGCGTCCCAGCGGCAAATCCGCACCAAAGCGACTGCGAGCTCATTTTTTATGACGTAAAAGAGAAAAGCACTAGCGATAGAAGCAAGCAAATTTATCGTGTCAGCAACGACTTTCACTTTGGTGAGATCAGCGGTGCAGCAAGGTTTGCTTACGACTTTCACAACGAAAATGCCCGCAAAAATGAGACGAAATTTAACGAGCTCATCTCAAATTTAAAAAACGGCAACATAAAAAATATAAAATTTAATAGCTTCATAACAAACGAGGAGGCGCTTATTTTGGAGCGCTTGAGAGAGAAATTTGATCTAAATTTATTAAACGATGAGGCTTTTAAATTTCAAAATTTCTTAAATATTTTTAGCGAATTTAGTGGTCTTAGCTCATATAATGCAGACTATGAGAGCCTAAAAAATAGCGACTTTATCATCTCTGCTGGTAGCTTCTTGCGCCACGAGAGCCCAGTTACAAGCTATAAGCTAAATAACGCTCTTAAGATGAATAAAGCTAGTGGAATTTACTTTCATCACATCGCTGATGAGGTGGTGAAGAAATTTTCAAAGAATTTCACCTGTGTGAGCTATGAGGCTGGGGATTTGGAGCAAATTTTACTCTTTGTGCTTAAAAACTGGGGTGAAAATTTACCAGCAGCACTTCAGGCAAGAGTTGAAAAATTTGATGAAAACTTTGGCTTAGAAGTGGCAACTCTTAGCGAGGGTAAGGCTAAATTTATGCTCATTTTAGGTAGCGACTTTTACGCTCATGAAAATGCAAATTTACTTGCAGCTCTTGCTGGAGTGATCGCAAAAGCTACGCCTTTTGCTGTGATGCTCATACCGCCTCGCACAAACTCGCTTGGCGTGGCTAAAATTTGCACGCTTTCATACGAGAAAAAGCCTGGCAAGACGCTAGGATACAACGAAATGGGCGAGTTTAAATTTAGCATTTTTGAGGGCGATCTTGACGCTGGTGCGCTAAATCAGCAAGAGGGCACATTTACAAGTATAAATAACGAAGTAGTGCCGACAAATGCGGCTTTAGCTCATAATGGCTACTTCTTAAACGATATCGCAAATGCGCTTGGACTGGTGGCTAAAAATACGATTGATTATACAGCACAGCTACCAAAGGAGAAGGGCTATAAGGGCGTTAAATTTGATAATTTAGAAAATTTTTACGCAAATGACGGCACAAGCCACAGAGGCTACAAGCTTGAAATTTCAAATTTCACGCCAAAAGAGGACATAGAGCCACTTTTTAAAGAGCAAAATGGGCTAAATTTAAAAGAGGACGAAGTGCTAATAAGCCTTGCAAATCCTATAAATCTGCCTTCATTTTTTGCAAACTATGCCAGCCAGACAGCTAAACGCGCAGTGCTTTACGCAAGTAGCGAGTTTATGGCTAAATTTGAAATTTCACAAAATGAAGCGGTTATTTTAGAAAAAAATGGGCAAAAGCTTGCCATTTGCGTGGAGCTTGATAGCGAGCTAGGAGGCGTGGCAGCCTATCTTGGCGACTACGATGATAAGCTTGATGTAAGCGCCATTTTTGAGGGCAAGAGTTACGCAAGCGTAAAAATAATAAAGGCAGAGAATGAGTGAAATGCTATTTTTTGTGATAACAACTATTGTTAAAGCAGTCGTCATCTTGGCCGTCATGGCTAGCCTTGCAGGGCTTGCGACTTATGCTGAAAGAAAGGTGCTAGCCTACATGCAGCGCCGTGTGGGGCCTGATATGGTGGGGCCTGCTGGCGTGCTTCAGATCGTGGCTGACATGATAAAGCTCTTTACAAAAGAGGACATCGTGCCAGCAAATGCAAATAAATTTATCTTTCTAATAGCCCCTCTCATCTCTGCTATCGCGGCATTTGCAGCGCTTGCGCCCGTGCCATTTTTGCCAGAGTTTGAGGTTTTTGGGCATACGATTAGACCGATACTTGCAGATATAAACGTGGGCGTTTTGTATATCGCTGGCGTGGCAGCGGTTTGCGTCTTTTCGCCACTTGCAGCAGGCCTTGCAAGCTACAATAAATTTGCACTAATCAGCGCCGCTCGCGCAGTTGTAGCGCTTCTTAGCTTCGAAGTGGTCGCTGGCATGGCACTTTTAAGCGTTGTCATGGTGACTAGCTCGCTCTCACTAGTTGATATAAACAACTACCAAAAAGGCATCTTTAACTGGCTCATCTTCAAGCAGCCCCTTGCTTTCGTGCTTTTTGTGATGGCAAGCTTTGTGGAGTGCAACAGAACGCCATTTTGTCTAACAGAAAACGAGACTGAGATCGTAGCAGGTTACGGCACCGAGTATAGCGGCATGAGATGGGCGATGTTTTTTATCGGCGAATACACCAACATGATCGCAGCAAGTATCATCATCACGCTTTTATTTTTGGGCGGTTTTAATGAGTTTTTATTTATCCCAGGCGCTTTGATGATCATCTTAAAATCAAGCCTAGTCTTTTTCTTTTTTCTTTGGACGAGGGCGTCGTGGCCGCATCTAAGGGTCGATCAGCTTAGCATGCTTTGCTGGAAAATTTTACTTCCGCTTGGCATCTTAAATGTCGTAATCACCGGCTTTGCACTACTTATCTAAGGCGTAAAATGAGCGAGAAAAGATATATTTTGATAGACGAAAAGATAGAGCCAAAAGGGGCATTTGATAAATTTAAGCACTTCATCGCCGCTACTTTTAAGCTTGATCTTTTGGTGGGGCTAAAGATCACGCTAAAGCAGATGCTATTTAGCAAGTCGCACACCCTAAAATACCCTATGCAAAAGATGCAGCTAAACGCCAGATATAGGGGAATTCATAGACTTTTAAAATTTGTTGAAAGCGAAAATGAGCGCTGCATAGGCTGTGGATTATGTGAGAAAATTTGCGTTAGCAACTGCATCTCGATGAAGACCTCACTTGGCGATGATGGCCGCAAAAAGGTCGCAAGCTATACGATAAATTTAAGCAGGTGCGTCTATTGCGGATTTTGCGCTGATGTCTGTCCTGAGCTTGCCATAGTTTGCGGGCAAGAGTACGAGGTCGCAAGTGAAAACAAAATCCTCTTTGGCACAAAGGCTGAGTTTTTAACAGATGATAAATTTTTAAAAGATCAAGCTGAGTTTGAGGGCTATGGCGCACTACCTAAAAATGCTAATAGCCTAGTAAAAAAGACGCCAAATGCGCTTACAAATGAAGATAAGGCAGAAACGATGGATATAAATTTAAAAGGGTCAAGCGATGTATGAGAGCTTTGCATTTTATCTTTTTAGCGCCCTTATATTAGTTAGTTTTTCTTTTAGTGTGCTTTGTAAAAACGCCCTAAATGCAGTCTCTGCGCTAGCTGCTGGCATGGTTTTTATATCAGCTATATTTTTCTTGCTTGGGGCTGAGTTTTTAGGTGTGGTGCAAATCGTCGTCTATACAGGCGCGGTGGTCGTTTTATACGCATTTGCGATGATGTTTTTTGACACCAGCAAGGAGTGCGAGCCAAAAAGTGGCAAAAAAGCAAAGATCATCGTCTATCTTTTAAGCAGCTTCATAGCGCTTCTTTTGATATTTATCTTTTTAGCGCCGATTTATAGAGCTAAGCAAGAGGTGGTAAATTCTACCCTCGCTAATCTTGGCAACATCGAAGCGGTTGGAATTTTACTCTTTAGCAAGTATCTGCTAGCCTTTGAGATGTGCGCTATCATGCTACTTGTAGCGATGGTGGCTGGCATCATCTTGATACACAAAGACCTAGACGCGCAAAGCAAATTTGAGGAGATGCTATGATAGGCCTTACTCACTACCTCATCCTAGCAAGTCTGGTCTTTGTCATAGGGCTAGTTGGCATAATGAGAAGAAGAAATTTGATAATGCTATTTTTCTCAAGCGAAATTTTACTAAACTCAGCAAACATCGCGCTTGCAGCTATCTCAAAATACTACTTTGACCTAACTGGGCAGATCATCGCTTTTTTCATAGTAGCTATCGCCGCTAGCGAGGTCGCTGTGGGACTTGGACTGCTTGTGCTTTGGTATAAAAAGACTGGCAGCATCAGTTTAGATTCAATGACAAATATGAAAGGCTAAGAGATGATTTTATTTTGTATTTCGCTATTTTTCCCGCTTCTTAGCTTCATCATAGCTGGTATCTTTTCGCATAGCAGTAAGAATTTATTTATCGGTCTTTTTTGCTCGCTTCTCATGATCGTTAGCGCCACAGCTTCACTCATGCTAACGGCTAGTCTTAGCGTAGATGAGCCACTAAATTTAACCCTAAAAGAGTTTATAAACTTAGGCTCGCTCGATCTTAGCTTTAGCTTCTACCTTGACGCGATCAGCCTTGTGATGCTTAGCACCGTGGGCGTGGTCGCTAGCATCGTGCATATCTACTCCATTGGCTACATGAGAGATGACGCGAGTTTTAACCGCTTTTTTAGCTACTTGGGGCTCTTTGTCTTTTGCATGAACGTCCTTGTCTCAAGCGATAACTTCATAGGGCTCTTTATCGGCTGGGAGGGCGTTGGACTTTGCTCGTGGCTGCTCATTGGCTTTTGGTATAAAAGACCTAGCGCAAACGTCGCTGCAAACGAAGCCTTCGTGATGAACAGAGTGGCTGATCTTGCCATGCTTGTTGGCATCTTTTATATATTTTATAGCTTTGGCTCGCTTAAATTTAGCGAGGTTTTTAACGCTAGAAGCGACCTTTCTGGGCTAAATTTAGGCGTCATCGCCACACTTCTTTTCATAGGCGCCATGGGCAAAAGTGCGCAGTTTCCATTTCACACATGGCTTGCAAACGCCATGGAGGGACCAACGCCGGTTTCTGCGCTCATCCACGCTGCGACCATGGTAACAGCTGGCGTCTATCTAGTCATACGCGCAAATTTCATCTTTGCAAACGTGCCTGAAGTCTCGCACTTTATCGCCTGCCTTGGCGCATTTGTAGCGATATTTGCCGCAAGCATCGCGCTAGTGCATAATGACCTTAAAAAGATAATCGCCTACTCGACGCTTTCACAGCTTGGATATATGTTTGTAGCCGCTGGACTTGGGGCGTATAAGATCGCACTTTTTCACCTTGTCACGCACGCATTTTTTAAGTCACTTCTCTTTTTGTGCGCTGGCAACGTTATGCACGCGATGAATGACGAGCTAAATATCAAAAAAATGGGCGGACTTTATAAATTTATGAAGCCAACTGCACTTCTTTCTATCATCGCAAGCTGCGCGTTGGCTGGATTTTACCCATTTGCTGGCTTTTTTTCAAAAGATAAAATTTTAGAGGTCGCCTTTAGTGAAGATCAAATTTTGTGGGCCGTCTTGCTCTTTGGCGCAGTACTTACGGCATTTTATAGCTTTAGACTTGTCATGCTAGTATTTTTTGCAAGGCCAAAGAGCGACACTCACGCACATGAAGCCAAAAACTACATGCTTGTTGGTATGAGCATGCTTGGCGTTCTCTCAGTCATCAGCGGCTTTTTCTGGAGTAACTTTAGCGAGTTTTTGGGTGCTAGCCTTGGGGATTTTAAACTAAATTTATCTCACAGCAGTGAAATTTTCTTACTCGTTTTAACGCTTACTTTAGTGCTTGCAAGCGCTGGCTTTGCTGTGTTTGCCTATAAAAAAGAAATTTTTAAAGAGAGCATTTGTGAAAGTAGAGTTTATAAAATTTTGCAAAATGCCTACTTTATACCAAAATTTTATGAGAAATTTTTTATAAATGGCTACGCTTTAATCTCTAAAATTTGCAAGAAAATTGATGAGATGATAGTTGATAGAGGTGTCGATTTTGTCGCACTTTTGGTAACTAAATTTGCATATCTTGCAAACAAAATGCAAAGTGGCGATCTAAGCATCATGCTTAGATTTATGGTCGCTGGATTTGCCTTGCTTTTAAGCTTTATATTTTTATTAAACGGAGCCAAATAATGCTAAGTGTCATCATATTTTTCCCAGCCATAAGCGCAATACTTGGCTTTTTGATAGAAAATAAAAGCATCAAATTTTATGGAGCAAGCATCGCGCTAATCGAGCTTTTACTAGCTATTTTTATCTGCGTAAATGTTGATTTTCAGGGTTATGACTTTGTTTTAACGCATCAAGTCTCGCTCATACCAGGCCTAAATATCAGCTACTTTGTGGGCATCGACACCATTTCGCTTGTGCTTATAGTCCTTAGCGCATTTATGAGCTTCATCTCTATCGCCGCACTTAGTGATGATGGAAATTTAAAGCACCTGGTTATTAGCGTGCTATTTTTAGAGAGCACGATGATGGGCGTCTTTAGCGCGCTTGATATGATCTTGTTTTACAGCTTTTGGGAGCTTAGCCTCATACCGCTTCTTTACATCATCGGCGCATTTGGCAGTAAAAATAGAATTTACGCTGCGATTAAATTTTTCATCTACACATTTTTAGGCTCTGTCTTTATGCTAGTAGCGATCATTTTTATCGGATATCTGTGCTATCAAAAAAGCGGCGTCTTTAGCTTTAACCTGCTTGATTGGTACAAGCTTGGCATCGGAGAAAATGCTCAAATTTGGCTATTTTTAGCATTTTTCTTTGCTTTTGGCGTGAAAACTCCGCTATTTCCATTTCACACGTGGCTTCCTTACGCGCACGGACAGGCTCCTACGATCGGCTCAGTGCTACTTGCTAGCGTGCTTTTAAAGATGGGTACTTACGGCTTTGTGAGATTTTCACTCCCACTTTTTCCAGATGCGAGCCTGCTTTTAAGTGGCTTTGTCTGCGTCATAGCCATCATCATGATCATCTACGCAGCCCTCGTTGCCTACGCGCAAAGCGACATGAAGCAAGTGATCGCTTATAGCTCCATTTCACACATGGGCGTCATCATGCTTGGCATTTTTTCACTAAATTTAATAGGCCTTGGCGGCTCGATATTTTTAATGATAAGCCACGGTATCGTAAGCGGCGCACTATTTTTGTTAGTTGGCGTCATCTACGAGAGGGCTCACACCAAAGAAATTTGCGAATTTGGCGGCCTTGCTAAGGTGATGCCAAAGTATGCGCTTATATTTTTTATAGCAACTCTTGCAAGTATCGGCCTGCCGCTAACGATCGGCTTTGTAGGCGAGTTTTTGAGCTTGCTTGGCGTCTTTAAGCTAAACAAGCTCTTTGCGCTACTTGGTGGCTTTAGTATCATCGTGGGCGCTGTTTATATGCTGGTGCTTTATAAAAGGGTCTTTTTTGGCGAGTGCAAAGAGAAAAATTTAAGCCTAAAAGATCTAAATTTTAAAGAGCTAGCCGCTCTTGTGCCACTTTGTTTGCTCATAATCGCTCTTGGTATCGCACCAAATTTGATCCTAAAACCACTTGAGCCAAGCGTGCAAAATATCATAAGCAAAATGCAAACTAGAGCTGTAAATAGCGGCACAAAGGATAAAATTTCATCTTTAAATGGTGGGAGCAAACTATGAACGAAATAGCCTTTTTAGACCTAAACGAGATCTCGCTACAATCGCTCTCACCGATGCTAAGCATGATGGTTTTTGCACTTTTTATTCTCATAGTTGGAGCGATAAAAAAGGATCTTTCGAGGAATTTCTACTGCGTATTTTGCATCATCGCCATATTTGTAAATTTAGGTATTACGCTTGATTTTAACGGGCTTAGCCTAAGCTTTTGGGATATGCTTTTAGTTGATGGAATTTCTATCATCTCGCAGATCATTATCCTAATCGCCTCAGCTCTTTTCATCCCGCTGGCACTTAGCACAAAAGAGTATTTTGAGTATAAAATTTACGAGTACTACGCGCTATTTTTATTTATGATCGCTGGATTTTTGTTTATGGTGAGCTCAAACAACCTACTCATCATCTTTTTAGGCCTTGAGATCAGCTCGCTTTGCCTCTACACCCTAATCGCCCTTCACAACAAGGCAAAAAGCGTCGAGGCTGCCATCAAATACTTCGCAATGGGCTCGCTCTCAGCTAGCTTTTTTGCGATGGCGATAGCGATGTTTTATCTCGCAACAAACTCAATAGACATCGCTCGTATCGGCGTTGTCATAAAAGATCTTAGCCTAAATCAAAATTTAATAATCTTGCTTGGTTGCGTTTTCATCGCTTCAGCCATTGGCTTTAAGCTCTCACTCATACCATTTCACACATGGATCCCAGACGTTTATGAGGGCTCAAATGCCCCACTAGCTGGCTATATGTCGATCGTGCCAAAGGTGGCGGGCTTTATCGTCGCGTTAAGAATTTTTGCGATGCTTGAGGGCTCTGGAATTTCATGGATAAAAGATATGCTCTACATCATCGCCGTGCTTACGATGAGCCTTGCAAACATCATGGCGCTAGTGCAAAAAGACGTCAAAAGGATGCTGGCCTTTAGCTCCATAGCTCACGCTGGTGTCGTGCTTTGCGCGCTTGTGGCAAATTCTCACGAGGCAAATGTCGCCTTGTTTTTCTACTGGATCATGTTTTTGTTTGCAAATTTGGGCGCATTTTCTATGCTCTGGGTCGCAAGGTGCGACGACGTCGTCTGCTGGGACAAGCGCTTTAAGCACCCGTATGAGAAATTTTCAGGCCTTATTAAAATTTTGCCAAGTTACGCCGTGATAATGGGAATTTTCATGATCGCCCTTGCTGGCATACCACCTTTTAGCGTATTTTGGGGCAAGATGGTGCTTATCTCATCGCTCATAAAGTCTGATTACGTCGTGCTTAGCCTCATCATCATGATAAACTCAGCGATTGCTATTTATTACTACCTAAAGCTCATCGTCTTTATGTTTTTAAAAGAGCCTATCGTAAAAGATAAAAATATCTACATCTCAAACGTCTCGATGGCGCTAAAAGTGATCGTTGGAGTTGCCGTTGCTGGCACGGTCTTTGCCTTTTTATTTTCTGGAGCGATTTTGGAATTTATCGAGCATTTTGTCTTTGCTTCAGGATTTTAGAAAATTTAACTATAATGGCGGCATGAAAAAGCTCTTAACCATCTTATTTTTACCGCTTTATCTATCCGCCTTTAGCCTTAGCCTAAACAGCGGCGCAAACGCAAATAAGCCTTATAGCGTCCTTCAGCTAAGCGACGAGAAAGAATTTGAATGTGTGGAGCAAATTTTAGCCTATGATACGAAGCGCTACGTTTGTATGCTCGATGATGGGATCTTGCCAAAGATCGAAGATACGACGCTGCCTTTAATGGACATAAAATATAAAAAGCAAGACGGCAAGCTCTTCATCGTTATCATGCCAAAAGCACCCTCAAAACTTCTAAATGTTCAAACTGAGCTTTACAGCAGTCCAAGCGTGCAAGATACGCCAAAGACGACCATCTCAAAGCACTTTAGCATCATCATCGACACTTCGCTTAGTGAAAATAACAAAAGAGTATCTGGGCTAAATTTTTCGCCTGATTTTAGAGATATGCTAAGTCCAAGCATCGGAGCGCTTGATCTTAACAAAGCACCTATCACTGGGCTTGATAGCAATGATATAGACATCTACATAAATATAAAAAGAGCTTACGAAAAGGGCGCTTATGAAAGCGTGGTAAAAGATACGCAAACAGCGATGAAAAGGCACCCAGCTAGTCTTTTCTCAAGTGAGTTTTTACTTTTTAGACTAAGAGCGCTTGATAAAATTTTTGAGACAAAGAGCGAGTTTGAGGGGCTTGAGCCAAAGGACATCGTAAGCGAGGGCAGAGCTTGGATAAGAAAATTCCCTTCTGATGAGAACTACTCTGAGGTGCTATATCTCATCGCCAGAGCTTACCTCAAAGATAGCATCGCAAGTGATGCAAAATATATGCTTGACATACTAAGTGAAGAGCACGCAGAGTCTAAATTTACAAAGCTTGCCACGCTTGATTATGCTGACTACCTATATAAAATAGGCAGGCAAAAAGAGGCGCTAAGCGACTATGAAAAGGTACTCTACTCTACAAACGACATCGACCTCGCAAGTAGAGCTGCACTAAGCCTAGCGGACGCAAATATCGATAAAGAGAAATTTGACGAGGCGAAGAAATTTGTACTAAAGATCGCAAATGCAAATGAAAAATTTTTCATGAACGATCCGACAAAATCGATGAATTTAGCCTATACATTTGCCAGCAAAGATATGCCAGACGTGGCTGCTAAAATTTATGAAATTTTGGTAAATAATAGCGACAGGACAAAAGACTTTTACGAGGCAGCATTAAAAAATTTAGCGCTAAATTTAGCCAAAACCAAAGATGAAAAAAGGGCGTATGAGTATCTAAACAGATATGAAAAAGAGTTTAAATATGGCGATTATATCGATGAGGTCGCTAAGGCAAAGGATGGGCTATTTTTTGAAGAGGACGACAAAAATGCCACCGCACTTCACGCAAGATATAAAGATCTCATCGAAAAATATGCTGGCACAAATATCAGTCAAAAGGCATTAATTAGCGAGCTTGAGCTTGATCTAAAAGAGCGTAAATTTGCCGATGCGCTAGCTTATAACAATCTCGCAAAAGATGAAAATTTAAGCAAGGCGGTGGAGCTAGTAAATGAGGCCGCGCTTGAGCTAACAAAAGAGTTTTTCATAAAAGATGACTGCACAGCGGTTGTAAATTTACTAGAAAACTACGATGTGAGCAAGGTCTCTTTGCCACAGTTTAAGCTATTTAACTGCTACTTTAGAACGGCGCGCTATAACGACGCGCTAGAGCTTGCAAAGGCACATGTTAAGGATGAAAATTTAGAAGATAGGGTCGAGTGGCTGGTAAATTTGAGCAAAATTTTATATAAAAATAAAGACTACGAGCATGCGATCACTGCGGCAAATGACGCGCTCTCGCTTGGCTCAGCGGTCGAGTACTCAGATCCTACGCCATCGCTTTTTGATAGATTTTACTCGTTGCTTGCGCTAAAGCGCTTTACCGAGGCAGTCTCTACGATTAGCGCGATCGAGCAGCTAAGAGGACAGGACTTTAAGATCATCGAGGCGTATGCGGCTATATGTGACTACGCGATGAAGAGCAACGACTATGCTATCGCTGCAACCTACGCTAAAAAGGCGCTTGAGCTGCAAACTAGGGCCAAGATAAATACCTTTTCGCCAAAGCTAAATTTTGACTACTCAGAGGCTTCGCTAAAGACAGATAATCTTGACGAGGCGCTTGATGAGGCGAAATTTATACTAAATATGAAGCTTGAGCCAGAAGACCGCTTGCATGCTCTAAATTTAGCAAGTGAAATTTACATCAGACAAAAGCAGTATAAGCTAGCTAAGCCTTATCTAAACGAATGCGTTGGCTCAAATTTCACAAGTGCTTACAAAGATGCCTGCAAAGCCAAACTTGAGATGATAAAGTAAAATTTAGTGCTAAGTTTAAATGATCTTGAAAGAGAGTATCTAGAGCTTAAAAAAGAGAATTTCTTAGATGGCAAAAGGATCAAATTTATAGCAAATTTAAGCGCAAGTGATGAGATAGCGTATCACTATGAGCTCATTTGCAAAGAGTGGCAAGAGGGCGGGCAGTTAAATTTAGAGAGTAGCTTTGATAGGCATGGAGGCGCTGGGCTAGAGTTTTTGTTTGAGCGTTTAGCCAAAAAGAGCGATCAAAAACTAAAAATAGAAACCATCTATCTTATAGCGCAAATCCTTACTAAATCTAAGCATAGAGACTTTTATGCCACATTTTGTGACCGCCTTATCCCTCAAATCACCTCTTTTTTAGGGACAAATGATGCCTTTCGCCGCAAGCTTATAATAGCGCTTGGTTGGGTTGGCACGTTAGAGCAAATAGATATTTTGATAAGCGAGATGTTAAAAAGCAAAGATAGCCTTTGCAGGGGTTGGGCAGCAGCTAGCCTTATGCAGATGTCGTTTCACAGAGTTAGCCAAGAGATCTTGCGAGATAAAACAAAAGCTGCATTTTTGCAAGGCATCTCTAGCGAAAAAGATCTATACGCCTGCGCAATTATGATAGAAGCAGCCCAAATTTTGTTTGATAAAAAGTGGATATCTTCTAGTGCAGTCCAAAATCAAGACGCCAAAAAGATAGAAAAAGCAAGAAGAACAGCTGTAAGATTTTTAGGCGAGAATTAAATTTGCCACTAAGCATATTGTGTGCTCAAAGGAGTTTTGCTTGTTGGGTTACAAAGCAAAAATGGTTTAAATTTATAAGAATTTTTGGCTTTAAATTTATAAAATTTAAAAATAAAATTTTATATTTTTCGCTTAGAAACAGCGGACAAAATAGCTTTAATTTGATTTAAAATTTAATTTTTTCTTGACATATAATAATGTTTTTTGTATAATCTCAATTCTTTTTTAAACAAATGTCTTGCTAGCTCAGTCGGTAGAGCATCTCACTTTTAATGAGGGGGCCGTTGGTTCGAATCCAACGCAGGACACC
>NZ_PIQW01000020.1:0-20124 GCF_003048445.1 Campylobacter concisus
CAAAATTTATAGATAAGAAATGTAAAAAGAATACGCAATAAAGAAGCGGAGAAGATAGGGTGGTGACATTGAATTTGACAAATTTGCGTTTGGCTACTAGAGCCACCATTTATAGATATTTTGGTAGCTAAGATAGATGCTTATTAAGATAAGCGAAGCAAAACCCTATATAAATAGGTAGGATGAAATTTATTTGACGGCATTTTTGGCTACGAAATTTATAAAATAATTAAATTTCAAGCCAAATTTACTAAATTTTGGCTCTTTTTTCTCTTGCTTTTTTGATCTTATTTTTAACTACATGAAATTTTGAAGCTGCAGCCGAGCATAGATCCTTGTAAGTAACCAAAATTTTTGACTCTTTTTTAGTGCAAATGACTGCAAAAACGCTCTCAAGGTCGATTCTCTCTTTTTGTGTTAAATTTTCCATCTATTTTCCTAGCAATTTTCTCATCTTATTGACAACAAATAATATTTCATCATCGTCAAGCTCACATAGCAGTTTGCAAACAGCAGCAGCAGCTTGTGGCTTTGAGTTTCCAAGTCTCCAGTCTTGATATGTCCTCATAGGCACGCCAAGATCTTCTGCCATTTTTGCTTGTGAAATTTTCTTACCGATATTTTTTGCCTCAACTGCATTGTGAAGCAAATTAAATATATCACTTGTTTCAATCATTGGAGAATTATACGTTATATATCATTAAATATACCTAAAATATTATATAAATAATGTAAAATAGTATATAAATATCAATATTAAGTATTAAATATACTAAAAATTATTTATAATATACGTTAAAACGTATAAAAATCTTTTAAATTCTTGAATAAAATTAGAAATTTTGGGTTTTATGTTGAAGTTAATTTTTTTATTTTGCTTTAAATTTTATTTCTTTTTACGCAAAGCTTATAATATAGGCATTAGAAAAGTTTAGTTATATAGGCTAAATATATATAAATAAATTTTTTTAACTTATATACTTGACATTGATAAACTAAAGTTGTATAATCCGCTTAGCAATTAAAAAGAAAGAGTGCTAAAAGTGAGTAAAACAAATAAACGCGATTTGATACTAAATTCTATCATTGAAGCCTATTTGCAGGACAATGCGCCTATTGGCTCAAACGAGCTTGGCTCTCGCATGAGCGTGGCGATACCAGCATCTACGATACGTGTTTATTTTAAAAAGCTTTCAGATGAGGGCGAGATCACAAAGCTTCACATTAGTGGCGGCAGGATCCCAACTATCGCTGCGATGAGGAGATATTGGAGTGAATTTTTTGGCGAAAACGACATAAATTTAGAGATAAATGATCCAAGAAGCCTAAAGATGCTCTGTGATGAGTTTGAGCTTTATTGTATGATTTTTGGCACGATCGATAAGGAGTTGCTAGAAATTTTAAATTTAAATGATAGATATTTGGTTTTAAATTTTAGCGGCGATGAGATCGTCATCAAATTTGACGCTAGGATGCATAAATTTTTAAACAACCTTATCGGAGTTAGTTTAGACAAGCTTGAGCTTATATGTTCTCAAGTTGGCTTAAGCGAACTAAAAAACAAGATAAGAGAGCTTAAAAGGACTAAAATTTACTTCCAAGAAAATGAAATTTTAGCCTTTGATATGTTTAAGGATAGACGCTTTAAGATGGTTTTTGACCCAAGTTTTAGCTTGCAGATGGACGAAAAGCTTACATTTTCTCCTATGTTTGACGAAAATTACATGGGGCTTAAATTTAAAGCAAACTACCTTGGTAGTGAGGCGCAGATGATCTGTGCTGGCAGTGTTTATACTGATTATGTGAAATTTATAAATCTAATAAAGGAGGCCGCGTGAGCGAAGAGGTAAAAGAGCAAAATCTACCTGAGGTTGAGCCTGTGCAAGAGGCAGCTAACGATAGCGTAAATTTAGATGCACTTGGCGATATCTCAAAAGTGGAGAAGCTCGAAAAAGAGCTTGGCGAGATCACTGATAAATATTACAGAGCAAATGCTGAGTTTGAAAATATCAAAAAGCGTTATGAAAAAGAGAAAGCAGACGTTGCAAGCTATGCAAATGAGAAATTTGCAAGGGACTTGCTACCTGTCATCGATGCGCTCGAGATCGCTGCAAATTTTGACCCAGAGGATGATGAATTTGCTAAAAAGATCAAAGAGGGCATTTTGATAACGATAAATCAGTTCAAGAAATGTTTTGAAAAGCATGGCGTGAGCGAGATCGCAACTGATGCCGAGTTTGACCCGAATGTGCATAACGCCGTTTTAAGGGTCGATAGCGAGGAGAAGCAGAGCGGTCAGATCGTGCAAGCTTTACAAAAAGGCTATATGATAAATGGTAGGGTTTTGCGCCCAGCTATGGTCAGTGTGGCAAACTAAATTTAAAAAATAAATCTAATAAAGGAAAAATATGTCAAAAGTTATAGGTATAGACTTAGGTACAACAAACTCTTGTGTGAGCGTTTTTGAGCGCGGCGAGAGCAAGGTTATCCCAAATAAAGAGGGCAAAAACACAACTCCATCTGTTGTTGCTTTTACAGACAAAGGTGAAATTCTAGTAGGTGACGTTGCAAAACGTCAAGCAGTTACAAACCCTGAAAAAACGATATATTCTATCAAACGTATCATGGGTTTGATGAGCAATGAAAAAAATGCTGAAGAGGCAAAGGCTCGCTTGCCATATCACGTTGTAGATAGAAATGGCGCTTGCGCGGTTGAGATCGCTGGTAAGGTCTATACTCCGCAAGAGATTTCAGCAAAAATTCTTATCAAACTAAAAGAAGACGCTGAAGCATACCTTGGCGAAAAGGTAACAGATGCGGTTATCACTGTGCCTGCATACTTTAACGATAGTCAAAGAAAGGCTACAAAAGAGGCTGGAACGATCGCAGGACTAAATGTGCTTCGTATCATCAACGAGCCAACAGCTGCGGCACTTGCTTATGGTCTTGATAAAAAAGAGGCTGAGAAAATTTTAGTTTATGACCTAGGTGGTGGTACATTCGACGTTACAGTGCTTGAAACCGGCGATAACATCGTTGAAGTTTTGGCAACTGGCGGTAATGCATTCTTAGGTGGTGATGACTTTGATAACAAGATCATCGACTGGCTAGTAAGTGAGTTTAAAAATGAAACTGGTATCGATCTAAAAGGCGATATCATGGCGCTTCAACGCTTGAAAGAAGCAGCTGAAAATGCTAAAAAAGAGCTAAGCTCAGCTCAAGAGACTGAGATAAATTTACCATTTATCACAGCTGATGCGACTGGCCCAAAACACCTTGTCAAAAAGCTAACTCGTGCTAAATTTGAAGGCATGATCGACTCACTTGTGGGCGAGACTATCACTAAGATAAATGAAGTCATCAAAGATGCAGGTCTAAGCAAGAGCGACATCAAAGAGGTCGTAATGGTCGGTGGTTCAACTCGTGTGCCACTTGTTCAAGAAGAGGTTAAAAAGGCGTTTGGCAAAGAGCTAAATAAGAGCGTAAATCCAGATGAAGTCGTAGCTATCGGTGCTGCGATCCAAGGTGCGGTTATAAAAGGCGACGTAAAAGACGTGCTACTTCTTGACGTTACTCCACTTAGCCTTGGTATCGAGACACTTGGCGGCGTGATGACTAAGATCATCGAAAAAGGTACAACCATACCAACTAAGAAAAGTCAAGTCTTCTCAACTGCTGAAGATAACCAAAGTGCCGTTACTATCATGGTTTTACAAGGTGAGCGTGAGTTTGCAAGGGATAATAAATCACTTGGTAACTTCAATCTTGAAGGCATCCCAGCAGCTCCAAGAGGTGTGCCTCAAATAGAAGTCGAATTTGATATCGACGCAAACGGAATTTTAACCGTTTCAGCGAAAGATAAAGCGACTGGCAAAGCCCAAAACATCACTATCTCAGGATCAAGCGGTCTTAGCGAAGAAGAGATAAATAACATGGTAAAAGATGCTGAGCTTCACAAAGAAGAGGATAAAAAGCGCAAAGACGCAGTAGAAGCTAGAAACCAAGCAGACGCACTAGTTCATCAAACTGAAAAGAGCATGAGCGAGCTTGGCGAGAAGGTCCCAGCTGAGGATAGAAGCAACATCGAAGCTGCGCTAAATGATCTAAAAGAGGTTCTAAAAGATGAAAACTCTTCAAAAGAGCAAATCGACGCAAAGGTAGAAGCTCTAAGCAAAGCTAGCCACAAACTAGCAGAAGCTATGTATAAAAAAGATGAAAACGCTGGCGCAAACGGCGGAAATAACAAAAAAGACGACGACGTAATCGACGCTGAAGTCGAGTAAAACTCCTAGAGCAGGGCACTTGCCTTGCTCTTTTAAATTTAACCTATAAATTTAAACTTCTAAACACTTCTTAACACACGCTCACAACATCATCTTATAAGATAAAAAGTATAAATTTCTAAAATGCAAAAATTTAGCCGTGCTCTAAAGTCAAGACTTTTTAACGATCTCTACCCATCTATCAAGCTCTTGTTGTTCTGCTTTTAGCGTGCTGCTTTCGCCGTGTCCTGGATAAAGAGTGAAGTCGCCCTCTAGCTTTTTGCACTTTTCTAAGCTTTTTATCATCTCGTTTTTGTCTGAATATGGAAAGTCCCAGCGTCCGATGCTACCTTTAAATAAAAAATCTCCACTAAAGATCGCATCATCTATCTCTATCATCGAGCAACCTGGTGTGTGCCCTGGGAAGTGATGAAATTTAAAAGAAAAGTCATCCACTACAAAGCTCTCATCGCCTTTAACCAAAACATCTGGCACAAAGGTGTTTTTCATATAGCCAAAAATGTCACTCTCACACATAAAAGCGTCAAATTTATTGATATAAACTGGGATTTTTAGCTCATTTTTTAGCTCGCTCACGTCGTAAATATGGTCAAAATGCCCATGAGTGCAAAGTATCGCCTTTAAATTTTGTGCATTTTGCAAAACCCACTCTCTCGCGCCATCACCTGGGTCTATCACCAAGCTTGAGCCATTTAGTGTGAGCACATAGCAGTTTGTGCCATATTCGCCAAAGTATTTGTGCAAAACTCTCATTTTCTACCTTAAATTTATCATTTCTTAAATATTTACATCTTTTTACTTAAACTTAAAGAAAAATTTTAAATTTAATTAGTATAATTTTTGCAAAAGGAAGCAAATTTAGGCAAAGAGACAATGAAGGGGTATCAAAAAATAGAAGAAACCTTAGTTTTTAGCTTAAAAGATAAAACTAAAGGTAAAAAACTACTATTAGGTGTAAGTGGCGGTATTGATTCTGCTGTCGTTGCGACACTTTGTGCGAGAGCAAAGCCAGATGAAACTCACGCACTCATCATGCCAACGGCATCATCAAACAGACAAAATATGGACGATGCCTTAAATTTATGTGAAAAACTAAACATAAAATATAAGGTTTTATCCATAGAGGGCATTTTAAATGCCTTTTACGAAACGATAGATGTAAATTTAAGCAATTTAAGAAAAGGGAATTTAGCAGCTAGAGTTAGAATGAGCTTGCTTTATGATTATTCATCTAGTATAAACGCTCTAGTCATCGGCACAAGCAACAAAAGTGAGCTTATGCTTGGTTATGGCACGATATTTGGGGATTTGGCATGCGCGATAAATCCTATCGGAGAGCTTTATAAGAGTGAAATTTTTGAATTTGCAAAACATCTTGGTGTTGATGAAAATTTTATCAAAAAAGCACCTTCGGCCGATCTTTGGGATGGGCAAAGTGACGAGGGCGACATAGGTTACAGCTATGCTGTCATTGATGAAATTTTACAAAATTTAGAAAATAACAAGGAGCAAGCCATCAAAAAGTTTGGATTAAAAGCGGTCTTGGATATAGAAAATAGAGTTGTGTCAAACAGGTTTAAACGACAAATGCCGTTGATAGTGAAAATTTAAAGGATTAAAGATGAGAGAAATTCCGTTTTACAAACCGACTATCACTGAGCGCGAAAGTGAGCTTATCGAAGAGGCTTTGCATTCTGAAAATGCTACTGATACGGTTGCTAAATTTGAAGAAAAGCTAAAAGAATACTTTGGTGCTAAATTTGTTATCACTACAAACAACATCGCAGCAGCGCACCATCTAGCACTAAGCGCGATGGATACAAAGCGTGGCGATAAGGTCATCTGCTCAGTAAATGCCTTCCCTAGCGTGGCTCAGGCTGTTAGACACTTTGATGCCGAGCCTATCTTTGTTGATATCGATGAAGAGGACTTTAACATCAGCCCAGAAGCCCTTGAAAAGGTGCTAAAAGAGCAAAATCACAAAAAACTAAAATGTGCTTTTATCTCACACATCGCTGGACAAAGCGCTAGGCTTGATGAGATAAAGGCTATCTGCGAAAAATATGGCATCGTCGTTTTAGATGATGCAAACCGAGGCATAGGTCTTACATATAACGGCAAAAAAATCGGTTCAGACTCGTTTTTGTCATGCTTTCAGACAAACTCACGCGTGCAAAATCCTATCTCAACAGTTGGATTTTTCACGACAAATGACGAAGAGGTCTATAAAAAAGCAAAACTACTTCGTAACTATGCCCTTGTAAATGGTATAGATAAATTTGGTAGTTTAAGCTACATCTACGACGTTGTTGATATCGGTTTAAAATATGACATAAACTCGATAAATGCGGCATTTTCTATCGCTCAGCTTGAAAAGACAGACGAGCTTATAAAACGTAGAAAAAAGATCGCTGAAATTTACGATAAAGAGCTTAAAGAGTGTCACAACATCACAACTCCAGTCAAAAAACGCGAGCACATCTACACTCAGTACATCATCAAGATAAATAAAAACCGCGACAGCTTTGCTAGAGAGCTTTTGGAGCGTGGAATTCACACTTCGCTGCACTACATACCGATACATTTGCTAAGCTATTATAAAAATAAATATTCGCTTAAAGTAAATGACTTCCCAAATGCTCTAAAAGCATATCAACAAGTCTTGTCGCTGCCTATATATCATAGTTTGAGCGACGAAGAGGTGCAATACATCTGCAGCACAGTAAAAGAAATTTCTAAATCACGTGTTTAAGAAATTTAACATCCTTTTACACTCTTGGGCGAATGACTACTTCTTTCGCCCAAATCTCTTTCAAATTTTACTAGCATTTTTCCTTTTGCCACTAAGTCTTATCTACGCTCTAGTCGTTATTTGTAAGAAATTTAGCGCTCAAAAAAAAGACTATGGTATAAAAATAATTAGCGTTGGAAACTTAACCCTTGGAGGAAGCGGCAAGACCCCACTTTGTGTCGCTATCGCTAAGAATTTCGAAGGCGCTTTTATCATCCTTAGAGGCTATAAAAGAAAGAGCAAAGGCATGCAAGTTGTCGCTCATGATGGCGAAATTTTACTTGACGTTGCAGCGAGCGGCGATGAGGCGATGATATATGCCACAAGCATCAAAAACGCAAACGTCATCGTTAGTGAAGATAGAAAAGTAGCCATAGACTACGCCAAAAAGCATGGCGCAAAGTATATTTTGCTGGATGATGGATTTTCTAAATTTGACATAGCCAAATTTGACATTTTGGTGCGCCCAAACCCCGAGCCAAAGCTAAAGCTTTGCCTGCCAAGCGGGGCTTATAGATATCCGTTTAGCTTTTATAAATTTGGTGATTTTATCGCATGTGAGGGGCAAACTCACTTTAGAAAGAGCGAAATTTTAAACAAAAGCGAAAAAATGGTGCTAGTTACCGCCATAGCAAACCCAGCCCGCCTTGAGCCATTTTTTGGCGAGTGCGTGGGGCAGGTCTTTTTCCCTGATCACTACGGCTTTTCAAAAGAAGAGCTAAGTAAAATTTTACAAACCTACGGCGCGACCTCTCTTTTGATGACGCAAAAGGACTATGTAAAGGTAAAGGACTTTGGGCTGAGAGTATCGCTTATCACGCTTGAAGTTACGCTAAGCGAGGAGTTTAAAAAGGTTTTGGCGCAGCAAATTTAAGCCCATTTTGTTATAATGAGCCACTTTTTAAAAGGAAAATTTAGATCAAAATGAGAATTTTAATCACCTCAGTCGCAAAGAAAAAAGAGGCAAAAAAACTAAGCAAAAAGCTCGTAAAAAAGGGACTTGCAGCTTGTGTGAGCAGCTTTAGCGCAAAGAGCATTTATCTTTGGCAAGAGAAGCTTTGTGATGAAAAAGAGCAAATTTTACTCATAAAAACGGACGTGAAATTTAAAAAAGTAGCTAAATTTATAAGAAAGTACCACAGCTACGAAACTCCAGAAATTTTGGCACTTAAGCCAAAAGATGTTTTTAAAAAATACGAAATTTGGATAAAAAATCAACTAAAAAAGGCAAAAAATGAGACTAACACCAACTAGAAGCGTGAAAGATGAAAAGGTAAAAAATGTAAATTTAAGCACAGCCATGCTTAGTCCAAGCTCCGCTCACGGCGGACTTTACGCGCCAAAGAAGCTACCAAAGATCACAAAGGCAAAGTGGCAAGAGCTCTCAAGCCTAAACTACGAAAAGCTCGCACTTCACATCATTTCGCTGTTTAAATTTGACGTGCCAGAGGCGTTTTTTAAAAAAGCGCTCAAGAGATATGCAAGCTTTGATGACCCAAAGCACCCAGTCATTTTTAAAAAAATAGATAAAAATTTATACGTAAATGAGCTCTATCACGGTCCAACAAGGGCATTTAAGGATATGGCGCTTCAGCCTTTTGGCTCGCTGCTTAGCCAGCTAGCAAAAGAGAGGGGCGAAAGATACCTTATCATGTGCGCAACTAGCGGCGACACGGGTCCTGCGACACTTCAAACCTTTGCAAACGATGAAAATATAAAGGTCGTTTGCCTCTATCCAGATGGCGGCACGAGCGAGGTGCAAAAGCTTCAGATGCAGACCATGCAGGGTGAAAATTTAAAGGTTTTTGGCATAAAAGGCGACTTTGACGATGCTCAAAGAGCGCTAAAAACGCTGCTTGCAAATGATAAATTTAAGGCCGAGCTTAAGAAAAAGCGCCTTAAACTAAGCGCGGCAAACTCGGTAAATTTTGGCAGAATTCTCTTTCAGATCATCTACCACGCCTACGCTTACGCAAATTTGCTAAAACAAAAGGCACTTAAAGCAAACGAGAGCTTTGACATCATCGTACCAAGTGGAAATTTCGGCAACGCACTTGGGGCGTATTACGCTAAAAAAATGGGCGCAAAGATCGGCAAGATCAAGATCGCCTCAAACGCAAACAATATCTTGACGCAGTTTTTCACCACCGGCGTTTACGACCTAAGAGACAAAAAGCTGGTTAAGACGATAAGCCCAGCAATGGATATATTGATCAGCTCAAACGTCGAGCGCTTGCTATTTGATAAATTTGGAAGCGTTAGAGCTAATGAACTCATGCAAAGCCTTGCTAAAAATAAATTTTATAAGCTTAGCAAACAAGAGCTTGAAGCGCTAAAAGAGGACTTTGAGGCTAGCTGGTGCGACGACAAAGAGTGCGAAACATACATCGCAAAGCTCGCAAAGGACGGCTACGCGATCGATCCGCATACGGCTACTTGCTTTAAAATGGTGGATGCTAGCCGAGTAAGCGTCATCACATCGACAGCGCACTGGGTGAAATTTACACCAAGCATGATCAAGGCGTGCCAGATTACAAATACAAAAGATGAAAAAGATGCGCTGGCAAAGACCGCTAAAATTTTAAATGACAGCGTGCCAAGCTCGATAAACTCACTATTTAGCGCGAAAATTTTACACAAAGATATCATAAAAGAGGACGAGATCGAAAAGTGCGTCCTAGAATGGATCGAGCGATGATAATCATCCCAGCCCGCCTTGCCTCAACAAGGTTTAGTAATAAAATTTTAAAAGAGATAAACGGCGTGCCGATGTTTGTGGCGACGGCTCTTAGGGTAAGTAGCGTGGACGATGTGGCGGTTGCTGTGGACGAGCCAAGCGTGCTGGAGATCTCTAAGGCTCATGGCATAAAAGCGGTGCTAACTAGCAAAGATCATCAAAGTGGCACTGACAGGATAAACGAAGCGGCACAAATTTTGGGGCTAAATGGGGGCGAGATCATCATAAACGTGCAAGCCGATGAGCCATTTATCGAGCCTGAAAACATCGCTAAATTTAGGGCTTTTTGCGAGCAAAATAAAGAGAAAGCCTTTATGTTTTCTTGCTACAAAAAGATGGACGATGAGTTTGCGGACGATAAAAATTTAGTCAAAGTGGTAACTGATTTTGAGGGCTACGCGCTTTATTTTTCAAGATCAAGGATACCATTTAACAGAAGCGAGTGCAAAAGCTACAAGGCGCACCTTGGCATCTACGGATACAGCGTAAAGAGCCTAAAAGAGTTTTGCGGCCTCTTGCCTTCAAGCCTTGAAAACACCGAGAAACTCGAGCAGCTGCGCGCCCTAGAAAATGGCAAAAAGATAGCGATGCTAGAGGTTGAAAGTCAAAGTATCGGCATCGATAGCGAAGAGGACTATCAAAGAGCGCTTGCTAAATTTGGCAAATGAGCCTAAATTTGCTCTGCTGTGGCGTCTTTGCTATGGCAGAGTAAAAACTGAGTTTTTATAAATTTGGGTAATGGTTGGCTGATTTTTTGTATTTGATTTTGTGGTCTTGTTCGTCGCTTGCTTGCACGTGGTTTTATTTAAGTTCTAGCTGTGTTATTGGTTAAATTTGCTACGAATTTCATATTTTTAAATTTATTTGAATAATTTTGTCTATTTGCTGAGATGTTCTAAATTGCAAACTTGACTGAAGTTTTTTGATCTCGTGGTCTTGTCCGCACGTTGTTTGGCAAAAAATTGATTAAATTTTAGTTGCGTTGCTACCTTGGTGCAAAGCTAAATTTAGCTTCTATTTCTATTTGTTGGCATATTTTAAAATTTAATAAATTTAAGATGATCGCTTGAGCGAGGTTTTTATCTTTGGCTTTCAGTCTTGTTTAGACGTGATATTGAGCGAAATTTTATTAAATTTCGGTTGTTTTACTATCCTATAACCAAACCAAATTTAAAAATTTTGATAGTTTTTTGCTTTTGTGATTTTACTCACGTTACCGAATGATATAAATTTGATAGCCAAAATTCGCTTCTTTGTCGCTTTCGTAGCTGGTTGTAAAGTCTGCAAAACCTAGAGAAATTTAGCTGATAAATTTACAAATTCCAGCTAAATTTGCTTTAAAATCTAAATTTTCTCAAGCTTTGCTATGAAATTTTTAGCATTTATAAAGCCGATCGTTCTAAGTGCTTTTTGCTCTTCGCCACCTTTAAATAGCAAAAGTGCAGGCGGATCGATGAGTCCAAAATTTCTTAACATCTCATCATTTTGCGTCCCACCACTTGTCACGTCGATGCGAATGAGCGTAAAATTTGCCAAAGCATTTTTAACGCCAGCATCTTTAAAAGTGATATGCTCTATCTCTTTGCAGCTCGCGCACCAGTCGGCATAAAAATCCACAAGTACTGGCTTGCTTGAGCTTTTTATCATCTCATTTAGCTCGTTTAAATTTCTAGCTTGTTTGAAATTTAGTTCGCTCTCGTTTTTGGCTAAATTTAGCCCAGAAAGCGGCGAAAACGCATCTTTTGAGCCTAAAAATGCGCCAATTACTAGCATGAATGAGTATATAAAAGCTAGCACGCAAAGTGCTTTTTTAAATTTAGCCCAGCCGCTATTTGCTGCCTCAAACGCCCCAAGATAAATGGCTGCAAAGACGCCTATGACGCCATAACCAAGTAGCTCAAAAAATGCTCCAAGCACGCGTGCAAGGATCCAAACGGCCATGATGAGCATCAAAAAGCCAAAGAGTTTTTTAATTTCATCCATCCAGCCGCCAGGTCTTGGCAAGAGTTTGCCAGAGCTTAGCCCTATCACAAGAAGCGGTGCGCCCATGCCTAGTCCCATGACAAAAAGCATGATGCCCCCATAAATGGCGTCTCCACTTTGCGCGATGTAAAGAAGTGCGCCAGCTAGCGGTGCTGCCACGCATGGCGAGACTATGAGCGCAGAGGCAAAGCCCATGATGAAAACGCCGATGAGGCCTGAGCTGTTTTGTGACTTTTTGCTGATCAAGTTTTCAAATTTAGAGGGCAGTTTGATGTCGTAAAATCCAAACATACTAAAGCTTAAGATGACAAAAATAGCCGCAAAAGCGCCAAGCACGTAGATGTTTTGGAGTGCCCCTGCGATGCCAAAGCCAAGTAGGCTTGCTCCAACGCCAGCAAGCGCGTAAGCAAGGCTCATCGCAACGACATAGACTAGCGAGAGCAAGAAGCCTTTTTTGGCATTTAGGCTGCCGCTCTTTGAGACGATGATGCTTGATAAGATCGGTATCATCGGAAAGACGCAAGGTGTGAGCGAGAGCAAGAGGCCGTAGCCAAAAAATGTCGCAAGTGAGATGAAAAAGTTTTTGCTGCTTAGCTCATTTGCGATGCTTTGATCTTCTGAAAGTTCGGTAAATTCAGGATTTGTTTCGTCTTTTTGCTCTTTTTCAAAGGCTATGATGCTAAATTTGCCAAATTTCTCAAAGATGTCATAAATTTTAGTTTGCGGGCGGTAACAGATGCCATTTTTAGCACAACCTTGATAGCTTAAATTTAGCCTAGTATTGCCGTTTTTAAGATGCTCTTTTACTAAATTTAGTGGGATGAATAGCGAAAAATCTTTTGGATAAATTTCGTATTCGCCGGTGTTTTCGCTCTTTGGCATATTTAAGAGGCTGTTTATCTTCTCTTCGCCAAGCTTGACCTCAAAGCTATCTTTATAAAGGTAGATATTTTCGCCAAATTTAAACTTGATCTCCGCGCCTTGTTCATCGATACTTGGGCTTAAAACAAACGCCTTACTAACGTCTAAAACCTCGGCAAAAAGCGAGCCTGCAAACAAAATGAGAGAAAAAATAAATTTAAAAAACATGCTAATCCTTGCTAAATTAAAAGAGATGATTTTAGTCTAAATTCTTAAATTTATTCTATTTTATAGTAAAATCGTGAAAAAGCGTGAAATTTTTAAAAGGAGCGATGATGTCAAAAGATAAAAAGCACCAAAAGAGCGATAAACTTGGCTACGAAGAAGAGCTAAGACTGCTTCAGATAGAACTTTTAAAATTCCAAAATCATGTCAAAGACAAGGGTCTTAGAGTGCTTATGCTAATGGAGGGTCGAGACGCAGCTGGCAAGGGTGGCACGATAAAGCGCTTAACTGAGCATCTAAACCCGCGTGGTTGCCGTATCGTGGCACTTACAAAGCCAAGTGATGTCGAGAAGACGCAGTGGTACTTTCAAAGATATGTGACACATCTGCCAAGCGCTGGCGAGATAGTGATCTTTGATAGAAGCTGGTACAACAGGGCTGGTGTAGAGCCAGTTATGGGCTTTTGCACGCAGGCTGAGCATAAAGAATTTTTGCGTGAGGTGCCAAAATTTGAAGAGATGATCATAAACTCAGGCATCATTTTCTTTAAAATTTACCTCTCGATCACAAAAGAGGAGCAAAAAAAGCGCTTCAAAGAGCGCCTAAACGACCCGCTAAAGCAGTTTAAGATCTCTCCAGTAGATCAAAAAGCGCAAGAGCTTTGGGATCAGTACTCCATCGCCAAATACTCTATGCTACTTGCCTCTCACAACAGCATCTCGCCGTGGGTGATCGTATCAAGTGATAATAAAAAAGAGGCTAGGCTAAATGTCTTTAAATTTATCCTAACTCATGTCGAGTATCCAAAAAAGATAGATGAGTATCTAAAATACGATAAAAGTGTCGTGAGAGATGGAAGCGAGGAGATCAAGCGCATAGAAGAGGGGCTAAATAAGGATAAGCTAAAGAGCATAGACTAAATTTATTTGGGCTTGGCTGTAAATTTGGGCTTTAAATTTACGGTCAAGTTTTGCTAAAGCCACCACATAAGTTTTGCCAGAATAACCATTATCAGACAAAGCACAAGAGCTATAAGATGTGAAAATTTACCAAATGGATCTGGCTTTTTTAAGATAGTGACATTAAAAACAGAGATGAAAGTGATAAGACACATTAAAAGCAAAACCGCGATCTTTGCTAGCAAAAGCTTTTGAAAGTTGCTCTGCCACCAACCATGCTCGCCTCCAAGATAGTCCTTTGCCATATATGCCCCACTTATCAAAAGTAGTAAAAACGCTGTGCCAAAAACCTTTGCACTGCCTTTCGTATAGGCTTTTTTGACAGCTTCAAGAGTTTGAGGACTTATCGTTTTTTTAGCAAATGGATATATACAAACATCAAAAAATACATAACCTATAAAGATAATGGCACAAACTAAATGCGTAATAAGAGAAAAAAGATACATTTTTTGCCTTTTTTGTTTGGCATTATATAAATTTCATTAGTTATATTTGCTGATTTTGATTAAGCATTGAGAAGTTTAGAAGATCCGAGCGAAGGCTCGCTCGGATAAATGTTTTTAGAAGCTATATTTTGCTTCAAATCTGATACGATTTTGTTTGTAGCTTTCGCCATCTTTTTTATCTTTAGCAGCTGCATACCAAGAAAGGAATGTAAGTTTTTTGCTGTATTTGTAGCTAGCGTCAAGAGACCATTCGTCTCTTTTTGCTCTATCTTTGCCAAGAGCCCAGCTATGACCTTTACCTTTTGTATATCCAGCACCAAAGCCAAATTTATCTATGCTGTATCCACCATTAACAAACCAGTAGTCGTTATTTCCTTTAATATGGTTATAGAATTGTGATGAACCTGCCATTCCACCATTTAGGATTTTTGCTGGATTGATTAGATCGCCATTTCCATCAAGTGTTACAAATGATGCCTTGCCTTTATTTTTTGCATCACTATCTTTGTTTTTAGCATCAAAGTCTAGGTAACCAGCATTAAATTTAGCACCATATGCTTTTAGACCAGCTTGAACTGCCCAGAAATTTGCATCAGCTACATTTTTATTGTCTGATTCATTATGAACATATTGAGCTTTACCATTGATGCTTACATCATCATTTACATTAAAGTCTAGGCCAGCATCTGCACCATAGAGTGCAGCAACTTCAGAAACATTTGCAATAGCTATTTTAAAAGAAAGTGGATCATAACTTCCAAGAGCTGCTAAATAATAGATATTTGCAGATGAATCACTAAAAGTATTTGAAGTAGTTAAAGTTTTTACTAACGGACCGTTTGTGTCTATATTCTTAGCATCTGTACCATCATCTTCTTCTAATGCATCAAAAGCTGCTGCGGCTAGAGTAAGACCTGAAACATCAGTATTTATTACTTTAAGACCTGTGCCAGCTATATCTTTATTATCATAAAAAGTTCCTAACTTTTGTTTACCAGCTGTGACAGTAGTATTGCCTACTTTATAGCCTAGATACATCTCGTAAACACCAAATGCTCCAGTCGTATTTGTTTTGTCTGTTCCAGCAGTTGCATCACCTGAGTTATCTTTAGCTTGATATCTTAAATTTAAAACACCAAAAAAGTTATCATCGATCGCAGCTTTAAATGCTGTTTGCATTCTAAATGTATGATTTGCACTGTGTTTTTTAGTAGGAATTGCTATGCTGTTTTTAATATTATCATTTGTATAACGATATCTAGCAAATCCTGAAAGATCTACGTTTTTTATAGCTTCTTCAAGCGGAGTTGCACTTGCAACACTTGAAAATACACTTAAAGCAACCAAAGCAGCTAAGCTAACTTTTGTAAGTTTCATCTAAATCTCCTTTTGATAAATATGTTTTGAAAGAATATTATCATAGAAAATTAATTTCATTGCTTAAATTTCGTTAAAAATTTCAAAAATTATTACCGATCGTTTACCAAATTAAGATAATAAGATAAGATTTGTCTTTAAAAATTTGAGTTTATTTGAAGTTAAAAGATGAGAATTTATATCTCATCAGTTAAATTTAGCCGTTGTTTTTGGCCTGCGCCTCTTCGCGCTCTTTCTTTTGTCTTATGGCGGCTTCTTTTTGGATATTTTTTTGCTGAGTGACAAAGATATGCTCTTCAAGCGTGACTAGCTGAAAGATGCCCTCAAAGATCTTGATCTCTTTTACGTAGCCTATCACTTTTACCTCTCTTTTTCTACTCTCTTCAAACCTTGCTTGTGCGTCAAATTCGACCACATCGCCAAGTTTGAGCGGTCCAAAGAAATTTATCCTAGCACCGATGCTAACGCAAAATTCTTCATTTATAGCTAAAAGTGCTGCGTAGTTTGCCCCCATGAAGACAAAACCGCTATGTATGAGCCCCTCAGCATCGCTCACCATATCAGCTGTGGTAAAAAATCTAGTTTTTGCGTGATTTTTCTCAAGCAAAAATGCCGTTCCACTAAAATTTAGCTTCGTCAAAGGTGCTGTTTTTATCTCGTTTCTTAGCGGGTTTTCGTCCTCTGGGAGGATTATTTGTGATTCGTCTTTTGCTTCAAAAATATTTTCATCTGCCATATTTATCCTTAAATTTTAACTCTTACATAGGCTCTTTTTGGAGCTGGGTAGCCCTCGATGGTCTTTGTGCTGTCATCTGGGTCTAAGAAATTTACAAGACTCTCTCCGTCTATCCACTGTGTTTTTCGCTGTTCGTTTAGATCAGTCGCCTTTGTCTCAAGCAGGGTAAAATCCTTAAATTTAGCCCTCTCACACCAGTTGCAAAGCGCGCTAAGCGTTGGCACAAAGTAGATATTTGGAATTTTTGAGTACCTATCTTTTGGGCTAAGTGCAAAGTCGCCATCCATATCTATATACATCGTATCTAAAAATAGCTCGCCGCCTGGATTTAGCGCGGTTTTTAGCTCTTTTAGCATCTTTATAGGATCACTTCTATGGTATATCACACCAAGGCAAAAAATGGTGTCAAATTTCGCTGCGTATTCTGGCAAGCTCTCTACCCCAAGAAGCTCATAGTTGATATTTGAGCGGATAAATTTATTTAAAAACTTAAACTGTAAATATGTATGCACGCTAGGATCAAAGCCAGTTATGCTTTTTGGGCCGTACCCAAGCATCTTAAACATATAATATCCATTGTTACAACCCACATCAGCCACGCACTTGCCAGCTAAATTTAGATGCGGGGCAAGGATATTAAATTTAATAAAACTTTGCCACTCGCTATCTATATATATATCATCAAGTAAAAATGGCCCTTTTCGCCAAGGCTTTAGGCTAAGGGCGAGGTTGTAGATTTCATCTTTTTTAGCTTGGTCTAAATTTTTAAATTTGACATTTACGCTATCAGAGAGGCTAAATTCGCAATCAAAATTTGCTAAATTTTCTATTTTATTTAAAATTTGCTTTTGCTGCTCGTTAAATTTGCTAAGATCCACGCTATTTCCAGTCGACGATGTTGTGCGGACACTCTTTTTGGTAGGTACCAGTCGCGTCATAATACTCTTTACAATCATTATAATATTGAGTCGAAACTCCACGCTCATTCATATAAAGACAACCGTTGCAAAATAGCGCTATAAAGCCTAAAAATATAATCTTTTTCATGTGGCGGATTTTATCATAAATAAAAATTTTATGCTAGAATAGCAGGCAGTTTTAGAGCCAAGTTTGGCTAAGATTAAGCAAAAAGGCATTTTATGCAAAGAAGAGATTTTTTTAAATTCAGTAGTTTTTTAGGTGCAGCAAGTCTGCTTCCAAGTGTCACTCTAGCTAGCGACGAGCCAGCAAACCCAGTAGTTAGAAATTTCGACGTAAATTTCAAACATTTCTTACTTGAAAAGGGTAAAAGCTCAAGAATTTGGCTACCGCTCCCACTAAGCACCACTTATCAGCAACTAACCCAAGACTACGTCATAAATACAACAGCCAAAAACGTCTATATCTCAGACACGCTAATACCTACAATGTATGGCGAATTTGAAGAAAACGAGCAAAGACCTATTTTAAATATCCAGTTTAAAATTCAAACAACAGAGCGCAATACCGACTTTAGCAAGGTAAATTACGATCCAAATGAGAAGGTCGATCCTGCGATTTTGGAGTTTTTAAAACCAACTTCACACATCCCGACTGACGGCGTCGTAAGAGCAAAAGCGCTAGAGATTATCGGCAATACTAAAGGCGATTTGGAGCGTGCAAAAGCGATCTATACGTGGGTTGCAAACACTATGCAGCGTGATAATAGCATCCTTGGATGTGGCACAGGCGATGTTAAAGCCATACTAGAAAGTGGCAAACTTGTTGGCAAATGCACCGACATAAACTCAGTTTTTGTGGGACTTTGCAGATCAGTTGGCATCCCTGCAAGAGAAATTTTTGGTATCAGGGTTGGTCAGTCTAGATTTTCAGATCAGATGGGTAGCGCAAAAGACGGTGTGGCTAAAATTTCAGGCGGACAGCACTGCAGGGCTGAGTTTTATCTAAAAGGCTATGGTTGGATACCGGTTGATCCAGCTGACGTTACAAAGGTAAGACTGGGCGAGAAATTAACAAACGACGACGCTAAGATCAAAGCTGTTAGGGACTATTGCTTTGGCAACTGGGAGATGTGCTGGATAGGCTTTAACTACGGACGCGACTTTATCTTAAAGCCAACCCCAGAGCAAACTCCGCTAAACAACTTTGGCTATCCATACGCTGAAGTCGATGGCAACACACAAAACTACTATTCGCCAAAAGAATTTAGCTACGACTACGTCTCAACAGAGCTAAAATGAGAGCCTTTTGGCTGATACTAACATCCATAGGTAGTGCTATCGGCGCTACCTTGTGCTGCTTGCCGGCACTTCTTTTCTTGCTTTTTGGCACATCTTTTTCATTTCTATCTTGGACACAAAATTTATACGAGTACCGCGTCCCTTTAAGCGTCGTGGCAGTCATTTGCTTTGTGATCTCTGGTGTGGCTCTATTTTACAAGCCAAAAAGCTGCAACCTAAGCTATAAAAAGAAAAAATGGATACTTATATATATACTTTTTGGAGTGATTTTGCTTTTACTCCTTACATATCCGGAGCTTTTAGGAGAAATTTATGCGTAAAATTTTAGTTTTAGCCCTTCTTGCACTTAGTTGCTACGCTGAGAAAACGATAGAAATTTCAGTACCCAGCATGCACTGTCCGCTTTGCACGGCGATAGTAAGAAAGGCCGCACTTAGCGTTGAGGGCGTAAAAAAGGCAGACGTATCGCTAAAAGAGCGAAAAGCTGTCGTTGTAGCAGATGACAAGGTCGATGAAAAAGAGCTTTTAAAGGCGGTCGATGCGACTGGCTATAAGGGCGAGATAAAATAAATTTAAAGGAGGCAAATATGTCAAAGAGCGAAGTTCTAACGAAATTTGAGACACTTGCAGCGATACCGCACTGCAGTTATGAGACTGATAAGATGCGTGATTTTTTAGCTGATTTTGCAAGAGATAAGGGCTGTGAGGTCGTGGTCGATAGCTTTGGCAACGTTCATGCATTCAAAGGCAAGCCAAAAATTTGCTTGCAGAGCCACTACGATATGGTCTGCATGGGCGATGCGCCAAAGATCGAGATAGTTTATGGCGATGATGGCTATATGAGGGCTAAAAACTCATCTTTAGGTGCAGATAACGGCATAGGCGTGGCTATCATGATGCAGATGATAAGCGAATTTGACGACATAGAGTGTCTCTTTACAAACAACGAAGAGGTCGGCATGGTCGGAGCTGCTGGCTTTAGCGGCGATCTAAAAGCCGATAAGCTTTTAAATTTAGACAGTGAAGAAGACGACCGCGTCACTATCGGCTGCGCTGGCGGTGTAAATTTATTTGCTACTATCTCGCTTAATAGCAAAAAAACAAAAGAGAGCACGCTTTATGAAATAAAAGTGAGCGGCCTACCTGGCGGACACTCTGGCAATGAGATACATAAAAATATCCCAAATGCGATCAAGGTTTTGGCTACATTTGTCACTAAAAATGGCTGCAGGCTTGTTAAATTTGAAGGTGGCGAGCGAAGCAACTCTATCCCAAGTGGCGCAACTGCGCTAGTTTTAAGCGATAAAGAGCTAAAGAGCGAGTGTGAGAATTTAAGCGTGAAAAAGCTTAGCACGGGAGATGAAATTTTAGAAAATGGCGAGAAAATTTTAGCTCTTATCAACTCATTTTCACAAGGCGTAAGAGCCTACAACTGCGAGTTAGGCATCCCACAAGATAGCGTCAATCTCTCACTTGCAAAGATCAAAGACGACGGCACGCTTGAAGT
>NZ_PIQW01000021.1:0-7900 GCF_003048445.1 Campylobacter concisus
ATTTAGTGCTAAACGAAGTGCAGCCTAGATTTAGTAGTCTGCTAAGGCGAGTGAGTAAGATTTTAAAATTTGCAAAACAATCTAATCAAATTTAGCTGTAAGCGAAGCCAAATTTTAGTAGTCAATTCTTGCGAGTGAGTGAAAGTTTAAAATTTGTAAAAATAGCAAATTTCTATTTTTGAAATCTCAACTTTAAATTTATAAATTCTTTTATTCAAAAGTGAGTTAAATTTCACCTTACCTTATAATGCACGCTACCGCTATATGCGATATCTTCGGCTTTTACGTCATCGCTTGTTAAAATTTCACTTATCTTGCCATTTGCTTCAAGTCTCTCTCTATTTTCCTGAGCGTCTTCTTGATAGCTATAAACCATCGCAACGCTCACCACGCCGCTAATGCCCTCTATCATCTTAAAAACTCTGATCTCATCTTCGATGCTCTCTGAGCTAACGACCACCACGATCCTATCTTCTGCGTCAGTGATGATCTCGCACTCTTTTAGCTTGCTTATCTCGCCTTTTACGCTCTCATTTTTGTTATCCGTATAGACTATCAGGCTTGAAATATTCATCTAACTCTCCAAAATAAAATTTTCTTCTCATAAGCAGAGGTTGCGACCTCGTTGTCGCTTATGAAAACTATGCTATTTATCGTGCTTTGACCAGTTTTTAGCATCGCGATCTTATCTAAAGTGACGCTATCAACTAAATTTACATCGCTCATCTCATCGCTCATATACGCGGCGATCTTGCCATCGCTACTAAGCCCCACGCCATAAACCAAAAAGCCAGTATTTATCTTTTTTAGCGTCCCAGCTGAGAAGATGCCAGCGATCCTGTCGGTGCCTCCGCTGATCATGACGCCATTTTTATAGGCGATGTCGTAGATATTATCAGTGTGGATATCTAAAATTCTATCCATCTTTTTAGTGTGAACGTTGTAAAAATAGACCTTGCCACTCTCACAAGCAATCGCTAGCGTGCCTCTATCTTCGCTTATCTCCATGTCTGAGAGCATTGCGATAGAGATCTTAAAACTATCATAAATTTCGCCACTTTTTAGGTTTAAAAAGTAAATTTCATTGCTGATCGAGGCAAGAGCGACGTGCTCATCATCTAAAAATAGAGCCTTTTTTGTCGCTTGATTAGCCATTTTTATGCTTCTCATCTGCCCACTTTCTCTTATATAAAGCACCTTTGTAGCGTAGTCGCCCTCGCTTAGGATGAGCATCTTGCCATTTAGCTCATCGACATTTAAAATTTTTGGCCTTTCATGGTCGCTAACGTAGGTTTTTATATCATCCATTTTGATGATCTCATCAAATTTAGACTCTTTTGGATCGTAAATTTCAACTGTGCCACCATCAGTTGCGATAAAGAGTTTGCCATTTATCAGCGTGGTATTAAGCACATTTGCACTAGCTTCTATCTCTTTAATAGGCGTTGTGATCTCATTTGCAAAGATAAAATTTAGCAAGCAAAAAAGAAAAAATAAAACTCTCATAAAGCCTCCATCTCAAGCGAATTTTTAAAACAAACATCAAAGCACTCGCCGCAGCTTACGCAATTTTGATTGATTATAGGGCGAAAAACACCAAGAAACTCAACTGCTTTAAATTTACAAGCATCAAGGCAGTTGTAGCAAATCGTGTCATTCCACGCTAGGCAGCTAGCGACGTTGATGCTAACCTTTGCATTTATGCTCTTTGGTGAGTTTAAATTTAGTGTTCTTCGGCCGCTACTTTGACAAGCTTTCGCGCACTCTTCGCAAAAGTCGCAGCCTAGCTTTTTAACTTTAAAAACAACTCTTTCATTTTCAAAGCTAAGAAGCTCTTTTTCACAGGCACTTACGCAGCTAGCCTCACAGCCAGCGCAGTCAAATTCGCCGCTAAAAAAGGGTGGATCTATAAATTTGGGAGCAGGTTTTGCCCCCAAAATTTTGCTAAAAAGCTCTCGCCTGCTTTGCATTACTTAACGCCGTCATTTAAAACATCTAGTAAATTTGACTTATGTGAGCCGTTTTTGTCTCTAAAGTCAGGCTTAAATTTATTGCCAACAAGCTGAGTTACGCCATTTTGTTGCTCGACGTGGCAAGTTGTGCAGTTATATCTCTCATCATCAAGCTTGCCTGCAAGATCTTTTTTATTTCTGATGTCATAAAGGTGAGAAGCTGGGATCGGAGTTGCTCCGCTATCTTTTGCAAACTCAGGCATGTGGCAGGTTACGCACATATTTGAATCTTTTGTGATAGGCACCAAACCCTCAGTGTCGTGTGGGATAAATGGAGGTGCATTTTCAAAAGATCTATCAAATCTCTTTGCCATACCTGCTGGCTCTTTTGTGTAGTTGATGTCTTTTAAAACAACGTCTTTATCATCTAACAAATCAACATTTCTAAGGCCGATTTGCGAATCACTAATGCTTGGATTATTCAATGCACATGCCGCTAAAAAGGCAGCGCATAGTGCTCCAAGCGCCATTATTTTCATTTTCATTTTTCTCTCCTTAAATTTCTAATACTAAAATTTAACGCCCCGTCGCCGCAAACGTCGATGCATCTACCGCAGCTTATGCACTCGCTTGAACTAACCGCGCGGCTCTCTTTACCGATCATATCTAGCACTTGCACCTCTGGGCAGACGAGCTTGCACTTCATGCACTTTGTACAGGCATTTGCGTCGTGCTTTACTCTGATGAGAGCAAATTTTGATATCACCGCGTAAAATGCACCAAGTGGGCAGATGTGTGAGCAAATTCCGCGCTTTAGCACGAATATATCAAAGGCAACTATGCCAAGGGCGATGCCAATGGCACTAACTGAGCCGTAGATGATGCCACGCTGGATGATGCCAACAAAGCTAATGCTCTCAAATGCTGGCAACGAAAGAGCTAGGCTTAAGATAAGAGTGAGCGCTAGCAAGTAGTAGCGTAAATTTTTACTTACGTTTAAAATTTTCTCACCCTTAAAGCCAAATTTCTCTCTTAGCTTGTAAGCAATGTCGGTTAGTAAATTTACTGGGCAAACCCACGAGCAAAACGCCCTAGAAGCGATGAGCGCATAAAATGCAAAGACGATGATCGCGCCGATTGCCGCATTTATGCCTACGCTAAAGCCTGCTAGTAAAATTTGAAGCACCGCAAATGGATCGCTTAGTGGAATTTGTCCAAAAAGCAAAGATGAGCTTAAATTTCCGCTAAGTATCTTAACTCCATAAACATTTCCTAGGATAAATAGCGCTAGGATAGAAATTTGAGTTATTCGTCTTAAGATTAAAAATTTCATAGCTCACCACCATTTAGATACTCAGTCGCCTTTTTGATGTCGAGCTTTATCTTGCTGTCGGCATCATCTACGCGCCTTTCATCTTCTTTTACCCAGCCTTTGACGTAGTTATCGCCAACTTTGCCAAGCACAACTTCGCGGTTTAGCACAGTAATGGCTGCTTTTTCGGTGATACAGGCTCGCTCGCACACACCGCATCCTGTGCAGATATCGCTATCAACTACTGGAAGCAAAAACGCATGCTTTTGCGTCCTTTCGTTGCGGCGATACTCGAGATACAAGGCCTTATCTATGAGCGGACAGGATCTGTAACAAGCATCGCACTGTATGCCCCAGTATGCCACGCAGTTTTTCATATCGACCACTGCAACGCCCATTTTGGCTTTATTTATGTCTAGTTTGCCAGCTGTGCTAACTAAATTTGCATCCAGCGCACCAGTCGGACAGGCTGGCACACAAGGGATATGCTCGCACATATGACAAGGAATTTTTCTAGGCTCAAAATAAGGCGTACCGACACTTATACCATCTTCAAGAGTTGCAAGTTTTAGCGTATCAAATGGACAGGCCTCTACACAAAGCCCACACCTAATACAGCTCTTTAAAAACTGCTTCTCCGCTTTCGCACCAGGCGGTCTAAGAAGTACAAGCGGTGAGGCTTTGGCACTAAGTGACCATATAAAGCCTCCGCCAAGAGCTAAGATCGCCGCCTTAGCTCCAAATTTCAAAGCTTCACGCCTACTTGAAAATTCCATATCAGCCACTTTTATGCCTTGTAAATTTTAACCGCGCACTTTTTATAGTCTGTCTCTTTTGAGATCGGGCAAGTAGCGTCAAGGCAGACTTTATTTATAAATACGTTTTCGTCAAAGAAAGGCACATAAACAAGACCTACTGGCGGCTTATTTCTACCTTTTAGATCTACTCTAGCTTTTACCTTGCCACGGCGTGACTCGACCCAAACGATCTCATTTTGAAGCACGCCAAGTTTTTTAGCGTCATCTTCATGCATGTAGCAAAGTGCCTCTGGGACGGCTCTATAAAGCTCAGGAACACGCATAGTCATCGTGCCTGTATGCCAGTGCTCTAGGACACGGCCAGTACATAGCCAGAATGGATAATCTTTGCTTGGCATCTCGCATGGATCCATATAAGGACGGAAGAAAATTTTTGCTTTGTTTGCAAGAGGAGTTTTCTCTTGATTTTTTACGCCTTTTAGATCGCCTGTTGGAAGGGCTGCGTTTTTGTTGCCGTAGAATGCAAATTTATCATTTGGAGCAGCTTTTTTAGCGTATGGGTCAAATTTAGTGTTAAATCTCCACTGAGTCTCTTTACCATCAACAACTGGCCATCTTAGACCTCTTACTTTGTGGTAAGTGTCAAAGTCAGCTAGGTCGTGACCATGTCCAACGCCAAATTTTCTATACTCCTCCCAAAGATATTTGTGGATGAAAAATCCATATCCTTTAAATTCTTTACCATCTGAGCCGATCACCTTTCTGCTATCGCCAAAGACTTCTGTATTGTCATAGTTTTCCATGATCGGATCGTTTGCGCTAAATTTCTTAGCATCTTCGTTTGCAAAAAGCACGTCAAATAGCGTATCTTCTTCGCTATATCCCATAGCTTTTGCAGCTTCAAGCACGCTTGGAAGTGTCACTTTGTCATTTAGCTTTTTCTCGCCCCAAACATCTTTTAGTTTAAAGCGCTTACTAAACTCAAGCATCTGCCAGATATCAGGCATCGCTTCGCCAACAGGGAGTACTTGCTGTCTCCAGTGCTGTGTCCTTCTCTCAGCGTTGCCGTATGCGCCCCATTTTTCGTAGATCATCGCAGTTGGGAGGATAAGGTCAGCTACTTTTGCAGAAATTCCTGGATAAGGGTCACTTACGACGATGAAGTTGTCCATCTCGCGGGCTGCTTTGATCCAGTGGTTTGCGTTTGCAGTGTTTTGCCATGGGTTATTTACTTGAACCCAGATAAATTTAACCTTGCCATCTTCAAGATCACGCATCATTTTTACGTAGTGTGAGCCTGGTACGGCATTTAGCGTGCCAGCAGGTAGTTTCCAAAGTTTTTCAGTGATCTCTCTGTGTTTTGGATTAGCGACGACCATATCAGCTGGCAAGCGGTGAACGAATGTTCCAACCTCTCTTGCAGTTCCGCACGCACTTGGTTGGCCAGTTAGAGAAAAGGCGCCTGAGCCTGGGAGTGCTTGCTTGCCGAGCAAGAAATGCACCATATAAGCTTGCTCATTTACCCATGTGCCGCGTTGGTGTTGGTTAAAGCCCATAGTCCAGAAGCTAACGACTTTGCGGTTTTTCTCGATGTAAAGATCAGCAAGTGCTTTTAGTTTTTTCTTAAATTCATTGATATCTTCGTTAGGATCGCCTTTTGCTACCTTAGCTGTAAAGTCAAGAGTGTAAGGCGCAAGAGCTTTTTTAAACTCTTCAAATGTTATTTGCCAGTGATCGCCAGCTTTTGCAGCGTTTTTGTTTTCTAGTGTATCACCAGCTTTTAAGCCAAGATAAGAAAGTGTAACGCCCTCAGCCTCGCTTAGCACTTTTGATTTTTCAGTCGCAGCGGTGTCTAGCTCGCTTGGAGCATATTTTTTGTGATGGATGTCTGGGCGAAGACCATATCCGATATCAACTGGGCCAGCTGTGAAGACGCAGTGTTTTTTAACAAATTCTTCATCGATCATCTCAGGGTGGTTATAGACTATCTCACGAGCGATGTAGTTCCATATAGCAAGGTCAGATGACGGAGCAAAAATGATCTCAATATCGGCTAAATTTGATGTTCTAGTTGAGTAAGTACTTAAATTTACAACCTTTACTCTATCAGGATCGCTAAGCTTTCTATCGCTCACGCGCGCCCAAAGGATCGGGTGCATCTCAGCCATATTTGCGCCCCAAGCTATGACAGTATCAGTTAGCTCGATGTCATCAAAGCAGCCTGATGGCTCATCAATACCAAAAACTTGCATAAAGCCAAGAACTGCACTTGCCATGCAGTGTCTTGCATTTGGATCGATGCTGTTGCTTCTAAAGCCACCTTTCATAAGCTTAACTGCTGCATAGCCCTCTGGGATTGTGTATTGACCAGAGCCAAGCACGCCAACGCCGTGAGGTCCAAGCTCGTCATAAGTCTTTCTAAACTGAGCTTCCATCACATCAAATGCTTGCTTCCAGCTTACTTGCTTAAATTTGCCTTTTTTGTCAAATTCACCCTTTTCATTTACACGTAAAAGTGGATGAGTGATCCTATCTTCGCCGTACATGATCTTAGCGTTAAAGTAGCCTTTGATACAGTTTAGACCGCGGTTTACTGGTGCTTCTGGATCGCCTTTTACAGCTACTATCTTGCCATCTTTTGTAGCAACCATGATGCCACATCCAGTTCCACAAAATCTACAGGCAGCCTTATCCCAACGCCAGCCTTTTTCAGCTTCGTTTGCCGCACTTAGCGAGCTTGGCACAGCGATACCGGCACTAGCACAAGCAGCACTAGCTGCAGCACTTTTGATGAAATCTCGTCGATTCATTTTTTCTCCTTAAAAGATTTAAACAAATTTAAGAGATATTACTCTCATTAAACTTATTTACCCCTGATTTACATAGATAAAAATTTCAATAAACTTAAGATATAAAATTACATATTAGTTTAAGAAAATTTATATAAATAGCCCTTTATAAAAGAGGAGAGATGATAATTGAAAGCAATTCTTTTACATATCTATAGGTATTTTACAAGTAAATCTTAAAAAAATAAATTATAAATTTATTTAAATAGTTGAGTAGAAAAGTAACACACATAATAGGATAAAAATTATGTTTTATTTGGTAAATAGTGTAAATTTTATTAAATATCTTAATTATTTTTATAAATTAAATTTAAAATACACCCTCAAGCATAAACTTGAGGGATATAAATGGGGATAAGGGGATGGCTTTACTCGGGCTTCGTCTCGCAACTGCAAGCAGATCATAATTCAAGTCCCCCTTGTCTCCCTTTTGAATAAAAAGAAATTTATAAATTTAATAAAGCTGTTTTTGCAAATTTTAAAATCTCACTCACTCACAAGAATTGACTACTAAAATTTGGCTTCGCTTACCGCTTAGCTCAAATTTTAGAGCCGAAATTACTCGTTCATGAAATTTTAAAATTAAAGGTAAGTTTTTTAGGATAAACCGCATGCGGCGCAAAGCACCATTGCATGCCACTTCTAACGTTGTCGGGGTTGGGGGATTATTAAGGGGGAAGAGAGCTCTTTTGCTTCGCAGGCTCGCAACTGCAAGCAGACCGTAATTCAAGCCTCTTCCCCCTTAATAAAGAAATAAAACTTTAAATTTCTAAAAAAATACTTTTCAAATTTTAAAATTTGATAGATAATTCTTGAGTGTTGATCTTAAAATTTGTTTGAAGTTTCTTGTGTGTTAAATTTAATATCTAGTCTAAATTTATATAGCTCTCTAATGTTTTAGAGAGCTATGTTTTGTATTTAATTGTAGTTGCTTTGGTTTGTTCTTAAAACCTCTTCTTCCTAACCTCTTCAACTATGGCTTTAGCCATCTCATCTACTTCTGATGTTACTTCGTTTGCTTGGTTTGCA
>NZ_PIQW01000022.1:0-7490 GCF_003048445.1 Campylobacter concisus
ATGCTATATATATTAAAAGGTTTTAGAAAAAAAGGAATTTCAAAATTTTTTATTAATGAATACGAAAAAAATATTATTCCCATACAGAAAAAATATGTAAATACCAAAAGTTATTCAAATTATATGATTGCTAGATGTGATATAGAAAATTCAAAACCTGCCATTAATCTTTTTAAAAAGCTTGGCTTTAAACAAGTTGGCGAAGAAGTTGGGAAAAATTATAAATTTACTGTTCTTAAAAAACAATTTTAGGTTAAGTTTTAGTAGTAAATTTGTAGTTATAATTTTTTTAACTTCTTTTTTAATAACCATTTTAAATTCTTTTTATCTTTATCTTTTATAGGCTCCATGTAAGCAGGCTTAGAGCATTATTAAAGACCCAAATTTTCTACCAAGCTTAAAGCTTGTATTTTTCATTTTTCTTTTTATTGATTTTCGGTATTATGTAGCATCCGCACAAGACTTTCATTCTAAAATCAGCTAAAATTCGGTCTATTATGCATATCGTAAAGGATTTTATATGGCTGAATCTCACGTAATATCGGCTCTCGTTAGTAGGCACTCGGAGCTTCAAGGAAATATCAAATATCATCAATATATAATCTCAAAAATAAAGTCCAAGCTTGAAGCCAAATAGAATGTAGGACTAAACAAAGAAAATAATAATCAATTAGAAAGCTTTAACGCTAGATTTAGAAGGCTACAATATGGTCAATGCCATAAGCTAGGAACGCTTTACCTATCAAACTACGCTAATGAAAAATAGCTTACCGCGAGGATACGAGGAGACTTGATAATAAGGCTATTATGGACGATATTTTATCGAGATATTTAGCCGACAACCCAATATCTAACGAGTTTTGCGGTTACTTTACTTCTCTGTGCTCGTAACTGCAAGCAGACGGCAAGGCAATCACAGGGTAGCTAAAAGATTTGTTGGGGTTTGGGAAGTTATCTTGTAAAATTTTACTCCATTGTCGGTAGAATAAGAGACAGTTCCTCTTTTTATGAGCTTTGAAATTAAAGAAGATATGTTTTGTTTATATTTAGCAATAAAAACGTCGTCCACCTCCTAGTCTTTAAAAACATACTCGGCTATTTCATTTGCAGTGCTAGACTTTATCTTTAAATACTCTATAACCCTACGATTTAATTCTCCGTGAGGAAAATACGAAGTGTTATTAGCTCTTTTAGCTCGAATGAACATGGTTTTATAACTAGGGTCAAATATCGCAATAGTTTTATCTTCAGTTTCAAGCTCGGATTTTAGCTTTGAGATTATATATTGATGATATTTGATATTTCCTTGAAGCTCCGAGTGCCTACTAACGAGAGCCGATATTACGTGAGATTCAGCCATATAAAATCCTTTACGATATGCATAATAGACCGAATTTTAGCTGATTTTAGAATGAAAGTCTTGTGCGGATGCTACCATAATACCGATTATATTTCTAAGTCTTCTAGTTTTTTCCGAATGCCTCTATTTGTAGAAGATAATTGTGAAACTGAACTATATTACCCATTAATTAAACTTATTCAAGTCTATTTTTGGTATTATCAAAACTAGCATCACTAGCCATATGCTAACTACCATAAACCTTGAGCTATAGTAATCAATGGGGTTTCCTATCTATTGCCAAGTTTATCTTTCTTGATTTGTGTACCTACTGTAAATACATACTTGTTAAAATTAGTAAATTTATAAGTAACTTTTTATAATATATTCCTCTATTTAAGTTCCAATTTTGTTTAAGCAAATTCATTAAATCAACTTCATAAATATGCTTAAACTTAACTATATACAATACTTCTTTAAGAATATCTATTCCTCATCCTGAACAAACTACCATATCTGCATTAGTTTTATCTATAATGTATTCAAGTCTCTTAACTAAGCGAAATTCGAGTCTAATTATATCAGTTGGGAAATGGTAGTAATGTGCGATATCATTTGTTCTATATGACTCACTATGAATGTTCAATACACCATCTACATCTAAGAATATAACTTTATTCATTACTCTACCTTTATTTTCTATCTTTAGTTGTACCTACTATAACTAATGACTCATTTTTCTTTTTATACTCTCTAAATTTCTTAATATCAATAACTGAATTATAATATTTATCTTCAATTCCTTTATCTGAAGTGTCTTTACCAAAGATAAATACTTTTCTTATATCACTTGGAAATACTTTATACCATCTATTTCTATCACTATCATTATCAGGTTCATATATAATCCAGTTATCATAATTAATATTAGTATCTTCTTTTAATAAAAGTAAATCTTTGACTTCATCTAATCCAATTAATGGAAATTGATTACCTTCATTTAATGACTCAAAATTACTTCCTCTAACTTCAGATAGTGATTTAGAAAGTATCTGGAGTTCTTTTCTATTTAATCTTAAAATAATTCTTAATCCAGCATCATCTAATCCTTCTGCCCAACTAAAGAATGGAATAGTAGGAATAAATGTAAATCTCTTATCTGGATTTCTAACGAATTTATTATCTTTAAAGTCATATACAAAGTATTTTGAAGTACTCATGCCTGATTCATGTACTGTGCAACTAATCTTAGGATCTCTATGTTTTGGATCTTTATCCATATACTTAGAAATCTCACTTACTAAGATATCTTTAGGACACTCTTTCTCAGTTGCAACTATCATTCTTATATTTAATCCAAAGTCATTATAAAATGCAAGTGTATTTGTCTCATTTAATACAACTGGCTCTCTACCACAACCAACTAAAACTAATGCTACTGTTAGAATACTAATTAACTTCTTCATTTTATTTCCTTATCCTAAGTACTTTTCTAAATTAGATTTTTCTACATCATTGTACTAAAATTAGGCTTCAAGTAGATTAAATAAAATAGCATCTTTAGGCTCATTTAATTTCTTTCCAGTATATTCTTTCCATTCACCTTCAGTTGAAAGCATAAAACCATTAGAACAATTTCTTAGAGAATTTTTTATCTCACTTCCTACTGCTTTTGCAGTATCTGCTTTATTATTTAAAGCATGGTCAGTAGCATTTTTTATTTTATCCATTATGCCCTGATAAGGAGACTGAGTTATGCCACTTTTTAGATAATCAGAAAGATTTGAAACTCCGCTAAATGCAGCTTCGTATAAATTTATATATGGCTTTGTATAGTCATTTTCTTTAGCTACGAAGTAGTTTTGAACTTTTCCCTCTTTATCTATATAGGTTTGATCTTTAAACTGCGATAGATACTCTTTTGCCTGTGCTAAATCTTGAGAATTTGCGTCAAACGAGTTATTCCAAAGCATATCTGTCATGCTAGCACCAGCCATTAAAAGTAGCTTTAACGCTTTATACTTCCAACTAAATTTTTATTGGCAATTACAATTTAATCAATTCTATTTTTTTACCGACACAAACATTTTCAAAATCAAATTTCGATTTTATCACACACTTCTTATTTTTATTTTTGAGTAAAGTTTTAAATTCTTTATCAAAATTTTCTGAATTAACAATATAATTATTTTTCACATACAATCACTTATAAATTTTGTTATATAAAAATCATCTAAATTTTCTATATTTCCAATATGTTTAATCAAATCCAACAAATTTATTTTTTCAATATATTTTTCGTTTTTTAAATCCCCACAAACACCGATAAATTTCAAATTATTGATATTCTCTCCAATAAATCTACCTTTTGAAAAATAAGAGCCCATAAATTTTTCAAAAGAAATATAAGATAATATTTTTGTAAGAATTTCGCTCTCTTTTAATTTTAACAAAACACAAGATTTTGCATTAGCTATTTCTTTAACAATATCAAATTCGCCATAGTCATATTTTCTATCAAAATATTGCAAATTAAGCTTATGTATTATTTCATCATTTTCATTATCCATTGCTGCTATAACAGCAATTGCTCTAAAGTCATTATCTATTTTACCGAATATATCTATTTTTAAACAATCTCCATTATATTTCGAATAAATAAATTCCTTTAAACTATCATAGATTATGGAACTAGAAGCATAAGTTAATTCAGTTTTTTTCAAATTAGAATTTTTTAAAATTACTTCACTCATTTTAAATCCTTAATTTTATTTGCGTAGTCTAATGCTTTTTTAGTAGCTTCTTGTATTTTTGAATTTTTAGATATGCTACTTGATAACTGACTTCCACTATTTGAAATATATTTTCCAGAGTTGAAATCATAAAAATATTTTTCGTTTCCGACTTTAATATGAATGTTCACTTTACCAGAACCCCCTCTTTCAACATCAAGCGATATGTTCTTGTTACCTTTTATTTGAACATCACCATTGTTTAAAATTCTCTTATTTGAAAAGCCGTTATTTTTATTTGAAATTTTAACATCATTGTCATCATCATCTGGCGGTAATGGTGCTGGCGATGAAGTTTGAACATTGCCACCTTGCTGTTCTGCTGTCTGTGTATTTTCTTGCTGATTTGAAGCATTTTTGATTATATCATACGAAAAATCATACTCAGATGAATTTTCTACAAATTTATCCCCAATCTTTTTAGCACCGTAGGCACCACCAAGAGCAACTGAGACTGCTCCTATTTCTACTAAAAATTCTAATACAGCTGGTGCAATAGGTAAAACAGCTGCTGGGATAAAACTTCCTTTTAGTGCTTCTTGCTCTTTATTATATTCATTGATTGCCTTTACTATTTCATTATATCTTTGTGGGTCTGTTTCTTTTATTCGTTTTAAATTCTCAATTATAATTTCTGTTTTTTTATAAACTTCATTGCCAAGCAGAGCCTTTAAAGTAATTTTAGCAATCCCTTGCCCAACTTTTTCTAACTCTTGCTTTATCTGCTCTCTTCCATCAGCTGTTAGCACCCTTAAATCCATACTAGCATCTACATTTGAGCTTATGCTAGTATTTACTAGATCTTTTGTTAGTTTAGTTGTATCTCTATTTAGTCTTGTTAGATCATCAGAGTTATCTTTATCTGCTATCTCTATGTTGCCACTACCTAGAGTTGCTAGGTTTTTAGATAAGCTGTAGCTTAAATTTCTATGGTTAGATAGATCTATTGATTTAAGACCTGTAAATTTATCTTCTTGATTGTTATTTGATTTGCTATCTTTATTGTTTTTATCTTCTAGGATATAGTTAGCACCTATGCTAAAGTTTGTTCCTTTAGCATAGCTTGTATTTGATAGGTTCTCATAGCTTAGGGTATTTGTTTTTAAATTTAGGTTGTGGTTATCTATAAAGGTATTGTCTTTATCATACTCTCCTGCTGCTAGTAGTGATCCTTTTAGATGAGTGTTTTTACCTACCTCTACGTTTAGCTCATTAGCTGTTATAGATGAGAGTACGGTTTGTTTAGTTATTGTGTTTGAGCTTGATCTAGAGAAATTTGCATTAGAGCTAGTTGCCTTTGTGCTAGATGGATTAGCAAAGCTTGAGTTTGGTGATTTATCACTACTAAATCCTATACCAACACCTACACTATATCCTCTTTCGTTATATGCGTATTTGTCTCTTACACTCTCTAAGCTTAGGTTATTTCCTACTTTTAAATTTAATCTCTCATCAGCTCTTAAATTTGCTCCTTTAATGGTTGCGTCATTGGCTGTGTTTATATTCATATCTTTAGCTGAGTAAAGATGAGAGTTGTTGTTTGTTAGGCTTTCAGTGTCGCTGCTGCTAGTAGAGTAGTTAAGCCCGGCACTTCCGCCACCGCCACCATACATAGTATATCTCATGGTTCCACCTATGCTCTTATCTTTACTTTCTGATGTATAGGTGTTTTTGCTAGAGTTTATATTTAAGTTGTTTGTGTTTATATCTATTAGATTATTAGCGCTTAAATTTGAACCAGTGATAGTTGTATCATTTGGAGTTTGTATCTTGATGTTATTTGCACTTAAATTTGACGGATTAGAGGTAACTTCATTTGAGTTTGATTTTGATTTATGACCATTTACACTAGCTGCTACTCCTACACTAAAGCCAAATGTATACCAGTTAGATGCTGCCTTTGCAGCTGCTGCTACTTGAGCTATAAGTGCTAGGCTCTTAGCTTCTACGTTTGCCATAGCTAAAGCTATATTTGCCTTATAGTATCTCTCTTCGTCATTAACATTTTCAAGGATATCTGATAGATCTTCTATATCTGAGCCATCTATGCCAGGAGTTTTACTTTTATAGGCTTGTTTTAGCTCATGTAGTTTATCTTTTAGATCATCTCTAGTGTGTTTATAGCTATCATACTCTTTTTTTACCTTTTTAAGCTGCTTTATAGCTTCTATCAAAGCAAGACTAGCTGGAGCCACCTCTACGTATTCGTTTTGGGCAGTGATAGAAAGAGCTGCTTTTGCTTGTTTTAGTGCTTTTGATATATCAGTAGTGTCAGTGCTATTTAATATATCGATATTTGCTTTTTTGCTTATTAGATTTATATCTTCTTTGGCGATCAAATTTGATCCAGTGATGCCTATCTCTTCGTTTGCTTTTAAATTTATATTTTTATCTGAAACAAGGTTTGACGATATAGCTTTAGTTGATGCTACATCGGTGGTAGATTTTTCATACTCTGCGTCTGCTACTCTTGTCTTGGTGCTAGTATCGTACTTAAATTCTTTTATAGGTTTTGGTTTTTGATCATTTGCAAGATCTTTAGTACTTGGTAAATTTATACCCTTGCTCTTAGATATCTCATAGCTACTATGCTCGTTTTTGGCATTAGATATCTCAATAGAATTTGCCTTTATATTAGTATCATCTTTACTTGATAAATTTGCAGTTATAGTAGCTTCATTTGCTTTTAGATTGAGCTCTTTGGCTGCAGATATGTTTGAAAGCTTCGCTAGCGCATCAAGACTTCCCTTTTCGTTATATGTAGAGCGATAAATTTGAGTCAGAGTATCCCCAAATATTTGTTCAAATAAGTAGGTATTTGAACCAGTTCCGATAGGATCTATCGCAGAAGCCACCAGCATACCAGGGTATGTCAATAATGAGATTATATTAATGTTTGAGCTCTTATGAATGCTTTTTTCTTTTATTTGCTCTTTAGCTGCTAGTATAGATAGGTTGTTTTTAGCATTTAAATTTACATCACCACCACCTTTTATGTCAGATGAGATTATAGAGATGTCGTTGTTTGCATTTAAATTTATATCTCCTTGAGCGGTGCTTAGGGATGAGCCTTGCAAGTTTGTCTTTGCTAGAGAGTGCATATCAAGGCTAGATTTTAATCCACCAAATGATTTCTTAGAGCTAGCCCTTGCCTCATCATTTTTATAAGCTGTTGGAGCCAGGCCTATATTATTCGCATCTATGTTTATATCATTTTTAGCACTTAAATTTGAGCCAGTTACTATTGCATTACCCCCAGCTTTTAAGCTAATATCGCCTGCATTTAAATTTGAGCTGATGACCTTTTGATTTATAGCCATTAGATGAGACTCTTTTTTAGAGAAAAAGCCCTTTGACTT
>NZ_PIQW01000023.1:0-5545 GCF_003048445.1 Campylobacter concisus
GATTAATAATATAAGAATTAAAAGCAGATTAACAACAAAGCCCGCAACGACCTACTTTTCCAACATCCCAGTAAGGGAGAGTATCATCAGCCAGGACGAGCTTAGCTTCTTGGTTCGAGATGGAGCAAGGCGTTTCCTCGTCTGTATAGTCACGGGCAGTGTTAAATAAAAGATATACTAAATAAATCCCTTATTTAACACTACTAGATAAAGTTAAAAGTCATAAACAAAGTTTTATAAAAACATATCTTATTAAGTTTTTATCCTTAACAAGGAAGTGATGCTTATTAAAAGATAAGCAGACGAGCTATTAGTACTGGTCAGCTAAAGGACTTTCATCCATTACACACCCAGCCTATCAAACACATAGTCTATATGAGCTCTTAAAAGAAGATTCATCTTGGAGTTGGCTTCCTGCTTAGATGCTTTCAGCAGTTATCACATCCCAACATAGCTACCGAGCGGTGCCCTTGGCAGGACAACTCGTACACCAGTGGTTGGTTCGACCCGGTCCTCTCGTACTAGGGTCAACTCTCCTCAATCTTCTTGCGCCCACGGCAGATAGGGACCGAACTGTCTCACGACGTTCTGAACCCAGCTCGCGTACCGCTTTAAATGGCGAACAGCCATACCCTTGGGACCTGCTCCAGCCCCAGGATGCGATGAGCCGACATCGAGGTGCCAAACCTCCCCGTCGATGTGAGCTCTTGGGGGAGATCAGCCTGTTATCCCCGGGGTACCTTTTATCCTTTGAGCGATGGCCCTTCCACACAGAACCACCGGATCACTAAGACCGACTTTCGTCTCTGCTTGACGTGTATGTCTCGCAGTTAAGCTGGCTTATGCCTTTATACTCTACGAACGATTTCCAACCGTTCTGAGCCAACCTTTGTAAGCCTCCGTTACATTTTGGGAGGCGACCGCCCCAGTCAAACTACCCACCAGACATTGTCCTACTTGAGGATAACTCAAGCTAGTTAGCTATCAGAATAAAAAAGAGCGGTATCTCAACAATGGCTCACCATAAACTGGCGTCTATGGATCAAAGCCTCCCGCCTATCCTGCACATTTTTATCCCAATAGCAGTGTCAAGCTGTAGTAAAGGTCCACGGGGTCTTTCCGTCTTGCCGCGGGTAGGAGGAATTTTCACCTCCACTACAATTTCACTGGATCCCTCTTCGAGACAGCTCCCATCTCGTTACGCCATTCATGCAGGTCGATATTTAATCGACAAGGAATTTCGCTACCTTAGGACCGTTATAGTTACGGCCGCCGTTTACTCGGGCTTCGATCAAACGCTTCGCAGAGCTAACGTCATCAATTAACCTTCGAGCACCGGGCAGGCGTCACACCCTATACATCCTCTTACGAGTTAGCAGAGTGCTGTGTTTTTGGTAAACAGTCGGGAGGGACTCTTTGTTGTAACCTTCAATGCTTACGGAGTAAATCCTTCACAAAGTTAGGCACACCTTATACCGAAGATACGGTGCTATTTTGCAGAGTTCCTTGAAGAGAGTTCTTCCACGCGCCTTAGAATACTCATCCCACCCACCTGTGTCGGTTTACGGTACGGGCAACTATAACTAAACTTAGAAACTTTTCTTGGCTCGACAGTATCAAGGATTTACGATTCATTCCGAAGAACTTCACGCACCTGTAAGGCCTCGGCTTAAAGGAGCTCGGATTTGCCTGAACTCCAACCTGCACCTTTCGACCAGCACTACCATCCGCTGGCTCCTCTAACTCTAAGCGTCCTTCCATCGCACATTATAGTTGGCATTGGAATATTAACCAATTTTCCATCGCATACCCCTTTCGGACTTTGCTTAGGACCCGGCTAACCCTACGATGACGAGCATCGCGTAGGAAACCTTGGGTTTACGGCGTTGGGGATTCTCACCCCAATTATCGCTACTCATGCCTGCATGCTCACTTGTATTCGCTCCAGCACTCCTTACCGGTATACCTTCAACGCAAATACAACGCTCTCCTACCACTTAGTAAAACTAAGTCTAAAGCTTCGGTACTCATTTTAGCCCCGTTATATTTTCCGCGCAGAATCACTAGACCAGTGAGCTATTACGCTTTCTTTAAAGGATGGCTGCTTCTAAGCCAACCTCCTGGTTGTTTAAGTAACTCCACATCGTTTTCCACTTAAATGAGATTTAGGGACCTTAGCTGTTAGTCTGGGTTGTTCCCCTCTCGACGACGGATTTTATCACTCGCCGCCTGACTGCCATGATTACACACTAGGTATTCGGAGTTTGATAGGGTTTGGTACATTGGTGTATGCCCTAGCCCATTCAGTGCTCTACCCCCTAGTGTTACTACATGACGCTATACCTAAATATATTTCGGAGAGAACCAGCTATCACGATGTTTGATTGGCCTTTCACCCCTATCCACAAGTCATCCCATAGCTTTTCAACGCTAGCGGGTTCGGTCCTCCACCGGCTCTTACACCGGTTTCAACCTGCTCATGGATAGATCACATCGTTTCGGGTCTGCAACGTCTGACTAAACGCCCTATTAAGACTCGCTTTCGCTACGGCTCCGGGTTTCCTTAACCTCGCCAGACATCACAACTCGCAGGCTCATTATGCAAAAGGCAGTCCATCACCCTGATAAATCATAGGGCTCTGAATGATTGTAAGCAAATGGTTTCAGGTTCTATTTCACTCTGATCACCTCAGTTCTTTTCACCTTTCCCTCACGGTACTTGTGCACTATCGGTCTAGTAGTAGTATTTAGGGTTGGATAGTGGTCTACCCAGCTTCAGACAGAATATCACGTGTTCCGCCCTACTCAGGATACTGCTAAGTAAAACAAAGCTTTCATATACGGGGGTATCACCCTCTGTGCCCAACCTTTCCAGGTTGTTCTATTAGCTAAGTTTAGTCTATATCGCAGTCCTACAACCCCACTAGTAAACTAGTGGTTTGCCCTCTTACGCGTTCGCTCGCCGCTACTAGCGTAATCTCTTTTGATTTCTTTTCCTGAGGGTACTAAGATGTTTCAATTCCCCTCGTTCGCTCCGTTATACGGTAACTAATATCTCTATTAGTTGGGTTGCCCCATTCAGAAATTCCCGGATCAAAGCCCCTTGACGGCTCCCCGAGACTTATCGCAGCCTGGCACGTCTTTCATCGCCTCTACTAGCCAAGGCATCCACCACTTGCTCTTTGTAGCTTACCTTTTCTATATTAGATTATTCTAATTCGCATCACTTCCTTGTTAAAGATAACTTTATGTTACTACATTTAAATTCTAACTCTCAAGACGGAAAGCATTGACTACTATTTAGATAAGTTTTAAATCCTAAATAGATTGTGATGTCAAACTTTTGCATTAAAAGCAAAGAGAATAGAAATTTAAACCTTTAACAAGTCCTGTAAAATTGTTTTTAAAACTTGCTTGTGACTATTAACAATATTAATTAAAAGAACATTTAGACAAAAGCCTAATTAGAAAGTTTAAATTTAAGCTCTCTAATTAAACTTAATGTTGTTAAACTATATTTATGGTGGAGAATAGCGGGATCGAACCGCTGACCTCCTGCGTGCAAAGCAGGCGCTCTCCCAGCTGAGCTAATTCCCCAATTAAATTCTCTGGTGGGCCTAACAAGACTTGAACTTGTGACCTCACCCTTATCAGGGGTGCACTCTAACCAGCTGAGCTATAGGCCCCTATAGGTCTATCAATCTTTCAAAACTAAACAAGGATGATTGAGAATATCTTTCTTATAGATACCTTGTGAGAGAATATCTATATGTACTCTAGAAAGGAGGTGATCCAACCGCAGGTTCTCCTACGGTTACCTTGTTACGACTTCACCCCAGTCGCTGATTCCACTGTGGACGGTAACTAATTTAGTATTCCGGCTTCGAGTGAAATCAACTCCCATGGTGTGACGGGCGGTGAGTACAAGACCCGGGAACGTATTCACCGTAGCATGGCTGATCTACGATTACTAGCGATTCCGGCTTCATGGAGTCGAGTTGCAGACTCCAATCCGAACTGGGACATATTTTATAGATTTGCTCCATCTCGCGATATTGCTTCTCATTGTATATGCCATTGTAGCACGTGTGTCGCCCCGGACATAAGGGCCATGATGACTTGACGTCGTCCACACCTTCCTCCTCCTTACGAAGGCAGTCTCATTAGAGTGCTCAGCCGAACTGTTAGCAACTAATGACGTGGGTTGCGCTCGTTGCGGGACTTAACCCAACATCTCACGACACGAGCTGACGACAGCCGTGCAGCACCTGTCTTAACATTTCTGCAAGCAGACACTCTTCTATCTCTAGATGATTTGTTAGATATCAAGTCCGGGTAAGGTTCTTCGCGTATCTTCGAATTAAACCACATGCTCCACCGCTTGTGCGGGTCCCCGTCTATTCCTTTGAGTTTTAATCTTGCGACCGTACTCCCCAGGCGGTATACTTAATCCGTTAGGTGCATTACTGCCAAGACTAGCTTAGCAACAACTAGTATACATCGTTTAGGGCGTGGACTACCAGGGTATCTAATCCTGTTTGCTCCCCACGCTTTCACGCATTAGCGTCAGTTGAGTTCCAGCAGATCGCCTTCGCAATGGGTATTCCTGGTGATCTCTACGGATTTTACCCCTACACCACCAATTCCATCTGCCTCTCCCTCACTCTAGATTATCAGTTTCTCAAGCAGTTCTATGGTTAAGCCATAGGATTTCACAAGAGACTTGATAATCCGCCTACGCGTCCTTTACGCCCAGTGATTCCGAGTAACGCTTGCACCCTCCGTATTACCGCGGCTGCTGGCACGGAGTTAGCCGGTGCTTATTCGTTAGGTACCGTCATTGTTCTTCCCTAACAAAAGGAGTTTACGCTCCGAAAAGTGTCATCCTCCACGCGGCGTTGCTGCTTCAGGGTTTCCCCCATTGAGCAATATTCCCTACTGCTGCCTCCCGTAGGAGTCTGGACCGTGTCTCAGTTCCAGTGTGACTGATCATCCTCTCAGACCAGTTATGCGTCATAGCCTTGGTGAGCCATTACCTCACCAACTAGCTGATACAATATAGCCTCATCCTACACCGAAAAACTTTCCCTATCTAACTTATGTTAAAGAGGAGTATAGAGTATTAGCAGTCGTTTCCAACTGTTGTCCTCTAGTGTAGGGCAGATTAGCTATACATTACTCACCCGTGCGCCACTAACTCATAAGAGCAAGCTCTTACTTGTCCGTTCGACTTGCATGTATTAGGCACGCCGCCAGCGTTCACTCTGAGCCAGGATCAAACTCTCCATATTAACCTTCTTTAGCGTAAAGCAAAGCTTTACTAAGAAGCAACACTAAAGACTAAGATTGCTAATGCAATCTAGTAATAATGTTTTTACTAAAATTGCTTTTAGTAATTATTATGAAGTTTTTAATCAAAAAACTTTTAGTTTTATATATTAGTTTGTCTAATCTATTATTTAATCATAATAGACTGGCTCAATCGATCACTTGTTTAGATTTCAAAGATTGACTAATAGTTTTAACAATTGTAAGTTAAAAGAAC
>NZ_PIQW01000024.1:0-5147 GCF_003048445.1 Campylobacter concisus
GTTTTAAAAAATATTACTAAAATTATGTTATTTTTTTGCGGGTCCATTAGACCCACAAACTATAAAAATTATCTTTTCATAAAAATAATCTATGTTTTTTGATTTTCTAGATAGTACAAATTTTAAATATTTTTTCAAATTTTTAATTTTAGGTCGTGAAATTTAACAAAAGTCACTTGAGAGTATTGCATACTCTCAGCTTAAATTTATGAGTAGTCCAAAAATACACCTCTTATGGAAAAATATTATATAGTGAAAATTATTTATAATTTTGATTTAAACCATACTTTTAAAATAAAAATATTTTTTTCTGGGAAAAAATTTTCTACAATAATAAATTTTGTATCATTTTTTGGGAAAAATTAAGTAGGCAATAAGGCGAAAAAATGTAAATTCGTCTCAAAAAATGAAAAAAAGGACAAATATGGCAAGAGAGATTATAGATCTTGAAAAATCTCGTTCTACGAGTGCCAGGCTTTACAATCGGACGCAAGAGATAGTGGACAGCCAAACAGGTGAAGTAAAAACAATAGTAACAAGCTTTTTACAAAAAGAACAGTCAAAAGACGCGTTTATAAAGGTATTTGTTGAAAATTTAGACTTTTTAGTTGAAAATCTTTCAAACAATGCCAGAACGGTTTTTTTAGTGATGATAAAAAATGTCAATTATAAAAACATCTTTAAATATGATAGTGATTTTGTCAAATACTTTGAAGAGAGAAAGATCCTAGCAAAATCAAGTGTATATCGTGCCCTGAAAGAGTTAGAAGATAAGCAAGCAATTTTTAAAATCAGTGAAAATGACAAGGACAAATTTGACATTATAGGCAAAAACTCATTTATGCTAAACCCACAAATCGTAGGCAAAGGTTCAATAAAAGATCTCAAACAGCTAAGACAAACGACTGTTAAAACATTTAATTTCGAAACACTTGAGATGACAAAAGAAATTTTAACTGATGCAGCCTACGATGGATTTGACAAGGTTTTGGCAGCCCCCGATGATTTTCAGATCGATAGCGTAAAACAGATCCAACATTCAGCAAATAAGAGTGAAACTGAGATCGTGATATCAAAAAAACATGATGAGGAGCCAGCCGAGGACAAGCCAGAAGCCATCGAGGTAAAATCTGAAACAACAAATGAAGCAACAAGCGGCGTAGAGAGCGATATTGCCGATATTATGAAATTTGTTGGAGCGTTTAAGGGTGATTTTAAAGGCGACGCTAAGTCACTTAGGGCTGCTAAGTCAGATGAACTAAACCAAAGGGATGAATAATGAAAGTCTTTTTTGACCTAAATATTATTATTGATATTATTGATACTGATAGAGCAAATAACCAAAAAGCTGTTGCACTCATGCAAAATTTAATGCGAAATGGCACTGATATTGTTATTAGTGAAGATAGTATTAGCACACTTTATTACAATTTACGTCATTCAAAGCAAAAACAGCATATATTGCTTGACTTTCTAGAAGTGATAACTCAAAAATGGCAGCTAGCAAGCTTTGGTGTCGAAACAATAAAGAAGGCTATAAAGTACTCTAAAAATTCTAACGCCGACTTGGAGGATGCATTGCAATACTTTTGCGCAGATAAAGAAGGCTGCGAAGTTATATACACGTGTGATAAAAACTTTCCAAAAATTGCTATTGCCGTAAAAAATTATGATTAATTATAATTTTTTGGGAAAAATTTTGCTGGTGTGGTTAAATTTTTCCCACACAGAAAACCATTTTTCCCAGGCATGGGAAAATATAAAATGGCTACGGTCCACGAAATTACCGCACTTTAAGACCATTTTTTATAGCATTTTCCCTTCTTATTCTTTTCTTTTTGCCAGAACCAAAAATAAGGTAAATCAAAAGTAAATAACTTTTGAACTTTTATAATTGTGCTATTAATTTTTTGCAAGCAAAAAATTCGCACAAAAATAAAAACACCAAAAAAGAAAGACTATTATCATTGGTTTATTTTATAATCTTTGCTTTTTCTTTATTGTAAGGTACTTTTTTACAAATGGGCAGTATTTGTTTCTTTTTTTGGGAAAGAATTTTATATAAGATCAAATTTTGTTTTTTTTGGAGATTTTTTATTTCATTAAGAGATAATATTTGTGTTGTTGATTATGTTTTTATATCCTGATCGATGTTACTTGTTTTTACAAGATCAATAAAACTTTGAGCTTATTTTTATTGATCTTGTAAAAGTGTCATTGTAAGGATGGATATAGAAACTTAGTATAATAACAAAGGGAAATTTGTTTATTTTAAATTTTATAATAATATTTAAATATTATAATAATATTATAAAGATATTAGAATAATATTTTATTACTATGAATATGATAGGTTTTTAATATGCCAAGGAAAAGAAAAAAAATTTATATTGATGTACCCTACTCTCTAAAAAACGCTGCAAAAACAATGGGGGCTACGTGGGATAGTGATGAAAAAAGATGGTTTATTTATGATACTTTTGATTTTGAGGCATTAGTAAAGTTACTTGAAGAAAATAAAAAAGAAGTAGCTAATAAAAAAACTGTATTATCAGATGGTATTACAAAATTCAAAGTGCCCTATTCTCAAAAATATCAAAATGATATTACTGACGTATATTTAAAATTTAAAGTTGCCTTAAATGCAGCTGGGCTTGAAGTAGACACACCAATAATGGATGGAATTTTGAGACGTGTTAGAGTAGATGGAGATAAGGGTGCGCAAAAAAGTGGTGCATATGTTGGTTATTTAGATGGCACACCAGCCGGTTTTATACAAAATTTTAAAAGTGGATTTAGTAGTAATTGGAAATATGAGACATTAGACATATTGCCCTATTCTGATGAACTTATTTATAGTAAAAAAACTCAGAATTTAGCAAATGGCAATACAGTTTTTATTCAAAAGCAGTTACAAAGAGATAATGAACTAGAAGACGAATATAAAAAAACAGCTAGAATTTTACTTGATGAGTTTTTGGCTGCAAATTTTGCTGCTTTAGACCATGCCTATTTTATTAGGAAAAGAGTATATAAAAACTATGGTTTGAAACAGGATAGATTTGGAAATCTTCTTATGCCACTTTTTGATATTAACGAAAAATTTTGGTCGCTTCAACGGATATTTCCAAATGGAAATAAGATGATAGGTGCCCTACTTTCAAATGAGCAAAAGAAAAATGGTGAAAAACTTCTTGCTAAGAAGCGAGGAAATTTTTTTATTATAAGTGACGATATGGATCTTTATAATAAAAATTCAGCTAAACTTAATATTGAGGCTTTATTAAAATATAATAAAATTTATATATGTGAAGGTTTTGCCACTGCAGCAAGCGTTCATGAAGCTTGTAAGATGCCTGTAATAGTTGGACTTGATGTGGGTAATTTAGAATTTGTAGTTCAGGATTTTTCTGCAAGGTTTTGTAATATACATATCATAATTGCTGCTGATAATGATGTCAAAAAAGAAAAAGAGAGTGGGTTTAATATTGGAAAAGAAAAGGCAATGCAGATTAAAAATAATTTTAAAAGTGTAAGTATCTGTATCCCAAATTTTAATGATAAGGAAATTTACAGTGGATGTAGCGACTTTAATGATTTGTATAATAGCAGAGGAATTGACGAAGTAGGGCGTCAATTAGAAATATTATTATAATATCTAAAATATATTTATATAATATTATTTTTATATGATTTAGATATTATAATAATATTATTATATAAAAATAATAATGCTTTCTATCATTATTTGAAAATTATGTATCGCTTTTGTGGTTGTATTGCCTGCTAATAAATACCTATTTTTTTTGTATGGAGGGTTACTAATTAATTATATCTTTTATCATAGCAGAATAAGTATTCTCAAATTTGTGTTTTGTGTATTAATATTTATAATTCTTATCTATATTCCCAACTAAAGAGATTATATGATATAAATATTATAATAATATGGTAATAATATTTATATAAAAATATATAGATATGAAAAAGATATTTTTATGATATAATCCCATAAAAAGAAAAGGATTAAAAATGGTAATATCTATCGTAAATGAAAAAGGTGGTAGTGGCAAAACTACACTCGCTGTAAATTTAGCAGCTAGGCTATCAGAGGATGGAGATAACGTCCTTTTAATAGATGCTGATCCACAACGTTCAACCGAAGTTTTTTCAGATATTAGAAGTCAGTCAAATTTAAAACCGCTCTTTTCAAGTGTATCAAAAACAGGTGTTAGCTTGGGTGATGAGATAAAGCGTATGCGGTATAACTTTGACTCTATTGTAGTAGATACTGGCGGGCGCGATAGTAAGGAGATGCGTAAGGCTATGTTGTCATCAAATGTACTTATAATACCAACCATACCATCACAGTATGATGTGAGCGTTCTTGATCGCATGCTTGATCTTAGTAGTGAAGCGAAAGAGTTAAATGAGGAATTGCTTACGCTTATACTTGTAAACCGCGTTTCTCCAAATCCTTTTTTGGCAAAAGAGCTTGAAAGTATGCGTGAATACATCGATGATGCAAAAAAGGAGCGAAATTTAAGCGATGTCTTTTTATTAAACTCTGTTATTTACGAAAGACAAGCTTATAGAAAAACTGTTTCAAATGGGAATAGTTTGAGTGAATTTTGCAAAAATGGGGATAGGGCACTTGAAGATTTCGAAAGTTTTTATGCCGAGCTATTACAAGTTGTAAAAGAAAATATTAAGGATTAAAAATGGGTTTTAAAAAAGTAAATACAACTCCAGCTACTAGCGAGGAAAAATTTATAAATCAGGCAAGAGGAGAAACATCAGAAGCAAAAAAGCCTAAAAATTTAAAACGAGATAAGTCATTTTTACTTTATTTTACGCAAGATGAATTTGATCGTGTAAAGATAGAAGCGGAAAAAATTGGTATGGGCGTAAATCAATATATACGCTTTAAAATTTTTAGCTAATATTGTTTAGATATTATAATTATATTAATTTAATATCATAATAATATTAAATTAATATAATATTCTTCAAAAATTTAAAAAATAAGCATACTAAAAATATAAAAATTTCATAAGTATAAGATAATATTAAACTTTTCTAATACTAAAAAATACACAGTAGGTGCTTTCTGTTTTTAATATAAGTATTTAAATATTGTATTAGCA
>NZ_PIQW01000025.1:0-5041 GCF_003048445.1 Campylobacter concisus
GGTAGTTCAGTTGGTTAGAATGCCGCCCTGTCACGGCGGAGGTCGCGGGTTCGAGCCCCGTCCGCTGCGCCATCTACCAAACCTTAGGTTAAGGTTCTTGATTCTATTTTTTCTTGTTTTTTTGAGTGATCAAATTAAATTTTAAGATTATAAGTTCTAAGATAACACTTTGTTATTGATATTTAATCTTGCCTCGTTAGCTCAGTTGGTAGAGCATATCACTCTTAATGATGGGGTCGTAGGTTCGAGACCTACACGGGGCACCATCTTTTGGCCCATTCGTCTAGCGGTTAGGACACCAGCCTCTCACGTTGGTAACACGAGTTCGAGTCTCGTATGGGTCACCATTTTTCTTTTAAATTTAACTCAAATTTTGAAAAATTGACTGCTAGTGCAACAAATTTGACTAGTAAATTTAACCTGTAATAAATTGTACTTTGAAGTAAAAGTGTGCAAAACGTCTTTTTTCTTTATAAAAGGCAAATTTATGCTAAAACTAGCAGAATTGTATATATAAAGCAACGAAACGCTCGTTTTTCACAGTAAAATGAATTGTGTATTGTTTCCATTAAATTTTTACATCTACGGATTATGATACTTTCTTTATTGCTTGCTAATATGCGAAGCAATTTTGGTATTTAGATAGCAGAAATTATATTGAAATACTGTATTCAAAAATTTCAGAATTCTTTACTGAAGCTCTAAAAACTTGTTTTAATAACTAGGTGCTTGAGTTTTGCAAAAGGTTTTAGGCGAAAACGGATCAGCAGTTTTTAAAAGTTTAGAGATTACAAATAATGATGAAATTATGATTGCTGGAGTTATTAAATCTTTTAGAAATACACAAATTTTAAAATTTAGCCGCACATAAATTTGCTGATTTTGTCTTGATAAATTTGACTTATAAGGTAAAAGAGTAGGGCACATTTGACTGCACCCCTTGATAAATTCTAAATTTGATCTATTTTAGCTCAAACGCAAGCGTTGCAGCGATCGTCTCATCATCACAAATTTTTGAGTCAGCAAATGGCATTTTATGCACTGTTTGTAGCAGCCATTTTCCAGGTTTAAGTGCAAGCACTTCTATCGTGCCATCTGGCTCAGTTTGGCCATGAAATGCGCTTTTTTCTTTTAAAAATCCATCAAATGTTCCATCAAGTGTAGCATTTTCTAAAGGTTTGCCCTCAAATAGAATTTTTACTTTAAACGGCACACCAACTTTGAAATTTGCTGGATTGTCAAGTGGGACTATCTCTAGGCGTTGGTTGGATGGTTTTGTTACAGAGTCGTCCTTAGCGTTTTTATTTATTACGCCTTTTGCGCTCATGCTCGCTTTTTTGCAGTATTTGGCGTCCTTGATGTCCTCTTTGGTTTTGTCCATGTGCCATGTGCCATCGCCTGCTTTTGTCCAAAACGTAGGCTTATATTCGCCAGCTATAAGGTATGAGCCGTCTTCTAGTTTGGCTCTTTCATAGTGGTAGTTTTCGCCGCTTTGTTTTAGGCTCAGTTTCTCGCCATTTTTGTTTATAACGTATGGGGCTTCAAATAGGGCGATTCTATTATCTGGGATCTTTTCAACAGTCGGGAAGTCGTCTGCGTAGCCTATATCAACGCTAGTTACTTCCTTACTGCTACCAAAAAGCCAAAATTCGTGAGCTAAAGAGTGACTGCTAAATGCCGCCAAAGCCAAAAGTGCAAATAAATGCTTGTTCATTACCTATCCTTTCAGATTAAATTGTCTATTTTCTATTTCTAATATATGTCACAAAAATATTGTTAAATTTTTATAGATCTAAATTTTGCTAATTTTTAGAAAATTTAGTAATCAAAACCAAATTTACTTTATCAAATTTATAAAATAGCACGTCTATAAAACACTTTAACTGCTGAAATTACGAAATATAAATCAGTTGCGCAATTATATCAAAATAATAATCATTGTCAATATGAAATTAAATTTTACATACAAGAGGATAAACCAAAATAAATTTGCTTTTACTATTTGTATATCTAAAAAGTTTCATTTTTGAAATATTTTGTATAAAAATTCTTTTTTCTAATTATATTTTAATATTATATTAAGATTACTTCCTTTATAATGTCACTAAATTATTTTAGAAAATATAACTTTATAGTTATTTCCAAGGAAGGTTGAGATGAGAACTCTCTTATCTTTAGGCATAGTGTGTGCTGCGCTACTTGCTAATGAGACTAATCTAAAAAATGAGTTAAACAACGAAGAGATTAGGGCGAGTATGGCAAGCTCTTTTAACGAAAGCTCAAACATAAATTTGCTTAACGAAAAACCAACTTCAGTAGGTAAGCTAAATTTAAATGAAACCCCATGTTTTAAAATAGATAAAATTTCACTTCTTAGTGAGAATGAAGTAGCTAGCTTTAACGCTAGTAGTGGTGCTGATGAGGCTATAATAAGAGAAGCTTATAATGCAAACTACTCTAAATTTAACTCTATCTTAGAGACTAGCTTAAACAAGCTTGATTTTAAAGCTGGCAGCTGTCTTGGCAAAAACTCTATCAATCTAATCATAAACTCTTTTAACAACGAGATAATAAAAAGTGGCTATATCACTTCAAGTGCGAGCCTAGTTACAAAGAGCTTAAAAGATGCCAAGCTAGAGTTTGTGATAAATCTTGGCTTAATAGATGATATAAGCATAAACGAGCTTGATAGCCAAAGAAATAGAGCGAGCTTATTTAGCGCATTTGGTGAGTACTCTCATAAAAATAAAGTGGCAAACATAAGAGATATCGAGCAGGCTCTTGAGTCACTTCAAAACGTCTCGAAAAATGATGTTAGCATTAAATTCTTACCTTCAAACAGAGCTGGCTTTTCAAATATAGTAATAACTAGAGTTGATAGCTTCCCACTAAAAGCTGCTATAAGCATTGATAACCTTGGCTCAAAACAAAGTGGCAAATATCAAGGAATGCTAAATTTAAGCACGCTAAATTTACTTGGATTTAACGAAATTTTTAGCTTCTCACACGGCAAAGATATCTTTAAAAAGTATGAGGTCACAAATAAATTTAATGGCGCTACTGATCACGGGGCTTCAAATAACTATTATTACGGCTTTACTGTCCCGTTTGGCTACTTCATGCTTGAGTATGAAAAGAGCAAATATGACTACGCCCAGATCATAAACGCAGCCTACAACCTCTACACATATAAAGGTAGAAGCGAGAGCGACTCACTAAGCCTTGCTTATACATTTTATAGAGACTCAAATTTTAAAAATAGCGCTTACGTAAAGCTATTTAAGAGAAAAAATAAAAACTACCTAGAGGACTACGAGCTAGATAACCAAGCTAGAAGAAATGCTGGATATGAGGTAGGTGTAAAATCAAGCTGGAATTCTTACAACCAAGCTTTTAGCGCCAAGCTAGCTTACAAAAAGGGCACTGGTATATTTAGATCACAGCCCGATCCTTTAGAAGATAGCGGCGAGGCTACATCTAGGTTTGCTCTAATAAATTTAAACCTAAACTACAAATATAAATTTGAACTTCCACTAAGCTATGATCTAAATATCAACGCAAGATATGGACTAAATAAACTAAGCTTGCAGGATCGTTTTAGCATCGGCGGGTATCACAGTGTTAGGGGATTTGATGGGGAGAGCTCGCTTGTTGGAAACCACGGAGTAAGCGTAAGAAATACCCTCTCATATAACTACTATAAGAGCAACTCTGTCTATGCAGGGCTTGACGCTGGCATGGTAAGAGCAGCAAATAGCGGCATAAAGGATAAAAACACCCTTGCAGGATACGCCATAGGTCTAAGAGGCAGTATAAAAGCCTACAACAACCTAAGCTACGACATATCTGTCTCTAAACCTCTTTATAAACCAAAGAGCTTTGAATCTAAATCAACAAATGTAAATTTCATCATAAGCTACGAATTTTAAGGATAAAATATGCTAAAGAACAACCAAATTTCAAATTCACAAAGCAATCAAAAGCCTAGTCTTTTAACCATAGGCTTAAATTTCTACGTAAGTCTCTCTTTGCTACTTGGCACTATGCCAGCATTAGCAAATGAGCCAAGCATCATAGCTGATCCAGGCGCTAGCAACCGCCCTGATATACTAAAAGCTCCTAATGAGACGCTAATAATAAACATCACAAACCCTGATAGCAAGGGCGTATCTATAAATGAATATAGTAGGTTTAATACTCCAACCACTGGCACTATCCTTAATAACTCTAATAAAAACATAGATACTAAGATAGCTGGTCAGATAGATGCAAACTATAGGCTAAATAAAGAGGCAAGCCTTATTATCAACAAAGTAAATTCGGCTGAGAAATCATCTCTAAAAGGAAATTTAGAGGTAGCTGGAAGCAGGGCTGACGTAGTCATAGCAAACCCAAATGGCATAAGCGTAGATGGTCTAAATATGATCAACTCTCGCTCACTCACACTAACAACAGGCAATATCAATAAACTAAGCCCTAAAGAGATAGAGCTAATATCTGACAAGTCAATCGACATCGTAGGGGACGGCCTAAACGATAAGAGCAGCGACTATACTAATGTGATCTCAAATGCCATAAATTTAAACTCAAATATCCACGCAAATGAGCTAAACATCATCGGTGAAAAGGCGCTTACTTCAAGCAAAGATAGACTTTACAACGACGTAAAAGCTAAAAACCAAGAAAACAGCTTTAGCTTAGATAGTAGCGCGCTTGGCGGTATGTATGCTAATAAAATCAAACTAGTTGGCACAAGTAACGGTGTGGGCGTAAATAATAATGGTCTAGTTATAGCAAATAACAACATAGAGATAAGCCTTGATGGTGATATAGTTAATGCTGGTGCTATCGCTTCTAATAAAGATACAAGCATAAAAGCAAATACTATAACAAACAAAGATGAAGCGCTAATAGCAGCCAAAGAGAGCCTTGATATAAAAGCAGACACTTTGGTAAATACATCTAGTCAAATTTATGCTAAAGATATAAATGTAGAGGCTAAAAAGCTGGTAAATAACTCAAGCTCGCAGGCTAGGGTGGA
>NZ_PIQW01000026.1:0-2915 GCF_003048445.1 Campylobacter concisus
GGTAGTTCAGTTGGTTAGAATGCCGCCCTGTCACGGCGGAGGTCGCGGGTTCGAGCCCCGTCCGCTGCGCCATCTACTTTTAAATTTTTTCTATTTTTTTGTTTTTTTAAATTTAATGTAAAATTTTTATAAAAATATTTTGTTAAATAATATGTAAAATAATACATAATATTACCCTTATAAAATTCAAAATATATTTCTCTCTATTAAAAATTTTTAGTTTTTATAGCAAAAATAACTATAAAAGCCCAATTTCCAATCGATTTTCTAAACAAAGAATATTTAAATTTTAAAAACAAATTTAATATAAAATTTCAATTATTTTTATAGTGCTATTAATAAGCTAAAATAACAACTTGTTGTTGCCTGATATTAAGGCATATTTTAAAATTTAAAGTCAAAAATCGCTTTATCATGCAAATATACAATTAATTTTTATACTTTTAGCAGATAAAACCATCTTATCATATAGTTAAATTCAACCTCAAAAGCTTAAATTTTTGGTGTAAATTCTATTTTTTCTCAAAAGTGGTTACCGGCAAAGAAAAAATATTATTTTTATCTTTTGATTATCAAAATATCAATATAATCGTAAAAATTTATAAAAGGATAATTATGGCACTTGAAAATGTATTAAGAGCGATTGAGGATATAAAAAATGGCAAAATGGTCGTCATGGTTGATGATGAGGACCGCGAAAATGAGGGCGATCTGGTCTTTTCAGCAGCTAGCAGTGACATGCAAAAGGTAAATTTTGCTATCACTCATGCAAAGGGTGTGCTCTGTCTTGCGATGGATGAGGCAAACGCAAAAAGGCTTGATCTGCCGCTAATGGTAGCCAAAAATACATCAAGCCACGAGACAGCTTTTACAGTTACGATCGACGCAAAAGACGCAACAACGGGCGTTAGCGCATACGAGCGCGATATGACGATCAGGCTTGCGGCTGATGCTAGCTCAAAGCCTGAAGACTTCGTGCGCCCAGGACACATCTTCCCGCTTATCGCCAAAAATGGCGGTGTGCTCGTTCGCACAGGCCACACCGAGGGCTCGGTCGATCTTTGTAAGCTTGCAGGTGTTGCTCCGATGGCTTCGATATGCGAGATCGTAAAAGAAGATGGCACTATGGCAAGGCGTGATTATTTAGAGGAGTTTTGTAAGAAATTTGGTCTAAATATGATCAGCGTTTCTGACCTGGTCGAGTATAGGCTAAGCCATGAAAGCCTCATAAGAGTTGGCGAAAAAAGTGACGTTATGATCGCAGACTGCGCAGCTATAAGATACGATATCACAGATCACAAAGGTAAAATTCACTCAGCTTATCTTTTTGGTGAGCCAAAGAGCAAGGCAAATGTCAAATTTCAAAAGATCCTTGCTGATCACGAGCTTTTGAGCAGTCCAAAATATGAAGAGCTTTTAAAAACTATCAAATTTTTAAGCCAACATGGTGGAATTTTGATCTTTTTAGATAGCGACAACTCAAACACAAGCAAAGACTATGGCATCGGAGCGCAAATTTTAAATCACTTTGGCGTAAAGGATATCGAACTTTTAAGCTCAAATAAAAATAAAGAATTTGTAAGCTTAGCTGGTTTTGGGCTAAATATAGTCGGTTATAAAGAAATTTAAATATCACCAAATTTAGCCAGTTCGGCTTGGTTTCTGGCTAAATTTTATAATACTTTCTACATCATTTTTTTTACAGATAACACGCATTTAAATTAGTATTATGCATTAAATTTAAGAAGTTTCTATTTTGTTTAAGGTTATCTAGCATAATTTTAATTTATAAACCAGTTTTAATGCTAAAAATTAAATATTTTACTTCAAATATATTTTATAAAATAAATCAAATTTAATTAAAAAATTTCTAATATATCGCTAATTTACGTTATATTTATAGATTTAATCACTATTTAATATAAAATATTATTTAAAATTAAAGATTAAATTTATATTTTAAATTTTATAATTCTACTAATATTTCACAAGGAGGATGAAATGAGATCTATATCAAACAAGATCGCATTGACGCTTATTGTTCTTTTGAGTGTATGCTTTGCTGCGATGTCGGCTGTTAGCTACTTTAACGCAAAAGAGGAGGTGGTGAAGCTGATCAGCCAAAACCAAGATCAAATTCTATCTGACATAAAGTCTGTGACGCAAAGTTTTATTGATGACTACATGGAGGACTCGCAAAAGCTAGCTAGCAAGCTAGTGGGCAGTGTGGATAACAAAGATGAAATTCTTGCTCGTTTAAAGTCTACAAAAGAAAATTTAAAATCAATAGTCATAGGTGCCTATTTTGCAGCAGAGAGCAACGGCTATACTTATGGCTCAAATGGTAAAACCTTAACCCCAGAAAAAGATAAATACGAACCAAGGGGCAGGGGCTGGTATATCGCTGCAAAAAGTAGTGGAAAAACTATCTTTACAAAGCCATATATAGACATGGTCGCCCCAGAGCACGACTTATGCATGACTTTCTCTACTCCGATAACGGAGGACGGCAAGCTTTTGGGAGCTACATTTACTGATGTTAATATCAGGCTTTTAAGTAAAAAGCTTCTAAAGATGGGTAAAACTGAGTTTGGCTATGTCTATTTTATGGACAAAGATGGTGTTATCTTATTACATGATGATGAAAGTCTTATAAACAGTTCTGTTGAAGCGACTAAGACCTTGGCTGCTAAATTTGCAAGTAAAGACTTTGATGAAAACGGACTAATCTCTTATAAAAATGCAAAAAATGAAAATGTCTTGGCTAAAATTTTGCCTATAAACGACGACGGCTGGCTCGCAGTTGCTGCGATAAATGCCGATACTTTCACGAGCCAGACTATGCCCCTCCTAAAGATCCAACTAACCCTAGCAGTGCTATTTATCGTTATCCTCTCAGCATTTGTCTATTTCTT
>NZ_PIQW01000027.1:0-2814 GCF_003048445.1 Campylobacter concisus
ATGAGACTCCAGAGTATAGATTTGCTGATGAAGCTGGCAATGTTAGTGAGTCGTCAAAAGCTACACTTACACTTGATGGCGAATTCTCAAGAACACCAGGCTCACCACTAGATATTAACTTCAAAGAAGATACTAATAAAGATGGCAAAATATCTAACAAGGAGAACCAAGACGGTGATAAAGAAGTTGGTAAAACAACAGCTGAAATTTCTATACCAAAAGATGGCAGCGTAAAACCAGGCGATAAACTAATCGTAAAAGATAATAGCGATACTCCAAAAGAGCACGTGATCACAGATAAAGATATCGAAAATGGTAAGGTTGAAATTTCAGTTGATATCAAAACAGGCGATAAGACAACTATAACAGCTGAGATCGTTAATCCAAACAACCCAAGCAAGCCAAGCGAAGAAATTTCAAAAGATATCACCGAGGCTTCTTCTACCGTTCAAGTAACAATCGACGAAATTTACGATGACGTAGCTGGTGGTGTAGTAAATGGTGATGTTAAAAATGGTCTAACAAACGATAACCTACCAACATTCAAAGGTAGTGCAGCAGCTGGTGCAACAGTAGAAATTTATGAGAGCTTCTTAACAACTACAGAAAAAACTCTAGTTGGTAAAACAGTAGCTGATGCTAATGGCAAATGGAGCTTTACTCCAACTGAAGCTATGGGTGATGGACTACACTACTTCGAAGCACATGCTACTGATAGTGCAGGTAATAAATCAATCACACCTAAGGTTGAACTAGATGTAGATGCAACAGCTCCAAGTGTTGAAAACCTAAAAGTAAGCCCACTAGATATTAGCAACCCAGCTGACAACACTCCAGAAAAAGGTAGAGTAGAGGGTAGCTCTGATACACAAGATGCTAAGGTTATTGTTAAAGATGAAGCTGGTAATGTAATTGGTGAAGGTAAAGTAGGTGGAGATGGCAAATTTGTTATAGATACTACTAAAGCACTAAACCCAGGCGATAAAGTAAAAGTAGAGATCACTGATGAAGCTGGCAACACTGGTAAAGGTAGTGCAGTAACAGGTAATGATATCATCCATACTCATGCTACAACTCAAGTAACAATCGACGAAATTTACGATGACGTAGCTGGTGGTGTAGTAAATGGTGATGTTAAAAATGGTCTAACAAACGATAACCTACCAACATTCAAAGGTAGTGCAGCAGCTGGTGCAACAGTAGAAATTTATGAGAGCTTCTTAACAACTACAGAAAAAACTCTAGTTGGTAAAACAGTAGCTGATGCTAATGGCAAATGGAGCTTTACTCCAACTGAAGCTATGGGTGATGGACTACACTACTTCGAAGCACATGCTACTGATAGTGCAGGTAATAAATCAATCACACCTAAGGTTGAACTAGATGTAGATGCAACAGCTAATGCTCCAGTAATAAATGCTGTAAATGACGATGTAGATAGCCACACTGGCAACGTTTTAGACGTTAAAACGAAAGTTGCTTTAACAAACGACAGCACACCAACTCTTGAGGGATATGCTGAGCCTAACTCGGTAGTAACTATATATGAAATTAGTGAACTAAGTGGCGATAAGAGAGCTATAGGAACTACTACAGCTGATAAGCATGGTGGTTGGAAATTTGAACTACCTCAGCTAGAAGATGGCGAGTATCAATACACTACAAGAATACAAGATAAGGCTGGAAATATCTCAGACTTCTCAGAAACAGTGGTAGTTAATGTCGACCTAGTAGCCCCAACTGAGCCAACAATCACATTTGTTGAAGATATCAATAAAAAAGATGGCAAGCTAAATAAAGCAGAGAACGGCAAAGATGGTGACAATGCTAGCACAACAGCTCAAATTTCTGTTCCAGGTGATGCTGAAGAAAACGATGTGATCCACTACACTGTAAATGGTGAGGAAAAAACACATACTATAACTTACAATGACAGAGTAGCTGGCTACATAGAAGTTAAAGTACCAGTGATCGATGGACAAGCTTCAACTGTAACAGCTAAGATCGTTGATCAAGCAGGTAATGCTAGTGAAATGGTAAAAGAGAGCATAAGCTCAGACTTTACAGCTCCTAATGTCCAGATCACAGGTATTATTGACAACGTACCAGGCGGTACATATAAAGACAACGTTGCAGGCACTTCGACAAATGATAACAAGCCAACTATCAAAGGTACAGCTGATGCAAATCAAGAAGTGGTTATCTATGATACTGATAAAGAGATAGGTAGAACTACAGCTGATAAAGATGGCAAATGGGAATTTAAGCCAATCGACTATAAAGAGCCACTAGCAGATCTTGTTGGCCGTGTTCACATCATAAAAGCTGTGGTTACAGATGCGGCTGGCAACTCTAGTGAAGCAACTTCTGCACTAGAAGTCGATACAACTGTTGGTACACCAAAAGTTAAATTTAAAGAAGATTTAAATAGCAATGAGGTCCTAAGCGTAGAAGAGGCAAAAGCCTTAACAGATGGCAAACTTCACTGGATTGTTGATATCCCAACTGATGGCATTAGTGTAAAAGCTGGTGATATACTACAAGTATACGGACAAGATGGTAAGTGGAAAAATGCTACATTTATAACCAAAGAGGATATCGCTAAAGGTTCTGTTGAGAGAGACGGCTTTGTTATGGATCTACCAAAAGGCAATGGAGCACAAAGTCCAGCTTATAGGATAGTAGATATAGTTGGCAATGAAAGCGAAGGCAATTTTGCAAACTTGGTATATGACAAAGAACTAACTCGCCAACCAAGCAACCCATCTATCAAATTCCCAGAAGATACTAACGAAGATGGTAAGATCTCTGATA
>NZ_PIQW01000028.1:0-2799 GCF_003048445.1 Campylobacter concisus
GTAGATGAGTTAACAAAAGCGCCTCTACCTATTGCCGAGAATAAACCGCTAGCAGCTCCACCATATGCTCCGCCTAATGCATTTACTATTATTTCGGTGTAGTCAAGATTTTTAAAACTATTGCCGTTATTTATATATTGTGATCCAAGATCTATGCCTCCGCCTATAATTGTGCCTGCTACTATACCTGGGGTTTTAGGGCTATCATAAAATTTAATATCTCTTGTCATATCTTTTATTAAAGTACTAGAGCTGCTTTCCGGAGCAGATATATTTGGCTTACGAACTGTTATGAAATAACCTTTATCGTTGGTGGTTTTAAAATTTCCAGTGCCTTTTTTGTTTATTACTTGTTCATATATCACTTTATTTCCTGATAGATCAAAACTGCGAGCTACATACTCTTTGCCATTGTGTCTTAGTATACCATCACTACCTAATGTTCCACCTTTTGGGGTATTGGCCAATAGTTTTTCATTTACCCTTGCTTGCATTTCCACAAATGGAGCTTTTATTACATTTTTTGAGCTAGAGTACAGAGCTGATGATAGCTGTTTTGCAGCACCGATGGCTGGCTTTGCAAATGGTATAAGTATATCGCTTGCATCTCCTAGTCCTATGGTATGCTCCGGGTCCCAATGCTTATCCTCATACTGCTCTTTGGTTGCGGTGTATAAAGGATAACTCGTCATACCCTCTTTATAAACGTCTGTAAAGTACAGATTTCTCTCTTTAGCAGTAGTTGCCAATATATTATATGCCTCATCTATTTTATCCCTATCAAACACTATACTATATCCAGGCACCTCGCTTTCATCAGCGCTTTCTAATGTAGATACAACATGTTCAAAAGCTTCTTTTTGAGATTTATCGACATTTGTTTTAGCTGCAAGCATAAAAAGATTTATTGACTGAGCATAAGGTATGTTATTTTCTTTGCTATATCTATATGCTAATTCCATTGCAAGATCATATTCATTGTTTGTTAGCATCCTATTCGCTCCCAAATTCTTATCCAACTTTGCAAATTCTCTATTGTTGTTTATCATGCTTGATGTTACAGCTGTTGTTAAAGGTGTTTTAGAGAAACCTTTATCGTTTAGCCATAGAGCATGAGAGAAATATCTAGTTGCAAAGTCTGAGAAATTTGATGCATACTTAGTATCATCATCTCTATTTTTATTTATATCTCTATGATCTTGTATATCCATAGATCTTTGGTTTTCATGAGTTATGGTCTTTACAAGATCTTTCATATTGGTTATGTTTTTGAAATTTATATAGCTAGCTCCAGTTTGCAAGCTTGTATAACCTTGTATTTTCTCGCCATTATACCCTCTTTCATCTGTATATATAGCCTTTATATCATTTGGTAGATATCCTAAATTCTTCATAACGGCAAGCGTTACTAGTGCCATAGCCTCTTTTCTTTGTGCTTCGGTTGTAGTGTTGCTAGATAAAAATGCTTGTAGTTCTGGTGAATTTGCCACCTCTTCTCTAACACCATTTAATACTTTGTATTGCTTGCTTACTTCTTTAAAGAATGAGAATATATTTGCTCTATCTGTAGTTGATATTTGCTTTATGGCGTCTATTATAGTGCTAGTATCTACTATCTCTTTTGCTATCTCTTTTTGCCCACTCTTAGTTAACACCCTTAAATCCATGCTACCATCCACATTTGAGCTTATACTAGTATTTACTAGATCTTTTGTTAGTTTAGTTGTATCTCTATTTAGTCTTGTTAGATCATCAGAGTTATCTTTATCAGCTATCTCTATGTTGCCACTGCCTAGAGTTGCTAGGTTTTTAGATAGTGTGTAGCTTAAATTTCTTTGGTTTGAGTAGTTTATTGACTTTAGACCAGAGTAGCTTGAGCCTGATTTGCCTTGATCACTTTGGCTAACTTTACTATCATCTTTTTTACCTACTGAATAATTAGCTCCTATGCTAAGAGATGATCCTTTGTTATAGCTTGTATTTGATAGGTTTTCATAGCTTAGGGTATTTGTTTTTAAATTTAGGTTGTGGTTATCTATAAAGGTATTATCTTTATCATACTCTCCTGCTGCTAGTAGTGATCCTTTTAGATGAGTGTTTTTGCCTACCTCTACGTTTAGCTCATTTGCTGTTATAGATGAGAGATTTGTCTGTTTTATCTTTGTGTTTGAGTTTGACTTACTAATGCTTGCTCCAACAGAGCTTAGAGATCTATCTCCAGATGCGAAGTTTTTAGCATTAGTTGCTCCAGAGTAGCTTACGCTTAAATTTATACCCTTGCTTTTAGAGCTAGCATCTTTTATATCTCTGGTGCTTTCTAAGCTTAGGTTATTTCCTACTTTTAAATTTAATCTCTCATCAGCTCTTAAATTTGCTCCCTTGATGGTTGCATCATTGGCTGTGTTTATATTCATATCTTTAGCTGAGTAAAGATGAGAGTTGTTATTTATTAGGCTTTGTTCGCTTTGTTTTAAGCTATTTGTTCCAAGCTCTAGTGAGCTAGAGTTTGCCCCATAAAATGTAAAACCAAATCCTGTTGTGAGTGATTTGGTGTTTGATTTATATTTTAAACTATCTTCGCTAGAGTTTATGTTTAGGTTGTTTGAGTTTAAGCTCGTATCCTCTTTAGATGCTAGGTCTGAGCCTGTGATAGATATATCTTTAGCTGAGTTTATATTTATATGTTTAGCATTTAGGCTAGATTTATTTGAGCTAGTTTGTTTTAAAGAGCTCTCTTGTTTAGTGGTAGCAAGATCAGCCCTTACACCTACGCTAAAGCCATATGTTCCTGAGCTTGCA
>NZ_PIQW01000029.1:0-2422 GCF_003048445.1 Campylobacter concisus
GAGCTTTCAAGTGCAGGCGTTAGGCTCATAGTAAAAGAGGTTGATTTTACGATGAGCGAAGCAGGTGATGAGTTTAGCTTTAACCCTGATATGTCGGTATATCAAGTAGATGAAGGTTATAGCAAAGAGGCTCTTTTTATGGGATTTTTGCGCAGCTCTAGACCACTACCAAGTGATAGTGCAAAGACTAAGCTAAGTAGCGCTGCCTTAAATGATATCTCAAGCACTGGAGAGCATAAAGAGTATTTTGTGGATTTTGAAAAAATGGGTAAGGATAACGAGAGTATCAAAGCGCTCATAAAAGAAAGACTTAAAGAGCTAACCCTTTTAATGTATGCAAGATCAAAGAACATTAACGCAGAGAGTGTCACTTCAAACGAATATGAGAAATTTAAGCCAACTAGTAAGGATATAAATTCTCTAGCAAATTCTTGGAGTGAGAGGATAAGCTCTATCAGCAAGACTTTTGTGTAGAGATAAGTCATATATAAACTAAATTGTTGAAAGGTCGATTTAAATCAAAGAAAAACCTTACTCAAACAAATTTTGAAAATCATTGAGTAGTTTAAAATTTACTAAGGATAGTAAAATGCAAATTTCTAGCTCGCCTTATCCTTATCTATCTAGAGAGCACATAGCTAGTGAGATGGGGTTTAAATTTAACGATATAAACGATATCCTTGATAACAATATGGGATATGGTATGAGCTTTCCTAAATACGCAAGGCTTGATAGAAAAGCTCAAGCTGCGGCTTATGATAGACACATATATCCACTATCTGGCTTTACAAAAGGCGATGAAGCAAAAGTCACTATCATAGGAAAGCTTAGAGGTTATGATCCTGACTTTACAAGCGAGCAGTTATCAGATCTTAAAAATTTCATAAATGAAAGCAAGGGTTTGTTTGTTGAATACATACAAGGTCAGCAAGCAAAACCAGACAATGATAAGCCAAAAATTTTAAGAGATACCCCATACACTGTAAATGAATTTTTAAATGAATATCGTGGCGATCGCCAGTTGCTATTTATGCAAAACTCAAGGACTGTTGATCTGCTTGATAGCGATATGAGTGTTGATGAGTTTAAAGAAGAGTGGGCTAAATATGCACTAAAAGAGCGGTTTAATATAACTTTATCTGGCGAAGATGCTAAAAATGCTGTCAATATACTAAAAGAGATAAATGAAAAGGGTATTCAAGATATAGAGAACGTTGAAGAAGAAAAAGACGACACCAAAGAGAAAAAATTTACTCCTATCCAAGCTGAAAGCAAAAACACTGAAACTTATGACATTACTAAGGATGAGAAATTTTCGTTTTTACTTAAGCTTCAAGAGCTTGAGAGAGAACGAGGTATCGATGTGCTTCGTATCATGCAAAAGCTTGAAGAAAATGGTAAAAAGGTTGTCGATAAAAAGGTTTAAATTTATATCCAGCACAAGTCGCTACTAAGTCATCCTATGACAAGATAGAGGATGATCCTAGCTCTGCTTTATTTATCAAGCCATCTTATTTAAAATTTGCTTCTTGCCTATCTTTTGCATAAGCTCTAAGACGTCTATGCCTCTTTTTTCTTTGAAATTTAAAAGCTCTCTTGCATAGAGAAATTTCTGATCCTTGTTTATATCATAGGTCTCATACTTCTTCTTAACCTGCATAGGTTTAAATTTCTTCTCACTTTGCTCTTTGGCAAAATTTGCATTGTATTCTTGTTCTTCTTTGTGTAGTTTAGCTAGAAATTCTTTATGCTCTTTTGTAGTTTTTTCTACGTCTTCTCTATAAAGCTTTTTAAACTCTTCTATGCTTAGATCTGCTCTAGCAAACAAAGCAGCACCATCATTGCTCATCATAGTGCCTTCTGGAAATGAATTTACAAAAGCTTCTAGTTCCGCCTCTTCTTCTGCTGTGCCAAGACCAACCATTTTACCAACTATCGTTGGTTTGCCGTCTATAGAGTTTGTAAGCAACCAGTCCATGTAATCTTGGAGTTCGCGAACTCTAAATTCTTCCATATTTTCTGGCTCTCTTTTTGCTGATAAAGCCCGTCTTTCTTGAATGGTGTAATCAGACAGCATATTATCAATTCGATTTATAGTATCTACTATCCAGCCCTCTTTGCTTTTGTCTATATCTATAAATTCTTTTATAGTTTCGCTCCAGGGTTTAAAAAGATTCTTTGAGTAATCAAATTTTTCTTCGATGACGCTTTTGTCTTGCTTGCCTTCTTTGGCTACATTTTCTTTTTGGATAGTGTTATCTTGTATCTGTGTGTTGCTAAGTCCGTTTATGCTAGTTATCATTTTAACTCCCCTTTACGCCTTTATATCAATATCTCTTTTTATACCAAGCATATCTACTAGATATTTTCCAGCTGGGTTTTCGTTTAGCTCTTTTACTAAATTTAAAGGTGGCATGCTAAA
>NZ_PIQW01000002.1:0-185009 GCF_003048445.1 Campylobacter concisus
AGTGGTGGTTGCGAGAGTTGGCTTGGTTGGCTTGGTTGGCTTGGTTGGCTTGGTTATCGCCCCTCCGCTTTTTTAAATTTTGCTCTAAATTTGCCAAATTTATCAAAATACTAAAAATAATATGTATAAATATATGTAAAATATTTTGTATTTTTTACTTTTTTAACTCAAAATTTTTTCAAAGAATTTAAGATAACGCCCAAATTTCGCTAAAAAGTTAAAATGGATTTAAAATGCTTTGGGATATAATTTGCGTTAAATTTATCAAAAGGCTAAAGTGATGATAAAACAAATTTCTGGTTCGCAGATGATAAGCGAAGCCTTGCACGAAGAGGGTGTTGAGATAGTTTTTGGCTATCCTGGCGGTGCAGCTTTAAATATCTACGACGAGACATATAAACAAACTTATTTTAAACACGTCTTGGTTCGCCACGAGCAAGCAGCCGTTCACGCAGCAGACGGATACGCTAGGGTTAGCGGAAAAGTGGGCGTGGCTTTTGTGACAAGTGGTCCTGGCTTTACAAATGCAGTGACAGGCCTTGCTACGGCTTACAGCGACAGCATCCCAGTTGTGCTTATAAGCGGTCAAGTACCAACCTTTATGATCGGCACAGATGCCTTTCAAGAGATCGATGCAGTCGGCATTTCACGCCCCTGTGTCAAGCATAACTTCTTGGTTAATAGCGTCGAGGAGCTACCTCGCATCATAAAAGAGGCGTTTTACATCGCAAGATCAGGCCGCCCAGGACCAGTTCATATCGATATCCCAAAAAACGTCACTTCAAGGCTTGGTGACTTTGTCTATCCAAAAGAAATTTCTATCCCAAGCTACAAACCGACATATAAAGGCAACTCTAAGCAGATAAAAAAAGCCGCAGCTGCGATAAATGAAGCAAAAAGACCACTTCTTTACATAGGTGGCGGCGCAGTCGCATCTGGAGCAAGCGAGATCATACGTAAATTTATGAAAAAAACTGGCATCCCAGCGGTTGAGACACTTATGGCTCTTGGCGTGCTTGACGCAAAAGATGAGCTAAATTTAGGCATGGCAGGCATGCACGGCAGCTACGCTTCAAATATGGCGCTTAGCGAGTGTGACCTTCTTATCTCGCTTGGAGCTAGATTTTGCGATAGGGTCACAGGTAAAACTGACGAGTTTGCCAAACATGCAAAGATCATTCATATCGACATCGATCCAAGCTCTATCTCAAAGATCATAAACGCTCACTATCCGATAGTTGGCGACCTTACAAACGTGTTAAGCGAGCTTTATGAAGAGGTGAAAGGTGAGCCTAAAAACTATGCGCCTTGGAGAGAAATTTTAGATAGATATCAAAAGTTAAATCCTCTTGGCTACACAGATAGCGACAAGGTCTTAAAGCCTCAATGGGTGGTTGAAGAGACCGCAAAGATAGTTGGCCCTGAGGCTATCATCGCAACTGACGTCGGTCAGCACCAGATGTGGGTGGCGCAGTTTTATCCATTTAACCGCGCAAGGCAGCTTGTCACAAGTGGTGGTCTTGGCACGATGGGATACGGTCTGCCTGCAGCGATTGGCGCAAAGTGCGCGAAGCCTGAACATTTGGTTGTAAATTTCACAGGCGATGGCTCGATACTTATGAATATTCAAGAGCTCATGACCGCCTGCGAGGCAAATGTCCCTGTCATAAACATCATCCTAAACAACAACTTCCTAGGCATGGTGCGCCAGTGGCAGACATTTTTCTATGAGAAGCGCTACTCATCGACTGATCTTAGCTTGCAGCCTGATTTTACGAAGATCGCTGAGGGATTTGGCGGCGTTGGTTTTGTTTGCAAGAGTAAAGATGAGTTTAAAAAGGCGTTAAAAGAGGCGATCAAGAGTAAAAAATCAGCTCTTATCGACGTTAGGATCGACCGCTTTGAGGACGTGCTTCCTATGGTTCCAGCTGGGGCTGCGATTTATAATATGATATTAAAGAGCAAGGAAGAAAAATGAGTATAAGAAGAACGATTTCGGTTATAGTTTTAAATGAGCATGGCGTTTTGGCTAGAATTTCTGGACTTTTTGCAGGCAGGGGCTACAACATCGACACGCTCACAGTCGCTCCGATACCTGAGAGCAACTTCTCAAGACTAAGCATCGTCACAAGCGGCGATGAGAGGGTTTTGGAGCAGATCGTAAAACAGCTTCACAAGCTCATACCAACATATAAAGTCATAGAAAGTGGCGAATTTGTCGAAAAAGAGATGGCACTTGTGAAAATTCCGCTTGGTGAAAATTTTGCAGGCCTTGAGGCGATACTAAAGACATATAATGGCATCGTCACAAACACAAATGAAAACTACATCGTCGTCATGGTGGCTGATGATGCGAGCAGGGTAGAGAGCTTTTTAAAATCGATAAAGAAATTTAACCCAGTTGATGTCGTGCGCGGCGGATCTGTGATAATGGATATATGATGAAACTAAGCGAAATAGCCTTAAAAGTAAATGCTACTTTTAGCGGAGAAGATCTTGAAATTTTTGCTCTAAATTCTTTAAAAAATGCAAATAAAGCTGAACTAACATACTGCGATGGCGAGAAAAATGCTAAATTTATAAGCACTTCAAACGCTGGAGCTATCTTGGTGACAAAATCGCTTTTGGACTTGGTGCCAGCTGGCATGGTAGCGCTTGTGTGCGACAACCCGCACCTTGCATTTGCCATCCTTAGTAAAATTTACGCTAAGCCGCTTTTTTGCGAGCCAAAACCATCAAATATCGCCCAGAGTGCAACTATAATGCCAAATGTCTATATAGGCTCAAACGTGAGTATGGGCGAAAATACGATAGTGATGGCTGGGGCGTTTTTGGGCGATAACGTAACTATCGGTAAAAACTGCATCATCCACCCAAACGTCGTCATCTATAATGACTGCGTCATAGGCAATGAGTGCCACTTGCTAGCAAACTGCGTTATAGGCAGCGACGGTTTTGGCTATGCGCATACAAAAACTGGCGAGCATGTGAAAATTTATCACAACGGCAACGTTGTTTTGGGCGATTTTGTCGAGATCGGCGCTTGCACTACGATAGATCGTGGCGTTTTTGAAAGTACGATGATCGCAAACTATACAAAGATAGACAATCTCGTTCAAATAGGCCACAACTGCGAGCTTGGAAATGGCTGCCTCATCGTCTCACAAACTGGACTTGCTGGCTCAACAGTGCTAGGCAGAAACGTCGTCATGGGCGGACAAAGCGGCTCAGCTGGTCACGTAAGCGTTGGAGACTTTGCTCAGATCGCGGCACGCGGCGGCGTTAGCAAAGACCTACCTGGCGGCAAAAAATACGCTGGAGCTTATCCGATAATGGAGCTTTCAGAGCAGTTTAAACTACAAGCAAAGATATTGAGATTTTTTAAGAAAAACTAAATTTGGCGGAGCTCTCCGCCAAATAGTTGTCGTACTTCTATAATTTAAATTTAAATTTTTCTATTGTTTTATTTCACCGCAATCCCAAACTAACACTTATGGCTAATAAAAATAGCCAGTAAGAGATCTAATTTAGGCATTAGACTTAAATAAAATTTAATGCTCATAATAAAATAGCTGAACTTATATGAGCAAAGTGTTATGAGATGTAGTCATTTTTGTGCTTAATGATGTAGAGAGCAGTCCATCTACTACAGGTTGTTTGCTCGTGGCGGTAAAAAGCAAATTTTGGCACATACTTTGATATATAAGAACTTCTAAAAGACATTAGCAAAACGCTGGTGGATAAAATTCTTTTTACTAAGGTGATCTGCCTAAATTTATAAGGTAGTATCACACTAACACTTGTTTTATCACTTATTAATTTTAACTCTTTATGGTGGCTACTTAAAATGTGAATTTTATAAAATAAATTTACAAAGCTAAATTTATTTTCTGTTTTCGTCTAGGACTTTTTGCATGCTCTCTCTAGTCGCCTCTAGCCAGTTTTGTTTTGAGGTATCGACTAGATCAAGACAAAAGAGCTTGATGTCAGCTTTTTTAAAGCTAAATTCTTTCACCTTCATCGCATCGCTTCCGACGATTACGATAGGCTGAACCTTTAAATTTAGCTTTTCAACTAGCAGTTTTGCGCCACCTTTAAATGGCAAGAGCTCTTTAGTTTGAGACCTTGTGCCTTCTGGAAATATCGCTAAAACACGTCCATTCTCTACCCTGTCTTTTGCTTCGCTTAAAAGCTTTATTAGCGAGTGCTTGTTTTCTCGCTCGACCGCTATCATCTTTGGGAGGCTCAAAATTTTACCGATGATCGGGATCTTGCCTATTTGCGCCTTTGCGATCCAGCAGATATTTTTAGGATGGATCTCTTCAAGCACGATGATATCAAGCATACTTTGGTGATTTATCAGCAAGATATTTGCTTCGTCGCTAAATTTACCGATAACTTCTAGCTTATATCCGCCAAAAAATCTCTGCGATCTACCCCAAAATTTTCTTATGGCTCTATTTTTAGAGTTAAAGAGCCACATAAAAAATACGACAATAACGACACTTATCACAAATTCAATAGAAAAGAAAAAAGCTCTAATTTTTGACAAGATCACCCTTTCTTACCCAGCCGATTTTGCCATCTGCGAATAAAATTTTTGAGTAGTCATCTTTTGTGTCTAAAATTTCAACATTTTCGTTTTTACGAGATGTATAAAAAACGGTTGAATTTTTAGTTGGCAAGATAGTGACGCTCACATCTGGCTTAAGCACTGCTTTGCCAAAAGGATTGTAAGTGTAAATTCCAAGTGCGATAAAGACAGCTGCCACAAAGAAGTAGCTTAGCTTTCTTCGCCAGATCGCTAGCAAGATAAAGATAGCGACTAAAGAGTAGATCGTGATATCTTTGTAAGTGCTAAATTCGCTTTGTTTTGGGTTTAGACCGATTTGCGTGCTAACCTCGTCCTCTTCGACGCTCACAGGCAGTGAAAAGCTCTCAAATTTAGCTTTTTTTAGGTTGTAGTAGTTAAAGTCAAGCGTCTTTTTGTTTGGCTTAAACACTGCAAAATAATATGCACTTTGTGAGTTAAAGTCGCCGTTTATCGTATCTACGCCTTGCTTTAGGATCGTTTTGTTTTCGATATTAAAGGCGCTTAGATCGACATTGTTGCCGTAAATCTCAACGACCATGATGTTGTTTATATCATCAAATTTAGTCGTTTTAAATTTCTTTACCTCAAGGTTGTCAGCGACGATGTGATTGTAGTTCTCGTCACTTCTAAGCTCTTTTAGCTTTGGTAAAAAGATATTTATGTTTGAATTTTGATAGTTCTCGCCATTTCTTTTTAGATCCAAGCTAACTCGTAAAGTCTTTGCATCAATGCTTGTTGCTTCAAGGTAGAAAGTGCCGATGTATTTGTTTTCTTCGCCTTTTACCCATTGAAAATTCTTCTTATTTAGCCATTTGATATTTGTCTCATCAAGCTGTGTCTCAAACTCAAACTCAAGGTCGCTTTGCGTATCGGCTACGATCTCAACGCTAAAAATTTCTCCTACTACGACATTTTTAGGGATATTTGTCGCTTTTAAAAGAAGGTCTTTTATTTTGATCTTGTCGTAGACTTGATTGTCAGGGACGCTGATGTCTGGTTCGTTTGTCGGTACGATATTTCGCATCTGCTCTGGAGTGATACGCTCTGGCTGTGGGGCGATAGAGCGTGGAGAGACGAGCTTTCTTGATATTTCTTCTTCGCTTGGAGTCTTTGTTTGCGGCTTTGAACTTGGGCTATTTACAAATTTATCCTCTCTTGCCTCATCCATCATGTCAAAAACACTGACTTCATCAGTGTTTGCGGCAAATAAATTTAGCGCGAGTAGGGCGATAAAAAGTGTTCGTTTTACCAAACTAGCCCTTTTAACATCTTCATGCCATCATCTGTGCCTAAAATTTTCTCACAAGCGCGCTCTGGGTGAGGCATAAGACCAAATATCCTCTTACTCTCATCGCAAATCCCAGCTATGCTATCAACTGAGCCATTTGGATTTATCTCATTGCCGTTGATACCACAGTATTTTAGCAGGACTTGTTCGTTATCATATAGGCTTTTTAGCGTATCTTCATCAGTGTAGTAGTTGCCCTCGCCGTGAGCGATAGGGATATTTACCACTTCGTTTTTAGCTAAATTTGCTAGGAATTTATTGTTATTTGAGATCACTTTTAGGTGGTGGTATTTTGAGACGAAATTTAAATTTTCATTTCTTCTCATCGCACCTTTTAAAAGTCCAAGCTCTAGAAGCATCTGAAAGCCATTGCAAATTCCCAATATGTAGCCACCTTTTTTCGCATGCTCTTTTACAGCCTGCATAGCAGGGCTAAATTTAGCTATCGCAGCTGTTCTTAGATAGTCGCCATAGCTAAAACCACCAGGCAAAACGACTAGATCAGCATCGATCTTATCCTCTTTGTGCCAGATGATCTGCGTTTGGCAGCCAAGTAGCTTAAAAGCGTGAGCTGTGTCTTCTTCGCAGTTTGTGCCAGGAAAAAGTATGATCGCTACTTTCATAGCACGATCTCGTAGTCTTCGATGACGGTGTTTGCCAGAAGCTCTTCACACATCACTTTTAGCTGCTCTTTTGCTTTGCTTTTATCGCTCTCGTCGATATCTAAAACGATTTGTTTGCCTATCCTGACATTTGAAACACCGCTAAATCCAAGTGAATTTAGCGCATGCTCCACTGCCTTACCAGCAGGGTCAAGGACCCCGCTTCTTAATGCTATATTTACGACAGCTTTCATCTTTGTCCTTAAGAAAGAATTCTTCTTAAAACTTCTTCGTAAGCTACTTTTACGCTACCAAGGTCTTGTCTAAATCTATCTTTGTCAAGTTTTTCGTTTGTTGTTGCATCCCAAAATCTGCAGCTATCAGGGCTTATCTCGTCTGCTAAGATGATGTTGCCATCTTTGTCGATACCAAATTCGACTTTGAAATCAACTAGTTTTAAATTTCTCTCTGCAAAGAATTTAAATAATATAGAGTTGATCTCTCTTGCTGTGTGTCTTAGTGTTTGAAGATCTTTTTCGCTCTTTACTAGACCCATGATGATGCAGTGCTCATCAGTAACTAGTGGATCGTGCAAATCGTCATTTTTGTAGTAGAACTCAACAAGTGTAAAAGGTAGAACTGTGCCTTCTTTTATGCCAAGCCTTTTGCTAAGTGAGCCAGTCGCGATATTTCTCACAACAACTTCAAGAGGTATGATCTCGCATTTTTTAACTACTTGCTCGGTGTCGCTGATGGTTTCAACTAGGTCAGTCACGATACCTTTGCTCTCTAGCAGTTTAAAAAGCTGAGTAGAGATTTTGTTATTTAGTGCGCCTTTGCCAGCTTCGTTGCCTCTTTTTTGAGCATCAAACGCTGTTAAATCGTCTTTAAATTCAGCCACAAGTAGATTTGGATCGTCTGTGGCGTACATTTTCTTGCCTTTTCCCTCGTAGATAAGCTCTCTTTTTTGCATGTTGTTCTCCTTTAGATTATTGTTGTTTTATCTTTAAAATTTTGATCGTATCAATCGCTGTTTTTAACTGAATATCCTCATCGACTTTTTTCTGTGTGATTATATTTTTATCATCTTTTGCTTCAGTTTTATTGCCTTCGCTTGTAGGATTTATCTTGTTTAGCTCGCTCTTTAGGTGTGCTTTTAGTTCGCTCTCTTTGATGCTAAATGCGCTATCGTCACTTTGCGGCACTTTGCCAGGATGCACGACTACATCTGGTGTTACGCCAACAGCTTGGATAGTTCTGCCACTTGGTAAGTAGTATCTTGCGATGGTTAGTCTTAGCGCTTCTGTATCGTCTATTGGTAGGATCACCTGAACGCTGCCTTTACCAAAGGTGTTTTCACCAATTATCACAGCACGCTTATGATCTTGCAGTGAACCACTTACGATCTCGCTAGCACTTGCACTTCCGCCATTTACCAGCACTACAAGTGGGAGTTTTGATAAGGTTTTGCTAGCGCTTGCTTTATACTCTACATTTTCAGATGTATCACGACCTTTTTGAGAGACGATGACGCCGTTATCCACGAAAAGATCCACTAGATCAACAGCTTGATTTAAAAGACCGCCAGGGTTGTTTCTAAGATCAAGTATGATGCCATTTGCTTTTGGATGCTCTTTGATAGCATCTTTTACCTTTGTAACGACGTTTTTGTCAAAATTTGTGACGCGTATATAAAGGATGTTTTCATTTTCTATCATTTTTGCATAGACAGACTCAACCTTTATAAGATCTCTTATGATCTTTACGTCAAATGGCTTTTGCTCGCCTTTTCGCAAAATCGTAATTGTTATCGGAGTTTTTGGCTTGCCGCGCATCTTATTTACGGCTTCATCTATCGTTGTGCCGATAGTTGAGTTGCCATCGATCCTTAAAATGATATCGCCTGCTTTTATGCCTGCTTTATCAGCTGGAGTGTCCTCGATAGGCGAGATAACGGTTAGTGCGCTATCTTTCATGCCAACTGTTATGCCAAGTCCGCCAAATTCTCCGCTTGTTTGGACCTGCATATCTTTATATGCTTTTTCATTTAAAAAGCTCGAGTGAGCATCTAAATTTTGCATCAAACCAGCGATGGCTTTGTCAATTATCTCTTTAAATTTAATATCATCAACGTAGTATTTTTCAACAGTTGAGATGGTTTTTGTAAGTTTTGAAAGTGCTTCAAGTTTTGCACTCGCCTCATCTTCAGTTTTAGCAAAAAGTGCATTTACTGCTACGCTTGAGATGAGCAGGGCGCCTGTTATTTTTAGCGCAAAAGATCTAGTAAATTTATTCAAAATATCTCCTATATTTTTTGGCTTAATTTTATTAACATTTGGCTAAAAAAAGCATAAATTTAACCTTATATTTTTAACTTTTGTCTATTTTTAACACAAATTTATAACAGCAAATTTTAGCAATTATATAAAAAGAGTGACAAAGGCTATAAAAATACTTGACAATATAAGACTAAAGTTATATAATGCCGCCATTATAAAATAACTTAAGGAGCTTTAATGGCTGACATAACAGAAAATTTAACAGCGCAGATGCAAGAGACACTTGAAAAAGGCGTTAGCTTAGCGATCTTTTCTAAAAATCCACAAGTTGTGCCACTTCACGTCTTTTGGGCTTTACTCGCTGATAGCAATTCTATTTTAAATCAAGTATTTAATAAGATGAACATAAGCAAAGACGCAGTCGAGCTTGAGATAAAAAGCAAGATCTCGTCACTCCCAAGCAGCTCAAACGTCACAAAAGATAACGTTTCAGTTTCAAGAGAGCTTATAAATTCGCTTGAAAATGCAAAAGCTTTAATGGTAAGCATGGGCGATAGCTACATAGCTGTTGATACTTGGATCATCTCGGCTCTTGAGCTTAGTGAGATCAAACAAATTTTAAGCAAATTTTGCGACATCTTAGAGATCAAAAAGAATCTTGAGAGCATAAGAGGTGGTAAAAAGATAGATAGCCAAACTGGCGATGATACTCTTGATAGCTTAGAGAAATTTGGTATCGATCTAACACAAAAAGCCCTAAATAAAGAGCTTGATCCAGTCATCGGACGTGATGAAGAGATCACTAGAATGATGCAAATTTTAATAAGAAAGAGCAAAAATAACCCTATCTTGCTTGGTGAGCCAGGCGTTGGTAAAACAGCTATCGTTGAGGGGCTAGCTCAAAAGATAGTGGCTCGCGATGTGCCAACAAGCCTTGCAAACAAGCGTGTCATCGCACTTGATATGAGCGCAGTTGTAGCTGGAGCAAAGTATAGAGGCGAGTTTGAAGATAGGCTAAAAGCTGTCATCGACGAGGTCAAAAAAGCTGGCAATATCATACTTTTTATAGATGAAATTCACACCATAGTTGGAGCTGGTGCGAGCGAGGGCGGAATGGACGCTGCAAATATCCTAAAACCAGCTCTTGCACGTGGAGAGCTTCACGCTGTTGGTGCGACAACATTAAAAGAGTATAGAAAATACTTTGAAAAAGATGCAGCGCTTCAAAGACGTTTTCAGCCTATAGACGTTAAAGAGCCAAGTGTAAATGAGGCATTGCAAATTTTACGTGGTATAAAAGAGCGCCTTGAAGTTCATCACGGCATCACGATAACAGATAGCGCGCTAGTTGCCGCTGCAAGGCTAAGCGACCGATATATCGCAAACCGCTTCTTGCCAGATAAGGCGATAGATCTTATAGATGAGGCAGCAGCTGAGCTTAAGATGCAAATAGAGAGCGAGCCATACGAGCTTTCAAAGATAAAACGCGAGATCGTAACGCTTCAAGTAGAAAAAGAAGCACTAAAGATGGAGGATGCGGATAAAAATAAAGAGAGACTTGGCGAGATCGAAAAAGAGATAGCTGATCTAAATGAGAAAAAGCTAGCGCTTGATACTAAATTTGAAAATGAAAAGGCCGTTTTTGGCGGAATTTCAAAAGCAACAAAAGAGATCGATAGCTTAAAATCACAAGCTGAGATAGCAAAAAGAAATGGCGATCTTCAAAAGGCTGCCGAGATAGAATACGGCAAGATAGCAGACGCCAAAAAGCACAAACATGAGCTTGAAGAAAAATGGGAGCACATGAAAAAAGAGGGCGTGCTTCTTAAAAATCAAGTCGATGAAGAGCTTGTGGCTGAAATTTTGAGCAAATGGACTGGAATTTCAGTTAAAAAGATGCTAACAAGCGAAAAAGAGAAATATCTGCGTATCGAAGAGCATCTAAGAGAGAGTGTTGTCGGTCAAGATGACGCATTACACGCACTTGCACGTGCTGTTAAGAGAAACAAAGCAGGGCTAAATGAGGGTCAAAGGCCGATTGGTTCGTTTTTATTTCTTGGACCAACAGGCGTTGGAAAAACTCAGTCTGCTAAGGCTTTGGCTAAATTCTTATTTGACGATGAGAAGGCACTTATCCGCTTTGACATGAGCGAATATATGGAAAAACATAGCGTGAGCAGGCTTCTTGGTGCGCCTCCAGGATATGTAGGCTACGATGAGGGCGGTCAGCTAACAGAGGCAGTTCGCAGAAGACCATACTCAGTCATACTTTTTGACGAGGTTGAAAAGGCTCACAAAGACGTATTTAACATACTTCTTGGCATACTTGATGATGGACGCGCGACTGATAATAAGGGTGTAACGGTTGATTTTAAAAACACGATCATCATTTTAACTTCAAACATCGCTTCAAATTTCATTATGGAGCTAAAGGGTGAAGACCGTGACGTGGCTGTTAAAAACGAGCTTAAAAACTACTTTAAGCCTGAGTTTTTAAATAGGCTAGATGATACTATCATCTTTAATCCTCTAAACGAGCAAGGCTTGATATCTATCGTTGAGATCATGTTTAAGGAGCTTGAAAAAACTCTTCACAACCGTGGTATCAAGGCGGTTTTAAGCGAAGAGGCTAAGAAATTTATCGCAAAAGCTGGCTTTGACATAGTTTATGGCGCAAGACCTCTTAGAAGAGCGCTTTATGAGCTAGTTGAGGACAAGATCGCTGATATGATCTTAAAAGATGAGCTTGAAAGTGGCGATGAGATCACCATTGATAGCGATGGCGAGAAGATCATCATTAAGAAAAAATAACTTAAAATTTACTTGGCAGGTTGGATCAACTTGCCAAGCATAAATAAATTTAACTAATATCCTTATTTGACCTGTAATAAAATATAAAAAATAGCACGCAAAGCATCGCTACAAAGGCAAAGACTATCAACGTGCCATCTTTAAATGAGCTTAAAAACATACCATTTGTATTCATACCAAAAAAGCCAGTGATGAAATTTAGTGGCAAAAATAGAGCCGAAATGAGCGTTAAGAGGTAGATGTTTTTGTTTATCTTGTCGTTTTTGGCACTTTGTATAAATGTATAGATGTCTTCTACCCTGCAGGCATATTCGTTAGCTATGGTTTTAAAGACACTAGCTTCGTGGATGCTGTTTTTAAGCTCTTTTTTCAGCTCTTCTTGCTCACTTTGACATATTGCAAGAGCTTCGTAAAAGTGCGAAATGCTATTTTGAAATTTTCTGATCTCATACTTTAAAAAGTGGTGTCTTTTTATAAATTTCTCAAAATTTTTTTGGCTAGCATAAATTTTCTCATACTCATTTAGCTCGTCTTGATGCTCTAAAATTTTATTTGCATATTCGTTACAAATTCCCTTAATAGCTGCTTCAAACGTGCTTTTATCGCATTCATGCTCAAGATCTTCTTTGTAAATTTTGCCATCTTTAAATAAAAATTTAAAAACTTGCTTTTGTGACGGCGAAATGAGCGTGATGTAGTCAAATGCATCTCCATAAAAATATCCACAAACTACGTTTTTATAGCTCATCTGCGCTCCTTTTTGCATAGAAATTTCGCTTAAATTTAGCAAATTCGCCGACCTCTATCGCCTCTCTCATCTCTTTCATCAAATTTAGATAGTAGTGCAGGTTGTGAAGGCTTGCTAGCCTAAAAAATGTGAGCTCTCTAGCCTTAAAAAGGTGGTTTAGATAGCCTCTTGAGTAGCGCTTGCAGGTGTAGCACTGGCAAGCTGGGTCTATCGGCGCGTGGTCGTTTATAAATTTGGCTGATTTTATATTTATCTTGCCAAAGCTAGTAAATAGCGTGCCATTTCTTGCGTTTCTTGTTGGCATGACGCAGTCAAACATATCAACGCCTCGCTCCACGTTTTCAACTAGGTCTTCAGGTGTGCCAACGCCCATTAGATAGCGAGGTCTAAGCTCATCCATAAATGGCATAACCGCCTCAACCGTCTCATACATCGCCTCATTGCTCTCGCCAACGCTAAGACCTCCTATTGCAAGGCCGTCAAATGGCATCTCGTTTAGTGCCTGCGCACAAAATTTACGTGCCTCATAGTCGGTGCCACCTTGAACGATACCAAAGATATTTTGCTGCAAGCCAACACCCTTGCTTTGCATAAATTTGTGGTAATCAATCGCCTCTTTTGCCCATTTTATCGTTCGTTTTATGCTTAGATCTATCCTTTTTGGCTCAGCTGGCAATGCAACCAAATCATCAAGTATCATCATGATGTCGCTGCCTAGCTCATACTGCGTGTCAAGGACGGACCTTGGCGTGAAGTAGTGCGTGCTGCCGTCGATGTGGCTTTTAAATTTTATCCCACCATCGTCGTTTTTGGTGTTTGACCTAAGCGAAAATGCCTGAAATCCGCCGCTATCAGTTAAAAATGAGCGCTCAAATTTAGAAAAGCCATGAAGTCCGCCAAACTCACGCACGACTCTGCTACCAGGGCGAAGATACATATGATAGGTGTTTGCTAGGATTATCTTTGCGTCTAAAATTTCACTCATATCAAAGGCGTCTAGGCTTTTAACTGCGCCAACCGTGCCAACTGGCATGAAAACTGGCGTTTGTATCACGCTGTGAGCAGTCGTGAGAATGCCGCGCCTTGCGTTGCCATCTTTTTTTATAACTTCAAATTTCATCTAAGTCCTTAAAATTTTTGATTTTTTATTTTAACAAAATTTATAATATAATCCAGAAATTTTAAGGCAAAGGAACTTTTTGCAAAAAAGAAATGATATCGTTTTTACCGAAGCAAACGGCACTGCGACCATAAAATTTGCAGGTGAGTTTAGCTACAAAGACGCAAAAAATTTACAAAGCATTTTTAAAAAAATCCAAAAGCTTAACGGCAATGTTAAATTTGACTTTAGTGAGCTAAAGAGCATTGATTACGCTGTTTTGATCCTTTTAAAAAATACGCTAAATGGCAAGAAATTTGAGATCATCACAAACGACGAAAAGATAAAGGCGATGAGCAATCTTTTAAATGACGAAAAGATCGACTTTAACTACATGCCGCCTCACAATAGCCTAAATTTTTTCTCGCGCCTTGGTGAGAAAATTTGCGAGGGATTTGTAAATTTGCTTGAGTTTGGCTCATTTTTAGGCGAGTTTTTGATAAAAAGCGTGAGAATTTTATTTAATCCTGCAAATTTAAGGTTTAGAGAATTTAGTAACTACATAAAAGATGGTGGTGTAAATGCCGTTTTCATCGTATCGCTCACCGCTTTTTTGATAGGCGTCGTGCTTGCTTATCTTGGCAGTGCGATGCTTGCAAGCTTTGGGGCAAGTATATTTATAGTAGAGATCATGGGCATGCTAACGCTTAGAGAGGTGGCCCCGCTCATCGCTGCTATCGTCGTGGCGGGCAGGTCGGCCTCTAGCTTTACCGCGCAAATCGGCGCTATGAAGCTAACTGAGGAGATAGACGCGATGAAGACGATGGGTTTTGAGCCATTTAACTTCTTGGTGCTGCCACGCATCATCGCCATGGTGCTTTGCGTACCTGTCATCATCTTTATAGCTGATAGCATAAGCATTTTAGGGCAGATGATCATTTGCCAAACTATTCTTGATATCAGCTTTAGCGACTATCTCAATAGATTTCGCGAGATGGTTGAGCTTAGGCACTTTGCTGTTGGCATGATAAAGGCTCCGTTTTTTGGCGCGGTGATAGCGATCATTGGGTGCATGAGGGGATTTGGCGTGAGTCAAAACGCCCAAAGCCTTGGAGCGATGACAACCGTTAGCGTTGTAAATGCGATATTTTGGGTCATTGCGCTTGATGCATTTTTCGCGATAATTTTTATGTGGCTAAAGATATGAACGAGATAATAGTTGGAAAAAACATAACGACAAGTTATGGCGACAAGATAATGCACGATAATGTGAGCTGGAGCGTCAAAGAGGCTGAAATTTACGGCTTCTTAGGCGGTAGTGGCGCTGGTAAAACGACGCTTATGAAGACGATGATATATCTAAAAAAGCCAAGTAAGGGCGATATATTTTTTGATGGCGTCAATATGTGGAAAAGTAGTCAAGCAGAGCAGCAAGAGATAAAGCTAAAAAGTGGGACGATGTTTCAGTTTGGAGCGCTTTATAGCTCGATGACTATCCTTGATAACGTGGGCGTTTTGCTTCATGAATACTCTAAATTTAACAAGCGCCAGATCGATGAGATAGCGATGTTTTGGATACAAAAGGTGGGGCTTAAAAAAGAGGTTTCAATGCTCTATCCAAGCGAGCTAAGTGGCGGTATGAAAAAGCGTGCCGCGCTTGCAAGAGCCTTGGTGCTAAGTCCAAGAGTGCTATTTTTGGACGAGCCAAATAGCGGTCTTGATCCAGTTAGCTCGCGGCAGATGGACGCGCTCATAAAAGAGCTTCGTGATAGCATCGGCGTAACTGTCGTCATGGTGACGCATGATGCGGATAGTATTTTTGATATTTTGGATAGATTTTTGATAATAGATAACAAAAAGATAGCCTTTGAGGGAGATATAAAAGAGCTTGAGCATCTTGAAAACAACCCGCTTGAAGAGCTATTTAAAATGAGGAAAAAGTAGATGGAAAATAGAAATTCTTATACCATTGTCGGCATGTTTTTTATAGCCTGCCTTACAGCATTTGCCATATTTATCTGGTGGATGACTAGCAAAAATAACACAAAGGTTGATTTTAAGGAGTATTACATCCACACAAGCGAGCTGCCAAGCGGCTTAAAAGTGGACTCTACGGTTAAATTTATCGGCGTGCCAGCTGGAAGTGTTAGTGATATAAATTTTGTCGATGACAAAAACGCTCTTATAAACATCACAATGAAGATAAGAGAGGATCTGCCTATCAAGGCTGATAGCGTGGCTAGCATCGAAGTTCAGGCTATTAGCGGTGTGGCTAGTATCAATATAAGCCGAGGCACGAAGGATTTTAAACCAGGCGATAAGCCTATCTTAAAGCTTGAAGAGAGCCTTCTTTCAAAGCTTGGAAACAACGCTGAGAACATCACTTTAAAGATAAATCAAACCCTTGATAAAGTTGATGGCTTTTTCTCAGCTGAAAATATCTCTCACATCGAGTCAATCCTAAGAAATATCGATAAATTTACTCAGGTTTTAACCGATGAAAATGGTCTAAGCGAGGTTGATAGCATCGTTAAAAATGTAAAAAATTTCACCGACAGCCTAAACAAAACAGATACAAAAGAGCTTGCTAAAAATTTAAACACGCTAATCGCGAGTGCAAATTCAGTTTTCAAATCAGCAAATTCGGCTGTCACTGGATATAGCTCGCTTCAAGATATTATCACTCAAAAGGTAAAAAACGGCGAGTATGACCTTAGAAACACGGTCTCTCCGCTTCTTAGAGAGGCTAGCGAGTTTTTAAATGGATTTGACAAGACGCTACGTGAGTTTAGAGGCGCGCTTCAAAGGCTTGAGGATAACCCTTACGAGTTCTTCTTCACAAATCCAGTGCCAAATGACAAAGGAGATAAAAAATGAGAAATTTAATCTTTCTAGCGGCTGCATTTTTATTTTTTGGCTGCTCGCTAAAGACCGACGTGCCAATGGCAACTATGTATGAAATTCACTACTCAAACAAAGAGTGCTCAGCTGAAAACAAGCAAAAAGAGCTAAAAAATGTCTTCATAGAAAACGTAAGCGCCCTTGATATGGTCGATACCAGAAAGATACTAATCGTCGCTGAAAACAATAAGATAAGATATTTGACAGACGCTAAATTTGTCTCTGAGCCAAGCGAGATGATCTATAAGTCGCTCGTAAAAGGACTTTACTCAAACTGCGCTGCAAAGCCGATATTTTCGCCAAATGCAAAGGATCTTAGGCTAAAAGTTAGCATCATCTCACTTCAAATAAGAGGCGACAAAGCCGAAGTTTCGCTAGCTTATGAGCTATTTAACGCAAACAACTCGCTAAAATCAGGCATGATCACAAAAGAAATTTTCTGCCCAGACCCAAGCTCAAGCACCATTTTTGAGACGATAAACAAGGCTGCAAATTCAGCTATCGATACTTTAATCTCTGAAATAATCTACTAAAATTTTCTTAAATTTTTTGGCTGTGAAAGCTTAAATTTACAGCCAAAAATAGCTTATTTTAAAGACCTTTTGTTATAATGCGGATTTAAAATACGGAGAATTAATGAAGAAAATTTTAATAATCGCTGGTGGAGCTTTTGCAAGAAATTTTTTAGATAGACTTCTTGGAGCAAAGTCAAATTTACACCACTACATCGTTGTTTCAAACGAAGATCACAGCCAAAAGGCAAATTACGAAAATTTCACATTTTATCAGTTTGATCCAACCAGTCTTTCAAAGCTAAAGAGCATAAGTGATGGCTATTTTAGCCAGTTTTGTATCGTGAGTGAGAACAAAGATGAAGCGGTTGCTGTTTATGAAAATTTAAGACAGATCAGCACAAAGACTGAGACCATTTTTATGAACTCGTGGGAGCTTGATGAAAAGTGCAAGGAGACTTTTGCAAGCGATAAGCACCTAAGCGTGGTTGATATAAGAGATATCGCAGCTTCTAGGCTCATGGACTATCTGCCAGATATGCCTGTATATGCTGATAATATCGGCTTTAGCGAGGGCGAGATCATGGAGGTTAAGGTGCCTATTGGCAGCTCATATATGTATCGCCATGTAAGCTCGATCGCTCAAAAAAGATGGCGGATAGCGCTCATTTACAGGGGCGCTGAGATCATCTTGCCAAAGCCAAATACAATGATCCAGCCAAGCGATATCTTGCTAATCGTTGGCGATCCAAACGTACTTCAAAACGTTTATCGCTCGATAAAACGCGAAAGCGGGCAGTTTCCAAGTCCATTTGGCAGCAACATCTACACGCTAATCGATATGAGATCAATGAGCAAGGAGCGAGTTAGCAAGCTCATAAAAGATAGCTTATATGTGCATTCAAAGCTAAATAACAAACGCCTTATCTTTAGAGTGATAAATCCGACTTTGGGCGAAAATTTAGAGACGCTAAAGGCGATAAAAGAGAAAAATATCCTTGTTTTGATGGATTATTTTAATAGCGATAATAAATCGATAAAAGATGACGTTTTAAAACACGACATCGGACTAATCATAAGTGACGATAGATACTTTTTTAAATTTCAAAAGCTATTTTATGAGCTTAAAATCCCAGTACTAAAAACGGGCAAAATTTTGCTCTCAAAGATAAAAGAGGGCGTGATACTGGGCGATCAAAGCCAAGAGGTGGAAAATCAATCAGCCGTCATTACAGACTGCTGCGCGCAGCTTGATTTGGAGATGAGATTTTACTATTTTGATAACAAGCATAGCGACGATGAGGCGCTAAAAGAGCACTTTGAGAGCATTAGCACGCTCTTTTCAAAGCGCATAAAGATAGAAAATCACAGCCTGAAAAACCCGCTTGTAAAGCTAAAAGGCACAAATGATCTGCTTCATTTTGTGATGTTTAGCAAGAGCGTGGCAAATGGCAGCGCTTTTGCCTTTTTATCGACAAATTTAAATAGACTTTATAAAAAACTAAGCCAAAACGCACAGCTTTTTGTGCCAGTAAGTGAGTAGAAAATGCAGATAAATTTAAACCTTAAGGAAAAGGCGTCAAGCTATAAAATTTATATAAACGAGCTTGAGAGATTAGAGCTAAAGGGCAAGGTCGGCATCGTCACAAATGCCAAAGTTGCGGGGCTTCACCTTGAAAAGCTACTTAGCGTTTTAAAGTGCGATGAGAAATTTATCATAAGCGTGCCAGACGGGGAGGAGTATAAAAACTTAACAACGATAGAGCAAATTTTAGAGCAGCTTTTTGTTAGTAAATTTGACCGCTCATCTACGCTCATAGCTCTTGGCGGTGGCGTCATCAGCGATATGACTGGCTTTGTGGCAAGCATATATGAAAGAGGGATAAGCTTCATTAATATCCCAACCACGCTTCTAGCACAAGTCGATGCTAGTGTGGGCGGAAAGACTGGGGTAAATAACAAATTTGGTAAAAATTTAATAGGCTCATTTTATCAGCCAAAGGCAGTTTTTTGCGAGATAAATTTCTTAAAAACATTGCCAAAGAGAGAATTTGCAGCTGGCGTGGCTGAGGCTTTAAAGATGGCTGTGACATTTGATAAAGAGATGTTTAGCTGGCTAAAAAGCGTAAATTTAGACGATGAAAATTTAGCAAAGCTAGTTGAAAAGTCGATAAATTTAAAGGCTAGGGTGGTTGAGCAAGATGAGAAAGAAAAGGGGCTAAGAGCCATCCTAAACTACGGTCATACATTCGCTCACGTCATCGAAAACGAGACAAACTACAAAGAATTTTTGCACGGCGAAGCGGTGGCGATAGGTATGAATATGGCAAATCGCCTAAGCGTTAGACTGGGTCTCATGAGCGAGGCACAGGCAGAAGAGATCAAGCAGGTTTTAGTGAAATTTGATCTGCCTGTAAGCTACAAAATAGAAAATGAATATGCATTTTACGAGGCGTTTTTTATGGATAAAAAGACAAAAGGTGATAAGATAAATTTCATCATCGCAGATAAAATCGGCAGTGCGGTCATCAAAAATGACGTCAAAAAAGAGGACGTTTTAGAAACTTTGAGAGAATTTAAATGAAAAAGATCCTAGTTTTTCTACTTTTTTGCTTTGCACTTTATGCTGAAGAAAACGCTACGCTTGAGCAAAATGTCTCACAAAATTTACAAAATAGCGAGCTTATAAAAGAAATTTCAAACCTAGATAACTCCCTAAAAAACAACATCTGGATCACAAGATACGCCAACTACAACACCTATCAAAAGCTTCTTGATGAGCTAGAGCAAAATGAAAATGAGCTTAAAAAGCTTGATAAAGGGTCAAAAAGAGGTGGCGATCTCATAAAGAGAAGTCAAACTCTAAAAGAGCAGATAAATTTGCTAAAAGAGTATGAGAAAACGCCATTTTCAAATATGCTAGCAGCACCAGAAATGGAGACACCACCTAGGATAAATAGCCCAGTGGCGCTGGTATCTGGCTTTTCATACATCAAAAAGATAAGAAGCGACAAGATCGAGTACCAAAGGCACATCAAAGAGCTTGACACCTTGCTTGAGAAGCTTGAAGCAAAAGAGAATTTGCTAAATAGGCTAAATTTGATAGATGATAGCGAGCAAAATAGAGCAAGTCTAAACCTTGCAAAGCAAGAGATAGGCGACTTCAAAGCGGCAAAACAGATCGCTGATACCACTTATAGCGTCTATGAAAAAAGAGCAGATGAAGCGGTAAATATGACGACCTCTGACATCAAGGCTCAGTTTTTAAGCATGGGCTACACAGCCATCGTCATACTTCTAACGATCGGACTAACGTTTATCGCTAAATTTATCGTTAAAAGAACGATCACGGATAATGAGAGATTTTACACGGTCAATAAATTTCTAAACGTGCTAAACATCACCGTTATCATCATAATCCTGCTCTTTTCATACATCGAAAACGTCACATATCTAGTAACCGTTCTAGGTTTTGCCTCAGCTGGTATCGCTATCGCGATGAAAGATATGTTTATGAGCATGCTTGGCTGGATGGTTATCATGTTTGGTGGCACGATCCACGTGGGTGACCGCGTCAGAGTCTATCACGACGGGAGCGAATTTGTGGGCGATGTGATAGACATTTCACTACTTCGCTTAACCGTTTTTGAAGACGTTAGCTACTCGACCTATAAGACAAACCGCCGTGCAGGTAGGATCATCTTTGTGCCAAATAACTACATCTTTACAGACCTCATCGCAAACTACTCACACTACGGCATGAAGACCGTTTGGGACGGCATAGATGTCGTGATAAGCTTTGATAGTAATCACAAAAAGGCCGCCTATCTAGCAAAAAATATAGTAAAAAAATATTCAAAAGGCTACACTGACATCGCAAAACGTCAGATGAACAAGCTAAGAAGCCAGTACAGCATCAAAAATCCAAACGTAGAGCCAAGAATTTATACATTTTTTGAGCCTTATGGTATAAATATCTCATGCTGGTTTATGTCAAACTCATACGCCACGCTCGCTCTTAGAAGCACGATAAGCGCTGAGATAATCGAGGCATTTTTGGCTCACGATGATATAAAGATAGCTTACCCAACACAAACTATGTTTATAGGCAAAAAAGAAACGCCAAGCGATCACGTAGCTCACGCCGAGCAAGAGGGCGAAAATATCTAATGCAAAAGATATTTTTTAAGACGTTTGGATGCCGCACAAACATCTATGACACCGAGCTTTTAAAGAGCTACATCAAAGACTACGAGATCACAAACGACGAAGAGGTCGCTGATATCGTCGTGATAAATTCATGCACCGTGACAAACTCAGCTGATAGTGGCGTTAGAAACTATATAAACGGCGTAAAAAGACGTGGGGCAAAGGTGATACTAACAGGATGTGGCGCAGTTAGCAAGGGCAAAGAGCTTTTTAGTAGCGGCGTCTTTGGTGTGCTAGGAGCTAGTAAAAAGAGTGATCTAAATGAGCTTTTAAAACAAGAAAAGCCATTTTTTGAGCTTGGAAATTTAAACTCAGTCGATAAAAACATCGTCACAAACTACGAAAATCACACAAAGGCCTTTATAAAAATTCAAGAAGGCTGCAACTTTAACTGCAGCTACTGCATCATCCCTTCAGTGCGTGGCAAAGCTAGGAGCATGGATGAGGCGATGATCTTAAAAGAAGCTAGAATTTTAGCTCAAAATGGCTATAATGAGCTCGTTCTAACTGGCACAAACATAGGCAGTTACGGCAAGGATACAAATAGCTCTCTTGGCAAATTGCTAGCAAATTTAGGCAAAATTTCAGGCATCAGACGCATAAGACTTGGCAGTATCGAGCCAAGCCAGATAGATGAGAGCTTTAGAGAAATTTTAAAAGAGGAGTGGCTGGAGCGTCATCTACACATCGCACTTCAGCACACGAGCCAGGCGATGCTAAAGATCATGCGCAGGCGAAATAACGCATTTAGCGACTTAGAGCTTTTTAATGAGCTTAGCTCACTTGGCTTTGCTTTGGGGACTGACTATATCGTGGGTCATCCAGGTGAGAGTGAGGAAATTTGGGCAGAAGCGGTGGAAAATTTCAAGAAATTTCCTATCACGCACCTGCACGCTTTTGTCTATTCGCCAAGGCGCGATACGCACTCATCGACACTAAAAAGCGATGTAAGCGGCGATGTGGCAAAGGCAAGGCTGAAGGTTTTGCAAGGCATTGCTTTGCAAAATAATGAAAATTTTAGAAAAAAACATAACGGGACTTTAAAAATTTTAGTCGAGCAAAAGAACGGCGACTTTTACGAGGGCTTTGATCAGTTTTACAACAAAGCTAAAATTTCTAGTCAAAACGACATAACAAAAGAGTGGTTGGAGGTAAGCGAATATGAAATTAAGCCAGATGCCAATTATGCAAAAATTTAAATTTAACAAGAAAAATATCCTGATAATAGCCGCTATGGCTCTAATAATAGCGCTACTTTTTGCTGTGAGCAAAGAGCCACGAAACATCACCTACTCGCAATATATGCAACTAATGGATGGAAATTTCATCGATAAAGCGGTCATCGACGAAGATGAGGTCATCCTCTATGCGCAAAATAACCGCTTTGCCATCATAAAAGAGGGCATAGACATAAAAGAGCTCATCAAAAAGGTCCCAGTCGAGCGAAGCGTGCAATATATCACGCCTGGCATGGTTTGGGGAAGCATCATCTTTGTTTGTCTTGTGCTTTGGTACTCCTATATTTTTCGGGCTATTAAGAAAAAAGAGGAGAGCCTTTTAAGCAAAAAGGACGGTGCTTTTGAGATAGAAAGCGTGCTAAATCAAAATGCGATGCCAGTCATCTCAAACGTTAGATTTAGCGATGTGGCAGGCATTAGCGAGGTCAAAAGCGAGCTTAGTGAGATAGTTGATTTTCTTAAAAATCCACAAAAATATAGAAATTTTGGTATCAAAATGCCAAAAGGCGTGCTGATGATAGGCCCTCCAGGCGTTGGTAAGACGCTTGTGGCAAAGGCAGTTGCTGGCGAGGCAAATGTGCCGTTTTTTTACCAAAATGGCGCAAGCTTTGTGCAAATTTACGTCGGCATGGGCGCAAAAAGAGTTAGAGAGCTCTTTAGCAGAGCCAAATCCTACGCACCATCAATCATCTTTATCGACGAGATAGACGCTGTTGGTAAGAGTAGGGGTGGCACTAGAAACGACGAGCGAGAAGCCACGCTAAATCAGCTGCTAACCGAGATGGACGGCTTTGAAGATAACTCAGGTGTCATCGTCATAGCTGCAACAAACAGGATCGAGATGATCGACGAGGCGCTACTTAGATCAGGGCGCTTTGATAGGCGTATATTTTTATCAATGCCTGATTTTAACGACAGGGTGGCGATCCTAAACACATATCTAAGAGATAAAAACTGCGAAGTGACAGCTGAAGATATCGCTAGAATGAGCGTTGGCTTTTCTGGTGCGGCACTTAGCACACTTGTAAATGAAGCAGCGATAAACGCTCTAAGAAACGGCGAAAGCGTGCTTAGGATGAGAGACTTTGAGGCTGTTTTAAACAAGGTCTTGCTCGGTAAGAAAAAGGTGCTAAGCTACAGCGAGAGCGAGAAGAAAATTCAAGCCATCTATCAAGGCGCAAAGGCGCTAAGTGCTTACTGGTTTGATGTGAAATTTGAAAAAATTTCGCTCATTGAAGACCGCTTTATGGCGACTGAGCAAGAGATCGAGTCAAAGTCACAGATGCTCTCACGCATAAAGGTTTTAATCTCTGGCATGTGCAAGCTCGAGATAGATGAGAACGACATCTTTTCAAACTCAAGCAACGATCTAAATTTGGCAAAAGAGATCGCTTCAAAGATGGTTTATGAGTATGGCATGGGAAATTCTTTCGTGCCAAATCCAAACGATGTGGAAGAAATTTTAAAACAAGCAAAAGATGAGATAATCTCATTTTTAAAGGGCACAAACGAGCAAATCGCAAGGATAAGCTCGTATCTGCTCGCTTATGAAAGCGTAGATAAAGAGACGCTTGCTAAAATTTTAAATGAAAACTACTAATAAAGGAGAAAAAATGAAAGCAAAAATAGGAATTCTAACTATGTCAGATCGCGCAAGCGAGGGCACATACGAGGATAAATCAGGCCCAGCGATCAAAGAGGTGCTTGACGGCTGGATAGTAAGCGAAAGAGAGTATTTTTACGAGGTGATACCAGATGAGCTTGATCTCATAAAAGAGAGGCTCGTACATATGATAGACGTGCTAGGATGCGACCTTGTGCTAACTACTGGAGGCACAGGACCAGCTGTGAGAGACGTCACTCCAGAGGCTACTGAGGCAGTTTGTGAGAAGATGATGCCAGGCTTTGGCGAGCTAATGAGAGCCGCAAGCTTGCAATACGTCCCAACTGCGATCCTATCACGCCAAACAGCAGGCATCAGAGGCCACGCGCTAATTATAAATTTACCAGGCCAGCCAAAGGCGATAAAAGAGTGCTTGGAGCCGGTATTTCCAGCGGTGCCATACTGCATAGACCTTATCGAGGGTGCATTTATCGAGACTGATGAAAACGTGATGAAAGTTTTCCGCCCAAAACAAAAGAAAATTTCATAAACAAAATTTGTTAAACCACTAAAATTTAAAGCCACCGCTTTTATGAAGAGGTGGCAAGTTTTATTTTATCCACTGCTACCTCTTTAAATTTGATGCTTACTAGTTGCTATTTTAATTTTTGCTTTTGTATGCATTTTTTAATTAGTTTTTAGTTTGCTATTTGCCTCGATTTAAATTTTAATGAAATATACAGCGTTTATGTCATATTTTGCGATTAAGTCAGAGTGGCGAAAATTTGCAAAGTATGTATCAAAGATTGCTTGCATAGCGATTATTGGTGAATTAAAATTTTTAAAAGTGGTTTTTATTTAAATGCCTTTAAAGCCAAACATCATAGAGCTATTTTTTAGTTTTTAAACTCAAATTTGTCACCTCATGCGGCATTAAAAAATAGATAAAACGTTTGAAACTTCAGGCCAAATAGTTTAAATTTATTGGTTTTTGATCTTTGTTATCCATTTCTATCGGTATTTGTTTCTTATTTTGAAAGACAGACTAGTAACATTTTCTAAAAGATTTATAGCTAAATTTGCATTATTTTAAATAAACACTACACAAATTAGCATTTTTAATAATAAAAATTAAATATCTATTTTTATTTTATTTATAAATTATCATATATGCCTAAAAAATTGTTAAAAAACTTGATAGCATTACTATCAATGTTAAGAGTATTTTTATCACTTTGTGTTATAATCTGCCAAAAATTTTAAAAAAAGGAAAAGAAAATGGCAGATAAATTTGAATTTCAAACTGAGGTCAATGACCTTTTAAATTTGATGATCCACTCTCTTTACTCAAACAAAGAGATATTTTTAAGAGAGCTCATATCAAACTCAAACGATGCACTTGACAAGCTAAACTACCTATGCTTGACCGATGAAAAGTATAAAAGCCTAAGCTACACTCCAAGGATTGACATCAAAGTAGATGAAAAAGCTAAGACTTTAACCATCAGCGACAACGGTATAGGTATGGATAAAGACGAGCTAATCGCAAATTTAGGCACCATTGCAAGAAGTGGCACAAAAGGTTTTATGCAAAGCTTAAGTGGCGATGCCAAAAAAGATAGCTCGCTTATCGGCCAGTTTGGCGTGGGCTTTTACTCAGCATTTATGGTGGCAAGTAAGATCGAAGTCATAAGCAAACGAGCACTAAGTAACAAAGCCTACAAATGGACATCTGATGCAAAAAGCTATGAGATAGAAGATGCTAGCAAAGATGGCTTTGGTACGGATATCATCTTACATTTAAACGACGATGAATTTGCAAATCCTTGGCGTATCGAAGAGATAGTTAAAAAGTATTCAAACCACATCCCTTATCCTATATTTATGGATAAAGAGAGCTACGTCGCACCAAAAGAAGGCGAAAAAGAAGGCACTTATGAGACCAAAAACGAGCAGATAAACAAGGCAAATGCGCTTTGGAGGCTAAATAAAGCCAGCTTAAAAGAGCAAGACTACAACGACTTTTATAAGCAAATTTCACACGATAGCAGCGATCCGCTCCTTTACATCCACACAAAAGCTGAGGGTAAGATCGAGTATTCGACACTGTTTTATGTGCCAAGCACTGAGCCGTTTGATCTTTTTAGGGTTGATTATCAAAGTGGCGTGAAGCTCTATGTGAAGAGGGTTTTTATAACTGACGATGCAAAAGAGCTTTTGCCACCGTATCTAAGATTTATCAAAGGTGTGATCGACGTTGAAGACCTGCCGTTAAACGTTAGCCGTGAAATTTTACAAGAAAATGCGATCATGCGAACCGTTAAAGAGCAAAGCGTGAAGAAAATTTTAAGCGAGCTTGCAAAAGTAAAAGAGAGCGACCGCGATAAATACATAAAATTTTACAAACTATTTGGCAAGGTTTTAAAAGAGGGACTTTACGGCTTTAACGCTGAAAAAGAGCAAATTTTGGATCTTTGCCTATTTAAAAGCTCAAAAAGAGACGGACTTATCAGCCTAAAAGAGTACAAAGAAGCGATGAAAGAGGATCAAAAATCTATCTACTACATCAGCGGCAACAACGAAAATATGCTAAGAAATTCGCCGCTTCTTGAGAGTTTTAAGAAAAACGACATCGAAGTGTTAATAATGGACGAAGAGATCGACACGATCGTCATGCCAATGGTCAATGAATTTGATAAAACACCTCTAAAATCAGTCTCACACGCTGATATAAATGATGAGATCAAAAACGATGAGAAGGTCGATGAGAGCAAGGTTGCAAACACACTTGTTAAGATGAAAGAAATCTTAAAAGACGAGGTAAAAGACGTTAGGCTAAGCTCAAGGCTCTCAAGCTCGGCTGCTGTGCTAATATATGATAAAAACGACCCTGATTACGCTATGCAAGAGATGTTAAAACAGATGGGACAAGGCGCAAATGCTCCAAAAGTTAAGCCGATCTTGGAGATAAATGCTGATCATGAAATTTTTGCTAAACTTGAGAAAAATGAGGCGATGGTTTATGACATAGCGCCTTTGCTTCTTGATATGGCAAGGCTAAATGAGGGCATGAGCCTAGAAAATCCAGCTAAATTTTCAGAACTTCTAACAAAAGTGATGATAAAAGCTATATAAAATTTGTAAGCCCAAAGAAATTTGGGCTTTTTTAAATTTGTAGTCTATTAAAAGCCTAAAATACGAGCTAAGCGAAATTTGGCTCCATTGTTAGTTTGGCTTTTTCTTATTTTTGCTCTTTATATTTTAAAATTTGAGCGTAAATTTCATCTTTTAGTTTTAATTTTTCTTTTTTCAAGGCATCAAGCTCAGAGGCTTGCGCTGCTTTGTTATCTATCTTTTCATTTAGCTCGTCATGCTTTTTGCAAAGTGCGGCAAAATGAACATCTGCTTTTTTCAACTCATTTATGAGATCAGTGTATTCGTGTAACATACGTAGCTCCTGTAAAAAATTTATAAATTCTAACAAGGCTTTGTAAATGTTTGGCTATCTAAATTTAGATCTATAAAAGCTTAGTGTTTAAGCCAAATTATCACAAAACGCAAAAACTAAACGTATTTTAGCTCTTCTGGCTTGTGTTTGCTCTTTACTAGGCGCTTGGTTAGACGTATGCCATCAACTGTACCGATGACTAAAAGCTTTGTGCCTGTGCCAATTAGAGTGTCGCCATTTGGCATCGGGATAAATTTGTTATTTATGTCTCTAATGCCTACCACGTCAGCATTTGTGATATTTCTTAGGTGTGTCTCTTTTAGCCTTTTAAACCTTATCCAAGAGTAGTCAGGCACAAGAATTTCTTCTATGTCGATAGGCGAGCTTTTTGTGTATAGAAATTGCTCTAGTAAATTTTCCATATCAGGTCTTACGCTCATGGCACTTAGGCGCTGTGCAACTAGGCGAGATGGGCTGACTACGTTATCAGCACCAAGTTTTTTTAGCCTTTGTGTGTCATCTTCGCTATCTGAGTTTGTGATGATATGGTAAGGTTTTTTGCGGCCTATCTCTTTTTCATAAAGTCTAACAGATGCGATAAGTGCGATATTGTCAGCGATATTTGGGCTAAGAGTGATTAGTCCTTTTGCGCTTGATAGATGCGTTTTTAAAAAGGCGATTTGAGTGTGAGGCTGAGCTTTTATGAAGTATGGATACTTGTAAATTTGAGCTATTTCTGCGATATCATCTCTGTCGTCAACCACCACAAATGGTATGTGATTTTCACGAAACTGAGCGCTAAGCTCAATCGTGTATAGGTTGTGATAACAAATAACGAAGTGATTTTTTAGTCTTGCGATCTTGTAAAGCATACGCCTTTCCTTTAAAATGCTAATTAATGTGCCTCTTTTTAGAACTTCTACAACGATACCGATTGATAGCGTAAAAATAATGAAGCCAACAAGGATAAATGTTATAGTAAAAATTCGTCCCTTTGGAGTTATGGGCGCAACTTCGGTAAAACCGACCGTCGTGAAGGTCATACCTGCTTGGTAAAAGGCATCTATGAGAGAGAAGTTATCTATAAAGATATAACCCAGTGTTCCAAAAAGTAACAGTAGTACCACTGAAATTAGTGGAAATCTAAAAGGTTTTAGTTGTTCGTAAAGCTCAGTATCTAGGCTTATTTCTGGTTTTGCGGAGTTTGACCAGTTGAGGAATTTTAAAAGTCTTGAGAGAAAAGACATAAATTCCTCTTCATTTTATCTCTTAGTTTGACTGCTTTTTCATAGTTCTTAGAGTAGAAGCAGCAACTTTTATTCTTCTTGTTGTGCCATCTTCTAGAGTAACACGGATAGTTCTAAGATTTGGTAAAAATCTTCTTTTAGTTTTATTGTTGGCGTGGCTCACGTTGTTGCCTACCATTGGTCCTTTGCCAGTTATCGCACATCTTTTTGACATTTTTTTTCCTTATAAACAAAAATTTCTGCTGATTTTATCTAAACAAAACCAAAGTATTGCTTAAAATGAAGATTTATATTTATAAGTTTTGTTGATTTTTTATTTAATTAAGGCTAAAATAGCCCCAAAATAAAAAATCGGTAAAACAAAAATGCTAACTAAAAATCAAATAGATGAAATTTCAAATTTTATCTATAAAATGCCCGATGCTTTTTATGAGTGCCAAAAGCACTTGGATGAGGGCGACATCACTGCTGCTATGGAGCTTTTTAGGGGTAGTGAGACTTTTAAAGCGTACTTTGCTACGATAGTAAATTTAGGCGATTTTGGCGTTCAAAACAACACTAGAGATATCTATGCGATGGCTTATCCGCTAGGCATAGACAACCTAAAAATGATAATTTGCTCTTATTTTGTTTTTATCAAATCTCCAAAAAGATATAAAAATTTTGGTGTAAATTTACACTCGATGATGGAGTTTAATGCCAAATTTCTATCTGACTGGAGCAAACTTCTAAACTACCTTGGGCTAAAAAATCAAAAAAATTTATTTCTAGCTGCCTACGCGCTTATTCTTCTTATATTTTGCGAGCTGATCTTTTTGAAGTATCCACACTCGCTTAAACATATCGTTGGCTTTTCTGATATGAGCTTTGATAGGATCTTGCAGCGAAGGTTTGATATTTCGCTATTTGGAGTACTTTTAAAGCTTGCAGGATGGGAGAGCGATAGGCTCACTAGAGAAGAAGTTTTGGTTTTAAAATACTTTAAAATTTTGCTCTCTTACGAGGCTAGCATTGCTAAATTTTTTGACTTTGGCATCGATAGGATCACCGATGTTAGTGTCCATGCTTCGGCTGATATGGTTATAAATTTAAAAAAGGCTCTTAGAAAATGAAAGTAACTTTTGAGGGCTCTTTGGCCATTGTTAGGCCATTTGGATTTTTAGAGGTTAATATCACCCCTTCAAGTATCAAAAAGGCCGATATAGAGCAAATTTGCGCAAGGCAGATAAGCGCCATTTTGCTTTCATTAAAAAATGTCACATTTTTTAGCCCACTTTGGCTAAATAGCACGTGCGAGCATCTCTCAGGCATCGCCAGAGAGATAGGCGCTGAGTTTGCAGTTTGCGACTATGACGATACTTTTTACGAGCTTGTCGCAAAGACTTCAAAAAATATTTTGAGATTTTCACTCTTTGAAAATGAAAAAGTTGCGACGCTATTTTTAAATGATACTTTAGCATATAGCAGCGAAGCCATCGTGATTTATAACAAAAACGAGCAGTATAAAGACTACATCAACTCGCTTTTGGAGCAAAAATGTTACAAGTGTAAATTTGTAAAAAGCGTAGAAGAATTTAACGCTGCCAAACAAGCCTACAAATACACCATCAGCACCCTAAATCACATCGTTTTAGGCAAAAAAGAGTTTAGTACCTTTGTAAGAGGCGACGTTGTCATTTATAAGGCAGCAGGGCTTATAGATAGCTCTTTTGTGCAGAAATTTGACTATAAATTTCACGAAAGGTTGCAAAAGGTAGGCTTTAAATTCTTTGTTTTTTGGTCTGATTCGGTTGGTGCTTTAAATACCATAGGTGCTAGTTTTTTGATAAAGCTATCTGAGCTGAGCCAAAAAAGTGGCGGTATAGTGGCAATTTGTGGCTTAAATGAGGGCAACATCTCAGAGACACTTGCATCAAATTTAAAAGCGGCAAAGATACTTTTATATAAAAAGATGGATGACTTTTTCAAAGATGACTCGACGCTTTATTTTAAAAAGCGCCTTATCGACATTGAGCCTACAAAGATGAATAAAAACTTGGTTGAGTTTTTGCCGCTTGTGATCTCAAGTGTCACAGACGTGCTCTCGCCTTTAATAGAGAGTGAAATTTTATGCCTTGATGCGAAGATCAGCAACTTTAACGTAGAGGGTGAAAATGACTATTTGCGGGCTTGCGTCCTCTTTTATGGCGACGTACAGATGAGAATTTTGCTTGGTGTTAAAAAGGACAAGCTTGGTAAAATTTGCTCTATTTTTTCAGATAATGGCGATCTGGAGTGTGGCTGTTTAAGCGGATTTTCTCAAATTTTTAGTATCATTGCAAGCAAAATTTTAGATATTTTCATCGAGAGAAATTTAAAGGTAAAACTTAGCAACTTTAAATTTTTCGAAAATGAGATGTTTTTTGACAGAGCAAGCAGTGGAATTTTTGCCACATTAAATGCAAAAGAGAGCCAAACTGGCGTGATTTTTATAAGTAAATAAGGATTTAAAATGTACGTTGCACCTAGTATTTTGTCGGCTGATTTTGGAAATTTAGCAGCTGAGATAAGAGCCATTTGCGAGGCTGGGTGCGATCTGGTGCATGTTGATGTTATGGATGGGCATTTTGTGCCAAATTTAACCATCGGACCAGTCGTGGTAAGTGCCGTTGCAAAGGCTGCTACAAAGCCACTTGATATACATTTGATGGTTGAAAATAACTCATTTTTTGCCGACCTTTTCTTGCCGTTAAAGCCAAAATTTCTAACCTTTCACATAGAAGAAGAGAAGCATCCAATGAGGCTCATCGATCACATCAGAAAAAATGGCGTTAGCCCTGGCATCGTGCTAAATCCGCACACGCCAGTTAGTGCGATCGAGCACATCATCGATGAAGTCGATATGGTGCTATTAATGAGCGTAAATCCTGGCTTTGGTGGTCAGAAATTTATGCCAGTCGTGCTTGAGAAAACAAGGGCACTAAGGGAGCTAATAGAGCGCAAAAACGCCAAGTGCCTCATAGAAGTAGATGGCGGGGTGAACGGACTAAATGCGCCTGATCTTGAAGAGGCTGGGGCTGATGTCTTGGTGGCTGGCAGCTATATCTTCTCATCAAATTCTTACGAACAAGCCATTCGCGCCATAAAGCTTGAGTTTTGAAACCAAAAAAACAGCGTTTAGAAAATAGCATTGAAATTTTAGCTAGGCAAAATTTAGGCTATCACGAGTTTATCTTGAAATTTAGCGATATCGAGGAAATTTCATCGCTCATTGACGTGCGCGACCTTGATATGTGGCGAACTCTCGGGCTTGACATCGCTAGAAATGAAAGCAACGAGATCGAGCTTGGCACGAGATTTAGAGATATTAGCGAGCAGGAATTTTGCGTCGTGGATATCGAAACGACTGGTGGCACGACAAATGGCCAGATTATCGAAATAGGCGCTATAAAAATGAAAAATGGCACCGAAATAGGGCGCTTTGAAAGCTTTGTAGCAGCTAGTGTGGTGCCTGAAAATATCACAGAGCTAACTGGCATAAGAGCAAGCGATCTAGTTGGTGCGCCAAATTTGCTAAACGTGCTGGAGCGGTTTAAAATTTTTCTGGGGACTAGCGTCTTTATCGCGCACAATGTAAATTTTGACTACGGATTTATCTCTCATAGCCTAAATGAGATCGGCCTTGGCATACTGCTAAACAGAAAGCTTTGCACCATCGATCTTAGCCGCCGCACCATTGCCTCGCAAAAATACGGCCTTGGCTCGCTAAAGGAGCTTCTTGGCATAAACAACACCCATCACAGAGCCCTAAATGACGCGGTAGCGGCTGCTGAAATCTTTAAAGTCTGCTTAACTCGCCTACCTTTTAGTATCCAAACTACAGAGGATCTCATAAGCTTTAGCAAAAATGCCCCAAGCGTAAAGCTAAAACCAGAGTCGGTTTTAAAAGCTTTGGAGTAGGGCTGGTTTAAATTTAAGTCTCTTGGCTGGGAATTTAGAAATTTGATTTAGCTATGACCTGTTTAAACGAGATCGTCTATCTTTTCTTAGTTTGCGATCATCATGCTTTCAATAACGGCGCGATCTATCGCCCTGCAAGCGCTGATCTTTATAAAAGCCCTAAATAGCGTTGTCATTGTGATAAATTTCTCGTGAATGCCAGTTTTTTATATGTATAGCTGCTGATGTCGATGACACAGTTTGCTAGGTGGTTTTGCTTTTATAACAAATTTAGAGCTTGCACCAATGTGAAAATTTACTTTCGCTAAAACTGCGTGATAAATTTGGAGTTAAATTTAGCCTTTAAAGCAACGATGAACTTTTGGCTAAATTTCAAAGCGTTACGCCAAATGTCAGGGAGCTTAGGTAGTTTAAAACGCATAGCAAAACGCCTATTTGCGTGGTGAAATCAAAAATTTCTGCGTGGATGCGACGAGCAAGAGTGAGCTAGAGGGCTACACGCGTGGTTGGCCTATGCAAACTGACTGCAAGCGCGAAGTGGTGGCTGAGCTTGTGAAGCGTGGCGTAGTGAAAGATGAGCCTGAGCTATTTCATAAATTTGAGATATTTGGGTAGGTTTTGATCGCTGTAATGTTATAAATTTAAAAATTAGGCAAGCATATAGCTTGCCTAAACTACGAAAGTTTTTTGATCGCTTCAACTATGAGGTTGCACTTTTTAACGACTGAGTTTATCTCTAGATATTCGTTTTTCGTGTGCATGTTGCCACCAGTTGGACCAAGGCCGTCTATCGTAGGACATCCTGCCGATGCGCTGATATTGCCATCACTTAGTCCGCCAGCATTGACCCAAGTGACCTTTGTGCCAGTGGCCTTCGCAGCCTCGTCAAAGACTTTTTTGATATTTGGCAAATTTACCTCGTCTATCATCGGCCCTTCTTCGTTTATAAGGATGCGCTCACAGCTCACTTCTGACACTATCGGATGAGATAAAATTTCGTCCATTTTCTTATGCAAAAACTCTACCGAGCTAGCGTGGCGATATCTCATCTCAAATGTCACACTGGCAAAGTCTGGCACGACGTTTTGGGCGTCGCCACCTTTTGTCATTATACTATTAAATGTATGACCAGCCTTAAAATCAGTGAGTTTTGAAAGCTCAACGATGAAATTTGCAGCCTCCACGACAGCCGAACGGCCGCGCTCTGGGTGGTTGCCAGCGTGCGCGCTAACGCCACGGAAATTTAGCACATAAGAGATCACGCCCTTTCTAGTAGCCACCATCGAGCCATCTTCTCTTGCAGGCTCGACGACTAGGGCGTAGCGAGACTTCTTGGCTAGCTCTCTTATGGCGTCTTTGGCGAAATTTGAGCCAGTCTCTTCATGTGAGTTTAAAAAGAGGCCGATCTTTAGTTTGCTAAGATCAAGCTCTTTGATGACGTAAAGCGAGAGCAGGCTGCCGCCTTTATCGTCGATCGCGCCAAGTGCGTTGATGCGCTCATCTATCTTGCTAAATGGCACATCAGCCTTTGTGCCCACAGGAAAAACGGTGTCCATGTGTCCGATGAATAAAAAGTCGTAGCTTTTTGTCTCAAGGTCGTTTGAGATGAAAAGGCAAGGAGCGACCTTGTCAGTGCCAAGCTCTATGCTCCTGCTTTTTAAGCCTAAAATTTCAGCTCTTTTTTTAAACCAAGCTGCAACTTCATTTACGCCATCTATGCTTGAAGTTGGGCTTTCGATGTCGGTTAGCTCCTTTAAATCGGCTAAATATTCATTTATTTCACTATCTTTCATCTTTTATCCTTATACGAGCAAGCTCATCACAAACATTGCTAAATAGGCATTTAGGATGCAAATTCCAAAAAGCACGAGATAGTGTCTGCCTGGTACTTCAAGCACGCCTAAAACTCGTCCCATGTACTGCACAGTCGAGCCAACTAGCGCCATGCCAGGAAGCAAGACAGCGATATCGTTTGCATTTAGTGTACCATCTCCAACAAGCGCTACTAGCACGCCTGCTGAGCCGCCCCAGCTCAAAAATGCAGCCATGAAAACGGCTATGGACTCACCTGGAAGACCAAGTGGAAGCATGATAAACCCCAGAAATTTGCCTATCACGCTAAGCGCGCCAGATACTTTTAGGATGTGAATGATGACAAAGGCCATAAGCACGTTTGGGATAGTGTTTTTTACGGCAATGTCCCAGCCTTTTCTAGCGCCCTCTACAAATACGTCGGTTATTAGTTTATTTTCAGTCATCTCTTACTCCTCATCATCTTTGACAAATTTTTTGACATAAAGTCTCATCAAATTTGCTCCTAAAATTTTAAAGACAAAGACTATGCCAAGCACCATGGCTATGGTAGCAGGGGCTGTGTTGCCAGCTTTGTCAGTCACTAGTAAAACCGGAGCAAATGAAGATAAGAAATTTGTGATCATCGCACCAGCGCTAAACTGAAACGCTGCAAAGATGAGAAGCTCTTTGTGTGAGATGAGGCCATCTTGACGCAAAAATTTAGCCGTTGAGCTGCCTGCGTCGGTGCTTTGCGTGCTTGCTATCAAAGAGATAGAGCAACATCCTGGTATTCCAATAAGTGGTTTTAAAACAGGTGTTAGCAGTCTTGAAGCTGCGTAAAGTGCATGGTATTTCTCAAAAATAGCAACAAAGCCAAGTGCGAGCATGACGGCAGGGGCAAGGCTAAGGGCAAATAAAAAGCCGCCTTTTGCGCTAGTGCCGCTTCCTGTTTTAAACCATTCTGGAAATTGACCAGCAAGTTTGCTAAAGTCAAAGATGCCACCATAGGTATTTTGTAAAAAACCTCCGAAGAAAACGATCGCAATTGCAAGTGTGATCGTACCGATGATGAGTTTTTTAGTATCACTACTATCTTTCATAAAGCCTCCTTTGATTTGGGATTTGTTTAAATATTATAACGCCTATGCTTATGTAATATTTAAAATATAAAATTTGATAATTAATTATGAAATTTTATGAGTAATTTATATATAAAAATTATTATGCGATAAAAGTTAGCATTATAGAGGTTTATAATGTAAATTTAAAGTATATGAAAATTTAGAAATTTGGATTTAAGATCTAGGATTTAGGGTAAAAATGGCTTCTAAACTTAAATTTAAAAGCCATTTATCTTTTAGCTCTCTTTTAAAAGCTTGCTTGCAAGCATATCTGCTTTTGCTTTGTCGGTGTCTTTTTTGACGGATTTGTAAATTTTAGAGATGTAGTTTTCTAAAACTTCGTGGCAAGAGATCACTTTTTCGCCCTCGCGTCTAGCTACTTTTGTGTATTCGCCGTTATTTTGTAGCTCAAATGCTAGGTCGTTATCGCTTAGTTGAAGCTCTAAAATTTCAAGCAATCTCTCTTGAAGTCTTGGCTCAAAGATAGGCGTCATGAGCTCCAAGCGGCGCTCTAAATTTCGTGGCATCCAGTCAGCGCTTGAGATGTAAATTTTTGGATTAGCGTGTTTGAAATATAAAATTCTGGCGTGCTCTAAGTATTTGCCTATGATCGAGCGAACTCTTATGTTTTCGCTTTTGCCTTTTACGCCAGGCCTTAGTCCGCAGACACCTCGGACGATTAAGTCGATCTTCACGCCTGCGTTTGAAGCACGGCTAAGCTCGTTTATCACATCTTCGTCTATTAGCGCGTTCATCTTAGCGATGATCCTACCTTCGCTGCCTTTGCTGGCCTCCACTCTTATCTTTTCTATTATGCGCTCTTTTATCTGAAAGGGCGACATGCTAAGGGCGTTTAGGCGGCGGTTTTTGTTATATCCTGAGAGGATGTGAAAAAACGAGGTCGTATCTTGACTAAATTCCTCTTTGCTCGTAAATAGGCTAACGTCGGTGTAAATTTTAGCTGAGCTGCCGTTGTAGTTGCCAGTGCCAAAGTGCATGTAAAATTTGAGTTTATCGCCGATCTGGCGGATCACTTGGCTAACTTTTGCATGGACTTTAAAGCCTGTGATGCCATATATCACGTGTGCGCCAGCATCTTCAAGCGCCTTTGCCCAGTGGAGGTTATTTTCTTCATCAAACCTTGCTTTTAGCTCGACCATTACAGTTACTTGCTTGCCGTCGCTTGCAGCGTCTATCAGGCTTTGGATGATCGGTGAGTTTTTATCGACCCTGTAAAGCGTCATGCGTATCGAGATCACCTTTGGATCTTTGCTCGCTTCTCTTATAAAGCTAACGACTGGATCAAAGCTCTCAAATGGATGAACTAGCAGCACATCCTCTTTATCTATAGCATCAAAGATCGAGACGCCGTTGCCAAATGGAGGCAGGGTTTTTGGGGCGTATGGTGGGTTTGCTAGGTGGCTGAAGTTCTTGCTCCCAGCTATCTCCCAAAGAGAGCTAAGTGTGAGTGGGATGCTTGAAAAGTAGATATCTTTGTGAAAAATTTTCATATGGAAATTTAAAAACTCTAAGATATCAGCGTCTGCATCTTTGTCTATCTGCATACGCACAAAAGCCCCTTTTCTACGAAGCTTTAGCCCTTGCTCAAGTATCATCATAAAATCATCCGCCTCTTCTTCTTCGATGACGATATCAGCGTTTCTTGTCACTCTAAAAGCAGCCGAGCTAATGAGCTTATACCCTGGGAAAATTTCTTCTGCGTGGCGGTGCACGATCGTTTCAATCGGCACAAAAACGTTGCTACTTGGCTGGGTAAATCTTGGCAAAACTCTTGAAATTCTTATCATGCCGTATTTTAAAATTTCAGGATGCTCGATGTCAGCTAGCTTAACGGCAAGCGAGAAGCTAAGGTTGTTTAGGTGCGGAAATGGATGTGTCGCATCAACAGCGATTGGCACGATGACTGGCAGGATGTTTGAGAAAAAGTATTCGTCGCATTTTTGTTTTAAACTATCATCAAGCTCGTCATAGTTTTTGATAAAAAGACCCTCTTTACTAAGCGCATCAACAGTGTTTTTGTAGTGAGCCTCGACTAAATTTTGCTCATCTTGCAGGTACTTTCTGATCTCTCTTAGCTGATCAAGAGGGCTCATGCCGTCACTACTACTTGTCGTCACTCCAGCTGCAAAAAGCTGCTTTAGTCCGGCCACTCTTATCATATAAAATTCATCAAGATTTGTCATATAAATGGCTATAAATTTTAGCTTTTCAAGTAAAGGTATATCCTTTTCACACTGAGCGAGCACCCTTGAGTTAAAGCGTAGCCAGCTTAATTCGCGGTTGATAAAAAGAGTTTCGTTTTCGCTCATCATTTTCTCCTTATGATTTTTGATTATTTTATGATATGTGCGGTTATAAAGTTCTTATTTTGTTAAAAATTTAGTTACAATAGTGCAAATTTTAAACGTAAAGGTTTTTTATGTCGGATTACATTATATTAGTTGGCATTTTTGTTGTGGCGGTTGTTGTCTTTGCGCTCATCAAAAAGGTCTCTTTTTAGCCTTTAAATTTCTCCCACCACAAGTAGGCAAAGATGAGCCCAAAGCCCTTGACCTTGCTCTCGTCAAAGGCAAATTTCATCATATCTTCTCGTTTTATAAAAACTAGCTCGATATCTTCGCCATCAACGCCACCACCTGAATTTACCTTCATGCTTTCATTGATCTTTGCGTAAAACATCGTTTGCATGTTACCGCCAAAGCCAAAAGCACCGTAAGTCATCGTGATGCGCTCCATCTCTTTTAGCTCATATCCGACCTCTTCGATTGCCTCTTCTCTAGCGGTTTGTTCTTCGCTTAGCCCCTTATCCATAAGCCCTGCACAAAGCTCATAAGTAAAGCCTTGCTCGTTTGTTTTGATGCCTTCTTTTTCTTGCGAGTACCAAACGGCTGGACGAAACTGCTTGACAAACAAAAATGCATCTTTTTCCTCGTGATATAAAAATATACTAACGCTATTCATCACCTTGACGCAGTCCCAGTCCCTTTGCAAGCCATTTTGTTTAAATTTCATCTTAAATGGCTTTAGGTATTTTGACTCACCAAGAGGTAAAATTTCTAAATTTGTTATAGTAGTATCCATTTTGCAAGTCCTAAAAAGCTAAAAAATCCTATCGCATCAGTAAATGTAGTAAGAATGACCGCCGAGCCAACGGCAGGATCGATGTTAAAGCGCCTTAGCGTCAAAGGTATGATCGTGCCAAAAAAGCCAGCGAAGAACAAATTTGTAACCATACTAAGGCCAATAACTACGCCAAGCATGCCTTTATCAAACCAAACAGCGGCTATCACGCCCATGATAGCGCCAAAGATGAGGCCATTTACGAGTGAGATCGTCACCTCACGCTTTAAAACGTTCTTTGCATCTTTAAATTCTATCTCGCCAAGTGCCAAGCGGCGAACTGTAACGGCAAGTGCTTGTGTGCCGGTGTTGCCACCCATTGAAGCGACTATTGGCATAAGCACGGCAAGTGCGACGTAAGCTGCGATCGTCTCGTCAAAAAGTCCGATGATAGATGAGCTAAAAAGGGCTGTTAGTAAATTTATACCAAGCCAAACCGCACGTCCACGACCAGCTTTAAATAACGTATCATCCTCTTCTGACTCGTCATCAACGCCAGCTAGGTTATAAATTTGCTCTGTTGCGCTCTCTTGGATGTAGTCGTGGATATCATCAGCCGTGATACGACCAAGCAGTATGCCAGTGCTACTTGTAACTGCGATAACATTTAGATCGTACTCTTGAAACATATCAGCGACATCTTGCATGAGATCCATATCGTTTGCCATGTGAGGCTTGTAGTGGTCGATCTGGGTTGATTCGATATTTTGTTTTAGCGTCTTTGTAAAGTCAAAAAGGATGAGATCTTCAAGCGGGATGGCGTATTGCAAGACACTATTTTTATCGATGATGAAAAGCTGTGAGACATTTTCTAGTTTGCCTTCTTGCTTCTCTTGTCTTAGTCTTGCGACTGCGCTGCCAAGTTTCTCTTCAAGATGAGCTGAAAATAGCTCTGTTTGCATGTGCGCACCAGCTCTATCTTCGTCATAGCTTCTAAGTCTTAAAATTTCGTTTTGATTTTCTTTATCTAGCTCGTTAAAAAGCTCTCTAGCCTTGTCTTCATCGATATCTTCGATGTATTGAAGTAGGTCTGTCGCATCGTCACTCTCTAGCTCTTCAAGCGCTTCTACGATCTTTTCAGCTGGGAGCGTGTCGATCACGTCTTTTAGCATGTGATCAGGTAACTCTATCGCCACATCACCCAAAATTTCAGGATCTAGCTTTTCAAGATACTTGGCAAAAAGCTCTTCATCGTGCTTTTTAAGTGTTTTAAGATGCTGGGCTAGCTCGTAAGCAGAGAGCTCGCCGTCTTCTAAATTTTCATCTAAGTGCTGATCTATCAGCTCTTTTGCTTCTTCTAGTTCTTGGCTCAAGTTTTACCTTTAAAAATCTATTACGTTAGGGAAAAATTCCACCTTGTGATACTCTTTGTCGTTGCTTAGAGCTTGTCTTATCAGCTCATCATTTCTATTTATGACTGCTTTAAATTTAGCCGACTCTTTCTTGTCTTCTATGTTTTTTACGACCTTGATGGCGCTTTCTGGATTGATCGGCTTGCCACCTAGATAGAGGCCAAAGTGCAAGTGAGGGCCAGTGCTCATGCCACTTGTGCCAACGTATGCTATTAGCGTGCCTTGTTTTACTTTAAGACCGCTTCTTATGCCCTTTGCAAAGCCATTTAGATGGGCATAAAGTGTCTCGTAGCCGCCAGCGTGAGAGATGATGACAGTTCTGCCATAACCACTCTTTTGACCGACAAATTTGACCGTGCCATCGCCTGCAGCCTTGATCGGTGTGCCTTTTGGAGCACCGTAATCAACTCCAAGGTGCGCTCTATATCTTTGAAGGATCGGATGCCATCTTTTTAGAGTGAAATTTGATGTGATCCTAGCGTTTGCAAGAGGGCGAACGAGCAAAAATTTGTCATTTTTCTTGCCGTTTTTATCATAAAATTTATCTTCAAATTTATACATCACATAGCGTTTGTTTTTAGTCTCTATCATCGCTGCGTAAATTTCAGGCGTGCCAAAAGAGCGCCCCATGCGTAGCTTTTGGTTATAGACAATAGCGATCGTATCGCCTTTATTTATCTTTTTAAAATCGATCCCGCTGCCGCTAAAAACCTCTTTAAAACCAAGTGCTAGCGTGCCAGAGCCAGTGTAGTCAAAGATATCTTCAGAGACTGATTTATCTACTTTTAGGGCTAAAACTTTGTCTTCGCTTTGGTATAAGATCGGGATAAACTCAAGCTGAAATTTACCCTTGTCATCTCTATAAATATGTATCTGAAGCTCGTCACTAACTGGGATGAGAGCTTGTTTAACCTCGCCGTTATCGTCTTTGTAAATTTGATATTTTGTGCCGGCTATGATCTCTTCTGTTAGCTCTTGATCTTCGCTTGCTAGGTTGTAGTAAAGTGAAAGTGGGATTTTATTTGTCTCTAGGAAATTTAAAAAGCTGCTGCCATTTGGCCAACTAAGCTCATCGACAGTTGGTTTTATGGCATATAAATTTATACATAATATTGCAAAAATCACAAAAATACGAGGCATCGATATCCTTTTAAAAAGCTGGATGGGATTTTAACTAAAACTTGCTTTAATTTTGCAAAAGATAAAGCATTTTAGGCTATAATCGCTCTAAAAATTTAAACTTAGGAGATATTTTTGAAACGTATAATCGTGATTTTATCGCTGTTTTTTGGCTTTGCTTTTGGGGCTGATTTTTCTTTAAATGAGTATAGAACTCCTCTTATTAGCGTCGAGAGTGACGGCACAGCAACGATAGTTGATAGTCCTGAAATTTTGATCGGATCAAGCGGTGTCGTGCTTCACAAATTTGACACTGATAGTTCTATCATAGCAAGAGTGAGCGTTGTCTCTAAAAATGCCGGCTTTGCAAAGGTTAGATTTGAGGTCTTTGATCTGCTCGAGCAAAAGGCTCTTCCACTCCCTGGCATCGCACCTGCAAGTGGTGATATAGTCGTGCTAAACTACCTTTATAACCGCTCACTAATCGTCGTGCCAAATAAAGAAATTTATGAAGAGGTTTTGGGCGCATTTCCTAATATGATATTTATCCACCCAGACCTTGTCGGAGCATACTTAAGCTACGAATACAAGCCAAATCCAAGCAGAGATGACTTTAGAAAGATGTGCGCTCAAAGTGCAGCTGGACTTATCTTTGTCGCGATGGATGGCAGAAGCGTTTTTGCTGATTGCCAAAGCTTTAAGGTGCTAAAAGAGTTTAAAACTGGCGAGGTTGAGTACTATCAACTACCATTTTACACAAGAGTTAGCGACATAGACACTGTATTTTGGAAACTAAATAGCGAGCACATCAACAACTACGACGCTCACTACGAAAAACTTTTTGAAGAAGATAACTGATAAATGAGCCGTTTGTCCTTAAGCAAGAGCGATTTAAAGAGTGGTTTAAATTTGCTAGCTGCTCTTAAGGACAAAGAGCTCTTTCACTACGCAGCAAGCCTTAGTTTTCATACGATCTTATCGATCATACCTATACTTCTTATATCGTTTTCTATCTTTACAAAACTGCCTAGCTTTGAGGATTATTACGCCAAAATTCAAGACTTTGTCTTCTCAGCTCTTTTGCCAAGTAACCAAGAGATTATCTCAAACTACTTGCAAAATTTTCTTCAAAATAGCGGAAATTTAGGCATAGTTGGCTTTGTGGCGATGATATTTACTTCGGCTATGTTTTTTAGCGATTATGAATACGTAGTCTTAAAAGTGACAAGAGCTAGCAAGGCTAGGGGATTTTGGTCGGCACTTAGCTCGTACTGGACGCTCATCACGCTTGCGCCACTTGGCCTTGCTGGCAGCTTTTATCTATCAAGCTTCATTCAGGATATGCTAAATTCAAACGTGATCACAAGCTCGATAAATTTCTTAAGCATAGTGCCATATCTCATCATTTGGGCGATATTTTGCGTCACATATCTCATCTCAGTAAATGACGAGATAAAATTTAAAAGCGCGTTTTTTAGCTCGTTTGCCGCCTCGCTTGTTTGGTATCTTGGCAAGTCAGCCTTTGTCTATTACGTCCTTTACAACAAGACCTACCTAAGCGTCTATGGCTCATTTTCAGCCGTACTTTTCTTCTTTGTGTGGATCTACATCTCGTGGATCATCTTTTTATATGGGCTTAAGTTTTGCGCCTATCTCTCAAACAGCTCTAAATTTAAAGGATAAATTTATTGTTAGCTGGCAATTTGTAAATTTACCAGCTAGCAGAATATGCAATATTTTACGTGAAATTTTATGTATCTAGCGTTTAAATTCGCAAATTTCTATCTTTATATCAAGCTCTTTGCTAAATTCTTTAGCCTTTTTCTCAAGCTCGTCTTTATCAAAGCAGATGAGATCAACATAAGAGTACTTAGTGCCAGTCGCTGCGCCCATGCCTTCGCAAAAAGTGCTAGTTTCAAGCTCATCTTCTATCTTAGTTTTGCTATCAATGCCAAACTGCACGTCGCCACCGTGATACAATACTAAAAAGCAGAAATTTATACCAAGCTCGTAGGCTTCATTATAGATATCGCTTTTGCCGTCATAGTACTCATTTAGCAGTGGGATTAGGCTTGTATATCCCATAAAAACATCATCTCTTAGTGTATCTGAGCGAGGCTCTAGCTCGTAAAAGCTAAACTGCTTTAGCGGTTCGCTTGATGCCTCTTTGCCAAATTTATCATCTATAAGATCGGCAAAGTCGATTAGTGGTACGCCTTTTTCTCTTGGCTCGTCCACGATCTCAAACTCTCCAAGCGTGTTTATCATCGCCGTCTCGCCAACAACGTTGTCGCAAAGTATAAAAGCTAGCGTGTAGGCCTTGTTTTCATCTTCGCTTTTTAGCTTGCTTAAAGTCTCGTTGTATAGGCACATATCCACGCTTTTTTCTTCAAAATTTGCATAGACCATGACCTCGTTTGCATCAACACTCACGCCATACATCTGTATAGTGGCTACTTCGCGCGGTGCACGTGGTTTGCCAAGCGTGCAAGTAAGCTTTGTCTCATACTCTTTTGGCATGCGTGATTTGATAAATTTAAGCCAAAAAAGCCTATATTTCATCCCTTCTGGTGTTAGCACTAGATCGATCTTGTCATTAACAAGGCCTATCATAAAGGTTGGATCAACTAAACATAAATTTAGAGCCTCCTCAGTCATTTTACTTGCAGATTCGTAATTTTTATCCTCTAAATTTTGCTTGATCTTGTCTAAATTTTTACCAAATTCGCTCCAAAATTTATCAACCCTGCTAGCAAAGCTAGAACTCTTTTTAGAAAACCACATCTTTATCCTTTTTGTTAAAATTTTCAATATTTCTTTGCGTATAAATTTTCATCGATGGAAACTCTAACGCACTTAGTTTATCATAACCAACTTCGTTAAAAACGCAGCCTGTGTCGATATCTGCGCTATTTTTATAAAATTTCACCTCTCTTACTGGCGTGTGACCATAGACGTTAAAGATGCCACTAACTTGCATCTCGTCGCCTCTGCCTGAGAGCAGATGCCTTTTAAACTCTTCACTAGCATATTTGTCATTTCTTAGCTCCCACATATTGCCAACGGCTGAGTGAGAGACGACTAGATGCTCGCCATTTTGGTTTTTGCACTCTTTAAATTCCAGATAAACTGGCCTGCTTTCTAAAAAATCCACATGCCTTTGCTTAAACTCTACGCTTTGTCCAAGATATGATCTATATGTCGCTTCTCCGCCGTTTCCAAAGAACCAGCTCCTGTCAAATGGCACTTTGTTGTTTAGAAATTCAAGTTTATTACTTAGCAGCCTTCGCTCGTGATTTCCCATTACCATTTTATAGTTATTTTGCATGATAAGCTCGACCACGTCGCAGCTAAAAAGCCCACGATCTATCACGTCGCCAACAAAGCAAATTTGAGATTTTTCTTTGTTTGGAAACTGCTTGATAAGCTCTAAAAGCGTGTTAAAACAGCCGTGAACGTCGCCGATAATGTAAATTTGCTCGCTCAAATTTTCTCCTTTGCGCCAAATTTTAGTCTATTAAACTTAAAAATAAAGATTGTTATTTGCTGATAAAATTAGAAAGAAAAGTTATTTATGAAATTTAAAGCAGTAGAGGGGGCTAAACCCCCTAAAATCATTGTGCGTAAAAGCCGCTAACCTTGCCAGTTAGATCGATCATGATGTTTTTCATCTGAGTGTAGTGCTCAAGGATGATCTTGTGCGTCTCACGGCCGATACCTGAGTTTTTGTATCCGCCAAATGGGCTGCCTGCTGGGATTTGGTTGTAAGTGTTGATCCAGACCCTGCCAGTCTCCATAGACCTTGCAACGCGAAGTGCTTTTGTGATGTCTTGCGTGAAAATTCCACCACCAAGGCCGTATTCGCTGTCATTTACCATTTTGATAAGCTCGGCTTCATCTTTAAATTTGATGACAACGCCAACTGGTCCGAAGATTTCTTCTTGAGCCACTCTCATATCGTTTGTCACATCAACTAGCAGCGTTGGCTCGACAAATGCGCCCTTGTCGCAACCATTTGCTGTGTATGCTTTGCCACCGACTGCCACTTTTGCACCTTCTTTTTTGCCAATCTCGACGTAGTTTAGGATTTGTTCAGCTTGTTTTTTATTGATCTGAGAGCCCATTTGAGTGTTAGGATCAAGTGGATCGCCAACTTTTATAGTGCTAAATTTCTTAACCGCAGCCTCTATAAATTTCTCATAAAAGCTCTCTTCTACGAAAATTCTCGATCCCGCGCAGCAAACTTGACCTTGGTTAAACAAAATTCCAAGCTGAAGGCCGTCAAGCGCCTTGTCTAAATTTGCGTCGCTAAAGAAGATGTTTGCGCTCTTGCCGCCAAGCTCAAGTGTAGCTGGGATGATACGGCGAGCCGCAGCTATGGCGATATCACGGCCGATCTCGGTTGAGCCAGTAAATGCTAGCTTGTCAAGGCCTGGGTGGTTTTTGATCCACTCGCCGCTCTTGCTGCCTTTGCCCGTTACTATGTTTATCAAACCTTTTGGCAAAATTTTATCTATCAGCCTAAATAGCTCAAGCACGCTTAGGCTTGTCTCGCTTGAAGGCTTAAACACGCTCGCATCGCCTGCTGCGATCACTGGAGCTAGCTTCCAAGCTGCCATTAAAAATGGAAAATTCCAAGGCACGATCTGACCCACGACGCCTATTGGCTCGCGTAAAACGATAGAGAGTTGCTTCTCGTCAAGCACATTTGCGCTGCCTTCTTCGCCCATGATAACGCCAGCAAAGTACCTAAAATGCTCTGCTGCAAAAGGGATATCGACATTTAGCGTCTCACGGATTGGCTTGCCGTTGTCCATGCTTTCAACTTTTGCGAGGTGCTCTTTGTGCTCATCGATGATATCAGCGATCTTGTTTAGCAGCTTTGCGCGCTCGCTAACTGTGGTGTGTTTAAATTTATTAAAAGCTTCACGTGCAGCACGAACTGCGTCATTTACATCTTCTTCGGTAGCGTCAGCGATCTTTGCAAGGTGTTCGCCGTTTGCTGGATTTTTGGCATCAAGTGTAGCACCGTCTTTTGCGTCGCGCCACTCACCATTTATGAAAAGCCCATATTTTTCAAGTAGTTTCATACTTTTCTCCTTGATTAAGATTTTGTAAAAGGATTATAATATTAATAAAATTTATCAAAAATAAATTTTGGATATAAATTCTCTTTTTTAATAAATTTTATTATTTAGAGTAGAGTGGTTTTAAATTTAACTCTGCCAAGAGAGCAAAAACGTAGTCTCGCCATCAAGCTCGCTTGTGCATTTTACGGTGATGCCATTTTTCTTGCAGCACTCTTTGACTAAATTTAGCCCTATGCCAAAGCCGCCTTGATCGTCGTTAAATCTCGTGTAGCGATCAAAAATTTTCATCTGATCCTCTTTGCTGATGCCGCGCCCAGAGTTACTTATGCTAAAGAAATTTGGCTCTAAAACGATGCTAACCTTTGAATTTGGCGCTGCATATTTTGAGGCGTTGCTTAAGAGGTTGTCTAAAATTTTACTCACATCCTCAAGGTCTGCGTTTATGAAGCTTGGCTTTAGGCTAGCATCTATCTTAAGCCCGCGTTTAGCAAAAAATGGCGAGAAGTAGCTAAGTCTTTGCGTGGTTAGTAAATTTAGATCGATTAGCTCTTTTTTACTTGGTTTATCGAGGTTAAAGCTTAGATGAACGAGCGCATCGTAGATGCTGCCTAGGCTCTTTGCGGCAAGGCTGATGTTGTTAAAACGCTTTAAATTTCGCTCATTTAGGTTGTCACGATCGGCCGTTTCTATGCTCATCGAGATGACGCTTAGGGGCGTGTTTATCTCGTGCGTTGAGTCTTTTATGAAGTGATTTAGCGTATCTATCTTTTCATAAAGTGGCTTTAGGCTCAGTTTTGCTAAGTAAAAGGCGATGAAAAGCAGTATAAAAAGGAAAAATATAGCATCCACAACGCATGAAATTACAAGGGATAATATCTCTTTTTTGATGTCCTTGCCTACTAAAAATATCTCAGCGCTAGATAGCTCGTCTGTTATGTCGTTATCCATGCTTTGGATGTTTTCAAAGATCGTGACCTTGCCGTTTATCAAATTTATATTTTTTTCTTTATCTATATTTTCGCAGGCAAAGTCTTGATAAATTTTCGCTCCATTTTTTGAGATGATGCAAGCTTTTACCCCTTTTTCTTTTGTTAGGCTTGAAACCGAACTAAGACCATTTGTCCTTGCTTTCATGTAAATGCCCATCTTTATCTCTTTTAGCATTTTGACCTCGTTTAAGATGAGCGCGTTTTTTTTATTTTTATAGTCATTTATGAAAAAATAGCCCAGAAAGAGCACGGAGCTAACAAGATAGAGGGATAAAATTTTAAATAAAATTTGCGTCTTTTCAGACATAGATGTAGCCGTCTCCACGCTTGTTTAAAATGGCATCTTTGCCTAAAATTTGGCGTAAATTTTTGATATATACACGAAGGCTAAGCTCGCTTGGCTCCTCGTCAAATTTCCAAATTTTATTAAAAATTTCATCTTTGGTTAAAATTTTGCCCTTGTTTTGCAAAAATAGGGCGAGCAGGTCGCTCTCTTTGCTCGAGATATTTACATTTTCGCCGTTTTTACTTAGAGTTTTGCTCTGTGGGTGAAAGCAAAGATCATCTAAAATTTTGATATCTTCGCCGTTTTGGTGTGAGAAATTTCTTTTTATGAGAGCTTGCATGCGGATAAGTAGCTCTTTTAGCTCAAATGGCTTTTTTAGATAGTCATCGCAGCCGCTTTTGTAGCCTTTTTCAAGGTCGTCTATGGTGTTTAGCGAGGTGGTAAATATGCTAGGTGTTGTGACGCCAAGCTCACGTAGCGATGAAAGTAGGGAGAAGCCGTCGCCTTGCGGGAGTTTGACGTCTAGTATAAGTAGGTCAAAATTTCGCTCGTATGCAAGATCTAGTGCGTCTTTGGCATTGTTTGTAGTGGTGACATCGTAACCATTTTCGCCCAGATACTCGCTTATTAGATCAAGTAATGTTTCATCATCTTCAACGAGCAAAATTCTGACCATCAAGTGCCTTTACATGCCTTTTTTCATTTCGTCTTTCATGCCCATGTCGTCTTTTTTCATACCCATGTCATCTTTTTTCATTTCGTCTTTCATGCCCATGTCGTCTTTTTTCATACCCATGTCGTCTTTCATGCCCATGTCTTCTTTTTTAGCTTCGTGTTTTTTGACAGGATGTTTTTTAGACATATCATCTTTCATCATCTGCTCTTTCTTCATCATCTCATCTTTGCCCATCTTGTCCTTTTGCATCATTTCAGTAGCATTTGCAAGACCGCCAAACATAAACATAGCACCAAGTGCAACTAAGATTAACTTTTTCATAAAGTCTCCTTTAAATTAAATTATGTTGCAATTGTAGTCACTTAGTGTGAAATAAGTGTGAATTTACGCAAATACAAAATAGATAACTGGAAGCGTGATAAATGAAAAAAGCACGCCAATAGCAACTGATGAGATGGCTAGTGAGCTATCAAGTCCAGCTTTTATGACCATCGCACTTGCAAGAGCTGATGTTGGCATCGCACATTGAAAGAGACCAACGACCCAAGTTTTGCTCATCTGGATACCTGAGACTTTTAATATGATGAAAAATACGATAGCTGGCAAGATCATCTTGCACAAAAGCACGACACTAACGCCTTTATATGAGCTTGTGATACTGCTAAAGTTAAGACCAACGCCGATCGCAAAAAGTGCCACTGGAGTGACGCTGCCTTCAAACATCCTAAGTGGCGCAAAGATAAAATCTGGAAGCGGGACTTCTTTTAAGACAAGCCCCATAATAAGCGCGATAAATGGTGGAAATTTTAAAATTTTCATTGTATTTTGAAATAGCGAAACCTTCTCTGGTGCGGCAAAAGATAGGATGAGTGGTCCAAGGATAGAAAGCGGGATACCAGTGGCTATTTGGTCGTAAAAGATAACCTCATTTACCATCGCATCGCCAAAGAAGCCCTGAATGACAGGCATACCGACGAATAGGGTGTTACCAAAAAGGCTTAGCATGACCATACTGACGGTTGTTATTTTGGTAAATTTAAAAACCTTACCTATGACAAATGCTAAAGCAGCACTAATGGCGGTTGAGGCAAAGCCTATTAAGATCGTATTTATAAGCGAGGCATCGACATTTACGTGGTAAATTTTATCAAAGATTAGCGCAGGCATTGCAAAACAAAGGACAAAATCCACAAAAGGGATCGAGTGCTTTTGCTCAACAATGCCGACTTTTTTAGCAAAAAAACCAGTTGCGATTATGAAAAATATTGCAAAAAGTGGTGTGAAATTCATAGCAGTCTCTTTTAAGTTTGGAATTTACAAAGAGTTGATTATATGCCCCAAAAGATTAAATTACAATAAACTTTTTTGGATTTTACCCTCAAATTTAAACCCTAGTATCAACCTTTTTGTAAAATTTATCCCTCTCATCTATCTTTTCTTTATTTTTTAGATCGTTTTCAAGATAGCTGATATTATAAATTTCTCTTGCAGATATGCTTTTGCCGCTATTTAGGCTGATTAAAAATTTACTCTCAAATTTATTTGATAGGTTGATGATAGCTATTGCTCCAGCATCTTTCAAGCTTGTGATTTTGCCATTTTGCATGACGCCGATATCATTGAAATTTAGCCCATTTAGCTGCCCATCATCCATCTTTTTTGCATCTAAATTTACGCTAGTTTTTAGCTCGCTTGGCGTATTTAGCTTGCCAGTGTCATTGTAAAGCTCATTTACGTCCAGCTCTCTGCCGCTATCAAATTTTAGTCTTATCGTGCCATCTTGATTTAGTTTCATAGCTATGACGCTATCGCTATCTCGCAGTGCAGTGGCAGCTGTGGCTTCATTTGCGCTAAAAGCCTTTTTTACCTTTTTTAGATTTGAGATGCTAAAATCAAGCCCAGTTGCTTGCTTAAATTCATTTTCCATTGCAATCATTTTGGCTGATTTTGTATCTTCAAGCTTTGATATGTAAGCGTCCGCATTTTCGTCAAATTTCTTTAAATTAGCGCTAAGATTTTCTATCATCTTATTGTGTGCATCAAGCTCAGCGTTGTAGTCATTATAAAATTTCATAAAACTATCTTTTTGAAATTTTGTGTATGAGAAATTTTCATCTTTTTTCTGCTCTTTGCTTGGCTCGATGATCGGGTTAAACTCGCTTAGTCTTGCGCTCTCATCAAAGCCTATTTTTGTGTAAGCGAAATTTTTAAAAGAGCTATCCTTGCCAAAGATATTATTGTGTCTTAGATCGACCCAGCCGTCATTTTGAGCGTATTTTTTAAAGAAATTATTTATATCATTTTTGCCTATCTTTTCATATCTATTTTCTGCAGCAAATAAGGTATTTGGATCTGAGGAGTAGTAGGAGTGCCTGTGATCGATCTCTTTTGTATCTACGTAAAGATCGGGTCTATTTGTGATTATTGCTTTATGGTTTAGCTCTTCTCTTGCTATTTGATTGTGGTTTATGACATTTGTGCTGATAAACTGCCTAAGATCAACTCTAGCCGTAACATCGCTTAAATTTGCTATTTTTTCATTTCCGTCTTTGTCGTATCCTCTTACTTTTAGCTTGTCAAAGAGCATATCTTTTTGATCTAGCATGCCGTCATTATTGCTATCGAAGCTAAAAAGTGTGCTGTTGTTTTCTGGCTTTCCAATGCCTAGCTCATCGTTATCGCCATAAATGTCTAAAAAGACTTCCACTTCACCATAATTTGTCTTTAGAGTGTTTGAGTAGGCGTAGTCGTTTAAATTTTTAAATTTTGTATTTTCTAAGTAGCCACTTTTTAAGACAGGTAGCATGGCAGCATCATCTGTGGCGTTTATGTTTTTAAAGTAGGCGTTTTTGCTAAAGCCATTAGAAGGTTCGTCTGAGTAAATTTTATTGTTGCTATCTATTAAATTTTGCGTGTAATCTTTCAAAATTTCTTTTGCTTTTTGTGTTGCTAGACGTTTGTTGTATTCTTTGATATCAGCTTCAGTTATGTAGATAGTATCTGTTTTATTTGCTTCATAAAGCTCGTTAAACTGGCTTAAATTTACTTTTGAACTGTTTTGATCGCTATGATTTGAAAATCTTTTGGAGAGATTTTGTAAATCATTTAAATTTATAAAATCATATTTTTGCAGTGCAACATTCATCTAAAATCCTTTTAAAGATGTTGCAAATAGTATCGGCTAAATTTATAAAACGTTTAAGCTTATAATGGTGCCCGAGGTCGGACTCGAACCGACACAAGGTTGCCCTTATCAGATTTTGAGTCTGACGCGTCTACCAGTTTCACCACTCGGGCTAAGTTAAGATTGAATTTTTAGATTTGTGAGAAGAAAGAAAAAGGGGAGACTTGCTCCCCGAAAAAGAAAATTATTTCTTTTTACCTTTTTTAGCAGCACCAGCAGCAACTGCTTCTTTAAGTTTTTTGCCAACTTTGAATTTGACTGCTTTGCTAGCAGGAACGTCGATTACTTTCTTAGTTCCAGGAACTCTAGCTTTCCTTGCAGCTCTGTCAGCAGTACCGAAAGTACCAAAGCCTATAAAGCTAATTGTATCGCCTTTTTCAAGAACCGCTTGGATTGTCTCCAAAGTAGCATCAACAACTTTTAGAGTATCTTTTTTTGAAAGACCAGCCTTGTCGGCAACCGCTTGAATAAATTCAGCTTTTTTCATGAACCATCCTTTTAAGAAGTTATGCGGCAATTCTACACTCTTTTAAAAAAAAATACAATACTTTTTCCCTAAATTTAGCTCTTTTTTTGCATTTTTTTAGTAAAAAAGACCAAAATTTGAACTTTCACTCACAAATTTCAAACGTAAGCTCGTTTTTTAGCCCTATCTTTTTCATATCTACAAGCTTTAAATTTTCAAAATTTAGAGCCATTAGCTCATCTTTGTTTGTCACTTTAGCATTTGCGATCTGGCGCAAAACCTCACCTCTATAAGCTTTTGCATGGTGGCTTAGTATCTTTTTGTTTTTCAAAAAGCAAAATGTCGTAAATTCTTTTTTTACCACATAAAATTTCTCATAAAATTTAGCTCTAAGATCTAAAATTTCATCATTTTCTAAAAAGCTATCGACTGCCTTGCTAAAATTTTGCTCATAAAATTTACAAATATCAAAGCCGGCTAGCTTTTCGCCTTGCTTGAGTTTATACTCAGCTATCTCATCTTTTGCTAAAATTGGCCCAAATAAATTTGAAAATATCAAAACATTATTATCTATATATTTTTGAGCCTCATCGCTTAGTCCGCGGTAGTTTAGGTGCTTATAGGCAACTCCGTCATATCTTAAGATAGCTTTTATGCTACCTTTTTTAGATAAACTTTCTCGCAGCTGCTCGCTATCCTCAAGCTCTTTTAGTCCAAAAAGCTTTTTTATCTCGTCTAAATTTGCACTTTTTAAAAACTCATCATATCTTTTTAAAATTTCAGCCCTTTTGCCAAAAAGCTCAGAAAATATCAAATTTTTACCATCAAATTTATCATTTGTATTTAGAGAAATTTTGCTTTCGCTTGGTGAGAAGAGGATTTTTAATGCCATTTTCTTTCCTATTTTATATATGTAAATTTTGGCAGATTATACAATAAAACTTTTTTGCACTAAAAAAAATCAAATTTTCACCGATATATCACAAAGCGGAATTATTCTTGCTTAGAGTGAATAAAAATTTAGGGAAAAATTATGAGAATTACAAATCAACTACGTTTTAGTCAGACTTTGCACGACTATCAAAAAAATATGGTTGGCGTAAATAAAAGCTACCAGCAGCTCTCAAACGGACTAAAAATTCAAGATCCATACGACGGTGCTGCGGTTTATAACGATGCGATGAGGCTTGATTATGAAGCGACCACTCTCACTCAAGTGGCAGATGCTACTGGTAAGTCAGTAAATTTTGCAAAAAACACGGACAATGCGCTGCAAGAATTTGAAAAACAACTTGAAAATTTTAAAACAAAAGTCGTTCAAGCAGCCAGCGACGTGCATAGCACAACATCTCTTGAAGCTTTGGCAAACGACCTTCAAGGCATTAAAAACCACCTTGTAAATATCGCAAATACCTCTATAAATGGGCAGTTTTTATTCTCAGGAAGTGCTGTGGATACTAAGCCGATCGATGGCTCAGGTAAATATCAAGGCAACCGCGACTATATGAAAACTTCAGCTGGCGCGCAGGTAGAGCTACCTTACAACATCCCAGGATTTGATCTATTTTTAGGAAAAGATGGCGACTACAACAAAATTTTAACAACAAACGTGATGCTAGCTGATCAAACTAGAACCGACATCTCTTATGCGCCAAAATATCTTAATGAAAATAGCAAGATAAAAAATATGATCGGTCTAAACTACGCAAGCGACTCAGTCGTGGGCAGTGACGGCTCTTATAAAGGTACGATCGAGCCTGATTTTGACTTTTTGGATACTTCAAATGTAAATTTCCCTGACACATACTTTTTCATGCAGGGCAAAAAGCCAGACGGCACGACATTTACAAGTAAATTTAAGATGAGTGCTGATACGTCAATGGCTGGTTTGATGGAGAAGATCGGTATGGAATTTGGCAACACAAAGACGACAAAAGTTGTCGATGTGAGCATAAATAACGACGGACAATTTAACATAAAAGACCTTACTAAAGGCAATCAAACTATAGACTTTCACATGGTTGCAGCTACTTCTGTGGCGGCAAATCGTGGTGCGATAGCTCCAAACAATACCCTTGATACGATAAATTCTCTACAAAGCCTTGAAAATATGGCAAATGCTGTGCCAAAAACGGTTCATATAACTGAATTTACAAAGAGCAAATACCTTGATAAAGATGGAAATTTGACAAACGCATTTGACTATGACAAGGTTAGATTTGAGCGAAAAGACAATGAATTAATAGCAAATTTACCTCAAGTAGCTAGAAGAACAGGCGAGTTTGCAACTGATCAGACAAAGCTAAGCGAGGTCTCTGGCACAAAAGAGAGCTACAATAGAAATTTATACCCAAAAGATGTCGATGCTAGAAAGAGAGAGCTTTACAATATAGATAATCAAGAGATAGGTCTTCAAGTAAAATCAATCACTGGCACAATGTATGACATCAAAGTAAAAATGGGCGAAGCAGGTGGTGTAAATACCCCAGTGCAGTTTCAAATAACATCAACAACTGCTGCTGGCGTGGTATCTCCAACTAGAAATTTGACCGTCTATAACTCAGATGAATTTGGCAGTTACAGAACCTATGCAAGCGACTTTACATATCGCCAGCTAATGGATATCGTAGCGATGGCTGCAAGCGATAACATCCCAAATCCTCCGCACGCAGAGAATGCAAACTTTGATACAGATATCGAAAAGGTAAGAAGAGATCAAAACTACAATGCCTATAAAGACGCTTTGTCAAAGACTAAAGGCGCAGTAGAAGTAAATTTAGACGATAAAGGCAGGATGGTTTTAACTGATAAGACGAAATCTGTTACAAATATAGAGCTAACCATGTATGATGCGAAAAATGGAGATATATTTGACGGAGATAGCACTGGTATGAACACAGCCGGCGCTGCAAGCCACCCTCAAGGCAAGGGCTCAGTATTTAGCTTTAACGAAAATAACGCTTTAAGTATCGATGAGCCAAGCACAAGCGTCTTTCAAGACCTTGATGATATGATATTTGCCGTTAGAAATGGCTACTATAGAGCAGATGCTAACAATCACGATCCACGAAATACCGGCATGCAAGGCGCTTTAAAAAGGCTAGATCACTTGATAGATCACGCAAATAAAGAGCTTACAAAGATAGGCTCTCAAACAAAGCTACTAACTGCGACAAATCAGCGTGCAGAGGTCATGAAAGTAAATGTGCTAACTGTTAAAAATGACGTCATAGACGCAGACTATGCAGAGTCATATCTTAAATTTACACAGCTTTCACTCTCATATCAAGCTACTCTTCAAGCAAGCGCTAAGATAAATCAACTAAGCTTGTTAAACTACCTAAACTAAAATGATAAATCAGCAGGCCTAGCTTGCTGATTTTTTAAAAATTAAACTCAAGCGTGCTATAATAAGCCTTTTTAACAAAAGGATCTAAAATTTTAAGACATATATTATTTACTATTTTTGTTTGTTTTTTTATATATTTTGGCATCGCTACGGCTGCTCCGACTGCTGATTTTGTAGGCTCACTTGGACAAAGCCTTGGCGTTTTTAATATTAAATATTTTGGCCTTATAGCCTATGTTTATCCATTTTTACTTATCGTTTTAGGCTATTTTGTATATAAAAATTTTAAGAAATTTGACTTTGATTTTGCTCAGTTTGTAGTTGGGATTTTTCTATTTTTTATCGCATTTTTGATGTTTCAAGCTCTCACAACATCTGGAGCAAATAGCGGCGTTATAGGCGGCTTTATAGTCTCAGCGCTAAAAGAAGTCATCGGCGCTATCGGCACTGCGGTTGCTATACTTATGATATTTATCATCTCACTTGGACTTGCTTTTAGAGAAAATTTTATCATCGTTTTAAGAAAGGCTTTTGTAGATAAAGAGCCAAATAGCTATGAAGAAAAAAGCGCAAGCGTAAAAGAGGTAAGGGCAAGGCAGATACCAAAGATAGAGCGCAAAAAGCCAAAAGCTGAAGAGATAAAAGAAGAAGAGCTTATAGACGCTCAGGTGCTAAATGATGATGAGCCAAATTTAGATAGTGAGCCAGAATTTGAACCAGAGCCAGAGATGGAGCCGGCACAAGAGAGCAGACCTGCAACCATAGGCGGGGTTGAAATTTTAAATGAAGTGGCTGAAAACAAAAAACTTCTTGATCAGATAGAGCGCGGCAAGGTCGAAAAACCAAAAGACTTTGTCTTGCCACCGCTTAAATTTCTAAACGACCCGCCAAAGCGCTCGCACAATATAAATGAGGCAGAGATCGACCAGCAAATTTCAAATTTACTCGATAAGCTGCGTAAATTTAAGATAGATGGTGACGTGGTGCGAACCTATACTGGTCCTATCGTCACGACATTTGAGTTTCGCCCAGCCCCACATATCAAAGTGAGTAAAATCCTCACTTTGCAAGATGACCTAGCGATGGCGCTAAAGGCTCAAACTATCCGTATCCAAGCGCCGATCCCTGGCAAAGACGTCGTTGGTATCGAGGTGCCAAATCAAAATTTAGAGACGATCTATCTAAAAGAAATTTTAGAAAGTGAAGTCTTTAAAAACGCGAGCAGTCCGCTAACCATGGCTCTTGGCAAGGATATCGTGGGCGCTCCTTTTGTGACTGACCTCAAAAAGCTCCCACATTTACTAATCGCAGGTACAACAGGATCTGGCAAGAGTGTGGGCATAAACGCGATGCTTTTAAGCTTGCTTTATAGAAATAGCCCACAAACTTTGCGCCTAATGATGATCGATCCAAAGATGCTTGAGTTTAGCATATATAACGACATCCCGCACCTTTTGACGCCTGTTATCACAGAGGCTAAAAAGGCGATCACAGCACTTTCAAACATGGTCGCTGAGATGGAGCGAAGATATAAGATAATGAGCCAAACTCGCACAAAAAACATTGAGAGCTACAACGAAAAGATGAAGAGTGAGGGCGGCGAGCAGTTCCCATACATCGTCGTGATCATCGATGAGCTGGCTGATCTTATGATGACTAGCGGCAAGGATGTGGAGCTTTATATAGGCCGTCTAGCGCAGATGGCAAGGGCTAGTGGCATACACTTGATAGTCGCCACTCAGCGCCCAAGTGTCGATGTCGTGACTGGTCTTATAAAGGCAAATTTACCAAGCAGGATAAGCTATAGAGTAGGGCAGAGGATCGATAGTAAGGTCATCCTAGATCAAATGGGAGCTGAGAGCTTGCTAGGACGTGGGGACATGCTATTTACGCCTCCTGGAAGTCCTGGAGTGATCAGACTGCATGCGCCATTTGCGAGCGAAAAAGAGATCGAGACGATCGTAAATTTCTTAAAAGAGCAACAAGATGTGATTTACGATGAGAAATTTCTAGCAGAGGAGGGCTCTAATGCAGGCTCAGCTGCTGGTGCGCTAGGTGAAGATGAGCTTGATGAGCTATACGAAGAGGCAAAAGAGATCATCTTAAGCGAGCAAAAAACATCTATCAGTTACCTACAAAGACGCTTAAAAATAGGCTACAACAAAGCTGCAAATATAATCGAACAGATGGAAAAAATGGGCGTTTTAAGCCCTGTAAATGCAAAGGGTCAGAGGGAAATTTTAGTTTAAATTTATATAGCAATGTAAAGATAAAGGAACAAAAATGTTTAAATTTGGAGTTCTCGTTTGTATTCTTTTTTTAATGCTAAATTTTACCTTTGCTCAAGATCTTAATACGAGTAATGTAGAGAAAAACTCAACATCTATGCTAAAAACTCTAAAGCAGATGAGCATACCTTTTTCTGGCAATGAGTATGAGATAGAGAATTTATCTAAGCTAGATGATAAGATGCTAGCGGTAGTGCAAGCATCATTGCCAAACCAAACTGCACTATATGATGCCATAAAGGGTGATCTAAATAAAGATGGTATAGAGGATGTAGTTGTGGTAACTCAAGAAACTTTTAAGGATAAATTTTTACCTTTTAGTGATGGTTGTGATGAGAGCACCAAGGATGATAAATGGTGTCAAATAGTAAATAAAAATCGTCGTGGTGTCGTGATCTTGCTCTCAAATGGCGACAAATATGAGGCTGTAGTAACTAAGAGAGATATCTTTGAGAGCCCAAATGAAGATGGCGGAGCTTATTTTCCACCAGAGCTTGCAGTAGAGATAAAAAATAGTGAGCTAAAATTTTTCTATAGTTATGGCAAGTACGGATACTGGGAGTATATTTTTGCACTAGACGGAAAAGATTTTAGGCTTGTAAAGTATTTGAGTAATGTTAATAATGGTCCTATGCCAGAGTATATAGTGCAAATGGACTTTGTAAATCATAGGCTAGAAAAAAGTGCGAATTTGCTATACCGTGGAAATGAGGAGTATAAGAGATACGAAGAGTGTATAGAAAAGTACAGATCTTTTGATGATGCACAAGAAGAGGATGATTATGATGGATCGTTTATTAGAAAAACTTACGAGCTAAAAACACAAGAAATTCTACTCTCAGAAGTTAAAAAGGTTGATTATATAGATGGTCGTTGGCTGGATGATTTGCAAAATTCAAAGCAGTTAGGAAAAATTTTGAAGATTGATTTTTGGAGTGAATATCCGAGCGATAATGAAGATGAACTTGTTAGATGTGTCGCGGACAAGATATAAAAAGCCTTGTGTTAATTTAAATTTATCTACTAAATTTAATTGATGATAAAAGTTTGTAAATTAAAGCCATTGTTAAAAATTTAAAAATAAATTTTAAAAATAGCTAAAAGCATTTAAAAATATTTAAACTCTTTATGAAGAAAATCCGTATAACGTGCTAATTGATACCTAAAAGAGCTATATCATAACTACAAAAAACATTGCTCTTGACGTTAACGAAATAAATTTGACACTTTTAATTAGCCTTATGATAACTGCAAAGACCTACCACTTGATTATAACCCACCTAAATCAGGATACTGCAAATCGTATGTGGTGGGCTGTGAGAAACCATCTTGGATATTTAGGGACTAGCAACACACACGGACTTTACGTATTAACGCCATACGGTGGCTTCTAGGTTAGTGAGTTTGAAGGGATTTAATGCTCATAAACTGATGGCTTTTATGGGTCACACAGATATTAAAAGTAGCCTGCATTACGTGCATCTAAATGTTGATGATATACGTGATGGTATGGGAGTTGGTGTTTAGTTAAAAGGTGGTAAAAGTCCTTGGTATTTGGTTGCGGAGGACGGATTTGAACCGCCGACCTTCGGGTTATGAGCCCGACGAGCTACCACTGCTCTACTCCGCGATAAGAGTTGTTTGGGATTTTTAAAAGTGGATGGGGTAAGAGGATTCGAACCTCTGAATGACTGGACCAAAACCAGTTGCCTTACCGCTTGGCGATACCCCAATGTTTTTAAGAGTTGTAATTATATAGACTTTAATGCCATTTGTCAAGGTTTTTTAAAAAAATATGTAAATTTATTTTACTTTTTCAAAGTAGCTTTTTAAAAATTTAAAAATAAATAAAATACTTTTATAGCGTATAAAATTTAACTATAACTTTTAAAACCCATGCGAAAATTTACATGGGTTTATCTAGTTTTATGCCAAAAGTTCTTTTGCGATCATGCTTATGCGTTTTGCTTCAGCGCTCGCTCCGATCTCGTCTTTTGCCATTTTCATCACAGCGCCTAAATTTTTACCAACCTTTTCAATTATACTTTTTATCTTATCTTTTAACTCGTCATCATTTAGCTGAGCTGGCAGATATGCCTTGATCAGCTCGATCTCGCTTTGCTCTTTTTTGGCTAGATCCTCTCTTGCTCCCTTTAGATAGAGCTCAACCGAGTCAGCTCTCTTTTTGATCTCTTTTTGAAGTAGCGGAAGCACGACCTCATCGGTCATCTCGATCCTTTGATCGACTTCGACCTGCTTAAGCGCCGCATTTAGCGTCCTTAAGGTGTCTCTTTTAAACTCATCTTTTGCTTTCATAGCCTCTTTTATGTCGGCCAAAATTTGCTCTCTTATGCTCATTTTATCTCCTTTAAATTTTTGAAATCATAACTAAAATTTTGTGATAATTTCTTGAAATATGCCTTTTAAATAAGCCGCTCCAACGCCCTCTCTAAGCCCATCGTCTATTACTATAAATTTCGCTTCTTGCCCGCTTAAAAGCTCTTTTAAAAGCAGCGTTCCAGCGATGAGCGGATACTTTCTGCTTCTTCCAACCGCCAGGTCAGCGCTTTTGTCATCCATCTTTAAAAGCTCATTTACAAACCAAGTAAGATCATCATTTTTAAGCTCATATCCACTCACTTTTTTGGGATCGTAGCTTTCGTAGTTTAGCCCAAGCTTTAGCGCTGCGATAGTGGTCGGCACGCCAGAAGTTAGCACGATAAGTCTATTGTTAAGACTTGTTAAAAATTCCCTTGCCTCTTTTGTATAAATTTTTGCATTTTCTTGCATCAGATCAAGCGCTTTAAACCTCTCGTAAAAGGTGATGATGCCAAATTTAAAGCTTATAAATTTGCCATCGTCGCCTATCTCTGAGCTTGCACCGCCGATGTCGATGATGCTAAATTTATCATTTATGCCAAGCTTTCTTAAAGCATTTTGCACGCCTAAAAATGTAAGTTTTGCTTCAGATTGCCCGTCAATGATATGAAAATTTATGCCAAATTTCTCTCTTATCTCACTAAAAATTTCTTCGCTATTTGATGCTGCTCTAAAAGCTTCAGTTGCGACTGCCACACATTTAAATTTAGCAAAGTCAAATTTGCTTTTAGCCTCCACTATCGCTTCAAAAAGCCTATTTTTAGCCTCCAAACCTATCTTGCCACTTTCGTTTAAGCCCCTTGCAGCTCCAACTATTTTTTCATAAATTTGCTCGTTGCTAAAGCCATTTTGCACCTTTTTTATAAGCGCCACGCGAAAGGTGTTTGAGCCAAGATCGATCGCTATAACCAAAATTTATCCTTAATATTTTTGCCAAATTCTAACATATGATAATTTAGTATCATTTAAAGTGAGAAAATTCTAAAAACTTTAATAATTTTCAAGATATAATTTTGCCAAAAACTCTTACAAGGGGGCTTGATTGCTTCGAGATAACTTCTTGGCGTTAGTTATTTTTGCGATTTGCAGCGTTGGATTTTTCGTTTGGGGCTATCAATACATCCCGACAAATAACTACTTTTTATTCTTGATCGCTGGTATGTTTGGTCTTTTTATGGCGTTTAATATCGGCGGAAATGACGTTGCAAACAGCTTTGGCACAAGCGTTGGCGCAAAAACACTCACACTAAAACAAGCTCTTGTAATCGCAGCCATTTTTGAGCTTAGCGGCGCGATATTTGCAGGATCTGAGGTTACAAATACGATTAGAAACGAGATCGTGAAATTTCCAAGCGACATAAACCCGATGAAATTTGTAATCATTATGATCTCAGCCCTCCTAAGCTCAGGTCTTTGGCTATTTTATGCGTCCAAAAAAGGTCTGCCAGTCTCGACAACTCACTCGATAGTTGGTGGCATCGTTGGCGCAGGACTTGCCATGGGGTTTATGATAAAAGACCCTGAGCCATTTAATATGGTCTCTTGGGGCGAGATCGGCAGGATCGCCGTTAGCTGGGTCATCTCACCACTGCTTGGTGGCGTGATGTCTTATATCATATTTGGCTACGTAAAGAGCAAAATAATCGAGCCAACGCACGAACTAAAGACAAATTTAAAAGCGCTAAAAGCTGAGAGAAAAGCCTATAAAGAAAGCTTTATAAAAGCGCTCAAAACAAAGCCAGCTGAGGAGCAGATAGCCACTCTTTCAAAGATCGCAGTTATCGATGAGGACGAGATCGAAACCACTGAATATAGCGAATACCGCTCAAAAATTCGCATCATGAAAGATAGCGAAAAAGAGATAGATACTTTTAAAGCTATGAAAAAGCACATCCCTATCATCGCTGGATTTGCCGCAATGGTCATCTCATCAATGATGCTTTTTAAAGGGCTTGAGCATATAAATTTAGCCTTTAGTATCATCCAAACAGTCTGGATCATATTTGTCATCGGAGCTCTAGCGTATCTTGCAAGCCTTGCTATCATAAATGTCATGAGCAAAAACGATAGCGAAAAGAGCATCAATAGAATTTTCTCATGGTTTCAAATTTTTACCGCTTCATCTTTTGCTTTTTCACATGGCGCAAACGACATCGCAAACGCAGTTGGACCATTTGCAGCTGTGCTTGACGTGCTAAAAACTGGCTCTATAAACGAAAGCTCACCGATCCCAAGCATCGCAATGGTAACTTTTGGCATCTCGCTTGTCGTTGGACTTTGGTTTTTAGGCAAAGAGGTGATCACAACTATTGGCTCAAAACTAGCCGAAATTTTACCTACGACTGGCTTTAGCGCGGAGCTTGCCTCAAGTATCGTCATACTTCTAGCTACAAAGCTTGGCATACCAGTTAGCTCGACACATATCCTAATAGGCGCGGTTTTGGGCATTGGTATCGTAAATAAAAATGCAAACTGGAAAATGGTAAGACCTATCATCCTAGCTTGGCTCATCACGCTTCCAGCAGCTGCAATATCATCAGCTATATTTTATTTTGCTCTTGCTAAATTTCTAGGCGTTTAGAAAAACACTTTGCTTGTAAATTTAAAATTTGCAAGCAAATTTCATTTAAACTAAAATTTCTAATTTCTACGGATAAAAACTATCAGAAAAATAAAATTTTACTTACATTATTTAATAGATTAATTTATTAAAGATTAATCAATTTAGGCTAAAATACGACCATTTCAACAAAAGGACAGCTATGAAAAAAGATGTAAAAAAAGTTGTTTTAGCATACTCAGGCGGACTTGACACAAGTATTATTTTAAAGTGGCTTCAAGACGAATACAAATGCGAAGTAGTCACATTTACAGCTGACATCGGACAAGGCGAAGAGCTAGAGCCTGCACGCAAAAAAGCCCTAGCGCTTGGTGTAAAACCTGAAAATATTTTTATAGAAGACTTAAGAGAAGAATTTGTACGTGATTATGTATTTCCAATGTTTAGAGCAAACGCAGTCTATGAGGGCGAATATCTGCTTGGCACATCAATCGCGCGCCCACTAATCGCAAAACGCCAAAGCGAGATCGCAAGACTTGTTGGCGCTGATGGTGTGAGCCACGGAGCAACAGGCAAAGGCAACGACCAAGTTCGCTTTGAGCTTGGCTACTACGCACTTGGTGACAACCTAACTATCATCGCTCCATGGCGCGAGTGGGATCTAAACAGCCGTGAAAAACTTTTGGCATACGCTGAGAAAAACGGCATAGATATCACCAAAAAACCAGGCAAAAGCCCATACTCAATGGACGCAAATTTACTTCACATAAGCTATGAGGGTCTAGTGCTTGAAGACCCAAGTCACGCACCAGAAGATGATATGTGGAGATGGACAGTAAGCCCAAAAGATGCTCCAGATAAGAGCGAGATCATCGAGATTGGCTATGAAAAAGGCGATCCAGTGAGCATAAACGGCAAAAAGATGAACCCAGCTGAAATTTTAACCGAGCTAAACCGCCTTGGCGCAAAACACGGCATCGGCAGACTTGACATCGTAGAAAACCGCTCAGTTGGTATGAAGAGTCGCGGCTGCTACGAAACTCCTGGCGGCACGATAATGCTAAAAGCTCACAGAGCGATCGAGAGCATCACACTTGACCGCGGTGCAGCTCACTTAAAAGATGAGATCATGCCAAAATATGCCGAGCTAATTTACAACGGCTACTGGTGGTCACCTGAGCGAAATATGCTCCAAGCTCTTATCGACAAGAGCCAAGAGCACGTAAATGGTTCCGTGAAAGTAGAGCTTTATAAAGGCAATGTGATCATCCTTGGTAGAAATAGCAAAGATGATAATCTATTTAGTGAGGCATACTGCACATTTGAAGAAGATAGTGTTTATGATCAAAAAGATGCAGCTGGATTTATCAAACTAAATGCGCTTCGTTTCATCATCGCACGCAAAAATGGGCGAAAATTTGACTAAAAATAAAATTTAAAAGGATAAAAATGAAAGTATTATTAATAAAAGATGTAAAAGGACTTGGTAAAGCTGGCGAGATAAAAGAGGTAAAAGACGGCTACGGCAACAACTTCTTAATCGGCAAAGGCTTTGCAAAAGCTGCCACTCCAGATGTCCTTCGTCAATACGAAGCAGCTCAAAAGAGAAAGGCTGAAGAGCTAAAATATGAGATCGCAAATTTAGAAAAGCTTAAAGAAGAGCTTTCAAAAGTGACAGTCGTCGTCAAGAAAACTCTTGGCGCAAATGGCTCTCTTTTTGGCTCAGTTTCAAAAGAGGAGATCGCAGCAGAGCTTGAAAAGACGCATCATTTGGTGGTTGAGAAAAAGGCTATCGACCTAGACACTCACCTAAAAACAGTTGGTCTTTATGACGTCTCTATAAAGCTTGGACACTCTATAAATGCGACCTTAAAGGTTGATGTGCAAGGAGAGTAGATGTTTCATGCGACAACCATCTTAGCCTACAAAGGCAAAAATAAAGCGGTCATCGGCGGTGATGGACAGGTTAGCTTTGGCAACACCGTCTTAAAGGGCAACGCCGTAAAAATCCGCAAAATTCACAACGGCAAAGTCCTAGCTGGCTTTGCTGGCAGCACTGCTGACGCGTTTAATCTCTTTGATATGTTTGAGAAAAATTTAGAGCATACAAAAGGGGACTTGCTAAAGGCGGTGATAGAATTTAGCAAAGAGTGGCGCAAAGACAAGTATCTAAGAAAGCTTGAGGCGATGATGCTTGTGCTTGATAGGGATAAAATTTTCTTACTTAGTGGCACTGGTGATGTTGTTGAGCCAGAAGATGGTAAGATAGCAGCTATCGGAAGCGGCGGAAACTACGCTCTCTCAGCGGCTCGTGCCCTAGATAAATTTGCCGATATCGACGAAGAGGAGCTAGTCAAAGAGAGTCTCAAGATCGCTGGCGAAATTTGCATCTATACAAATACAAACATCAAAACTTATGTTTTAGAATAAGAGAGAAAATGAACTTAACACCAAGAGAAATTGTTAAATTTTTAGATGACTATGTGATCGGTCAAAAGGACGCCAAAAAGATCATAGCGATAGCACTTCGCAATCGCTATCGCCGTATGAAGCTTGAAAAGAGCTTGCAAGATGACATCATGCCAAAAAATATCTTGATGATCGGCTCAACAGGCGTTGGTAAAACTGAGATCGCAAGGCGTCTTTCAAAGATGATGGGTCTGCCATTTATCAAGGTCGAGGCTAGCAAATATACTGAGGTTGGCTTTGTTGGTCGTGACGTTGAGAGCATGGTAAGAGACCTTGCTATGGCGTCATATAATCTCGTAAAAAACGAGCAAAGCGAGAAAAATCAAGATAAAATCAACGCCTACATCGAAGAAAAGATCGTCTCAAAGCTACTTCCGCCACTCCCAAAAGGTGCTAGCGAAGAGAAGCAAGCAGAGTACGCAAAGAGCTATGACAAGATGCTAAATAGGCTAAGAAACGGCGAGCTTGATGAGCTAAGTATCGAGATCGAGGTGCAGCAAAACCCACTTGAAGCTGGCTCAAACGTGCCACCTGATATGGCGCAGATGCAAGAGAGCTTTATCAAGATAATTGGCATCGGCGGCAAAAACATCAAAAAAGAGATGAAGGTAAAAGACGCTAAAAAAGCCCTTCAAAGCGAGGCAAATGATAAAATTTTAGACCTTGAGAGCGTAAAAACAGAGGCTTTAAGAAGAGCTGAAAACGAGGGCATCATCTTTATAGATGAGATCGATAAGGTCGCTGTTGGCTCAGGTAGCTCAAATAGGCAAGATCCTAGCAAAGAAGGCGTGCAAAGAGACTTGCTACCTATCGTTGAGGGCTCAAATGTAAATACTAAATTTGGAAATTTAAAGACAGATCATATTTTATTTATCGCAGCTGGCGCCTTTCACATAAGCAAGCCAAGCGATCTCATCCCTGAGCTTCAAGGCCGTTTCCCACTAAGGGTTGAGCTTGATAGCCTTGATGAGGACGCGCTTTATCAAATTTTAACTCAGCCAAAAAATTCACTTTTAAAACAATATATCGCACTTCTTTCAACTGAAAATGTCGAGCTAGAATTTGACGATGAAGCGATAAAAGAGATAGCAAGGATCGCTCACGCAGCAAATGAAAAGATGGAAGATATCGGTGCTAGACGCCTTCATACGGTGATCGAGCGCGTGATAGAAGATATCAGCTTTGAGGCTAGCGAAAAGAGCGGCGAGAAGATAAATGTGACAAAAGAGCTTGTAAAAGAGCGCCTAAAAGACGTGGTTGAGGATCAAGATCTAGCGAGGTATATACTTTGAAATCGGGCTTTGTTAGCATCATAGGACGCACAAATGCTGGCAAAAGCTCGTTTTTAAATGCCTTATTGAACGAAAAGATCGCCATTGTCTCGCACAAGCAAAACGCAACTCGCAGAAAGATAAATGGTATAGTAATGAACGGTGAAGATCAGATCATCTTCACCGACACGCCAGGGCTTCACGAGAGCAACAAAGCGATAAATCAACTGCTAATTAGCCAAGCTATAAAATCGATGGGAGACTGCGATCTCATCGTATTTTTAGCGCCTATCCATGATGATACAAGCGACTATGAGAAATTTCTAGCTCTAAATCCTGAAAAACCACACATCTTAGTGCTAACAAAAGTCGATGAGAGCTCAAATGCTAAAGTACTTGAAAAGATCACAAAGTATCAAAAATTTCAAGATAAATTTGCAGCTTTGCTTACTTTTAGCACCAAGCAGCCTACATATAAAAAGCCGCTTCTTGATGAAATTTGCAAGCTTTTGCCAGAGCATGAGTACTTTTATGATCCAGAATTTCTCACGCCGACAAATGAAAAAGAAATTTTTAGAGAATTTATACTTGAAGCGATCTATGAAAATTTAAGTGACGAGATACCATATCTTAGCGATGCGATCATAAAAAGCGTAAAAGAAAAAACAGGTATAACTGAAATTTATGCGAGTATCATCACGGAGCGTGACATTCATAAAAGTATGATCATTGGAAAAAATGGTGAAACCATTAAAAGAATAGGAATTTTTGCAAGAAAGTTAATACAAAATTTAACCAACACAAAGGTCTTTCTAAAGCTCGACGTAGTCGTTAAAAAAGGCTGGAGTAAAGAAGAAAAGAGCCTAAATCAGATAATCGGCTATTGATTTTTTATTTTAAAGATATTAAAATACCAAATATAAGCGTTTAGGAAGGTTTTTTGATTCATGATGAATATTAAAAAAAATAGTGAAATTTCTATAGTTGCACTAGATCCGTATGACTATAAAGGATTTCGTTATCACAACAGCAATGTAGAAGCTTTTAACTTTTCAAAAACAGTCAATAAACGCGACTTTTTCATCTCATACATAAAATTTAAAGACTTAAAAACAACAACTATTTTTATCCCTAGAAGCGTTGATAATGACACCCTTTATGAGGAGCTTTATTCAAAGGTCTATGCAGAGCTCTCACTTGATCCTGCGCTTGATAATAAGATATTCTTTTCAGAAGGCACTACAAAAGCTCAAGAGAGAATTTTTACTGTTTTTGCTATCACAAATGAAGATATAAATTCGACCTTTAAAGCAGTTGCAAAAAAGGTCCCATATATCGACTACCTTGCGCCTGAGCCTTTGATCTACTCTGCTATTTATAAAAAAGGCTTGCTGCCTAGCACACAAGCAGACTGCTTTATCGCGCTTAGAAAAGATGAATCATTTTTAAGTATATATTTAGATGGTGATTTTTTTACTGCAAGAGAAATTCGCTATAACCTAAACTATCTCAAAGATAAATTTTTAGAGCAAAGCGGCGACCGCCTAAGCGATGATAAATTTCTCGAAGTTTTATCTCAAAGAGGACTTGTAAATAAAGATGATGATGGCTTTAACTACGATCTAAACACAGTTTTTGAAGATTATATCTTTTACTTTAACGATATTTTAAACATTATAAATAGCCAAAATGGCATATCTATAAAGAAAATTTACATAGATTGCGACTATGAGATCAAAAATTTCGCAAATTTTATCTCAACCAAACTTGGTTTGGATGCAGAGTATATAAACATAAAAGTTGCGATAAACAACAAAAACTATACTATAAATGAGCGTTATAACGTTATGGCTTTATTTGGTAGATTTTATACCAAAGAGCCATTTTATGAAAATTTTAACCTCTCAAATATGCTTCGTCCAGATCCATTTGTCAAAAGAAAAAGTGGTAAATTTTTGCTCACTTGCGCTGCGGCATTTGCGCTAAGTATGTTATATCCAGCTTACAACTACATAGCTGGTCTTGTTTATGAAAAAGACAGCGCAAGACTAAATGACGAATATAGCGTCCTAAACGCCCAAGAGATGCAGATAAAAGAGACGCTAGCTAAAATTTCAAGAGAACAAGAGGCGGTAAAAGAACAGACTCAAAAAGAGAATGAAAAGCTAAATTTCAGAAAAGGTCTGCTTGCTGAGATCGAAAATAAAAAAGATAATTACGCTATGAAGGGTTTAAATCTTTTTAAAATTACCGATATTTTAAATCTAAACGCAGTTCATATCACAAACATCGTAAATAACGATAGAAATTTGACCATAACTGCAGTTAGCGATAATGAAAAAAGGATAACTCAGTTGATCAAAGATATCAGCAAAGATGAAAAATACTTGGTAAATACTAAAAAAATTCGTTCAGATGACGCTAAACACGAGTATGAAAGTAATATAAGCATAGAGATTAGACAATGAGACAAGATATTTTAAGCAAAATAGATCAATACTTTGATAGCAAAAAGCCAAACGAAACAAACCTCATTTTTCTTGGCTCAGCGCTTATCATAGCTTACCTAGTCTATATGCTATGCTTTGATCCTGCGCAAAATTTCTTTGATGAAAAGCTTGATAAACATACGAGAATTTCTACAAAGCTAGAAAACACTAGAAACTATCTAGCCTCAGTGAGCTCTCCTGACGGCGATAGAAATTTTAAGATAAATGAAGAAAATAGAAATTTAAGCAATCTAAAACTTCGCTACACGAATATTTTGAAATTTAATACCTATTTTGACTCAAAGCTTAAAGAGCTTTCATTTTTGCTTTTTGACAATCAAAACTGGGCAAACTATATAGATAGTATCGTGCTTTTGGCAAAACAAAATAATATAAAAATTTTAGAGCTTAAAAGTGATATAAAAGAGCCAAATTTCCAAAAGATAGAGCAAATTTTAAATATAGATGTCACTTGCCTTGGAAATTTTAAAGATATGCTTAGCTATATAAACGGACTTGAAGAGTCAAAACTCGTAGTAGATCTTCACAAAATGGATATAAATTCCACTCAAAAAGATCTAGGAGCTAAGCTCTCTATCTCAGTGTGGGGTATGAAGTACTGATGAAAAAATTTGGTTTATTTTTAATCTTAGCTCTAAGTCTATTTGGCAGTGAGTTTGAAGGCGAGATGAAAAACTATGATGAAGTTTTTGTTAAGATAAAGGAGCAAAGAAAAGGGCTTAACAGCGGTGAAATTTCTAGCTTGCAAGATCCTTTCAAGCTAAATTTGCCAGTTGCTCCAAAAGGCGATCAAAACACTACAAAATACTCTTCTGCAAGGGGGTTTATGCTAAAGGCCATTTTGCTAAATAAAGCAAATATAAATGGCAAGTGGTATAAAGTGGGAGATATGGTTGATGATTACAACATCACAAGTGTTCAAGGCAGTAAGGTTATCATCGTAAAAGATGATGAAAAACAAGAACTAACTCTTAAAAATGGAAGTAAAAATGTTGGTATCAAAATTAAGTAAATTTATTATAACTGTGGCGTTAGCTTCATTTTTAGCTACCCCTATAATGGCAAAACCAAGCACATGCTTGAGTAAAAATTTTAGTATGAAGATCACAGACGATATAAGCCTTGGAGATGTTTTAAATCAGCTCTCTGAAATGTGTGATTTTAGTATCGTTGCAAAAGATGCTTATAGCAAAAAAGAGCTTGATGATAAAGTCTTTGGCGTAAACATAAGAAACATGAGCCTAAGCGAGGTCTTTGATCTGCTTTTAAATGAGAAAAATTTAAGCTATGAGTTTTCAAATAATGTCTTAAAAATCTCATCTCTTCAAACAAAAATTTTTAAAATAGACTATATCACCTCTATCCGTGAAGGCACAGCTATCACAAAAGCTTCAGTTGATGCTTCTCCGTCAGAAGTAGGCAGTAGCTCAAGCAGCGATACTAGCTCAAATGATATAAAAAATGAAAACAACTTGATAAGAACAACTGAGAAATTTGACTTCTGGGAGAAGCTTGATGCTGAGCTAAAAGCTATCTTAAACAATAGCAGTGAGCACATCACAGCGCCAGATCCTATCATAAACCAAAATGCTGGACTTATCACGGTTACAGCTACCCCATCACAGCTAAAACGTGTTGAAAAATATATAGCTGAAATGCAAAGAAGACTTAAAAAGCAAGTCATCATCGATGTTTCTATCATCGCAGTTGATCTAAACAATGAGTATAAACAAGGCGTTGATTGGAGTAAATTTGAGCTTGGATTTAACTCATATATAGGTAACTCAGCTGCTAATGCAAGCTCTGGTGCAAGCTGGACAAACAAGGGTAACAGCTTAAGCGATGGCTTTGGACGCACGTTAAACATCGCTGCAAATTTAAACTTTAGCCTTGATGGTATGATAAATTTCCTTGAAACAAATGGTAAAACAAAGGTTGTTTCAAGTCCAAAAGTAACCACTCTAAACAACCAACAAGCGCTAATCTCTGTGGGTGATAATATAAACTACCGCGTGATGGAAGAGACAGATAATGGTAGCAATAATAACAATAACAATAGGCTTACAACAACTTATAAGCAATACTCTGTATTTATCGGTATCTTGTTAAATTTACTTCCAGAAGTCTCAGATAATAACAAGATCATGCTTCGCATCAACCCAAGCTTAAGTAGCTTTAAGTATGCAGAAGATGACACAAGATCACAAAATACAGCCATTAGAGAGATCGCCCCTGATACAGTTCAGAAAAAACTCTCAACCGTCGTTCAGGTAAATAGCGGCGATACGATCATACTTGGCGGACTTATCGGACAGACCAAAGATAAGCAAAATACAGCTGTGCCACTTCTAGCCGACATACCTTTGATAGGTAGTGTCTTTAAAAGCACAAGAGATGGCGTAAGAACTACTGAGCTTATCTTTGTCATCACGCCAAGAGTTGTTGATCTTGAAGATCCAAAACCAGTTCAGCAGTCGCTAAAAGATCTAGGATTTTCTAAATCAATCTATGAGTAACGAAAATATTTATACGCATATAAAAGATGTTTTCATAGATGAAGACGAGAGTTTAAATTTCGTAAATTTAGACAACTCTATAAGCTGCTACAACAAGATAGTTTTAGCTTTAAAAAAGCCACTTAAACTCATCTTGTTTTATGGCAAGCCAGGTAGCGGCAAGACCTTTTTGCTAAACAAGATCGCAAATGATCTAAAAGAAGATAAAAGCCTCATCTTTTTCCCGCATCCATTTTTTAGCGAGGCGACATTTATCGAAGCACTTTGTGAGCAAATTTATGGCAAAAAGCTTGAAGATATAAACAACTTTGAGAGCTTTATAAAATTTTATTCAAAAGACTTTAGCAGTAAAGATGAAATTTTAAAAAATCAAATGACGGTTATCCTAGATGAAGCGCAGCTCTATCCGACTGAGCTTATCGAGAAGATAAGGCTTATGGCTGATACTAGGATGTTTAAATTTCTCTTTACGATACACAAAACCGAAAACGAAGATATTTTGGCAAAAGATTATTTTCAGACTAGAATTTGGGAGAGCATCGAGCTAAGTAGCGCTGATGTAAATGAGATCATCATCTACTTGCAAAGAAAGCTTAGTCAAAAAAACTATGACAAATACCTTAAATTTGAGAAAAAAGATTACGAGTGCGCCTACTCATTTTGCGGCGGAAATTTAAGAACGCTAAACAAGATAATGTATAAATTCTATGAAATTTGCGAATACTACGAGCAGTATCAGCCTTCAAAGCTTAGCGGTGATAAGGCAAATACCATGATACTTACCATGGCTGCACTTGATGCGGGGCTAATCGATGCTTGAACCACAAGAAATTCAAAGACTAGAAAAGCTTTATGAAAGCTACAAGAAAAAAAATGGCGGTTTTTTGCATAAAATTTTTAATGCCAAAAACTCTAAAATTTTAATCATCGAGCTTTTACTTATCATCATTTTGTTGGTTGCGTTGATAGTGCTAAGCATAGAGAAAACCCCAAATCTTACTAGTAAAAGCGATAAATTTTTAGCCAAAAATGCAACCGCAGTAAAAATGGTAGAAAAAAACGAGACAAATGCAAGCATTCTTAGTGGGCTAAAGCAAAAGAGCGAGGTTGCTAAGGCTAAATTTGAAGAGGGTAAAAAGCAAGATGAGCTAGCTGACAAGATAGCCAAAAAGCTAGAAGAGGTTGTAAAGATAAACGAAACAAACGATACTTCAAAAAATGACCCAAAAAGACAAAGAAGCTCACAAGGTTGGCTTAAGCTAAATATCCCTGATGAAGAGCCACTTACCGAACAAAATGGCATAAACGGCATGAGCGTGCCACAAGATGAAGTGATAGATCTTGAGGCAAAACCAGCTAGAAAGCGTGTAAATATACAAGTAACTTCAGCATCAAATGAAGAGAGTGTGCTAAGAGAGCAGTTTTTAAAGACAAATAATCCAACTATCGCACTTGAGCTTGCTAGATTAAATTTTAGAAATAATAATTTCAAAGAAGCTATAAAGTGGTCGCTTACCGCGAACGATATAGATAATAGCTTAGAGGAGTCGTGGATCATCTTTGCAAAGTCAAAATATAAGCTAAAACAAAGCGATGATGCCGTCAAAGCTCTAAGGGAGTATAATAAAAACTTAAACAAAGCTTCGATAAATGAGCTTATAAATAAGATAAAAAGTGGAACATTATGAGATTTTTTGTTATTTTTTTGGTTTTTGTTTGTGAAGTTTTTGCTGTTAGTCTAACTGAGATAAGGGATGACTTTAATGGCGCAAACTATGCAAAAGTCTGCAACCAAAAAGTTGAGGATTTTTTAAAAACACAAAATAACGAAGAGCAAATTTCTATGTTTGGCATCGCTTGCATAAAGATGAACGATCTAAACAGGCTAGCAACTCCGATCGATAAGCTAGTAAAGAGCGAAAAATCAAGAGAAAATGCTGCCTATTTTGCTGACATCTTATTTAAGAAAAAGCTCTTATTTCACGCTATGATAGATGGCGTTGATATAAGCTATATCAGGCTTCCAAAGAGTGATTATATACTTTCATTTTTGTTTGATAAATTTGTAAAAAAAGAGTATGTCGAAGAGCTTGGCACATTTATCTTTGAAGAGCCAAATTCTGACACAAGATATGAGATAAGCCCAACAAATGGACAAATACCAAAGCTAGTGCTTAAAATTTTTAAAAATAACGACCTGAAATCACAAATAGAGTATAGATAATGAAAAATGTAGAAAATGTAATCTTAAAAAATATAGAACAAAACGGCAAACTAAGCACATCAGATATAGAAAAGATAAAGCAGATAAGCGAGCAAGAAGGCAAAGGTCTTGTTAAAATTTTAAGAGATGAAAATTTAATAAATGATGAAGACTTTATGGAAATTTTGTCTGATATTTACAGAAGAGGACATGTAAATATCGATGAAATTTCAAACGATCTTGAGCTTGATATAAAGGCTTTTGTTAAATTTATAAGCGAGAAATTTAAGGTTTTATACTTTGACCTTGATGATATCGACATCGACTACCGCATAAGCGAGAAGCTAAGCACCGCTCAGCTAAAGACATATAGCGCGATCCCAGTAAAAGAAGATGAGATAAGCGTATATGTCGCTTTTAAAAATCCATTTGACGTTATCGCTCAAGATAAGGTGCAAAATTTATTTAATAGAAAACTACTAAAAGTTGCCATTGCTCAGCCAACCCAGATAGAAAAATATATAAGCAAGCTAGCGCTAAATGAGAGCATAAAAGATGTGATAACAGAGATCAGAAGAGAGCTTTCAAGCTCAGCTAGTCAAGGTCAAAACAGTGAAAACTCTGGAATTTTAAAGCTAATAGAGATCATCTTAAAAACATCTATCCAAAGTAGAGCCAGCGACATCCACATCGAGCCGACCGAGACAAACTGCATCGTAAGAAGCAGGATCGATGGCATGCTAAGCGAAACATTTATTTTTGATAAAGATATCTATCCGCCGATGGTTAGCCGTATGAAGCTACTTTCAAATATGGACATCGCAGAGCGCCGCCGCCCACAAGATGGTAGATTTTCAGCTCAAATTTTAGACAAAGAGTATGATTTTCGTATCTCGACGTTACCTATCTTAAACGGCGAAAGTATAGTTTTAAGGATTTTGGATAAGTCAAAGGTTATTATAAATTTAGAAGATCTTGGCATGCATCCTGATAACTTCGCTAAATTTAAAAAGAGTATGAAAGCGCCTTATGGCATCATCCTAGTTACTGGCCCAACAGGCTCAGGTAAGACTACGACGCTTTATGGCGCGCTAAATGATATAAAAAGCGTAAAAACTAAGATCATCACAGTTGAAGATCCGGTCGAATACCAGCTAAATATGATCCAACAAGTGCATGTAAATGAAAAGGCTGGACTTACCTTTGTCTCAGCTCTTCGCTCTATCTTGAGGCAAGATCCAGATGTCATAATGATAGGTGAGATCAGGGATCAAGAGACGCTCCGCATAGCGATACAAGCGGCACTTACTGGTCACCTTGTCTTTTCTACACTTCACACAAATGATGCCATTAGCGCGCTTCCTCGTATGATAGATATGGGCATCGAGCCTTATCTAGTAAGTGGCGCGCTCGTTTGCATAGAGGCTCAAAGGCTTGTTAGAAAGCTCTGCCCACACTGCAAACAAAAGATCACACTATCTCAAAAGGCATTTGACGAGGTTAAGAAATTTGTCCCTGAAAACTACCAGTTTTACAAAAGCGTCGGATGTCCGCAATGCTCACAAACTGGGTATCTAGGACGCGAGATGATAAGTGAAATTTTACCTATTAGTGACCATATAGCAAGCATGGTTGCAAATGGCGCTTCTAAAGACGAGCTTAAAAGCGTAGCCTACGAAGAGGGCTTTATAGATATGTTTCATGATGGTGTCATAAGAGCGGCAAATGGCATAACTACGCTTGAAGAAGTTTATAGGGTTGCTAAGATATGAAATACTTTGAGGTTGAGTACATCCAAAACGGCAAACGCCATAAGATGAGCCTAAGAGCGAACAATAAAAGTGAGATCAAAGATAAAGCAAATGTTACTGGCATGATCGTAAAGATCAAGGAGACGCAAACTTCTAGCATAAATAACTTTGAAAATTTACAAAATGTGATCGCAAAAGCTTTTACTAGTCCAAAGGTTAAAATTCCAAATTTGGTTGCCACCATAAGACAGCTTAGCGTTATGACAAATGCTGGAATTTCTATCCACGATAGCATTAAAGAGGTTGCAAACTCTACTGAGGATAAGCGCCTTAAATTTATATTTCAAACCATAGATGAGGAGCTAAATCAAGGCTCAAGCCTCACAAATAGCATAGAAAATTTTAAAGAAGAGCTAGGCGACGTGACGCTAGCGATGATAAGGCTAGGGGAAAGCACTGGTAATATGGCTGACGCGCTTGCAAAGCTCGCCTCTATCTTGCAAGAGGTCTGGGATAATCAGCAAAAATTTAAAAAAGCTATCCGCTACCCGATAACCGTCATCTGCGCGATCATCATAGCCTTTGTCATCCTTATGATACTTGTTGTGCCGCAGTTTAGAGAAATTTTCGAACAGTTAAATGCAGAGCTACCACTGCCAACTAAAATTTTGCTAAATATCGAATACGTCATGACAAACTACGGCTTTTATATCCTTGGAGCACTTGCGTTTATCGGATATTTGCTTAGAAAATACTACCTTGAGAGTGAAGAATTTCAAGATAAGGTCGATAAATACCTTTTGAAAGTCTATCTCATCGGCAAGATCATATTTTATTCGAATATGAGCAGGTTTAACCTCATCTTTACAGAGCTTGTTCGAGCTGGTTTGCCTATAGCAGATGCCCTTGATACGGCTGTGATAACGGTTTCAAACAAGGATATCAAAAAGAAGCTAAGTGGCGTTAAGATACTTGTTGGTAGGGGTGTTAGCCTAACGGAGGCTTTTAGAGATACAAATTTATATGAAAATATGCTCATACAGATGATAAGCGCTGGCGAGCAAAGCGGTAGCTTAGACGATATGACTGGAAAAGTAACTGACTATTACAGGATGAAATTTAACGATATTATTGATAACATCTCAAACTATATCGAGCCTATCTTGCTCGTTTTTATAGCAGGTATGGTGCTTTTACTAGCTCTTGGTATATTTTTGCCGATGTGGGATCTATCAAAAGCCGTTAAAAACTAAAATAATTAAAATCTTAAAGGAGAGAAGATGTCTGAAAACAAAGAACACATGGTCGAAGAGAGCGCCTTTTTGGTCTCAAAGACCGACTTAAAAGGACGTATTACATATTGTAACGAGCCATTTTTAAAGATAGTTGGAGCAAAGCAAGCTGAAGTCTTGGGTAAGCCTCACAACATCATAAGACACCCAGATATGCCAAGAGCTGTTTTTAAGCTACTTTGGGAGCGCATAAAAAATAAAGAAGAAATTTTTGCTTATGTTAAAAACAAAAGCTTTGATGGTGGGTTTTACTGGGTCTTTGCAAACATCACAACTTCGCTTGATGTGCAAAACAATCCAGTTGGCTACTACTCAGTTAGACGCAAGCCAAATCCAAAGGCGATTGAGATAATAGAGCCTATATATCAAAAGTTGTTATCGGTAGAAAAGAGCGGTGGCATGGATGCTTCGATGAAATTTTTAACTGAATTTTTAAAAGAAAAAAATATAAGTTATGATGAATTTATAAATAACCTACAAAGGCTATAATGATGTTTGGAAAAAAACTTGACTCTATAAATGAAATTTTAAGCGTAGTAGGCTCAGCTCGAAACGGCATCTTAGAGCCTAGGATAGTAAATGTAAAAGAAAATGACCCACTTTATGAAGTAGCACTTGGTATAAATGACTTGCTTGATCAGGTAGAGGCACTTCAAAGAGAAATTTCAACCTCAATAGACGCTGCTCAAAGCGGACTAACATATAGAAATATCTTTACAGAGGGATTTCGCGGTATATTTAAACAAAATGCCATCTCTATGAGCAACGGTGTAACTGGTATAAAAGATAGTCACAAAAGTAAGGTAAGAGGCCTGCTTTCAAAAGAGCTTGACGCACTTGGCAATGGCAACGACGGTATAGAAGACGTTAGAAACGATCTAAACGAGAGCATAAAAAACCTAAGCCAAATGGCACACATGGCAAAAGATACAGCTAGGATCGCTGAGGATACGACGCAAAGCATCAATGAGCTAAGCGTAAATATGAGCTCACTTGAGGAGCTAATAGAGGGCTCAAGCCACGCTATAAGCACGCTAAATAGCAGAACAGATGACATCACTTCAGTTGTAAATTTGATAAAAGATATAGCTGAGCAGACAAATTTACTAGCTCTAAACGCAGCCATCGAGGCAGCACGAGCAGGTGAGCATGGACGCGGCTTTGCTGTTGTCGCTGATGAGGTTAGAAAACTAGCTGAAAACACACAAAAAGCGACACACGAGATCGGCGTAAATATCCAAACACTTCAGCAAGAAGCCAAAGATATCGATGAAAATTCTAAAAAGATAGATGAAATTTCAAAGATCGCCACAGCAAATGTCGAAAATTTCAAACAAACTTTAGCTAGCTTTAACCAAAATGCAAAAGAGACAGCCCAAAGATCAAAATATGTAGAAGACAAGACCTTTGGCATCATCGCAAAGATAGCTATCATCGTCTATAAAGTGGGTGTTTATTCAGACACTGTAAATGAGCAAGGTTACGGCGATGATATAGCAAAAGACGCAGACGATCTTGTAGCGTGGTATGAAAATGAGTGCGCAAAGAGCTTTAGCCACACTAAAACTTATGAGAAATCACGCCATTTGGTGGATGAGTTTAACAAAAATATCAAAGCTATCTTGATAGAAGCTGGCAAGGGCTATAACGAGAAAAATTTAAAACATTTTGTCACTGAGTTTAGAAAGCTCGAAGATCTTAGTAGAGAGATATTTAACTCATACAACGAAATGGTCGCTTCAAAATAACTTCAAATTTGCTAGACTCGCTTTGGGCCTAGCTCCTCTTAGATTGATCTAAATTTTATTTTCATAAATTTTTTCTATATTGTTATTTAAAATTATGATAATTAATATTGTTTTTATGCTTGCTTTGTTAAATTTGCGTTTCGCTTTCATTATCAAAAATTAAATTTAACAAAAGGATATCCGTGAATAGATCAAAATTTATCGCCATTTGCCTTAGTGCTTGTGTGGCAAATTCTCTCTATGCAGTAGAGAAAGAGAACAACGAAACTAAGCTAGATGGCGTCGTAGTAAGTGCGAGCGGCTTCTCGCAGCAGATCAAAGAAGCCCCTGCAAGCATTAGTGTGATAAGCGGAGATGAGCTTACAAAAGATAGCTTTACTTCACTTCACTCAATCGCCCAAAAAGTGCCAGGCGTAAATGTCGTTGGCGGCGAGGATGGTCCAGCTAGTGGTATCTCGATACGCGGTATGGAAAGCTCTCAAACGCTAGTTTTGATAGATGGCAAAAGAGTAAATTCAAGCAGCGCAAATCCAAAGGGTGGAGCAGGGGATATGAACTCAAATTTCATCCCACCGGCCGAGGCGATCGAGCGTATAGAGATCATCCGCGGTCCTATGAGCTCGCTTTATGGTAGCGACGCAGTTGGAGGCGTTATAAATATCATTACTAAAAAAGACTTTTCAAAATTTAGTGGCAACGTCGGCATCTCAACCACGATAAACACTCACAAAGGCATAGGCGACGGCAGGCAGGGCGACTTTTATCTAAATTTACCTCTTTATAAAGAGCTTTTCGCGTTTCAACTTTGGGGCTATAAAAAGCTAAGAGATGAGGATAGTTATGTTGGTGGCTACCAAAAAAGCGATAAGAGAAATTTAAGTGCAAAACTTTGGATCACACCAGATGAGCACAATAAATTTTTCATCCTTGGTTCAAACGAAAGGCATGACTATTCGCGCACTTTTGGCAAGTCAGCCGATCCAAATCCAAGAATGAACGTCTTAAACGCTTACGACTACGATAAAAAGAGCTATGGCGTGGGCTACCTTGGAGAATTTGATAGCCTAAATGCCGATCTTAGCTACATCTATGATGAGACGCAAAGAACGAGCCTTTTTGACCAATTCATACCTGCAAAAGCTAAAAATCACAACTTTAACTCTAAATTTACAACGTTTTTTGGCGCGCATACGCTAACTTTTGGTTATGACTTTCATAAGCAAAATGTAGGCACGACCTTCATCGTCTCAAACGCTTCAAGAAACGGCTTAAAAGATCCAAAGACCTACTCGATGAGCGAGCATGCGGGATTTATCGAAGATGAGTGGCAAATTTTAGATGAGAAGCTATTTTTAACGCTTGGTTCAAGGCTTACGCACAACGAATTTTTTGGTAACCACCTCTCGCCAAGAGCCTACCTAGTCTATAACGCCACAGATACGCTAAGCCTAAAAGGCGGCGTAGCAACTGGCTATAAAACACCAGATGTCAATCAAATCTCCCCAGAAGTAGGCACTATCCAGGGTAGCTGGAGCATAGTTGATTTTGGTAACAAAGACCTAAAGCCAGAAAAGAGCACGACTTATGAAGTTGGGGCGTATTATGACAATCAGGCTGATTTTAGAGGCTCGGTAACGCTTTTTAGAAATGAATTTAAGGATAAAATCCTAGACACCGACAGAAGCAACGTAAATAAAATTCCAGCTTATGGCACTTGCACAAATGCACCACACGTTACTTGTCCTGGCTGGGGAACTTACTTTAACATAGAGGGTGCGACCGTTTGGGGCGTAGAGCTAAGTGGCGACTATGACATCCTTTCAAACCTAAATTTAAGCTCAAACTACACATATAATAAGTCAAAGATAAAAACCGGCAACCCAACGATAAACACGCCAAGAGGCCCTATGAAATTTAGCGAAACAAATCTAGCTAGACTTGACGCAAAGAGCCTTACCGCAACGCCAGAGCACGCACTTCACGCCACGCTTACATATAAGCCTATAAAAAGCGTAAAGACATTTTTTGGTGCAAACTACGAGAGTAAGCTAACAAGCGTACAATTTGGCCCTGGTAACAGAGTAAGAGAAAATGAGAAAAATTTACTTACATTTGATACAGGCGTCAGCTGGGACGCAAACAAGCACTTAACGCTTAGCCTAAATGCCTACAATATCTTTGATAAGGTAAGATACGAAGAGGCGCAAATAAATGACAAAGACTACTACTGGTATCCGCAAGAGGGCAGGAGATTTTGGTTTAAGGTCGCTGCAAAATGGTAAGAGCGTTTAAATTTTTGCTTTTTACGCTTGGTGTGACGCAAATTTTACAAGCAGCTCCGCAACAAACGCCTGAGCCACTTAGCCAAAAAGCTGCTAGTAAATTTGAAATTTCAACCTTTAAAATGAGCGCAAATGATGAAATTTATAAAATTTACACAGCCAAGCTAAAAGGGCAAAATGAATTTAAAAATGTGCTTTTCTTGCTTGACGCAAACGCCCAGTTTAACATGCTCTTAAATGAATTTGATGGCAAGGCTGCCCCGCTAATAATAGGCATAGGATATGACAGCAACAAAAGCTACGAAGTAGAAAAACGCACAAGGGATCTCACGCCAAAGGCAGAGGGCGAGGAATTTAGCAAAGGTGGTGGCGCTGATGCGTTTTATCACTTTTTAACTAGAAATTTAGTCCCGCTAATCGATGAGAAATTTAACGTGCAAAGCAGCCAAAAGAGCCTTTATGGACACTCTTTTGGTGGGCTTTTTACGCTCTATGCCTTGCTTAAAAATGATGGCATATTTTCAAATTTCTTTATCGCTTCGCCATCTCTTTGGTGGGGTGAATCTAAAATTTTAAAGCAAAATGTGAGCAAGGGTAAATTTAAAGAGAAACTAAAGGCTAAATTCGTCTTTCTTAGCGTTGGCGAGCTTGAAAAGAGAAAGGGCAAAACAGACAAAGCTGGCATTTTAAAGGCGAGCGATTTGGCTTTGATCTTAAAACAAAGTGGCGTAAATTCTCACTTTGAGCTTTTTAAAAATGAAACCCATGGCAGCGTCATACCTCTAAATTTAAAAGAGCTTTTAAAATATCTAAAGGATTAAAAATTTAAGGCTATTTTTGTTAAAATCCGCCGCATGAGAGTAGATAAATTTTTAAACGTAGTAAATATCACCAAAAGGCGTGCAGTTAGCGAAGATATGTGCAAAAGCGGCGTTGTGAGCATCAACGGCGTGCAGGCAAAAGCGGCAAAAGATGTAAAGATCGGCGACGTTATCACTATCAAATTTCTAGCTCGCGAGGCGAGATACGAGGTGCTAGCGATCCCAACTACAAAAAGCATACCAAAAAGCGCTCAAAGCGAATATGTAAAAGAGCTTTGATGGTTTTTGAGCTTTTGGAAAATGAGCTTGATCGGCTTGTGCGGGTGCTGCCAAAAAGTGGCGTGGTGCTACTAAGCGGCGATCTAGCAAGTGGCAAAACTACGCTTGTAAAGGCGATCATCAAGGCTCATGGCATAGATGAGAGCGTGACGTCGCCAACATTTTCTTTGATGCAAATTTATGGTAAAGATATCTACCACTACGACATTTATCAGATCGGATTTGACGGGATGGCAAAAAATGGGCTTTTTGAAAATTTGTTTGAAGAGGGGCTTCATCTAGTAGAGTGGGGCGATGAAAATTTAGAAAAAGCTCTAAAGAAAAACGGCGAGAGCTATACGTTAGTAAAAATTTCTCCTAGCAAAAATGGCAGAAAATACGAGGTTATAAGTGCATAAACTAGAAGTAAAAGATCTAAAAAAGACGATTAAGAAAAGTGAGATCATAAAAGGTATATCTTTAGAGGTAAATAGTGGCGAAGTCGTGGGGCTTCTTGGGCCAAATGGTGCTGGAAAGACGACCACTTTTTATATGATCTGCGGGCTCATCTCGCCAACTAGCGGAGATGTCTTTTTAAATGACGAAAAGATCACAAACGTCCCGCTTCACAAAAGAGCGCACCTTGGTATTGGCTATTTGCCGCAAGAGTCAAGCATATTTAAAGAGCTAAGCGTCGAAGAAAATTTGCTCCTTGGGGCTGAAATTTTAAATCAAAGCAAAGAAGAGATCTCTAAAAGAGTAAATGAGATGCTAAATATGCTAAATATCGAGCCTATCCGCCTAAGAAAGGGCGTTAGCCTAAGTGGTGGCGAGCGCAGACGCTGTGAGATCGCAAGAAGTCTCATCATAAAACCAAAATTTTTGCTACTTGATGAGCCATTTGCAGGCGTCGATCCTATCGCAGTTAGCGATATCCAGAGCATCGTTAGAGACCTTAAAAAGCTAGGCATAGGCGTTTTGATAACTGACCACAACGTCCGTGAGACACTAGCCATTTGCGACAGAGCCTACGTCATCAAAGATGGCTCGCTGCTAGCAAGCGGCAGTGCTAGCGAAGTGGCAAACAACAAGCTCGTTAGAACGCACTATCTTGGCGAAGAATTTAAGCTACTTGAGTAGATGATGCTAAGGCAAAAGCAAACTTTAGCGCCAAAGATCAAACTAAACCAAACGCTAAGAAGCTGGCTTCCTATCCTTCAAAGCGGGCTTGATGAGCTAAAAGAGACGCTTGAGCCTTTTATAAAAGAGAATCCATTTGCTACGATCGAACACAAAAATTTAGAAAAAAGCGAAAAAAAGCGAAATTTTTTCGAGCAGGTTAGCAAAAACTCGGTTAGCGAGAGCATTGAGGCTTTAAGCATCTATAAAGAAAGCCTCTATGAAAAGCTCGTTAGCCAGATAAATCCACCACTTTTCCCCACGCAAAAGTCCCAAGATATCGCATATAAAATCATTGAGTGTTTAGACGATGAGGGATATTTTTCTTATGATGATGAAATTTTTGCGGGTTTTAATGAGAATGAGGTGGAGCGAGTTAGGGCGAGATTTGCCTACCTTGAGCCCTGTGGCGTGGGTGCAAAGGATGTTAAAGAGAGCTTTTTGTTTCAGCTTGGCGAGGCAGAGGCGAGTGATGAGATCATAGAGTGCGCGAAAAAGATCATCTTAAATTTTGAAAATATAGAAAAGCTTAGAAAGCTTAAATTCTATGACGACGCGCTAAAGATTATAAAGAAATTTAAAAATCCACCAGCCATTGAGTATCTTGAAGATGAAAAAGAGGCGGTGCCTGACATATTCGTGCTAAGCACTAGTAGTGGCATTGGTGTGCAGATAAATGACGACTATTATCCTGAAATTTCTATCGACACCGAGGGACTAGACGAAAAAGAGGTCTTTGTCAGCTCACGCATAAAAGAGGCAAGCGAGCTCATAGACGCCCTTGAGATGAGAAAGGCGACACTTTATAAGATAGGGCTTATGATAGTTGAGTATCAGTATGATTACTTTTTGGGTGGCGACATAAAGCCTATGAAGCTAAAAGACCTAGCAGACGAGCTAGGGCGCAACCCTTCAACCATCTCAAGAGCCATCGCAAACAAATATCTAAGCTCTCCAAGAGGCACGGTCGCACTTAAAAATTTCTTTGCAACTGGCTTTGACGAGGAGACTTCAAACGCCGCGATAAAGGAATTTTTGCTAGAGCTTATCAAAAATGAAGACCACAAAAAGCCACTTTCTGATCTAAAAATCCAAGAGCTAATCCAAGCTAAATTTAACATCCAAATCGTTCGCCGAACCATCACCAAATACCGCAAAATTCTAAACATCGGTAGCTCAAGCCAGCGAAAAAAGATATATCATATAAACGGCTAGCTACCACTCATTTATGGCAAAAAGTGTAGCTTTTCGCATCTGCGTAAAAAGCTCACTGCTAAGCTCATCATACTCTTTGCCTCGTTTTTTATGCTGCGCCCAGCCTGCTGCGTCGTCATTCCATGAGCCCATACCACCAAAGACATCAGCCGCACTTGCCGCAGTAAAAAGGGCTAAATTTAGCTTTGGCATAAGTGGCGCATTTAGGATATTTTGCTCTATCTTTTCTGGCTCATTTAGCGCTTTTAGCCCCTTTCTAAAGCAATCACCAAAGTTCTCACACTCTATCTCATCTGCAAATTTAGAGGTCATAGTTAGGATATCTTTAAATTCCAAAGTGTTATCGCTAAATTTTTGAATTTCTGGCATGCTATCTAGACTAAATTCTTTATAGACTATATCCCAGACATCCCAGCCCTTTTTATCTTCTTTAAAGCTCCAGTGCGGCACGAGATAGCTCATATTATCTTTATAAATGCAAAGAATTGACTTGTGGCTTACGTTTGAAAAGCCTTGCAGCGAGCGCTCCTCTGAAGAGACCGTCAAATTTGTGGTGTATCTCACGTCGCTTAGTCCAAGCTTTAAGGCGTGCTTAAACCACTCATTTATGCTAGCTTGCTCTCTTTTTTCTGGCTCATCACCTAAGACATAGTCAAAAACTAGGCTTTTTATAAATTTTTCGCTTTTGTAGTTTAGCTCTAAATTTGACTTTAAGGCTTGCTTTATGGATGCTACGATAATGCAAGCGTTAAAAACTTCACCATTCATTTTTGCTCCTTTTTTGAGATATTTTATTAAAAGAAGTATAAATATCTTTTTAAGAATTGCAAGCGAAAACTTCAGCTTTTTATAGTAAAATAGCCAAAAATTTCAAAGAGGCAAAATGGATTTTAATGAGATTGATAAGCTGATAAACACGCTTAAGAAAAACTTGGAAGTTATCGAAAACAACGGCGTTGTCGAGCCTGAAACAAAGATCGATGCGCTCACTTTTAATAAAAATGTCGAAGAGATCAAAAAAAGACTTTATAGCACAACAGACGAGGGCAGTTTTTTTAAAAATGTCTTTAATACTGAAGATTACTACGAAAACATTAGCTCATATTTAGAGCAGACAAACAAAAGTTTATATTACAAGATAGAAAAGGCTGGCGTAAGCCTAAAGACTAATCAAAATTTACAAGAGAGCCTGACAAATATCTCAAATATCATGCAAATTTTAGTCGCTGAGTATCAGATACAAAATAAAAAAAAGAAAAAGAGTATCTTTTCAAGAAGTGGCGATACAGCGATGATAAGAGGGCTACTTGCAGAGCTAATGGAGCTACAAAATAGGATGAATAAAATTTTGCATCTCGACTCTCAAATCGTCTCAAACGTCGTTTTGGAAAATTTTAAAACTATCTATACATTTTTTTATAACTGCATAAGGGTTGCCAAACAAAGGGGCGATGAGCTACTTTTGGTTGAGATCGCAGGTATCACAGATAGGATCATCGAGATGATAAGACCTGTGCTTTCAGGCAAGAGCCTAAAGACAAACGAGCTTATCTATCACTACCTCATTTACGAGCTACGAGAGCTAAAAGCCTACGCCATAGGCGAGGATCTAGCTTAAAATTTTATCCATTATCTCTTTTGCCCCATTTGGCAAAAGGATATCTTTTAGTGCTTTGCTACTTTTGTTTAGATCAAAGCTCTCGATCATTTTTATGACTTCATCTTTGTCTAAATTTTCGCCATTTTGCAGGCAAATTTCAGCTATGCCTTTATCTTTTAGAAATTTAGCGTTATAAAACTGGTGATTGCCAGCAGCATAAGGAAATGGCACAAAGATAGAAGGCAGGGCATTTGCGCAAAGCTCCCAAAGCGAGCTAGCTCCAGCTCTTGATATGGCAAGATCAGCCTCACTCATCTTCTTTTCTATCTCTTTGCTAAAGTCAAAAATTTCTAAATTTGCCTCGCTAAAGCCAAGCTCATCATATCTCTTTTTCAGCTCATCAAGGCTATTTTTGCCGCATTGATGAATGATCTTTATCCCTTTTTCTTTAAGATATGTGGCTAAATTTATAGCTAGCTCATTTATCGCTTTTGCCCCTTGTGAGCCACCTAAAAATAGTATAGTTTTTAGCTGATCTCTTGTTCTTTGGCTTTCAAAAAATTTATTTGCCACAGGGTAAGGGCAGGGCGAGAGCTCATCATAAGAGCTAAAAAAGCCCTTTGCATACGGCTTTAAAATTTTATTTAGCTTGCCAGTTACGGCATTTTGCTCGTGGATGAAAAGTGGCGTTTTTGAGATGATGGCTGCTATGGCTGCTGGGGCTGCTGAGTATCCTCCCACGCTGATGACTGCTTTTACGCCATTTTCTTTAAAAATTTGTCTGCATTTTAAAGCTAGGCTTATGATATTTGTTAGTGATTTTAGCTTTGCTAAGCCTCTTTTATTTACGACACCACTGCTTGGTAAAAAGAATTTCTTTGCAAATTTATCATCATTTTCAAACCAAAATTTATCCTGCCCACTAGTTGAGCCGATAAAAATAGGCTTTATGTCTCGTCTATTTAGCTCCTCGCAAAAGCTTCTAGCGATCGCCAAATGCCCACCAGTGCCGCCACCACAAATAACTATCATAGTTTTGCCTTTTTACTAACCATCAAGACCATGCCGATGCCGATGCATATAGCAAGCACGGAGCTACCGCCATAGCTAAGAAATGGCACAGCGATACCTTTTATCGGCGTGATCGATGTGATGCCGTAGCTATTCATCAAAAATGAAAATGACAAGATAAGCCCGATACCAAGTGAGAATAGGTGATATACCTTGTTTTCGCTCCTAGCTGAAATTCTAAATATCCTATAAAGTAGCGTGATAAAGATCGCTGTGATGCACAAAATGCCAAAAACACCGACCTCTTCAGCTATGCCAGCTAGCACAAAGTCCGTATGCACCTCGCTTAAAAAGCCAAGCTTAAATATCCCAGCTCCAAGCCCCTCGCCAAAAAACTCGCCATGCTTAATTGCATTTAGTGAGTGAGAAATTTGATATGGCTCTGGTGCGTCTGCCACTCTAAGCACGTTTGCCACGCTATCTGGCAAGAAAGAGAGAACCATGTTTTGTATCGTGCCCCACCATGACTTTATACGTAAAATTCTGTGCTCAGAGCTAACTATAGCCACCGTCATGACAAAGGCAGCGCCCAATATACCGATACCAAAGAGCCTAACGCTAGCCCCTGCAAAAAGCGCCATCGTCACAAAAGTAAGTGCTAAAACCACCACTTGCCCAAGGTCATTTTGCATAACGGCGATAAGAAAGATAGCGATACCAAAAAGGATGATATAAGGCAAAAGTATCTTTAGCTCAGCCATCAAAGTCCTCTTGCCGTCGCTAAATTTTCTAGTAAAACTCCACGCCAAAAAATAGACAAAACCGACTTTGAAAAACTCAACTGGCGCAAGCGAAAAGCCAGGCAGTCTGATCCAGCGTCTAGCACCTCCAGAGTCAGTCACCATCGAAGCTGGTAAGGCATGCATGAGCCCCATAGCGATACCGCACGAGATAAGCAGTCCAAAGCCTATCCAAACGAGTGCTTTATCGGGATTTAGCCTTGAGAGCCACCACATGAGAAAAATTCCTATGCAGCCGACTGCAAACTGGCGGATGAAAAAGTGAAATTCGTCATAGTTAAAAAATAAAACTGTAAAAACTGGCAAGGATAGTGAAAAAATGATGCTTATGGCGATCAAAGTCGCGCAAAGATAGAAAATAACCTTATCAACTGCCAAATTTAGCTCCAACTTTAAAATGAGCCAAAGTATAATAAAAAACGGCTTACAAAGATATTATTTGCTATAATTGCAGGCTTTAAGGATGGGCATGAAGATAGGTATATTTGACTCGGGGCTTGGCGGACTTAGCGTCTTAAACGAAGCTTTAAGCAAGCTTAGCGAGCATGAATTTTTATATTACGCAGACGTGAAAAATGTCCCATACGGACAAAAGAGCAGGGATGAAATTTTAAAATTTAGCTTTGATGCGGTTAAATTTCTTATAGAAAATGGCGCAGAAGCTGCCGTCGTAGCGTGCAACACTGCAACAAGCGTGGCGATAAAAGAGCTTAGAGCGAATTTAAGCGTGCCGATCATCGGCATGGAGCCAGCTGTAAAAAAGGCTCACGATCTAAGCCATGATGATGCCCTAAAAACGCTTGTCATCGCCACTCCAGTCACCGTAAATGGCGCAAAACTAAAAGAGCTAATCACAAATTTAAACGCAAAAGATAAAACCGAGCTACTTGCTCTGCCTCGCCTTGTAAATTTCGCTGAAAAGGCTGAGTTTGAGAGCGAAAACGTTAAGTCGTATCTAAAAGAAGAGCTAGCTAAATTTGATCTAAGTAAATTTGACTTTTTGGTGCTTGGCTGCACGCATTTTAACTATTTTAAAGATAGCTTAAGAGAAATTTTGCCACAAAATGTAAGCATAATAGACGGCAACGAAGGGACGATAAAGCGCCTTATAAGTGAGCTTAAACTTCAAATTTCAAATATAAAATTGACTCCAAATATAAAATTTTTCTACTCAGGTGACGAGGTTTGCGAGCAAAACGAGCTAGAGAAAATTTCAAGAAATTTAGCTAGATTAGAAAAAATGAGAGCGATCAGCTAGGCTAAATTTAGCTAAAAATTTGATCCAAATTTGCAAAATACATTAAATTTTATGTATTTTTATATGTATTATCTCTTTCTTTGCTTTATTATATAGATAGCACTTATTATCGCAACCACCGCCAAAAGAGCGATCGTGATCGTTAGAAGTGTCTGTTTGTCAGGATTTGAGCCTAGAAAGTAGCCAACTCCAAGCAAAACCGCGCACCAAATCCCAGCGCCAAGTGTGGTAAATAGGCAAAATCTAAAAATATTCATCTTAGCAAGCCCAGCTGGCAGGCTGATGTATTGACGAATTCCAGGGATTAGGCGTGAGTTAAAGGTTGAAATTTCGCCGTGTTTATTAAAAAATGCTTCAAATTTATCCATCTTTTCGTGAGTGATGCCCACAAATTTGCCGTATTTTAAGACAATCTCGCGTCCAAAAAAGTAGCAAAGATAGTAGTTAAAAATGGCTCCAAGCAAGCTGCCAAGCGTGCCTGAGATAAAGGCAAGCGCTAAGCTCATCTCGCCTTTGTGAGCTAGATATCCAGCTGGTATCATCGCCACTTCGCTTGGAAATGGGAAAAACGAGCTCTCCAGAAACATCATCACAAATATGCCAGCATAGCCCCAGCTACTCACGCTTGAGACTATAAAATCAATAATGTCATGTAGCATTTTTACTCCGAAATTTATTTTAAGATGAGGCATTGTAGCAAAGCTTTATTTACTAATAGTAACTAATAAAAGCGATAAATTTTAAAAAAGATAGTTAAAACGAAAAGCTATAAGGTTTAAATTTAAAGGCAAAAGTAGGGCGAAAGCTCGCCCCGTTTTTAAAATGCAGGTATGACCTCGCCTTTGTAGCGAGTGATGATGAAATTTTTAGTATCAGGGCTAAGTACCGCATCGACTAAAGCTTTAATCTTAGGATTGTTCTCGTTGCCAGCTCTTGTGACGATGATGTTGGCATAAGGACTGTTGGCATCTTCAAGTAAAAGTGCGTCTTTTGCCACGCTCATGCCAAGATCAAGGACGAAATTTGTGCTAATGGCAGCGATATCGACATCATCAAGCGTTCTTGGGATCTGAGCGCCTTCTAGCTCGACAAATTGCAAATTCTTAGGATTTTTAGTTATGTCATTTACAGTTGCAACTTTTACGTTTTTATCGATCTCGATAAGACCGGCTTTTTCTAAAATTCTAAGCGCTCTGTTGCCATTTGACGGATCGTAAGCGATCGCTACTTTTGCGCCATCTTTTAGATCTTTTATGTTTTTTATCTTTTTAGAGTAAAAGCCAAGTGGCTCGACATGGACATTTGCAACACTTACAAGATGCAAGCCTCTAGCCTTGTTTTGCTCCTCAAGATATGGCAAATGCTGAAAGAAATTTGCGTCTAAGCTGCCATCTTCTGTGGCGACATTTGGGATAGAGTAGTCTGAAATTTCAGAGATAACAAGGTCGTAGCCTTTATCTTTTAGCTTTGGTTTTACAAATTCTAAAATTTCAGCGTGTGGCACTGGTGAGACGCCAACAATGATAGTGTGGTCCTTGTCGGCTGCGTGAAGGCTTAGAGCAACTAAAGATGCGGTTAAAAGTTTGATAAATTTCATTGTTTTTCCTTTTTTTGTTTTGGTAAAGCGACGCTAAAAAGGTAAAAGCTTTTACGTCGCTTTTTATAAATTTAATTAAAACGCTGGGATGATAGCGCCGTTATATTTTGTCTCGATAAATTTCTTAACTTCTGGTGAGTTGATCGCTTTATCAAGAGCCTTTATTTTAGGGCTATTCTCGTTGCCAGCTTTAACAACTACGTAATTTACATATGGACTATTTTTGCTCTCGATCACAAGCGCGTCTTTTGTTGGATTGAGATTTGCGTTTAGCGCGTAGTTTGTGTTGATAACTGCGATAGTAACGTCATCAAGCGTTCTTGGCACTTGAGCAGTCTCGATCTCTTCAAATTTAAGTTTCTTAGGGTTATCAACTATATCAAGCGGAGTTTTTAGTGGGTTGTTGTTTAGCTTGATAAGTCCGGTACTTGCTATGATGTCAAGTGCGCGGCTCTCGTTTGTTGGGTCATTTGGGATAGAGACCACTGCGCCATCTTTTAGCTCTTTGATATCTTTTATCTTTTTAGAATAAACGCCCATTGGCTCGAGGTGCACGCCAACTGTTTTTACAAGGTGAGTGCCTTTGTTTTTGTTAAATTCTTCAAGATATGGGATGTGCTGAAAGAAGTTTGCGTCAAGGTCGCCGTCCTCTGTCGCAAGGTTTGGCGTGGTGTAGTCGTTAAATTCTTTGATCTCAAGTGTGTAGCCATCTTTTGCCAAAATAGGCTTTACAACCTCTAAAATTTCAGCATGTGGGATAGGTGTAGCACCAACGATTATTGTTTTTGACTTGTCAGCAGCATTTGCGCTAACGCTAAGGCCTAGGGCAACTAAAGAGGTAAGAAGTAGTTTTTTCATTTGTTATCCTTTTTTAAAATTTGCCAAGCACCAAAAAAGGATAAATTTAAGCTAGAAGGTTAAATTTCTTTTTAAGCGCTTAAGCTATTTCTAAGCACTTAAAAAGAAATTCTGTGCTTAGAGATTAGTCTTTCGACGACGCGTTTTTTAGTAGGCGGCACATCTGGCACATATCTGATTTCATCTTTTGTCCTTTCAGCTAAAATTAATTTGGCAATTTTAAAGAAAAAAGCTTAAAATCAGATAAAAAATGTGACCTTATTTTTTTGAAATTTTATAGAGATAGTTGCCTAAAACTTGAAAAATTTGAACCATTATGATAAGAATAACCACGGTGTAGAGCATGATATCTGGGCGAAATCTCTGATATCCGTAGTTTATAGCGACAGATCCTAGTCCGCCACCGCCAACTGCACCAGCCATCGCTGAAAAGCCGATATTTACGATAAGCGTTAGTGTAAATGCCGAGATGATGCCAGGAAGTGCCTCTATAAACATCACGCGAAAGATGATCTGAAATTTCGAGCTACCAAAGCTTTGAGCAGCTTCGATGATGCCTTTATCAACCTCTTTTAGGGCATTTTCAATGAGCCTTGCCACAAACGGAGCCGCGCCAATAGTTAGCGGAACGATCGCAGCTGTGGTGCCGATACTCGTGCCTACGATCATTTTTGTGACCGGAAAGAGCACGATGATCAAAATGATAAATGGAAAGCTTCTAAGCACGTTTATAACGATATCAAGCACAAAATAAAGCTGCTTGTTTGGCTTTAGTCCGTCTTTGTCTGAAAGGATGAGCAAAACCGCAGGTATGAGGCCTATGGCAAAGGCGAGCAGGGTAGAGACTATGCTCATATATAGCGTCTCGCCGATAGCTGGCAAAAGTATCCTAGAAAAAACATCTGGAAATTTAGAAAAATCAATACCAAACATCAAGCAACCTCCCACAAAACGCCACTTTGCTTGATATAATTAAGCACGTTTTCTTTATCTTTTTCATCTATATTTATGACGAGCGAGCCAAGGACGTTGTCGTTTAGCTTTTCAAGCTTGCCCCAGACTATGTTAAAGTCGATATTTAGGCTTCTTGCCATGTGCGTGATCACGCTATTTTGAGCCACTTCTTTTGGGAAAAATAGCCTGATATTTGTGCCAGTGCTTGGCAAAATTTCAACTTCGCCCAAAAACTCTTTCATCTTCTCATCTGGCTTTAAAAATAGCTCTTCGATGCTTCCAGAGCCTATGATCTTGCCGCCTTCTAGCAAGATCGCACGTTTTGCGATTGATTTTACAACCTCCATCTCGTGCGTGACGATAACGACGCTGATGTCTAGCTCTTTGTTTATCTTTTCAAGCAGCTCTAAAATTTGATTTGTCGTGTTTGGATCAAGAGCTGAAGTTGCCTCGTCGCTTAGTAAAATTTTAGGATTTAAAGCAAGCGCTCTGGCGATTGCCACACGCTGCTTTTGACCGCCGCTTAGCTCGCTTGGATAGCTTTTTGCCTTGCTTTCAAGACCGACTAAATTTAAAAGCTCTCTCACTCTTTTCTCGGTTTCATCGCTTTTATAACCCCAAAATTTAAGCGGAGTAGCGACGTTTTCAAAGACGTTTTTTCTAGCCATCAAAGCAAAATGCTGAAATATCATCCCAACATCTCGCCTTAAATGTCTCTGCTGCGTCTCGTCTAAATTTTTTATCTCTTTATCAAAGACTTTTAGGCTGCCACCTTGATAGTTTTCAAGCCCGTTTATGCACCTTAAAAGCGTTGATTTACCAGCACCGCTGTGTCCCACGATAGCAAAAATTTCACCCTTTTTAACCTCTAAATTTACATCAAAAAGGATCTGCGTATCACCGTAAAATTTGGTTAAATTTTCTATTTTTATCACTATTTTTCTCCAAGAGCTTCTAACTCTTCGCATACTTTTTTAAATTTAGCCTCAGCGCTCTCTAATGCCTCTTTGTTCGTCTCTATGACCTCTTTTGGTGCGTTTGCCACGAAATTTTGGTTATTTAGCATGCCTGAGAGTTTGGCTATCTCTTTTTCAAGCTTTGTCTTTTGAGAGCTTAGCCTTGTGATGATACCGCTCATATCAAGCCCTTCAAGCGGGATAAATGCCTCTAAATTTTCGCTCACATCTCTTATTGAATTTTCGATTTTTTCATCTACAAAGCCGATCTCTTCGCATTTTGCAAGCAGTTTAATATACTCTTTAACCTCGTCAAGATCTATTTTTTCGTTAAATTTAACAAAGGCTTTTGCTATCTTTGAGTTGCCAAGATCGATAGTCGCTTTTGCACGGCGAATAGCCACGATCGCTTCGATAACTAGCTCAAATTTCTTCTCAACCTCTAAATTTCGCTCTTTTATCTCTGGATAGCTCATAACCATTATTGATTTTGCATTTTCAAGCTGTGTGCCACTAAGCTCTTGAAATAGATACTCTGAGAGAAACGGCATGAAAGGATTTAGCAGTTTCATCGCCTCTTTAAATATACTTCCAAGCTCTTTTACGCTCGCTTTGTCAGCCTTGCTAAGCTCGATGCCCCAGTCACAAAACTCATCCCAAAGGAATTTGTAAAGTGTGTTTGCAGCGTCATTGAAGCGGTAGGCGTCGATGTTTTCGCGCACCTCTCTCACGCACTCGTTAAAGCGGCTATTCATATAAATTCCAAGCTTTGTTTGAAGCTTGATATCCTCTAAATTTGCAAATTTGCTCTCATTTAGCATGAGGTATTTGCTCGCGTTATAAAGCTTGTTGGTGAAATTTCTTACCTGTTTCATCTTAGCGTCGCTTAGCTTGATATCGCGTCCTTGAACGGCTAGAAGCGTTAGTGTAAAGCGCAAGATATCGGCGCTATACTCATTTATGCTATCAAGTGGGTCGATGACATTGCCAAGGCTTTTGCTCATCTTTCTGCCAAACTCATCTTTTACAAGCGCGTGCAGGTAGATGTCGTCAAATGGCAGCTTGCCAAGGGCGTTTTCACCCTGAAACATCATCCTAGCAACCCAGAAAAATAATATATCAAAGCCAGTTATAAGAAGGTTATTTGGATAAAACTCAGCCAAGTCGCCTTCAAACCATTTTTCATTTTTTAGTTCATTTTCATTACCCCAGCCAAGTGTGCTAAATGGCCAAAGACCAGAGCTAAACCACGTATCTAGCACGTCTGGGTCTTGGTGGATGTTTTTACTTTTGCACTTTTTGCACTCGCATGGCTCGTCCTCGTCAGCCCACATATGACCGCAATCATCGCAGTAAAATACTGGAATTTGATGTCCCCACCAAAGCTGGCGTGAGATACACCAGTCTCTTAGCTCTCTCATCCACGCGTTAAAGCTGTTTATCCAGTGCGGCGGGTAAAATTTAGCAAGACCCTCTGAGACCTTTTGTATCGCTTCGTCCGCGATCTCTTTTTTGACAAACCACTGCTTTGAGATGTATGGCTCGACGACGTTTTTGCAGCGGTAGCAGTAACCTACTTGATTTTCGTAATCTTCTATCTTTTCAACATTGCCAAGTTTTTCAAGCTCGGCCACGACGATATCTCTAGCCTCAAGCCTCTCAAGTCCTGCAAATTTATCGCACTTGTCGTTTAAGATGCCTTTTTCGTCAAACACGGTAATAAATTCAAGGTTGTGTTTTTTGCCGACCTCGTAGTCGTTTTGATCGTGCGCAGGTGTGACCTTAACAAGGCCTGTTCCAAACTCCATATCAACGTGCTCGTCTGCAATGATCTCGATCTCTCTATTTATGATAGGTAGTACCACTTTTTTGCCGATTAAATTTTTATAGCGCTCGTCGTTTGGATTTACCATTACGGCAGTGTCGCCAAAGTAAGTTTCAGGACGAGTAGTCGCAACAACAACAAATTCGCTTGGCTTGTCTGCAAAGTAGTATCTCAAATGATAAAGCTTGCCTTTGTTTTCTTTGTGCTCGACCTCTATGTCAGAGAGTGCGCCATCATGCGTACACCAGTTTATCATGTAGTTTTTCTGGACTATTAGCCCTTTGTCGTATAAATTTACAAAGGCTTTTTTCACAGCTCTTCTTAAGCCCTCATCCATAGTAAATCTCTGGCGTGACCAAGCTGGAGTGATGCCAAGCTTTCGCATCTGATGGACGATCATGCCGCCGCTTTTTTCTTTCCACTCCCACACTTTTTCTACAAATTTCTCACGTCCAAGCTCTTCTTTCTTGATCCCTTGAGCTAAAAGCTGCTTTTCAACGACGTTTTGAGTAGCAATACCAGCGTGGTCAAGTCCTGGCTGCCAAAGTGTCTTGTAACCGTCCATCCTCTTGTAGCGAGTCATGATATCTTGAAGTGTGAAGGTTAGGGCGTGTCCGATGTGAAGCGAGCCAGTCACGTTTGGAGGTGGCATCATAATGCAAAATTTACGTCCATCTTTTTGGATATCTTTGTTTGCGTCTATCTCGAAATATCCGCGTTCTTCCCAAATTTTATAAAATTTATCTTCTATCTCTTTTGCATTGTAAAATTCTGCCACTTTTGTATCCTCTTTCGTTTAAAAAATGCTTAATGTTATCTAAAATTTGTTTAAAAAAATCTTTGCAAAAGTGGGGAAATATGGGCTTGGGGCGGTTAAACGCCCCAGAGTTTAAATAGCTATTTAACGTTAAAGCTTCTCACGGCTAGGTCGTAGTCGTTTTGTCTTTCGTTATACATATTTTCAGTTGTAACTGCACCAAGCGAGCACTTGCCACCAAGTCTTACTCTATAAGGTGTGTAAAGCACGGCGTCTTTTTCGTCGCTACCAAGCGTGTAAAAGCTTAGCACGCGGTCATCTTTTATGCTCTTATACTCAACTTGCAAGCTGTTTTTTAAGCTCTTGCTAAAGTTGCTTAAATTTTCATTTATCGGCTCAAAGCAACTGCTTACGATCTCGTTTATCACGCCGTTTCTGACCATTGTTTTTGAGCTTATCACCACTTTTGAGTAGATGACGTCATTTACTTTTAGGCTGTTAAGATCTAGCTCTTTGCCTTTTTCATCGACAAAGACGCGGTAGATGTCAAGCTCTTTTGGCTCGATCTTATGCCTAATATCAAGCGGCAAGTAAGCGTAGCTTAAGATAGTCGCATAAAGTTTGTTTGAGCCTAGTGGAGCGATGCTAAATTCGCCATTTTTTGTAGTAAAAGAGGTGCTTAAAAGACCGTCAAATTCTTTACTTTCGCCGTTGTAGCTAAGCTTAAATTTGTTATTTTTCTCGCCGTTACCTTTGCCAAAGTATGCATTTAGTGCTCTTAGCGTAAATGCACGCTCCTGCGTTGAGCTAAGCTCATTTAAATTTGTGATTAAGAAATTTGCAAGGTCGTCTGAGTAGTCGTCTTTCTCAAAGTATTTTGCGTGCAAGTATAAGATAAAGGCGTTATCTCTTACTTTTGAGCTAAAATCAGATGCATTTTCTTCGCTTGTTTTAGCATTTTTGATATCTTTTAGCGCGACCTTTGCCTCGTCATTTAGGCCGTTTAGCTTCAGAGCTGCTGCCATTAGGTATTTACTTAGTGCTGTTTTATTGTAGGCTTTGTCGTCGTAAATTTTATTTAAGATCGATCTATCAGCCATATTTGCACGTGAGCTTACATAAAGAGCGTAAAGTGCCTCAAGGTCGTTATTTGCGTATTTTAAGAGAGAGTTTAGCGCATTTTGTTTGACGCCTTTGCTTACCTCATATCCAGCCTCGCTAAGATCAAGTAAAACATCAGTTGCAAAGATGCTTGCAAATGCATTTGTCTCGCCTAGATCGCTCCAGTAGCCAAAGCTACCATCTGGCTTTTGCATCTTGACTAGCTCATCTATGCCACTAACGATAAATCTCTTTTGGTCGCTTTTTTCAAGCTCATCTTTTGTTTTTAAATTTAAAAGTGCAAGCAGTCTTGAGCTTCTTTGCTCCGCACATCCGTAAGGATACTCTACTAAATTTTTAGAAGCTGCTAAAAGCACGCTTGAGACCGAGCTTGAGGCATCAACGCTCACATCGTGATAGCCTTTTGGTAGTGAAATTTTACTCTCTTTGTCAAAGACGCTGCTCTTTGCGTAGGTGCTGATCGTATAAGGGCTAACGACGTCTAGTAAATTTTGAAGCGTTTTTGAGCCATTTTTGTCGCTTATTGTGACATTGTATTCGCCAGCACCTGTTTCAAGGGCTGAAATTTTAAGCACAAATGCCTTGTTTTCAAACGGCTTAAGGTTAGCATTTTCTTGCGTTTTGATGTTTAAATTTTTACTTGATGCTACATTTATAGTAAGGTTTTTGTCGGCATTTGTCGTATTTATAAGCCTTAAGTTTGCGCTTAGCTCATCGCCTTTTAAAAGATAGATCAAAGCGCTTGGCTTAATGATCACATCATCTTTTACTTTTATCTCGCTATTTACGGCGTTCATTGCAGTTGCGTCATTTGCCACAGCATCTACTCTAATGGCGCCGTTAAAGCCATTTGGCGTTTTAAACTCGTATGAAATTTCGCCTTTGTCGTCTGCTTGAAGACTCACTAAATTTGCATAAGTTTTTACATTTTTGCTATCAACTGGGCTTGCGTGTTTTGCCATTTTTGCCGCCACAGCCATCGCCGCGGCATCACCACCAAAGCTTAGCGTTTTACCCTCGACCTTGTAGTTTGTGAGCATATTATAGATGTCATAGTCAAAAACGCCATCAGGTAAAATTTTGTCAAAAAACTTAAGCGGATCGGCTGGCTTTTGCGAAGTGATATCAAGCACGCCAACATCTGTGATAAATAAATTCACATAAGCTTTTGGCTTTGTTTTTAGTGAAATTTTGATATTTTCATCGCTCTTTGCGCTTTTTGGTGCTTCTAAGCTAAGCTCTATCTTCCTTGAAGATTTATCGCCGTTTGCATAGACCTTGCCGTATGTTCTAAACGGAGTTAGCCCAGCGTCAGTCATGCGGTAGATATTTGCACTCACATAAAGGCCGTTAAAGTCAAAGTCTAGCTTAAATTTAACGTTTGCTGAGTTGTTTTTGATCTTGACGACCTTGTAGGCTTTGACGCCTGCGTCTTCAAGCGTGACAAGCGCGATGCCTTCTTTTATAGCTGAGCTTATGTCTGCGCTTAGCTCGTCGCCTTTTTTATAGACGCTTTTGTTTAGCTTTATCTGAGACTTGCTAAGCTCTTTTGTAGGCGCTAGTGTTGAGTAGTTATAGCCGCTTACATCGATGTCTAGGCTCGTGCTCGCGCCACTTACTAAATTTGTAGCAGTGATGACGTATGAGCCACTTTGCGTAAATTTATAGCTAAACTCGCCACTATTTTTATAAAAACTATCCACATCTTCAAGCGTTTGGATCCATTTTATATAGCCATTTGCGTCCCTTTGATACTGCCATGAGACACGTTTTATATCAAATTTCAAATTTGACTTCACTGCCTTTTGGCTTGGCATATCAACGACGACTGTTCTTATCTTTACATCTTCGTTTGGATCAGCAAATGCCGTGCTAGCAGCGATGCCAACCATATCTTTATAAGGATAGAGTGTAAAGCTTTTCGCGTCACTTACGTTTTTGCCATCGTCATTTACGTTGAAATTTATGACACCTTTTATGATAGAAGGTGCGTTTTTGGTGTTAAAGCCAAGATCTATCATCTGGCTTGATTTGCCATCTTTTGAAAGAGTTAGATCATTTTCTATGCTTGGATAGGCAGCCGCTTTTAGGGTGTCGTTTTTAAATTTATACTCTTTAAATTCGCTATTTTTATACTCATCATCAAAGAAGCTAACCTGCATGCTGCCAGCTAGGTCGCTAGCTGCTCCGCCAAAGAGATAGCTGCTTGTCAAATTTACCTTTACTAGTTCATTTGAAAAGAATTTATCCGCGTCTATGGCTATGTCATTTTTTATCTTGTTTGGCACGAAGCTCTCGACGTAAAATGGCACGCTTGCTATCACCTTGCTAGCGTAGATTATCTGCATGTTAAATCTACCGCTTAGATCGCTTAAAATTTCTTTTTCAAAATTTATCATGCCGACATCATTTGTATTTTGCGTGATCTGGGCGCTACTTTTGCCTTGTGGATCGATAAATTTGATCTTAACTGGCATATTTTTAAGCGGGTTAAAGTTCCTATCTCTTAGATAGATAGCCCCTTTTAGGCTCTCGTTTGGTCTTATGATATTTGAGGCAAAATGCGTGTAAGCATCGATGCTCTCGCTTGGATTTTGACTGATGAGCTTTGCCTCATTTAGCGCTTCGCCATCTTTTATGATGAGGAAATTTTGCTCCTTGCCAAGTGAGACGACGATCGATGAGACCTCTTTGTAGATATCTTTTTTGTTAAATTTAAAGATGCCGACGTCATTTGTCGCGCCAACTGCAATCTCTTCGTTTCTTTTTCCATAAATTTTTACATTTGCATTTGGTAGCATTGTGTTTTCGCCAAGGCGGTTTGCAAAGACGAAAATTTCATCCTTGCCAAGCTTTGCATTTATGGCGATGTCGCTTAGATAGACGACCTTTGAGACGCTCTTATCTTTGCCGTAGTTTAAGCTTATCTTATAGACGCCATCTCCTGCTCCTGCAAAGTCAAGCTTGATCTTACTTAGTGAAATTTCGTTTAATGCACCCTCTAGCTTGTAGCTTTTGCTTGCTACTTTTGAGCTAAAATTGCTTAGATCTTCGCTATTGTCGTTGAAATTTAAAAAGTATCTAAAATTTTGATCGCTTAACTTTTCAACGCTTACATTTAGCTCAGGTAAATTTGCGCTTCTAATGCCGATCTCGCCCACGCTTGAGATGTAAGGCTCTTCGTTTGTGAAATTTGCAAATGGAGTGAAGTTGCTAGCGACCACCTCGTAGGTTTTGGCCTCTCTTACGACATTTCTATCATCTCCAAAGCCCGGTTTTATCGTGATCTCATAGCTATTTTGTGGCTTAAACTCATCGCTTGTGATATCGATGTAATAATCATACCCCTCAAGTTCAGAATTTGGCGCGCCGTTCTCATCATCATTTTTATATGCCACGTCGCTTATGCTAAAGCTTTTTATGCCTTTTATCTTTATAAATTTCTTTAGATTATTATCATCGCTTAGCCACTCTTTTAGATAAATTCTAAAGGCCAAGATGCCGTTATCAAGGCTAGTTGGATAGATTTTAGCTATCTCAAAGCTATTTGCCTCAGCATTTATATTTACGCTCTCACTGCTTGCTTGCTCACTAAATTTCACTACGCTATCGCCTGCAAGCTTAGCGCCAAATTTACTCTCAAAATTTTCTCCAAACTCAAAAGTAGGCTCGCTTATATTTTTATCAAGATCAAGCTCAAAGCTGTTTTGAGAGAGCTGCAAGGCATTAAAGCTTGCACCTTTTACGGCTATTTTTTTCATAAGCTCGTCACTAACTTCGTCATTAAATTTAAGGATAAATTTGCTATCAGTGAGCTTTTCTATCTTCTCAAGCGCAAATTCTTTCGTCTCAAAGCTAGCGCTGCTGCCATTTTCTAGCTTACAGCTATACTCTACGCCTGCGTGCATATCTTTTGTAAAGAGCGTAAGACTTTGAGCGTTAAATTTCACCGTGCCACTTAGCGCTGGCTCGCATGAGATGAGTTTTTTCTCGCTTAGCGTGCCTATGAGATTTTTACTAACATCATCTTCTAGTCCAAATTCCACGCTTAAAGGCGACTTTACCTCGACACTGCCATTTAGACTTAAAGCATATAAATTTATTGCTCCTAAAAGTGCTAGAAGTAGCGCTTTTTGCTGCATTTTATCTCCTTAGTTTTATTGTTATTTCACTTTGATTTGAGTTTTGATCAAGGCATTTTAAAGTGTGCTCGCCAAGAGTTAGATCTAGCCTTTTTTCGCTTGCATTTTCTATCTTAGAAAAGTTCAAATCATCCACTTTCAGGTAAATTTCATCACCTAAAAACGCGTAGCATTTTAGCATAATTTGTGTTACATTTTCATCTGTCACGATCTCTTCGCCGTCATACGGATAGGCAAAAACTGGCTTTTTGTCTTTGAAAACTTCAGCGCAAGGGCTATTTTTGACCTCGTCTTTGTCTAAAAAGCCATTTTTTATCAAAAACTCAAGCTCCTCGCCTCTTAAACTCTCGCACTTATCTTGCAGTTTAACTCCAACTATCATATCATCAAGCGCCGTTTTTTTGCACGTTTCATAGCTAAAAGCATCAAGGCAGGTTGGCACTTTCTCAATGCCCTCTGGCTCGCTCATAAAGCTTAAATTTCTTTTTTGAGCGATAAGTTTAAATATATCAAAAACGATCTTTGAAACGTCATTTAGCCCAGTTAGTTTGTCAGTTTTTTCGGCGTTAAAGTTGCCCACCCAGACGGCTATTGTATAGTCCTCATCAACTCCTATGGCGTAAAGATCGCGTGAGTTTGCGCTAGTGCCAGTTTTAAAGGCTATTTTTGGCGTGTTTTGCGCGTATTGCCAAGCGTTTTTTAGATACGATCTTGAGGCCTCGCTCATCATTTTAGCAGTTAGATAGGCGCTTTGAGGCGAGATGAGGGTTATGTTTTTATCTTCATTTTTGTAGTTTTTGCCAGCAAACTCAAGCGGCCTATAAACGCCCTCATTTGCGTATATCGTATAAAGATGCGCAAGATCAAGCAGGCTCATCTCAGCACTACCTAAAACTATCGAAGAGCCGTAAAATTCCTTGTTTTCATCAACTAAATTTACCTTTTCAAGCAGCTCATAAAGCGAGTTATCTTTTAGCTTTAAGTCTAAATTTATAACTGGGATATTTAGGCTAAAATTTAGAGCGTCTTTTGCGCTTACAAGCCCCAAAAAGTCGTTACTAAAGTTTTTTGGCACATATTCATTTACATAAATTTGCGTATCTATTAGCTGTGAGTTTGGCGTGATGAGACCACTATCAAGCGCAAGAGAGTAAATAAAAGGCTTTAGCGTGCTGCCGGTGTTTCGCTTCATATTTAGGGCTGAGTTTTTGCCATCACGTGCGCGCTCATCGTGCGAGCCGATAAATGCAACAACGCTCATTTTTTTATTGTCGATGACCACGGCTGCGGCGTTGTTTGCATTTTTAGCCTTTAGCGAAAACATCGCATCTTTTAAAATTTTAAGCATATCTTTTTGCAAATTTAGATCCAAACTTGCCTTTGCGATTTGGTTTTTAAAAGCGACATTTGCATAGTCGCCTGCATTTACGACAGCTCTTATCCTTACATTTTTAAATGGCTCAGCTTGAGCTCTTTTAAAGGCACTAAGGTCGATTAAATTTGCCTTATAAAGCATCTTTATAACCCTGTTTTTTAGTGCGTTTATGTTTGAGACGCGGTCAAGTCTATTTTTATTTGGATTTTTAGGGATCGTGCTTAAAAGTGCTGCCTGAGCGTAGCTAAGCTCGTTTAGCTCCTTGCCAAAGTAAAAGAAGCTCGCCGCCTTTGCTCCCTCGATATTGCCGCCATATGGGGCTAAATTTAGGTATAAATTTAAAATTTCATCCTTGCTAAAGTGAAGTTCAAGCTGAAATGCTCTAAAAATTTCTTTTATCTTATTTTTATAGCTCCTATCACTTGGCTCAAGCATTCTTGCCACTTGCATCGTGATAGTGCTAGCACCTATGCGGTTGTCACTTCTTAGGTTGTGGAAAAATGCTCTAAAAATGGAGGCAAAATTTACGCCAAAATGGTAGTAAAAATATCTATCTTCAAAGAGCACGACGCATTGTTTTAGCGAATTTGGGAAGCTTTGCTCGTGAAATCTCCAAATTCCATCGCTACTAAGCTTCATATTTATGATCTCGCCATTTTTATCAAGCAAAATTTTAGCTTCGTCTTTTTTGAGCGCGTCTAAATTTAGTGGATAAATTTGATCCAGTATCAAAAAAATAGCGACCAATAGAGCCAAAAATATGGCAAGGAATTTTAGAAATTTAAACTTTTTCATCGGCGTGATTATAGCTGTTAAAGTTTAAGTAGCTATAATTAGGCCTTTTTAAAAAAGAGGAAACAATGCCCTTATCTAGGTTAAACAAAGAACAATACACCGCCGCAACTGCGCCATTTGGACACAATCTCATCATCGCCTCAGCTGGCACTGGCAAGACTAGCACCATAGTCGCTCGCATCGCTCATCTTTTGAATTTAGGCGTAAAGCCTGAGAAAATTTTGCTTCTAACTTTCACCAACAAAGCAGCCAGCGAGATGATAGAGCGACTAAACAGATATTTTGATAAACAAATCACCTCTAAAATCACCGCAGGCACTTTTCACTCGGTCTCATTTTCGCTTTTAAAAAGCCTTGATAAAGGCGTCACGCTAAAGCAACCAAGCGAGCTAAAGACGCTTTTAAAAAGTCTTGTTGAGAGGCGAAAATTTTACCATTTAAGCGACGTTAAGCCTTACGGCGGGGCTTATCTATACGATCTTTATTCGCTCTTTCAAAACAGCGAGCAGGGCACTACTTTTGGCAAATGGATAAGCGAGAAAAGCGAAGAGCAGGGCGTTTATGCTGAAATTTATGAAGACGTACTAGAGGAGTTTGAGGCTGAAAAGGCTAAATTTTCTTACGCTGACTTTAACGACCTTCTCATAAAAATGCGCGACGAGCTAAAAAATGGGGCAAATTTAGCTTATGATGAAATTTTGATCGACGAGTATCAAGATACAAACACGCTTCAAGGCAGCCTCATAGACGCATTTAAGACAAAGAGCCTCTTTTGTGTGGGCGATTTTGACCAGAGCATTTATGCATTTAACGGCGCAAACATCGAGATCATTGGCTCATTTAAAGATCGCTTTCCAAACGCAAATATCTACGCTTTAAATGTAAATTACCGCTCAAGCTCAAGCATACTTGCACTTGCAAACAAGGTCATAAACAACAACCCAAGACTTTATGAAAAGCACCTAACAGTTAGTCGCGAGGGAAATTTCAAGCCGCCAAGGCTGCTTGTCTATAACGAGCTTTTTGATCAGTATCAAAACATCGCCGATATCATCTCATTTTCGCCATTTAATAGAGAAAATATCGCCATAATTTTTAGAAATAACTCATCAGCCGATGGCATCGAGGTCGCGCTAAAAGAGCGAGGCATCGGCTCAAAGCGAAAGGGTGGGGTGAGCTTTTTTGAGAGCCGCGAGATCAAGGCACTCATCGACATCATGGGAATTTATGTCAATCCAAAAGACATAATGGCATTTATCCACATCTGCGAATACGCAAAGGGCGTTGGCAGCGCAGTTAGCAAAGAAATTTTTGACGCGCTACTTAAGCTTGGACATGGAAATTTGATAAAAGGGATAGTTGAGCCAGATGATAGCGTAAATATCTCATCAAACAAAAGGCGAAACTACCAGCTTGGCCTTTTTGACGACCTTGACGAATTTGCCGAAGTTTCAAGGTTTTCTAAGCTTGGCTTTAGCGATAAATTTCTAGGTCACTCTGTGCTAAAACTACAAAAGCTAAGCGAGAGTGGGGCGCAGTTTTTATATGAAATTTACAACTTTTTAAGAGGCATGAGAAATATCTCAAAGCCAGCCACGATGATAAATGAGATAAAAACTAGTAAAATTTACTCACTAATCGTTGAAAACATCAGCACAAAAAGGGCAACTCTAAAAAACGGAAACGTTGATCTGGCGCTCAAAGAAGAGGTCAAAGAGCGCATAATGGCAAAGAGCGTGGTGCTAAGCGAGCTAGCTAAAAAGTATCAAGATATCAGTAAATTTTATAACTTCTTAGCCCTTGGCAGCAACGAGATGAGCGAAGGGCAGGGCGTTAGCTTGCTTAGCGTGCATGCGAGCAAGGGGCTTGAATTTGACCAAGTTTTCATAGTCGATCTCGCGCAAAACCGCTTTCCAAATTTAAAGCTAATGAGCATGGGCGGCAGCCTAGAAGAGGAGAGGCGGCTCTTTTACGTAGCAGTAACTAGGGCTAAAGACGAACTCTATCTTAGCTACGCAAAATACGACAAAATAAAGAAAGTAAATTATCAACCAAGTAGGTTTTTGATAGAGGCTGGCATGGCAAAAGAGGAAGTTTAAAGAGAATTTTAATCTTATTAAGTAAAATTGACCAATTTTTTACAAAGAGAAGCGATGAAAAAATCTAAAATTTTAATAATCCTGCTTATTTTAGGCGTCGGTGGATATTTTATCTATGATAATTTTTTTAAGATAAAAGATGAAAAGGTGGAATTTATCACCAAAAAGGCAAAGAAAGGTTCATTCAGTAAAAAAGTCGATGCGACTGGAGAAATTTTCGCCACCGAGCTAATCGACGTGGGAGCTCAGGTGAGCGGTCAGATAAAAAAGTTATACGTTAAGCTTGGAGATCAGGTAAAAAAGGGCGATATGATCGCAAGTATCGATAGCTCGACCCAGCAAAATAGCATAGACAATAAAGAAGCACAGCTTGCCATCTACAAAGCCCAGCTAGAAAGCGCAAAAGTGGCTCTAAATATCGCTAAAACGCAGTTTGATAGAGAAAACGCACTCTTTTCTAAAAACGCCACCTCAAAGCAAGAATTTGAAACCGCAAAAAACACATATAGTGCAAATAGCGCCAAGATAAAGGAGCTTGAAGCGCAGATCAAGCAGACAAATATCGAGCTAAGCACAGCTAAGATAAATTTAGGCTACACAAAGATCACCGCGCCAAGAGATGGCACTGTTGTAAGCGTGCAGGTCGAGGAGGGTCAGACTGTAAATGCCAACCAAACTACGCCAACTATCGTAAATATCGCTGATCTTAGCCGAGTTAAAATGAAGATGCAAATAGCAGAGGGCGACATCACAAAGATCAAAGTCGGCACGCCAGTTGAGTACTCGATCCTCTCTGAGCCAACGAAGAAATTTCAAACGACTGTTAGCTCGATCGACCCGGGGCTTACTACACTAAGTGACGGCAGCTACGGCTCAAGTAGCAGCAGTAAGTCTTCATACTCAAGTAGCTCAAGTAGCAGCTCGGCGGTCTATTATTACGCGCAAAGTATCGTTGATAATAAAGATGGAATTTTAAGAATAGGCATGACCACACAAAACGAGCTTTTAATAGCAAACGTCGAGGGCGCCATCATCGTGCCAAGCATCGGCATCAAAAAAGATGAAAATGGCACTTTTGTCTATGTACTAAAAGATGGCAAGCCAGTAAAAACAGCGGTCAAAACTGGCATAAAAGATAACCTCGACACGCAGATCATCAGCGGCATAAACGAGGGCGATGAGATCATCACATCTCAAGGCTCATCAAGCGAGATCGCTAAGATGATCGCAAAAGAACATAAGAAGTTTTAAGTGATAAGCCTAAAAAACATCACTAAAAGCTTTAAGCTAGGTGACAATGAGATAGAGATCTTGCATGGCATAAATTTAGAGATAAAAAAGGGTGAATTTATAGCCATCATCGGTCAGTCTGGCTCTGGTAAATCAACCCTAATGAACATCCTTGGTTGCTTAGACAGCCCAAGTGGCGGGCAGTACCTGTTAGATGGAAAAGACATATCAAAATTTGATAGCGACGCACTTGCCAAGCTTAGGCGAGATAAATTTGGCTTTATATTTCAAAGATATAACCTGCTTAGCACGATGAACGCCCTTGAAAACGTAGCGCTGCCTAGCATCTACGCAGGGGCAAACAAGAGCGAGCGAGAAAAAAGAGCTAATGAGCTTCTTGGCTCACTTGGACTTAGCGAAAAAGCGAAAAATTTACCAAATAAACTTTCAGGCGGACAGCAGCAAAGGGTCTCCATAGCAAGGGCGCTGATGAATGGCGGCGAGATCATCTTGGCAGACGAGCCAACTGGCGCGCTTGATAGCAAAAGTGGGCTTAGGGTGATGGAAATTTTAGTCGATCTTTACAAAAAAGGCCACACTATCATCATCGTCACGCACGACCCAAAGATCGCAGAGTATGCAAGCCGTGTGATCGAGATAAAAGATGGCAACATCGTAAGTGACAATGTCAAAAATAGCGAAATTTATGAAACCAGCAAGCAAACTCAGCCAGAAAAGAGTAAATTTACCTACTATAAAGACCAGCTCATAGAGAGCTTTAAAATGTCGGTAAATGCGATGCTAGCGCACAAACTAAGATCGCTTTTGACGATGCTTGGCATTATCATTGGCATTACAGCGGTCATTAGCGTCGTTGCCCTTGGCAAAGGCTCACAGGAGCAAATTTTAGCTGGTATCAGAAAGATCGGCACAAACACGATCGACATCATGCCTGGCAAAGGCTTTGGCGATATGCTCTCAGGCAAGGTAAAAACGCTCTCCATAAGCGATGCAAACATGCTTGCCAAGCAGTCCTTTCTAGACTCTGTCACGCCAAATACAAGCACTTCAGGCGTGCTAACTTATGAAAATATCTCGCTAAGTGCGAGCCTAAAAGGCGGTGGAGTAGGGAGCTTTGACGTAAATGGGCTAAAGCTAGAAGAGGGCAGAATTTACGATGATGACGAGGTTGTAAACTCAGCTTCAGTCGCACTAATCGATCAAAACACCAAAAATAGCATCTTTAAAAATGATGATCCTATCGGCAAGATCATACTTTTTAACAAAAAGCCACTTCGCATTATCGGCGTTTTGCAAAAGGATGATTTTAAGATGGGCGACTCAAGCACGCTTAAAATTTACGCTCCATACACGACCGTGCTAAACAAGGTCACAGGAGATAAATTTATAAGCTCGGTCACCGCCAAAGTAAATGAGGGCGTCAATGCGCAAATCGCTGAAAAAACACTAACTGAGCTTTTAGAGATCAAGCACGGCAAAAAGGACTTTTTTACAAGAAACTCAGACAGCATCAAGCAAACGATCGAAGAGACCATCTCGACCATGCGCCTGCTCATCTCAAGCATCGCCGTCGTCTCGCTCGTAGTTGGTGGCATAGGCGTCATGAACATCATGCTAGTCTCAGTCACCGAGCGCACCAAAGAGATAGGCATAAAAATGGCGATCGGAGCTAGACAGAGCAACATCTTGCAGCAGTTTTTGATAGAGGCGGTGCTACTTTGCCTTATCGGCGGAGCCATCGGCATCGTCCTATCCTACGCTATCGGCTACATCTTTAACAACTTCTTAAACGGCTTTAGTATGATCTTTTCAAACGGCTCGATCGTGCTTGCACTTGTCACGTCGATGGCTATTGGCATCATCTTTGGCTACATGCCTGCCAAAAATGCCTCAAAACTAAACCCAATAGATGCGCTTTCAAGGGAGTAATATGAAATTTCTAAACCTAGCTTTAGTGCTTGTTTTAAGCGGCTGCGCTGTTAAAAATATAGATGAAAAATATAAGCAAATTTTACTTGAAGATAATGCAAGCCGTGAGCTAAATTTAGACACTTCTTGGTGGAAGCAGTATCAGCAAAGCTACCTTAATGAGCTTGTAGAACTTGCACTTAAAAACAACACCGACCTTGCAAAAGCCGCGATAAATGTAAATAAAGCGCTCGCTCAAGCTGGCGTTTTGCAGGCAAATTTGATCCCTAGCTTTAACGCTGGCATCGAGGCAACAAGTAGCAAAAACATAAAAGAGGGCGGCGCGGTCACTAGAAGTTTTGGCTCAAGCATAGGGCTTAGCTACGAGCTTGATCTTTGGCAAAAGCTAGCAAACAGCAAAGACGCGGCGATGTTTGAAGCGGATGCTACTAAATTTGACTTGGAGGCTAGCAAACTAAGCGTCATAAACTCCGTAGCAGACGCTTATTTTCAAATTTTATATCTAAATGAAAGCATAAAAACTTATGAGCAAATTTTAGAAATTTATAACAAGCTAAATGAGATAGTTGGGCTTAAATTTAAGCTTGGCAAAGAGGAGGCGCTAAGCCTAAAACAGATAAACTCACAGCAACTAAGCGCTCAAAATAAGATAGAAAGCGCCAAAAAAGAGCTAGTTAGTGCTAAAAAAACGCTTAGGATATTGCTAAATGAGAGGCCAGAATTTGAGCTTAAATTTGAAGGCCTCATGCTAAGTCCCGTTAAAAGAGTGGGCGTTGATCTAGATGTGCCAACAAGCGCCATAGCAAACCGACCTGATCTAAGAGCGGCCATTTACCGCATAGAAGAGGGCATCTTAAACTACAAAGCGAGCCAAAAAGAGTTTTATCCAAGCATCACGCTAGGAGCTAGCCTCAAAAGCAGCACCAACAAAAAAGAGGAAGCTTTCAGTCTTAAATTTCTAAATGGCAACATCGCTTTGAATTTGCCATTTTTAAACTACCACAAGCTAAAGTCAAATTTAAAAGTAAGTGAGGCAAATTTCGAGCTTGCAAAGCTAAACTACATAAGCACTCTAAATAGCGCATTAAACGAGATAGACGCATTTTACAAAGGCTACCTTAACGACGAAGCACTGCTTGCAAACTATCAAGAGCAGATAAAAAACTACGAGGAAATTTCAAAAATTTACGAGCTAAAATACTCCTACGGCAAGGTTGAGCTAAAAGAGTTTTTAGAGGCTAAAAATAGTGAGCTAGAGGCCAAAATAGGGCTACTAAAAGCAAAATACACGCTTTTACAAGATGAGCTAAATATCTACAAAGCCATGGCAGGCAAATTTAATAGGTAAATTTATGAGCTCGGCTTGGGACTACGAGGCAAATGCGTGTAGCAGTGATGGCAAATTTAGCGCCAAATTTGAAGGCTGTGAGGTCGCTATGGGCGCTCCAACCCTTGGAGAGCTAAGGCTTTTTATAAATAGCGAGCACTGTCTAAATTTAAAAAATGAGCCTTCAAACCACGAAAAAAGACTATAAAATTTGGATCAAAATTTAGCTGAATATGGCAGTGCCGATCAAATTTTACTTAGCGAAAGAGCGACTGCTTGCTTTTTGTTTTCAGATGACTCTAAATTTCTAGCTTTTTCTGAATGGACAGCAGATAAAATGCAGATCATAAAGGTAGTGCGCTTAGCTGATATGAGCATAAAAACTGACAACAATCGCAAAAGAGTAGTGGAATTTCTCTCATTTGATGATGGCTTGCTTGAAATTTTAGACTCACCGATCTTTATGCCAAAAAACTACACACTAGACATCCGCACACTCTTTGACGATAAATTTTAATTACGCACTTTAGCTTTAAAAATAGTTTTCAGGCGTGCTTTTATAGTAAATTTAACTACTAGATATTAAATTTAGCACGCAAGATCGCTCAACTTTAAAAGTTTACATAAATTTTGATTTTATAGTTGCTTTTGATTGCTAAATTTAGCCCATTGCTTCAAAATTTAACACGTAAGATCAATATTTGGCGCACAAAAACAGATATCCACGCATTTATTCTATTTTATGCTGCTCTTAAATTTTATATGCATAAGATCGCCTTATTAGCTTTTTAGAAAAAATAGCTTTGGATTAAATTTGTCTCCAAAGTGCCAGCTCAAGTAAGCCACTTTATTTACATTTATCGCGGCTTTTGCAAGATCGGTGCTCTGCGTTTAAAAGCAAAAACCACAAACTCCAAAGATAGCTCTTACTCAATTTTTCAAAATAGTGTAGATTAAATCTTAAGTTATATATAAGATAAATGCAAATTTCACAATTTTTGAAAAGTGTAAAATTTAACTCATTTTCTTACAAATTTTTTTACACCAAATTTAATGGATAAATTTAGATCACACAAAAGATAAAATGCAAAACCTAGCCAAATATAGTCATTTAAAACTTTCAAAAGAGCGGAATAAAGATTTTAAAATATCAATTTGAAAATTACAGTTTTCAATACAAAATATATAAAATATCTTGCATTTTACCTTTTGTCATATTTTAGCATTGCAATTATGGTTGATTTTAAATTTGCTTTTATGCTTGGTGATTTGAACTTGAAATGGTTAAATTTTTAAGAGTGATAAATTTTAAAAGTGATAAATTTTAAATTTGAGTAGAAAATGTTTTTTGGTTCAAAAGTAAAACTTGCATTTGAAAAATAAAATAAGTAGATATCCTTTGCGCCTGTCAAATTGCAGTGAATAAATTTGCGGATTTTCAATAAAACTTATTTCTGATGTTTCTTTGGGTGATCAAAAAAGAGAGCTTTTGCACTGCCCTCTTTTAGCTCTTTAAATTCAGACTCAAACTCAATGCAAAAAATGCCTGAAGTTGGGATATTATCGATCGATGAGTCACTTAGATATTCGCAAATTTCAGTTACACTTGGATTGTGCGTGATGATGAAAATTTCATCTAAATTTTTGTCTAAATTTCTTACAAACTCCAAAAGATCCTCAAAGCTTATGTCATAAAGCTCGTCTTTTATCTCTATGGATTTTTCTTTAAATTTTAAAGTTTTAGCGATGATTTTTGCTGTTTGCTCGCATCTTTTAGCGCTGCTTGAAAAGATAGCTCCTGGCATCACGTCATACATTTTTAGCCTGCTAGCCATAAATTTAGCGTCCTCTTTTCCTTTTGGGCTAAGCTCTCTTGAAGCGTCTTTTGCGCCGTCTTTGTTCTCATCAACTGCTTTTGCATGCCTTATGAAGTAAATTTTGCTCATGATCTCTCCTTTGAGAAATTCTTTATCCAACTAAGCTCTTCCTCGCTAAAACCTGCCTTTAAGCGGTCTTTCTCGTTGATCTCTCTAATGCTTTTAAATGAATTTGGATATAAATTTAATATGATGTCAAAGTAGCTTTTCTCATCGACGCCCTCTTTTTTGCAGGCAAATTTAAACCATTTATCGCCCTTATAAACGTGAGAAACTTCCTCTTTTAAGATAACTTTTAGGCACTCAATGAGCTCCTCTTGCCCACCCTCGCCTTCTAGCCTTTTAATGATGTGAGCGTTTGCGTCAAGGCCGTTTGCCTCCATATATCTTGGTAGCAGTGCCATGCGGCTAGTAAGCCTATCTGAAGTCTTTTGAAGTGCGATAAAAAGGCCGTCATGCACGCTTAGCTCGCCGTATCTGCCGCCTTGTTTTGTGAGTAAATTTTCTATCATGCAAAAGTGCCTGATCTCATCCTCAGCCACCTCCAGCCAGTCCTCGTAAAACTCCCTTGGCAGCCCTCTAAATCTATAACAAGCATCAAGCGCGATGTCGATAGCGCTAAATTCGATGTGAGCGACTGAGTGGATGAAATTTAGGTTTTTATCTTTTGGCTTTACCTTTTTGTTTAGCTCTTTCATGCTAACGACGTCGCAAAATTTAGCGTAGCTCGGGATAGTTAGCTCATTTGGCGCAGAAATTTCATCAAAACAAATATCTAAATTTGATCTAAATTTCTCGTAAAACAGCTCAAATTTTAAAAATTTAAGCTCCACGTCGCCCTCGTTTAAAATGTCCCAGATCTCATCAAAAAATCTCATCTGCTCTCTTTAAGTAAAATTTAGCATACAAACAGCCAATGCCCCAGCCTATAAAGTGCGCGTACCATGCGACATTTATGCCCATAAGTAGCGGCAAAAAGCTCATGGCAACAACGATGGCAAAGTAGCCAAACCACGCCTTTTTGTCTGAGTAAAGCATCGAGGTCGCCAGCATGCCAAAGAGCATACACAAAGCGCCGCTTGCACCGACTAAATTTATAAATTTCTCATTTTCAAATGCAAAATATATATAAATAAAGCTTAAAATTTGCGTCAAAACGCCGCCAACGATATAAAAAATGATAAATTTCTTCGTACCAAGATATAGCTCGCTCATCGTGCCAACTTGATATAAAAAGATCATATTCATGAGCAAGTGACCTGCGCCTGCGTGTATAAAGATAGATGTGAGGGGCTGAAATATATAGAGTTTTTCTAAAAAATAGATATTTAAACCAAGCGCGAGCCATAGCTCACGCGAATGCAGAAAGGTGAGGCTAAAAAATGCAGCTAAATTTAAAAGGATAAGCGCAAATGTAGCTGGGCTACTTAGCTTTGCCATACCCAGCAAATCTGTTTGCCGCTAGGCAGCTAGCGTTTGAGCACCTTACAACGTAGCTATTTATCTCTTTATCGCCTTTTAGATGTGTGTTTTTTTGTTTTAAATTCATATAGCTGTGGATGATCCTGCCGCCAGAGTTGTGGATAAATTTCACCGTCTCGTCCGGGAGTATGGCAGTTACGATGCCAACGTGAGTGACGTTTTTCTTGTCTTTATTTTTTTGTATGCCTTTGCCAAGGGTGTTTGAAAAAAAGATAAGATCGCCTTTTTTGGGATTTTTATGAGTGATCAAATTTTGGCTTTCATAGAAGTTGTAGATGGCTTTTGACTTTCTGCCGCCCTTGCTGTAGTAGTTATTGATAGTTTTTTCATCAAAATACATATTTTTATATTTTGCATTTACGATAGATACAAAGCCTGAGCAGTCGCCCCCTGCTCTAGTGTTTAAGTATTTTTTAAAAAATGAACCAAATTCTTTATCGGCTCTGCCGTCATCTTCGTCTAAAAGCTCACTTGAAGTTTGTCTGCTAAAGTCTTCGTTTGTAGAGGCGGTTTGATTGTAGTCATTTTGTGGGATTTTAGGCTCATTTGAGGTGAAAGAACAACCTGTAAAAAGCGCAATGCAGAGTGCAAAAAATATTCTTTTATTTATTAAACTTAACATATTTTTATCCAAAATAATTAATTTTCGTAATTTTAACTCTTAAATGTAAATAAAGCGAAAATAGCGCCCTGTTTTCTTTACTCTAAGTTTAAAAACAATATAATCGGCAAAAAATATATTTTCTTAAGGCAAAAAATAATGATGCACTATCTAAAAATAGAAGGCAATGCCAAATTAAGCGGCGAAGTAAAGATCAGCGGAGCTAAAAATGCCGCCCTACCTATCATCGCCCTAACCCTACTTGCTAAGAATAAGATAAATTTAACAAATATCCCAAATGTCGCTGACATAAAGACGCTTTGCCAGTTGCTTGTTAATCTTGGAGCAAAGTGTGAATTTAAAGATGAAAACTCACTATGTATCGACACTAGCAGCGTAAATTCGACCAAAGCAAACTACGACATCGTTAGAAAGATGCGCGCTTCTATATTGACGCTTGGCCCGCTTCTAGCGCGCTTTGGACACTGCGAGGTGAGCCTTCCTGGAGGCTGTGCGATCGGACAAAGACCTATTGATCTGCACCTAAGTGCACTTGAGAAAATGGGCGCAAATATCGAGATAAAGCAAGGTTACGTCGTCGCAACCGCACCAAATGGTCTAAAAGGCGCAAAGATCGTTTTTGACAAGATCACCGTAACTGGCAGCGAAAACATCATCATGGCAGCGGCTCTAGCGCACGGCACGACAGAGCTTTTTAACGTCGCACTTGAGCCCGAAGTGGTGCAAATTTGTGAAATTTTGGCAAAAAGTGGTGTCAAGATCGAAGGCATAGGCACGAGCGAGCTAAAGATAACTGGCAGCGGTCAAAAGCTACTTGAAATTTGCGATATCGAGGTCATCCCAGATAGGATCGAGGCTGGCACATACCTTTGCGCTGGAGCTATCACAAATAGCAAAATTTCAGTCACAAGAGCAAATGCTGCGCACATGACAGCCATTTTAAATAAATTTGAAGAGATGGGCTTTGGCATTGAGATCGATGGCGATAAGATCACGATTTTACCGACAAATGAGATAAAACCAGTTGAGATAAGAACGACTGAGTATCCAGGCTTTCCAACCGATATGCAAGCTCAGTTTATGGCGCTTTGTCTTGCAGCAAATGGCGTTAGCACGATAGATGAGAGGCTTTTTGAAAACCGCTTTATGCACGTTAGTGAGCTAGCTAGAATGGGCGCTGACATCCGCCTAAATGGTCACATAGCAAGCGTTTATGCTCCTGCAAATTTAAATGCAGCTGATGTCATGGCGACTGACCTTAGAGCAAGCTCAGCGCTGATACTAGCCGCTCTTATCGCAAATGGCGAGAGCTTGGTGCATAGAATTTACCACCTTGATAGAGGTTATGAGAGGCTGGAGGAGAAATTTAAAAGCCTTGGGGCAAAAATTGTTAGGCTTGAGGAGTAAAAATGCTAGTAAATGACGCACTTGAGGCTTTAAAAGCTAAATTTAAACCAAAAAATGAGAGCGAAATTTTACCCATTAGCGAGACTCTTGGCAAAACCTTAGCAAATGACGTGATAGCGGTCAAAGACCTGCCCTGCTTTGATAACTCAGCGCTTGATGGTTTTGCTGTTAAATTTGATGAAAAAGATGAACCTTATAAGATAATCGCAAGTGCCTTTGCAGGCGATAAAGAGCAGCTAGCTATCGGCAAAAACGAATGCGTGAAGATAATGACTGGTGCAAAGATGCCAAAGGGCGCTGACACGGTCATGAGGTTTGAAGATTGCTTAGTTGAGGGCGAGTTTGTAAAAGCGCCAGCTAAGCTTAAAAAAGGCGAAGCTTACCGCTTTAAAGGCGAAGAGACAAAGGTTGGTGAAATTTTACTAAAGAGTGGCGAAATTTTAAACACAAGAAGCGTGATGATGCTAGCGGCTCAGGGCATAAGCTTTATAGATGTGAAAAAGCAGCCTAGTGTTGGAATTTACTCAAGCGGAAATGAGATCATCGAGCCTTGGCAAAGAGCTAGCGAGGATGAAATTTACAATGCAAACGCACTTGGCATCACTGCACTTTTAAGCTCAATCGGTCAAAAAAGCTCATATCTTGGCATCATAAAAGATGAGCTAAATGCTGTAAAACAGGCGTTTTTAAACGCTGCAAACTACGACATCGTTATCTGCTCTGGTGGAGCAAGCGCTGGTGAGGCTGACTTTATGAAGATAGCCCTAAGCGAGCTTGGATACGATGAAATTTACTCGCACCTTGACATAAGACCTGGCAGACCTTGTAAGGCTTATGAAAAAGATGGCAGGCTTGTTTTTATCTTGCCTGGCAACCCTATGGCTGCTTATCTTTGTACGATGATGCTTGTTTTGCCACTTCTAAAAAGCGAGTGTTTTGTGACGCAAAAAGCTATAAATAGTGAAAATTTGAAGGTAAAATCAGGCAGAGCAAATGCGGTTTTTGGCAATGTAATTGATGGCAAATTTATAGCAACTGACGGCGGAAAATATGGCTCAGGCATGATAAATCATATATTAAAGAGTGATTTTGTGCTGATAACTAGTCCTGATCAAGGTGAAATTTTACAAAATAGTGAAATTTCGCTCATAAAACTTCCATAATCCTTGACAAATGAAAAACAATCTGATAAAATGCGGACTTCATTTTGATTGCGGGAATAGCTCAGGGGTAGAGCACAACCTTGCCAAGGTTGGGGTCGCGAGTTCGAATCTCGTTTCCCGCTCCATCTTTTTTATACTCATTTTTTTATTTTCCACAAAACTTTTTGCAAATGAAGTCAGCATCTATCCGATGTATTGCGTCGTAAATGATCAAATTTCACTTAGCACTTTTGGTTTTGAAGGCGAAGACAATGAAATTTTAAACTTAGAGGGCAAAAGAGCTGCCAAGATAGATAGTAAAAAACTCTATGAAATTCTAACAGCAAATTTTAAAACATATAATGACAAAAGCGGCGGCAGCGTTGCTTTTGTGAAAAACTGCTCTATCATGGATGAAATTCAGATGCAATTTCTAAGAGAGATCAGCAACGAGTACCCAGGCATCAGCGTGAGCGATCTTAGCATCAGTCCGCAAAACAAACTCCCTGCAAATTTCAAAGACTTAGTTTTTAAAAATATATTTTTAAACGATCAAAATAGCCAAAAAGGCGTTTTTAGAGCCTCATTTGAGGACGTTGATCTAAGCTTAAAAAGCCTTTATTTTAAATTTAGCTTTAACGCCAAAATGCCAGTTTTTATCGCTATAAATTCAATGAATACAAACCACATTTTAAGCTTGCTTGACTACCAACCAACGATGATCGAGTTTAGCAAATGGCCTCGTGACGCACTCTTTGGACTTAGCGCCTCAACTCTTGTCACAAAAGTGCAGATAAGAAGCGGTGAAATTTTAACCAAACGTCAGTTTAATGCCATAAGTTTAGTCAAAAAAGGTCAAATGCTAAATGCAGTTTTAAGCGAAGGTGGCGTCAAGATAATCGCCGAGGTAAAGGCGCTTGAAGATGGAAATTTAGGCGATATGATAAAGATAAGAACAAGAGAAAATAAAATTTTACAGGCCACAGTTTCAGGCAAAGACGAGGCAGTTATCAGATGAAAAAGGTAGTTTTTGCAGCCACTGGAGCAAGCGGGGCTGGGCTTTTTCTAAAGCTAGTAAATGCCGCCAAAGATAGTTGTGAGGCGCATGTCATAGTTAGTAAAAATGCTATGAAAGTTTTAGAAGCTGAAGAAAATTTGAAGCTAAATTTAGATGAGCTTGGCGTGAAAATTTATGATGATCAAGATCTTAGTGCTGGTCCAGCCTCTGGCTCATTTGGCACGGATGCTATGATCATAGCGCCCTGCTCTACTAATACTTTGGCAAAGGTCGCAAACGGCATAAGTGACACGCTCATCACAAGGGCTGCAAGCGTTGCGCTAAAAGAGAGACAAACCTTAGTTTTAGGCGTTAGAGAGATGCCGTTTTCTGCGATCGCGCTCTCTCAGATGCAGCTGCTCTCATCTCTTGGAGCTACCATCGCACCGCCAGTTTTAGGCTACTACGCAGGCATAAAGAGCCTTCTTGATATGGAGAATTTCATCATCGGCAAGTGGCTTGATGCCTTAAAAATCGAAAATAATCTTTACAAAAGGTGGCAAATTTGAAAAAATCTTGCATCTATCCAGGGACCTTTGATCCCATAACAAACGGCCATTTAGACGTTATCATAAGAGCTACGAAAATTTTTGACAAGGTAATCGTCGCAGTCGCAAAAAGTGATAGCAAGCAGCCGATGTTCGCACACGAAAAGCGCATAGAGATGGCAAAAGAGGCGGTTTGTGAGCTAAAAAATGTAAGCGTTCTTGGCTTTGATAACTTGCTGGTTGATTTTGCTAAGTCGCATGGCATAAACACCGTCATCAGGGGGCTTCGCGCGGTTAGTGACTTTGAGTATGAGCTACAAATAGGCTACGCAAACGCTGCACTTTGGGACGAATTTGAGACGGTTTATCTTATGCCAAGCTTAAATAATGCCTTCATCTCAAGCTCGATCGTCCGCTCAGTCTTGCGCCACGACGGCGACGTGAGCAACCTAGTGCCAGCAAAAATTCTTAAAAATTTAAAGGCGTAAAATGTATGTTTTGTTTGAAGGCATTGACGGCGTTGGCAAGAGCACGCAGATAGAAATTTTAGCTTCTAAATTTAGTGATGCCATCGTCACAAAAGAGCCAGGCGGCACGCAGCTTGGTGTAAATTTACGTGAAATTTTACTAAATTCGAGCATAAAAATAGGCAAAAGGGCTGAAATTTTACTTTTTTTGGCTGACAGAGCTGAGCATTTTGAAAAGCTTGTCGCTCCAAATTTGGGTAAGCTCATTTTAAGTGACAGAGGCTTTATCTCGGGCATCGCCTACGCTTTGGCAAATGATGAAAGCTTAGATGAAAACGTGCTTTTAGAGCTTAATAAATTTGCACTAAATGATAAATTTGCAGATAAGATCATCTTTTTTGAAGCAAGCCATGAGCTAATAAGCTCTCGTCTAAAAGATAGAGGCACAAGCGATAAGATCGAGGCTCGTGGGCTAGAGTATCTTTTAAAAGTGCAAAGCCTGATGAAGCAAATTCTCATCAAAAATGGCTTTGAAACGCTTTTTATAGACGCATCTAAAAGCATAGAGCTAATTTCAAAAGAGATAGAAAATTTTATAAATTTTAAGTAAAATCACAAAAAAATAAAAAGGATAATGCGATGATAACGGCACTTCGTGGCATGAAAGATATGCTTCCAGCTCGCGCAAAACTTTACGCACAGATAATAAAAACCTGCGAGGAAGTCGCAAAAAACTACGGATATGAGCAAATTTTGACACCACACCTCGAGGAGACGGCGCTTTTTAAAAGAAGTGTCGGCGAGAGTAGCGACATCGTGGGCAAAGAGATGTATCAGTTTGAAGACAAAGGCGGCAACGATGTTTGCTTGCGTCCTGAGGGCACAGCTGGCGTAGTTAGAGCGTTTATCGAGGCAAAACTTGACAGGGCAAACGTGACAAAACGCTGCTTTTATCACGGCTCGATGTTTCGCTACGAGCGCCCACAAAAAGGCCGTTTAAGAGAGTTTCACCAGTTTGGCTGTGAGTGCTTTGGCGAGGGCAGCGTCTATGAGGATGCGAGCATTATCTTGATGGTGAGCGAAATTTTTAACAGACTAAATATAAAAACAACCCTAAAGATCAACTCACTTGGTGACGAGAGCTCGATGAAGTCTTACAAAGTAAAGCTTGTCAAATTTTTAGATGAAAACAGTGAAAAAATTTGCGAAGACTGCAAAAGACGCAAGCTTTTAAACCCTATCCGCGTGCTTGACTGCAAGATAGAGAGCTGCCAAGAAATTTATAAAAACGCTCCAGTTATCACTGATAGCTTAAGCGACGAAGCGCAGGCTGATTTTGCAAAACTGCAAGAAATTTTAACGGCAAATGGTGTTAAATTTGAGATAGACACTAAGCTTGTTCGTGGGCTGGACTACTACTGCAAGACGGCGTTTGAGTTTATCAGCAATGAGATCGGCTCACAAAGTGCAGTAGCAGGTGGAGGCAGATACGATAGGCTGGTTGAATATCTTGGCGGTAGAGAAAGTTATGGCGTTGGCTTTGCGATGGGCGTTGAGAGGATAATGGAAATTTTAGGTGAAGCTGGGGATGAGCGAGAGGGAGTTTATCTTTGCGCACTTGATGCGGCGAATGTTGATTTTATCTATAATCTTGGCTCAAAACTTCGCAAAAAATATCAGGTTGAAATTTCTTATGAAGCTAAAAAACTTCAAAAACATCTGCAAAATGCCGACAATAAAAATGCAAAAATTTTCCTTTGTGTGGGCGAAAATGAGATGAAAGAGAATAAAATTTGGTATAAAAATTTAGAGACCAAAGAAGAAAAAACGATAAATTTAGATGAGCTTGAAAAGGAGCTGGGATGAATGATTTTGGACTTAGCATTTGGGGCAATTCAAATTTTGTGATAGAAGATGGCAAAGTCTGCATAAACGAAGCTAGCAAGCCAGCGATCATCGACATCGTAAAAGAGATAAGAGACGATGGCTACAGAGGGCCACTACTACTTCGTTTTCCGCATCTAATTCAAAAGCAGATCGAGCAGATCCACGCAAGCTTTGCAAAGGCAAAGAAAGAGTTTGCCTACAAAGGCAGCTTTAACGCCGTTTTCCCGCTTAAGGTCAATCAATATCCTGGCTTTGTAAAAAATTTAGTACGCCTTGGTAAGCCCTACAACTACGGCCTTGAGGCTGGTAGCAAGGCTGAGCTACTTTTAACTATGGCTTACAACAACGACAAAGCGCCTATAACGGTAAATGGCTTTAAAGATAAAGAGATGATAAACATAGGCTTTATAGCCGCTGAAATGGGGCATAATATCACGCTAACGATCGAGGGCTTAAACGAGCTTGAAGCGATAATCGCCATCGCAAAAGAGCGCTTTAAACCAAAGCCAAAGATCGGACTTAGGGTAAGACTGCACTCGACAGGCTCAGGACTCTGGGCAAAAAGTGGAGGCATACACTCTAAATTTGGACTAACATCAACCGAGCTAATAGAAGCTGTAAAGATGCTAAAAAAGGCAAATTTACTTGAAAACTTCACAATGATACACTTTCACATCGGCTCTCAAATAAGCGAGATCCATCCGCTCAAAAAGGCACTCATCGAGGCTGGTAACATCTACGCTGAGCTTAGAAAAATGGGCGCCTCAAATTTAAAAGCGATAAATTTAGGTGGAGGCCTTGCGATCGAGTACTCGCAGTTTAAAGAAGAGAGCAGCAGAAACTACACGCTAAACGAATACGCAAACGACGTTGTTTATATGCTTAAAACCATAAGCGAGCAAAAAAAGGAGATCGAGCCAGATATTTTCATAGAGTCAGGTCGCTACATCGCCGCTTCTCACGCACTTTTAGTCGCTCCTGTGCTTGAGCTATTTTCTCAAGAATACACCGAAGAGAAGCTAAATTTAAAGAAAAATAATCCAAATTTGATAACCGAGCTAGTTGATCTTTACAAGTCAATCAAGCCTTCAAACGCCCTAGAATACCTACACGACGCCATCCACCACACAGAAAGCATCCTCACGCTTTTTGATCTAGGCTATGTCGATCTGCAAGATAGATCAAACGCAGAGGTGCTTTTAAGGCTCATTAGTAAAAAGGCTGTCGTGATGCTTGGCAACAAGAGCAACTCAAGCGATCTAACCAAAATTCAAAAAGAGGTTCAAGAGAGATACCTGCTAAATTTCTCGATCTTTCAAAGCTTGCCAGACTTTTGGGGACTAAAACAAAATTTCCCTATCATGCCACTTGACAGGCTCGATGAGCGCCCTACTCTGCCAGCTTCGATCTGGGATATCACTTGCGATAGCGACGGCGAGATCAGCTATGATGACGAGAAAAACCCGCTACTTTTGCACGACGTGGATGTGGAGAAGGAGGATTATTTCTTGGGATTTTTCCTAGTTGGCGCATATCAAGAGGTGATCGGCATGAAGCACAACCTCTTTACTCACCCGACAGAAGCTACCGTGGAGATAACGAGTGATGGCTACAAGATTACAAATTTACTAGAGAGCCAGTCGATCCTTGATATCATGGAGGACATGGACTACGATATCTACGAGATCCAAGACACTCTAAATGAGCGCCTAGAGAAATCAACTCTGATAAACGAAACACAAAAGAAGCAAATTTTGGGCGAACTTTATCTATTTTTAAATGATAATAGCTACTTAAAGACAATCAACTAAAAAGGACGAAAATGCAACTAGCAAACAGAATGCAAACATTAAGCGAATCAATCACAATCGCGATCAGCACAAAGGCCAAAGAGATGAAGGCTGCTGGCATCGACGTGATCTCGCTTTCAGCTGGCGAGCCTGACTTTATGACTCCAAAAAAGATAAGAGAAACTGTAAAAAACGCACTTGATAACGATAGCAAAAGCGGCAAATACACGCCAGTGCCGGGCCTGCCTGAGGTGATAGAGGCCATTAGAGCAAAGCTAAAAAGAGATAACAAACTTGACTATAAAGCAAGCCAAATCGTCACAAACATCGGCGCAAAGCACTCACTTTTTAATGTATTTCAAGCGCTTATCAACCCAGGCGACGAAGTCATCATCCCATCTCCATACTGGGTTAGCTACCCTGAGATCGTTAAATTTTGTGGCGGCGTTCCTGTCTTTATCGAGGCGGACGAGAGCACAAATTTCAAAGTCACAGCCGAGCAGCTAAAAAAAGCGATCACGCCAAAAACAAAGGTCTTTTCGCTAAATCACCCGACAAATCCAACTGGAGCTGTCTATACAAAAGAGGAGATTGCGGCATTTGGCGAGGTTTTAAAAGGCACTGATATCATCATCACAAGCGATGAAATTTATGAAAAAGTGATCTACGGCAAGAAATTTCACGCCGTAGCCTCCGTAAGCGATGATCTTTTTAAAAGAACGGTCACGATAAATGGCCTAAGCAAGTGTGGAGCGATGCCTGGCTGGAGATTTGGCTATATAGCAAGCTCGATGGACTGGCTAATTGCTGGCATCAAAAAGCTTCAAAGCCAAAGCACAAGCAACATCAGCTCGATCGTGCAAATAGGCGCTATCCCGTCACTTCTTGGCGAAACTGACGAAGACATCGAAAATATGAGAAAAGAGTATGAGAGAAGACGCGACGTGGCAGTTGAAATGATAAACGCTATCGCTGGGCTAAGCGTAGTTAAGCCTGATGGCGCGTTTTATCTATTTGTAAAATGCAAAGAAGTAGATAGTGACTCACTTAGATTTTGCAAAAAAATGCTTGAAGAGGCGAACGTAGCGACCGTGCCAGGTGTGGGCTTTGGTATGGAGGGATACTTTAGAATTTCTTTTGCGACAGACATCGAGAGCATAAAAAAAGCGATCGAAAGGATCGCAAATTTTGTAAAAAGCTACAAAATTTAATGATCAAATTTAGAGTAAATGGCAAAATTTTCGAGCTTGAAAACGATATAAATGTTTATGAATTTTTAGCTCAAAATGGCTATGAGCTTAAGTTTATAGCCCTTGAGCGAGACGGAGAAATTTTGCCAAAAAAGCTTTGGCGTGAGAGCTTTATGAGCGAGGGTAAAGCTTATGAGATCGTCACTTTAGTTGGCGGTGGATGAGGAGAAAATGATAGAGATAGTATTAAACGGCGCAAAATTTAAGGTGCCAGTAAAGAGCCTTAGCGAGCTAAAAGAGCTTGCTCTTGGCGATAAAGAGAGTGAAATTTATAAATTTTTAGAGAAATTTAACGCGACAAAGCCAGATATTTTTATCGTTGATGGCTTTGCTATAAAAGAAGATAGCGAGCTAAAAGATGGCTCAAATGTCGTATTTATAAGGCGTGGCGTGATGCCTGAGCGTGAAGTTTTACGCGCGATGATCGCCTCACGAAACAGCCCTGAGCTAAATTTAGCCCTAAGTAAAGCCGTGATCGGCGTGGCTGGACTTGGCGGTCTTGGCTCAAATATCGCGCTAAGCCTTGCTAGAGTTGGCGTAAAAAAGCTAGTACTTGCCGACTTTGACGTCGTTGAGCCAAGCAACTTAAACCGCCAGCAGTATTTCGTCCGCCACATCGGCATGCAAAAGACGCAGGCGCTTAAAGAGCTGATAAACGACGTCAATCCCTTTGTCGAGGTCGAAACTCACGATATATTTTTAGATGAAAAAAATGTGGCTAGCGTCTTTGGCGAGTGTGAAATTTTATGCGAAGCCTTTGACAACGTCGCTGGCAAGGCGATGATACTAAACGAAGCTGGTGCAAGCTTAAAAGATAAAAAGATCATCGGCGCCTCTGGTATGGCTGGATACTTTAGCTCAAATCTCATAAAAACCATAAAATTTGCCAAAAATGTCTATCTTTGCGGCGACCTCACAAACGAGGCGAAGATCGGTCAAGGACTCATGGCGCCGCGCGTTGCGATCTGCGCAAACCACGAGGCAAATTTAGCCATTAGACTGCTTATGGGCTTGGAGGCGTGAGTGCAAAGTGATAGCTTGATCCTTGGCGGCAAGGAGTTTCAAAGCCGCTTTATCCTTGGCTCTGGCAAGTACTCGCACGAGCTCATCGACTCAGCCATAAACGAGGCTGGAGCGCAAATTCTAACCCTTGCTCTTAGGCGCATAAACGAGAGCAAAGAGCGAAATATACTTGACTTTATCCCAAAAGGCGTGACGCTTTTGCCAAACACAAGTGGCGCTAGAAACGCCAAAGAGGCCGTTCGTATCGCCCAGCTCGCACGTGAGCTTGGATGTGGCGAGCTTGTAAAGATAGAGATTATAACTGACTCTAAATTTCTCTTTCCAGACAACGCTGAAACGATAAAAGCGTGCGAAGCCTTGGCAAATGACGGCTTTGTGCCAATGCCTTATATGTTTCCAGATCTAAATGCCGCAAGAGCGATGCTAAGTGCAGGAGCTAGCTGCATAATGCCTCTAGCTGCGCCCATTGGCTCAAACCAAGGGCTAGTTTTTAAAGATATCATTGAGATTTTGATAAACGAGCTTGACACACAGATCATAGTTGATGCTGGCATTGGCAGGCCTTCACAAGCGTGCGAAGCGATGGAGATGGGAGCGGCTGCGATCATGGCAAACACAGCCATCGCCTCATCTAAAAATATCCCGCTCATGGCAAGAGCCTTCAAAGAGGCCATCATCGCTGGTCGCAACGCCTATCTAGCAGGCCTTGGCACAAAGAGCAAAAGCGCAAACGCCTCATCTCCGCTCACTGGATTTTTAGACTGATGAAATTTACAAGAACTAATCACATGCAGCTACTGCCTCACATGCAGGATGTTGGCAGCGACATCATGGATGAGATTTTAAAAGAGCGTGCGAGCTACAAACCTGAAATTTACAGCGAAGCTGACGTAAAAGCAGCTCTTAATGCAAAGCACTGCTCGCTTGAAAATTTAAAAGCCCTGCTCTCGCCTGCTGCAGCGCCATTTTTAGAGCAAATAGCCCAGCTAGCTCAGGCTAAGACAAGAGCAAATTTTGGCTCAAACATCACGCTTTTTACCCCGCTTTACATAGCAAACTACTGCGATAATCTCTGCGTTTATTGCGGTTTTAACGCTAAAAATAATATAAAAAGGGCAAAGCTAAGCGACGAGGAGGTCACAAGGGAGCTAAGAGAAATTTCAAAGAGTGGCTTAGAAGAAATTTTGATACTAACTGGCGAGAGCGAGACTAACTCGAGTATCGCTTACATCGCAAACGCCTGCGCTTTAGCAAAGAAATTTTTTAAAGTCGTTGGGGTTGAAATTTACCCACTAAACTCTGAGGGCTACGCCCTGCTTCACAAAAGTGGCGCAGACTACGTGACTGTCTTTCAAGAGACCTATAACCCCACAAAATACGAGAAGATCCACCTTGGCGGCAATAAAAGGATCTTCCCATACCGCCTAAATGCGCAGGAGCGAGCGCTGCTTGGGGGTATGAGAGGGGTTGGCTTTGCCGCACTTCTTGGCATAGATGACTTTAGACTTGACGCCTTTGCGACGGCACTTCACGCAAGCTTGGTTCAAAAAAAATATCCGCACGCCGAGATCGCATTTTCATGCCCAAGACTTCGCCCTATCATTAACAACGACCGCATCAACCCGCGTGACGTGGGCGAGCGCGAGCTTTTGCAAGTGATCTGCGCTTATAGAATTTTCATGCCAACAGCCAGCATAACGATCTCAACCAGAGAAAAGGCGAAATTTCGCGATAACGCCGTAAAGATCGCTGCAAATAAGATAAGCGCTGGCGTAAAAGTGAGCATCGGCGCTCACGGCGAAGAGAAAAAAGGCGACGAGCAGTTTGAGATAAGCGACGACAGAAGCGTGGATGAGATAAAAGCAATGATAAAAGCAAACGGCCTAGAGCCCTTGATGAGCGAGTATGTCTATGTTTAAAATTCTCTGTGTGGCCGACTTTGAAAGCTATGAGGGCTATGACTTTTTAAAGAGAATTCAGCTACTTTGCAAAGCTGGCGTGGATGAAATTTTGCTTCGTGCAAAGGGGCTAAGCGAAGCTCAATTCTACGATCTTGCTAGGGTTGTGGCTCAAATTTGTGAAAACTACCGCAAGAAATTTATCATTAATCAATTTTTTGACGTAGCTTGCAAGCTAAAGAGCGACTTTTGGCTCACTTCAGCGCAGCTTGATTTTTTTAAAAATCACGGCGTTTTTTTAGATGAATTTAGAAAAATAGCCAAAATTTACGCCCCAGCTCACGACCTAGAGCAGGCTAAAATTTCAGCCTCTATCGCTGACGTGCTCGTTGCTTCTCATATATTTGCCACCTCTTGCAAGCCAAATTTAGAGCCAAAAGGAGTAAATTTTATAAGCGAGCTAAAAAGCTTAGACAAAGAAATTTACGCACTTGGCGGACTAGACAACCAAAACTACAAAGAAGCCATAAAAGCTGGCGCAAATGGCATTTGCTTCATGAGCCTAGCAATGAGCGGCGATATAGAGCTTATAAAAAAGATAGTAGAGAGCAAAAACGAGCAAATTTAGCTTTATTGCATAAAATTTTATATATTATTTTACATATAAAACTACATAAAATTAAATTTATAGACTATTCTTGCTCCTCTTGCGAGAACCAATATGAGTTTTACAACAGATCAACTTGTACGCCATCTTGGATCTCGACAAAAACGGTGTGCTTTGAATTTATTGTGTTACCATTGATAACTTCTTGGCGATTAAAGGTCGCTTTATAGACTTGATTTACCGCGTCACCATCGCTTGTGACATCTACTTTGTTATAAGTATCGCCAACAACGCTATGTTTATTATTTAGCGTGGTGATATCTGCTTTTGTGGCTTTTACAAAATCATGCGTAAGCTGTACTAAATCTTTGCTGTCGCCTATAACCTTTAGCACGGTATTTACACTCTCGCTGGCCGCACTGTTGCTCGCATCTCTTGTATTTCTACTATCTACGATGTCAAAGATGCCATTTGGGCTAAATTTTATAGAAACAGCCTGATCTGCACTACCAAGTTGCACTTTTTCAAAGTTATTTATCTTTTTAACATTGTCTAAATTTGAAAAATCCACATCATCAACTACTATAAGCGTATCTACTCCGCCTTTGCCGTCTATCGCCCTGCCCTTACTATAAACAAAAGCATCATCTAGGTTACCGCCTTTTACGTCGCCTTCTTGTTTTAGATAGATTGGGTCTCCAAAATTTGCCTCGCTATATTTGCTTGTATTTATCTCGTAAGAATTTGTAGCTCCTATCTTTTTTATAAAATCATTTTGAATGAGTGCTTCAACATAGTTGTTGCTAAAGAGGCGAGTACCGCTATGCTCTGATCCTACTAAAGTGTCTATCGGATAAGGTCCACTAGCTGGCGCACTATTTTTTTGCATTATGTATAAAGATAAATTCATCTCGCCAGTTCCGTCCATATACTCCATATCAAATTTATAAAAGCCAGCCTTATTAAATGTAAAATCTCTACTCCACCATTGACCATTTTTGCCATATGATACCTCTGTGGATGGATTTATAAATGTTGTTGCACTTCCAAATTTTTGTGTATTGCCATTTATAGTTAGCTCTACATAGTTATGTAGGTCTGCTGCTCTTACCGAGTATGTTCCAGGAGCATTTACATATATCCAACCATCCATTTTCATGACAAGGTCAGAGCCAACAGGGTTTGACTCTCCAAGCGTGTAGTTGCCAGGCTTGCCTTTTAATGTGCCATTTGCAAAGCTTATATTTTCTCCTGTGCCAGCAGTTGCATCTACACCGTTTCTAAATTTCTTTGGTGCGTATGGATTAGATGCGTCATACAAGGCATCACTGCCATATCTACCCACTCTTGCTAGATCTTCTGCATGCATATTGCCCTGATCAGACAGGGTCTTATAGTGCGTCCCAGAGGCAAACTGCACAACGTCATATGTAGTAGAGGCACTTGGAGAGTAAATTTTGATATAGTCTTTATAGATGGATTTGCCCCCTCGCTGCGAGTAAACACCAGAATCGCCACCAACTCTAGCCCTCCACGATGGATCTACGTAGTTATAAAACCACATATCAGCATCAAGGCCGCTATTGCCGATAAAAGTTACTGTGCTAACAGAGACATTTCCTGCGGTGTCGGCATTTTTTATCATGAAATTTGCTCCAGTGCTGTTTGCTAGCAGGGCAAAATTTTCAGAGTAGCTGTGCGTATCATCAAGAGTAGAGCTTTTATGGACGGAATTTAGCAGATCATAAAGATCTACTTTGTTTATAGTGTTTTTATTTAGAGTGTTATTACCGCTCGTATCGGTGCCAACACTGCCTGAGATATCTACACTAGTTACATGTGAAGTTGCCGTTGGAGTGCCGATCGCATCAGGGGTGGCGTCTAGATCTACGTGAACTATCAGATCATCATCCTTTGTGCCATCACTCTTTAAAACGGTCGCTCTTATGTTTGAGTATCTCTCATCTAGCTTTATACCAAGGGCCTCAAAGTCCATATTTACACGCTTATCTGCGCCGACTGTTAGATCTATATATGTTTGCCCACTTGGTAAAATTTTGGCATTGCCATGATCATCCTCAAGCGCCAAACGAAGCTTTGTGCCAGGGTCGCGGTCCACGCCAAATACAATGTTTGGTTGTTCGTCATTAGTAAGTGAGATGTTGTACTCTTTTATAGTTTTGGTCTCATCGTCAAAGTTGTTTTTCTGGATAACCTTCTCGTAGTCCTCTACCCTAAGGTATTTAGCGATATTTATAGCTCCGCCATCTATCTGCGTGGCAAGCTTGACGTCATCTATGTAGCTTAAAATTCCAAAGTCAAAGAGTCTGCCGCGAACACCATCTGTCGTGGTGACCTCGTTTGGTGTCGTGATAGTGGCTCTAACAGGCGTAGAGTGATCGACCGAGATAGGGACATTTGGTATGCTAAATTTACCATCCACGATAGGAAGTGGCACTGAGCCGTCACTTGGCAAGGCGGTTAGTCCGTCGTCGCTTATTGTGTATTTGACAGTTGTAGTTACAGCTGGTATGGTCGGAGTTGAGATAGTGACGCTTACATTGCTTCCTGGTTTTGCGTTGCTAGGCACGTAGATATCAAGGTCGCTTTGGGTTGATGGTGAGCCAGAAGGTGTGGTGATGCTATCTATTAGCCCGTCTCCGTCATTATCCCTTGCAAACTGCACCTTTATACTGTTGTCTACGGTGATCTCGTCTGTGACTGGGTCTGCTTTGTTGCCTGCTTTATCGGTAAATGTAGTCGTGAAATTTGTCGTAACGCCATAAAGTTTTGTCGTGGTCTCTATGGTGCCATTATTTACACTAATAGCTACGCCATCATCTCTTGTGGCACTATATGCGCCGGATGCGTTTTGAGAAATTTTAATGGTTATCTTATCTGTTTTGCCGTCGCTTTCTGCGATATCTATCTCAAATTTATCGCCATCTCTTGCGTCGTTTGGAATTTTCATCTTTATAGAGGTTTTCGCACCATCAGGGCTAAAGCCACTCTCTTTACTAGTTAGCACGCCGTCTTTATCGCTATCTTTTGCAAACTGCACGTGCGGAGACCTAACAGGTGCGACTGTATCGCTTGAAATTTCACTCACACTTGAAGCTTTTAAAGCTCCAGTTGTGCCGTCAATTATCGTCGTACTTAGCTTTTTCCTGCTTGGATCAGTTGAGCTTGTAGGGTCAGTAACTGTGATCTTACCATTTTGGATAGAGATAGTCTCACTACCTCCATCAAGCGTGGCAGTAAGTCCGTCAGGTGCGATAGTATAGGTCTTTGTGACACTTGTTGGTGTGCTAGCTGGGTCATCGACCTTTATGCGGATCTTGTCGCCAACTGCGGCGTTGTTTGGCACGTAGATATCTATAAGCGACGCCGTGCCACCACTTTTAGCTAGTTCGGCTGCATTTATAATGCCGTCTTTGTTCTCATCAAGGGTAAAAACGGCGATCGGATCGTTATTATTTGCGATAGTTACTGTATCTGTCGCACCTGGGTTGCCTGATTTACTTATCATTTGGATATTTACATTTGTTGGCGTTGATGATGAAATTTTAACAGCACTTGCCACATTAAAGCCGACATTTCCGCCGCTTTCACTTGTGAGTGGATAGCTCTCGCCACTATCTTTATCTACAAGCGTGCCACTAGATGTTTTAATAAGCGTCTTTTCATGCAAAGTGCCGTCAGGATCGGTGGTGGTGAGCTTTATCTTGTCGCCTATTTTCATGTTTGGTGATAAAATGATCTTCGCATCGTCGCTTGGCGTACTACTGGCTGGATTAAAGCCATTTTCGCTAGCGTCTATCACGCCGTCGCCGTTTAGGTCTTTGCCTAAAACCACCTTTGTAAAGCTAAGAGCTGGCGTAACGGTATCAACACTTGCGGCTGCCTTTGCTGGAGCTGAGCTAGCACCATTTGCTAGTGTGATGCTAGAGCTTACATTAAACGGGGCATTTGGCGTGATAGCAACGCTTGGGATGATAAATTCTTTTTGTTCTGGATTTGTTGCATTTGGCGTGATAGGCAAAATTTCGCTTGGATTGTTTTCATTTATCACGCTTGTACCTGCAGGATCTACCTTGTAAGAAAGCGTGGTTTTTACGCCGTTATTTACAACTTCTAGCGTTACTTTGTCGCCTGGTTTGAAGTCGTTGTTAAAAGCAACAGCCATGCTTGTGTGATTAGGATCGCCGCCTGCTTCTGCGATATTGATATAACCATCGCCATCAAGATCTTTTAAAAGTGCGATACTTGGCGCTGGTATAGCTGGAGCGCTCTCTTTTTGTTCAGCCACCACTGGCGCTGCTCCGCTAATAGAAACTAACTGGCATTGCTGGCTCGCTTGAGATAATAGCTGGTAGCTCTAGCGTACCGCCATCAAACCAAACTACGTTTGAGATGTGCCCTTGCGTGTCAAAATTTGATCCATTTATGCTTGCTGCGTCGCTACCATGACTTGAGCCATGAGAGTGGTGGCTAGAGCCTTGAGCGCTTTCGTCGCTGCTTTTGCTACTAGACTCTTCGCTCTCGCCAAAAATCCTTCTCTTGTCTTCTTCTACTTGTGCTTCATTGCCTTGGGCGTCAAATTTTGCATTTGATAGCTCTTTTGTGATGATGATAGTTTGTGGTTCAAGTAGCGTGATAGGTGCAGCGTGGTCGAAATTTACAACGATAGTGTCGTTGCTGCTTTGCGTGATGATCTCATCGCCCAAAAATATCTCGTCGCCCTGCTTTAGCAAGATCAACTTTCCGTTTCGTTTTACAAAAACTTTTCCACTTATCTTTGCGACGACACCAACGCTTTGCATCTTTCATCCTTTAAATTTAAAACTAAAACATCCATTTAAATTTTCACGCGATTATAGCCAAAAGTATTACAAAATAAATAAAGTGATTTTATATAAAAAATTGTCATTTTACCGCTCTTTATCCTATATAAAATTTTAATGCGATCACCTGATGTTACGCTATTTTTGCAATGATATAAAAGAGCAAATTTAAATAAATTTTAGCAGTAAGAAAATTTCTATATCACAAAGTAAATTTTAAAACTATTTTGTTATCAAATTTTTATTTATTTTGAAAAATTTATGTTTGAAATTTCCCACGCCAAAAGACGTGGGATAAAATTTACGCTATCTTGCTAGCGTCGATGATGTTTAGATCAAGTCCTAGCTCTTCCACAGATAGGCCAAGTGCAAGACCTACAAGCTGAGAAAGGTGGATGATAGGTTTTCTAACATCTGAGTGGTTCTCATCTTGGTATCTCTCTTGATAGATGTCAAGTTGCATTTGACAAAGTGGGCACGGAGTTACAACTACGTCTGCGCCATTTTGATCAGCGTTATTTACGATCTGGCTTGACATTTTTCTTACTGATTTTCCAGCTGGATAGCTAGCGTGGAAGCCGCAGCAGTCAAGTCTTTTCTCAAATGGCACGATAGTAGCACCAAGTGCGCTTACAACAGTTTCAAAGCTCTTTGGATTGACTGAGCTTTCTCTGTTGTGTAGATCTTTTTCAGGTCTTAGGCTGTGGCAGCCGTAAAATAGCGCTACTTTTAGTCCGCTAAGTGGCTTAACGACCTTTGCTCTTAGCGTATCAACATTTTGGTAAAGCTCCCAAAGAAGGCTTGTGATCTCTGTTGAGCCGTTATATTTCATATTACCTTCAGCTAAAAATGTATTGATACGATCTTTTGCGCCCTTATCAAGTGTGCTTTTAGCTCTTGTTAGAGTTAGCATACAAGTTGAGCATGTCGTAAGCATCGGCATATTCATCTGCTCTGCAAGCGCTATATTTCTAGCATTTGCTACAAGTGCAGCCATAGGATCTACGTCTTGTGCTTGTTGAGCACCACAGCAGCTCCAGCCCTTTATCTCGTGAAGCTTCCAGCCAAGCACTGGAGCGATGGCCTCAAGCGACATCTTAGCCTCTTTAGCTGCTTGAGTGAGTACGCATCCTGGGAAAAAAGCGAATTCATTTTGCATAATTACTCCTTACTAGCAGCTTTGCGAGCCGCATTTATCATTTTTACTAGATCGTCATGACCTTCTATGTCTTCTTCGCCAAATACATGAAGCGGATTCATCTTGCCAGCAAGCATTAAATTTGCAGCGATGTCTAGTTTGCCCATATTTTTGATAACGCCTTCTGAACGAAGTGCAAGTCTAACCTCATTTAGCCTGCCTGAGCCATCAACTAGATCAGTTAAGAACGCCTCAGCGTGATCTGGTCCCATGCCCTCATTAAAGCCTTTTTGTATAGCCATGATGCGAAGATCAGTTATGTCAGCGCATGCGCTTATGCCTTTTGGACAGCGATCAGCACACTCTTGGCATTTTACACACATCCAAAGGCCATTATCGATAGCTGGTTTTAGGTGTGGCATAGGATCTTTGCTACGTGAGTCAAAGGCAGCTCTATAAGCATGAACAAATACAAATGGCTGCATATAATCACTCGCGTCTGCTTCAAGTTTATTACACTCGCTAGCGCATGCACCGCAAAGTATGCAGTCCCATTCAAGTGCGACTTTGTCGTACTCTTTTTGGCTTTGCTTACAGCCTTTTGCAGCGCTAAATTCTGGCTTAGCAGTGATGCTTGGTTTGATCTTACGTAAATTTTCGATACTTGGCTCCCAATCCACCATAAGATCAGAGATAACCTTGAAATTTCCAAGTGGTGAAATTCTAACAGTATCTGGGTTGTCATACTCAGCCAAAAGCTCGTTCATCTTTGTATCGCAAGCTAGATATGAGTGACCATTTACTCTAACAGCGCACGCACCGCATATCGCTGAACGGCAAGATGCTGTGAAATTTAACGTCGCATCCTTTTTTTGTTTGATGTCAAAAAGCACTGTTAAAAGAGTTTTGCCTTTGATCTCTTCATTTGTTAGCTCATAAGTTGATTCATATTTTTTAGTTCCGTCAAAGCGGTCGATAATAATTTTCATCCTAGCTCCTTACTCTGGCTTCTTGCCGTCAAGTGAAAATATGCCTGTCACAACGTCTTTGTAGCTAAGTTCAAGCTTGCCGTCTTTTAGTGTGACTATGCTGTGTTTTAAGAAATTTACATCATCTCTTTTTGGATAGTCCTCTCTTGTGTGAGCGCCACGGCTCTCAAGACGATTTTGCGCTGCAAGGCATGCTGCACGAGAAAGAAGTATAAGGTTGCCAAGCTCGACATAGTCAGTAAATGCTGTGTTCATGACTGGGTTTTGATTTGGCACTTTAAGGGTGTCATATTTTGCTTGGATAGCTTCTAGGTTTTTAGAAAGCTCATCTAGTTTTGCACCAGTTCTAAAGATACCCATTAGATCCCAGTTGTTTTTACCAAGCTCTTCGCGAAGTGCATACATATCATTTACGCCGCCCTCGCCTGTTGCTATGGCTTTAAATTTATCTTGCCACATTTTTGCTAGCTCAGAAGTCTTTTTGCCGCTTGCAAATTTTGCATTTTGAGCGTAAGCGCCAGCACCTTTGCCAGCTAGATCGCCAGTTACAACTGCGTCAGTTAGGCTGTTACCACCAAGGCGGTTTGCACCGTGGATAGATGCGCATGAAGCCTCACCACCTACGTAAATTCCAGGGATTTTTGTACTCATATCATCAAATTTAGCTACCTCTATACCACCCATTGAGTAGTGAGCTGTTGGGCGGATAGGCACTGGTTGCTCGATAAGGTCGATGTCTTGGAAAAGCATAGCAGTGTGGCGAATTTTTGGAAGCTTTTTCATGATAGTATCTTTGCCAAGGTGACGAACATCGCAAAGTACATAAGCGCTCATACCCTCGCCAAAGCCTCTACCCTCGCGAATTTCTGTCTCAATAGCACGAGCGACGACGTCACGAGGAGCTAGCTCCATCTTTTCGTGATAGTTTTTCATAAAGCGCTCGCCCTTGTTGTTTAGCAAGTAACCACCCTCGCCGCGAGCTGCTTCTGTGATTAGCGTGCCGCCATTTTGAACGCCAGTTGGGTGAAACTGAAGCATCTCAGGGTCTTCAAAACCAAGACCTACTTTAAGCGCAGCAGCTATGCCATCGCCTGTTGCTATAAATGGAACTGATGTGCGGTTATAGAAAATTCTAGTGTATCCGCCAGTTGCGATGACTAGAGATTTGCAAAGAACTGGGTAAATTTGACCATCTTGGATGTTGCGAAGAACGACGCCTTCAACTTTGCCGTCCTCAAGACCGATCTCAAGTAGCTCATGATCCATTAGAAATTTAACGCCAGCTGTGATAGCGTCGTCAAGACAGGCGTGCATCAAAACATGGCCGGTTTTATCAGCTGCATAGTTACAGCGTTTTTTGCTAGCGCCACCCATGAAACGAAATGCTACATCGCCATTATCTTTACGAGAAAAGAGCATGCCGTTGTAGTCTAGCTCGTGGATGACTGCGCCTGCTGCCTCGCAAAATTTCACAACTGCATCTTGATCAGCAAGATAGGCTGCACCTTTTACGGTGTCATACGCGTGAAGCTTGAAGCTGTCGCCGTTGCTAAAGTCAGTAACACCGTTTATGCCACCCTCTGCCATACAGGTCGCGTTACGTGATGGCATCATCTTTGTAGCGACAACGACGGTTGAGTTTGGATATTGCTTGCGAACGGCTGTTGCTGCACGAAGTCCAGCACCGCCAGAGCCGATTATTAGCACATCAACAGATGGCAAGCCATTTTCATTGCCCTTTGGCAACTCGCCAGCAAAAACATTGGTCGCACCAGCTGTTGTAGCTAGCGCACCTACGCTGATACAGGCGCTTTGTAGAAATTCTCTTCTGGTAAATTTTTCACTCATTGATAACTTCCTATTTTAATAAGTTTATTAGCGTTAAGACGCACCGCCAGTTCATTTCTTAATATTTTTTAAAACAACTATATTAATAAAAAAATTAATAATGAAACTTTACATAAAATTTACTTAAAAGAAACATAAAGATTTATTTTAGGTTATATAGTGAGATTTGATAGCTAAAATCATTTATAAAATAACCATTTTATCGTATTTGTGGCAACTACTTATAAATTTATTATTTTGATAAAGATAAAAATAATATTATCTCGCAATATATTAATAAAAATAGATAAGATGTTATAAAATAGCCAATTTTACGCATCTTTGAGGATATTACTTAAAATTAAATAAATAATTAAAACTAATAAATTTAAATGGGATAAAAATCGTATGATTATCAAAAATCATATAAATTTGTAAATTTTTGATAGCTAGAGAGTAAAATAATAGATAGCCCCATAGTGTCTGACTGAGAAAATGAAGCTTAAATTTATATCAAATATCTCAATGTCATCAAGTGACGGATACCAGACATCGCTAAAAAATTTAGAAAGGTCATCAAAATGCAAAATATCAATGTTCTCAAATTTATTAAAATTTATGCAAATTTCATTTGGCGTGGCGATGTTAAGCTTGCTAAAAACGGCTTTTATATCAAAATTTGCTTCGTCTGCATTAAAGCCATCAAGCCTGCTAAATTTATCCATCTTAAAAAACTCATCTATATCATCTAGGCTAAATTTATGAAGTAAATTTTCTCTTATCTTTATGCACTCACCAGCCGGCAAGCTCCTAACGATCGGCATCTCAAAGCCATATTCTTTGCGGAAATTTTCTAGTTTTATCTGATCCATTTTGGGAGGTTTTGGCTAAATTTAAATTTAGCCAAATTTTCTATTTTAAAAGCTCTTTTGCGTATTTTAGGCCTAGCTCGTAAGCTTTGGCGTTTGCCTCTTTGACCTTAGCTGGCACGCTTGCTAGCATCTCTTCGCGCACTAAATTTTCATCCATGCACCTACTCATCGCCACAGCCACGCCAAGGGCTACGACGCTTTGTGTGATGACGTTACCAACCTCGTCTTTTGCGATAGAGATGATAGGGATTTCATAAATTTTCCAGCGCTTTTTATCCTCATCGCTCACTTTTACCAAATTTGGCTCGACAACGATCGCACCGCCCTCTTTCACGCCGCTTTTAAAGGCGTTGTAGCTTATCTGTGCAGTGGCAAGCATAAAGTCTATCTCGCCCTCGTTTGCATAAGGGTATAAAATTTCTTTCTCATCAAGTATGATATCGACCTTCGTTGGACCGCCACGCACCTGAGATGTGTAGGTAGAGGCCTTGACACCGTATCCGCCTGCTTTTATCTTGGCAGCTGAGAGGATCTCGCCAGCTAGTATGACGCCTTGTCCGCCAACGCCGACAAATCTTAGTTGTGACTTCATGCTAGCTCCTCAAAATTTATCGCTTCATTGCTCATAGCAGCACTTCTTACCTTGTCGTAAGCCTTGGTGTATTCTATCTTTTCTTCATCTTTATGCAGCACGCCAAGTGGGAAAACGCCCTTTTTCTCTTCGTCACTTAGCATGTCAAATTTGACCTTGCTAGTTGTGCGGCCCTTTATCCACTCTAAATTTTTCACCGCCTCGCCCATTTTGTTTTTGCGACCTAAATTTATGTGGCAGTTTGAAAATACATCAAAAAAGTTGTATCCATCGTGGCTAAAGCCCTCCACAAAGAGCTTTGTAAGCTTCTCTGGCTCGATGACGCTTCCGCGCGCGACAAAGCTAGCACCTGCGGCAGTTGCGAGCTTACAGGCGTCAAAGCTAGGATCGATGTTGCCATACTGCGCTGTGACCGTCCACATGCCCTTTGGCGTGGTTGGGCTGGTTTGCGAGTTGGTTAATGCGTAGATGAAGTTGTTGATTAAGATGTGATTTAGCCCGATATTTCGGCGGCATCCATGTATCGTGTGATTGCCTCCGATTGCTAGTCCGTCGCCATCGCCAGTTACTACGATTACGTGCTTGTCTGGGTTTGCCATCTTTACGCCAGTGGCATAAGCTACGGCTCTGCCGTGAGTCGTGTGGATGGTGTTGCAGTCAAGATATCCGCTAAAGCGGCCAGAGCAGCCTATGCCTGAGACCACGCAAACGTCGTTCATATCCCAGCCCATGGTGTCGATAGCGCGGATGAGCGCCTTTAGTATGACGCCGTCGCCACAGCCCCAGCACCAAAGAGTAGGCATTTTATCTGTTCGTAAATATTTATCATAATTAAAAGCCATAAATTTCTCCTATCTTCGCCTCGATCTCGCTTGGGCTTATCGGTCTGCCGTTTGCTTTTAGCAGTTTTGCAAAGTCATCTCTTAAGATGATCTTTGAAATTTCGCCGCTATATTGACCTAAATTTAGCTCGCAGACTAAAATTTTCTTAAATTTATCTGATATCTCTTTTAGCTTTTTGGCCGGAGCTGGGAAAAGTGTGAGTGGCTTAAATAGCCCTACTTTTAGCCCTTTTTCACGTAAATTTAATATCGCTTGCTTGGCTGAGAGAGCCACGCTGCCAAAGGCGATGATACAAATTTCAGCATCATTTAGCATAAATTCTTCAAATTTCTCGCACTCATCAGTGTGTAAATTTATCTTGTTAAACAGCCTATTCATAGAGTATTCAACGATCTTGCCATCTTCTGTTGGAAAGCCAGTAGCGCCGTGATGGAGCCCAGTTATATGGTAGTGATAGCCTTTAAAGAAAGGATTTAGCGTGGCTGGCGCGTCTGGTGCCGCCTCGTAGGGTTTATACTCTTTTGGCTCGCCACTAAATTCTCTTCTTTTATAAATTTCTAGCTCGCTGATTTCTGGCAAACTAACCCTTGCTTGCATGTGTCCTATCGTCTCATCAAGTAGCAGCATAACTGGCGTCATAAACCTAGCTGCGAGATTAAATGCGCGAACCGTCTGCGTATAGCACTCCTCTAGGCTACTAGGCGCTAGCACTATCATATTTACATCGCCGTGAGTTGGGTTTTTAGCCTGCAAGATATCGCCTTGTGCGACGCGGGTAGGCAGACCAGTTGATGGGCCACCGCGCATGACATTTACGATGACGAGCGGTATCTCAGCGATAAAGCCAAGGCCTATTTGCTCAGCCTTTAGTGAAATTCCAGGACCAGAGCTTGCAGTCATCGCCTTAGCACCGCTCGCACTTGCACCAAGAGCTACTGAAATCCCAGCTATCTCATCCTCCATTTGTATAAATGTGCCGCCATGTTTTGGCAAAAGCACGCTTAGCTCGTGGGCGATCTCGCTGCTTGGAGTGATAGGATATCCGCCAAAGAAGTTACAGCCGCACTCGACTGCAGCCCTTGCTACTAGGGCATTACCAGTTGATACTACCTCTCTCATGCGCTCTCTCCAAGTTTTGCAAATTTATTTGCCTTTACGGCTGCAGCTCGCTCTTTGCTCTCAGGTGTTAGCTTTGCAAATTTAAAGCCTTTATCAGCCACATAAATGGCAAAATCAGGACAATGAAGCTCACAGTCACGGCATCCTATGCATGAGTCGGCATAGACCACTTCTATCATCTTGCCAAGCACCGCCTTTGGCTCGAGCCTCATACCTAGCACGCCTGCTGGACAGTAGCTCACGCAGACATCACAGGCCTTACACCTGCTCTCATCGACCCAAACTGGGACATTTTCTTTTACGATCATATATCTTCCTACTCTAAGTTTTCTTTTAAAAATTTGATATTTTTTCTAATTTCAGCTTCACTTTTGTTTAGTTGCTCTTGCTCGTCTTCGTCTAAATTTAGCTCTAAAATTTCTTTTAAGCCATCACGTCCGAGTCTTACTATCCTGCCGCAGCTTAGTTCATCATCGATTAGCACGCTAGCGCTTATTATCTCATCGCTCTTACCAACGATCATCTCGCACATCTTCACAGCTGCAGCCGCTGGTGCGTAGTAAGCCGAAGTGCCAAGCAGTTTAACGATCTTTGCTCCGCCAGTGCTCGTCTCTTTTTTGAGCACTTTTAGCTCATTTTCATTTAAATTTTCGCTGATATTGCTGGCTGATACGATCATATCGTCATTGTGAGCACCGACGATCTTTGCTCTTAGCTTACTAGCGTCCTTATCTTTTAAAAGCGCTAGCTCATATCTGCACCTTGCGCTGTCTAGCTCGCCAGCCATGCCGATCACTTTGTTTTTGCTAAAACCGCTAAATTTATGTGCCGTCCAGACCATCACGTCAAGTGGATTTGTGACTACTATTATCACTGCGTTTTTGGCAAATTCAGCTATCTTTTGCGCAGTTTGTTTTACGACTACGGCATTTTTAAGTAGCAGATCTTCTCTAGTTTGACCCTCTTTTCTAGGGCTTCCAGCAGTGACTATGACGATGTCACTGCCCTCAATAAGCACAAAATCATCACCACCACAAACGCTAGTTTTTGCGTTAAAGACGCAGCTTGACTGAGCTAGGTCGATCGCCTTTGCGCGCGCCACATCGCCAAATATATCCACAAGCGCGATCTCATCGCAAAGCTCTCTCATGCAAAGCGCATAAGCTATGCTAGCACCGACATTTCCAGCCCCAACTACACTTATTTTCATCTTTTATCCTATTATTTTATTTAAAATTTCACTTGGTCTCATGACCTCATTTGCCTTTGCTTCGTCTGGCAGGTAGTATCCGCCAAATTCCGCGCTTGCACCATCATTTTCTCTGATCTGCTTTAAAATTTCACCTTCATTTTTTTCTAGCTCGTCTGCTAAATTTGCGAATATCGCGCTTAAAATTCCGCCACTTTTTGCCATCTCTCTCGCCCAAAATAGTGCCAGATAAAAGTGCGACTCTCTAGTATCAAGAGTGGCATTTGGCGTTTTGTTTTCGTCTAGGTAGCTAGCAACTGCTCTATTTAGCGCCTCGCTTAGATCTTTTGCCTCTTTTTTTTGCCTAAAAAACGCTAGATGTTCAAGCGAAGCACTAAGTGCTAAAAACTCGCCCAAACTATCCCAAAGCAGATGATTTCTCTCTTTTAGCTCTTTTACAAGTGTCGGAGCCGTTCCGCCAGCTCCTGTCTCAAACATCGCCCCACCAGCAAGCAATGGCACGACTGAGAGCATTTTTGAGCTTCCACCTAGCTCAAATATCGGGAAAAGGTCGGTTAGATAGTCTCTTAAAACGTTGCCGGTTACGCCTATGACGTCTTTGCCAGCTCTTATTGCTTCAAGCGATTTTTTAGTTGCTTGCTCGTAGTTTAAAATTTCAAATTTCACGCCAGCACTAGTAAATTTATCTCTAAATTTTTCAAATTTAGCTATCAAATTTCTATCATGCGCCCGGCTACTATCTAGCCAAAATATAAGCTCATCTTTTGAAATTTCGCCTCTTTTTAAAGCAAGCTCAAACCACGCATTTATCGCATCTTCTTTAGCCTGCGTCATCCTAAAAATGTCGCCACTTTTGACGCTAAATTTAAAGACGCTCTTGCCCGCCTCATCAAAAACTACAAATTCTCCGTCCTCTTTTGCGATGAAGGTCTTATCGTGGCTGCCATACTCCTCGGCCTTTTTAGCCATTAGGCCCACGTTTGCCACGCTGCCGATCTTGCTCACATCAAGCGTGCCATGCTCCTTAAAGTCCGCCACGCAGGCCTCATAAACCCTAGCGTAAGTCCTATCTGGGATCATGCAAAGTGAGAAATTTAGCTCGCCATTTCTATCTTTTACCTTGCCAGAGTTTCTAATGAGCGCTGGCACTGAGGCGTCGATGATAACGTCATTTGGCACGTCAAAGTTGCTGGCATTTTCATTTAATGCCCAAATTTTTGCTTTTTTGCTTAAAATTTCATCAAATTTAGCCAAAATTTCATCTTTATTTTTAAGAGTTGAAATTTTAGAAAACATATCTTTTAAGCCGTTTTTTGCCTCAACGCCGTGAGTTTTAAACTCTTCATCAAACAGCTCGAAAACCTCTTTAAAGTAGCTCTTTATCGCGTGTGCAAAGATGACTGGGTCACTAACCTTCATCATCGTGCATTTTAGATGAAGGCTAAGAGTCAAATTCTCTTTTAGCGCCGTCTCAAAGCAGCTTTCATAAAATTTATCTAGCTCATCTACGCTTAGATATGCCGCGTCTACAACCTCGCCACTTTGTATGGCAAGCTCTTTTAAAAGCTCTTTCTTGCCGTCGCTGCTAATAAAATTTATATAAAATTTCTCATCTTTGCTAGCGATGATTGAGCGCTCATTTTCATAAAAATCGCCCTTTTGCATGTAGCAAATTTTAGTTTTATTTGCCTTGTCCCAGCTGCCGTTGCTATGTGGGTGCTTTTTGGCAAATTCTTTAACCGGTGGCAAGACTCTTCTATCTGAGTTTCCTTGTCTAAGCACTGGATTTACCGCGCTTCCTAGCACTTTTTGGTATTTTTTAGCGACCTCTTCGTCGTAGTCTGTGATGATCTCGTCTGGATAAAATGGCACGTTTAAGCCCTTGCTTCTAAGCTCATGGGTGGCTGCTTTTAGCTGAACGAGCGTGGCTGAGATGTTTGGCAGTTTTATGATATTTGCCTCTTTGTGCGCGGTTAGCTCACCCAAAAGCCCTAGCTCATCGGCCTTGTTTAGCCCAAGCTCTTTACTAAAAAGAGATAAAATTCGCCCTGCCAAGCTGATATCAGCCCTTGTTATGCTAATGCCAGCGCGGGATAAAAAGCTCTTAACGATAGGAAAGAGAGAGTAGCTTGCAAAAAGCGGTGCTTCGTCGGTTTTAGTCCAGATAATGTCACTCATTTTAGCCCTTTTGATTTTTTGAAATTTATCACGTTTTTTATTAAAGCTAGTTGTATTTTAGCCCTATTTTGCGATATTTTGATTGTGCTCGCTTAAGGTTTTTGAAAAAATGTGCTTTTTCGCCTTTTTATCAAGCACAAAGTATAAATAATCGCTCTTTGCAGGGTTTATAGCAGCTTTTATCGCACTTATCGAGACCGAGCAGACTGGGCTTGGCGGGATGCCGTCGTTTAGATAGGTGTTAAACTCGCTCATATCGCTTCTTATGCGCTCAGCTGTGATCACATCGTGCGAATAAATTCCATAGTTTAGCGTGCCATCCATCTGTAGTCTCATGCCCTTATCTAGGCGGTTGTAGATGACTGAAGCGACAAGAGGCATCTCAGCGTCGTTAGCGGCCTCTTTTTGGATGATAGAGGCGATGGTTAGAATTTTAAACCACTTTTTCTCGTTGTACTCGCCAAAAATTTTCCTGCTGATCTCGCTTTGCGCCTTTTTAGATGAATTTACAAGGTAATAGGCTAGATGTCTTTCGCTGATGCCTATTGGAATTTTATAGGTATTTGGCATTAAAAAGCCATCGCTCACTGGCGCAAGGGCGTTATACTCGCTATTTAGTTTAGCTGCGTCAAGTCCTAGCTGAGCAGCGATCTGGTTTAAAAAAACGATCGTAGTCTCGCCAGGTATTAGCGTGATCTCGGTCATCGCAGCCTTTGCTTTGGCAAGTTTTTTTAAAAAATCAACCCTTGAAATTTTATCTTTGCCTATCTCGATCCAGCCTGACTGAGGCGAGCCGATAAAGCGCATGGCGTACTTGTCGATCGCACTTAGGTTAAAGTTGCGATTAGCTAAATAAGATATAATCTCGCCCACACTTCCCTTTGGCACAAAGACGACCTTGCTCGTGTTTATGGGGCGTGCCAAATAAACAAATACGCTTAGGACAACGATGAGTACGATATCAAAGAAAATATCCAGATACGGCTTTTTTATAAAATTTTTTATCATTTTGATTCTTTCGATTCTTTTGCTTTTAAAATACGGCATAAAAATTAACGATTTCGAGTTTTACGGCGTAAAATTGGAGCAATTATATATAAAGTTAGATAAAAAAATAATTGTAAGAGCAAAGCAGATCAAGCTACCTAAATTTAAACAAAACGCAGAGCAAAAAGCCAGCGACAAGCAGCTTTTAAACCTTAGCCAGGGTGTGGATTATCTTGACACATTTTTTCAAGAAATTTCGCTTGAGAGCGTGCAAATCGGCGATGATTTTAAGATCAAAATTTTATTTTTAGATGATATATTTTTCGTCGATAGCCCTTATCTAAACATCGATATCAAATTTCAAAACGAGCAACAAAATGGTGTCGATCGCTTCATAGTAAGAAATTTAAGCCTTAAAGATTTTAACGTAAGCATTAGCGGCGAAGGCAGTGCAAATTTTGACAAGGATGATTATAAATTTGATGGAAATTTCACCTCGCACGAGCTAAATGGCAAGCTTAGCTTTGCCTTAAAAGATACGCTTTTAACCTACAAAGCCTATGACGTAAATGCTGGTAGCATCAAGGACTTCATCGCTGAGCTTGATAGCCGCATACATCTAAACAGCGAGGTTAAAAACTGGATATATGGCTACATCGTGGCTGATGACTATCACCTAAATGAGATAAATGGCAAGGCCGATCTTAAAAAGAATGATCTTTTCTTAAACGAGCTAAACGCGACTGCAAATGCCAAAAATTTACTTGTTAAATTTGATAAAGGCTTGCCAGCCGTAAATGTCGCTGAGGCAAACATCACGCTTAATAACTCAAAGCTTAAATTTGACCTTACAGCTCCAGTTTATAAAGGCAAAAAGCTTGATGGCTCAAACGTCGCGATAAACAACATCTTTGATGAAAAAAGTGCAAATTTAGAGCTTTTTATAAAGACAAATTCCATTTACGATGAGGCGATAAATGAGATATTAAGAGCTTATAAGATCAACGTACCAGTTAAGCAGCTAAGCGGAAAAATGGACGCTAGCCTAAAAATTTTGATAAAGCTTGATGAGAAGAGCTTAGAAAATTTTGATGAAAAAAGCGTCATCGCAAATGGCGATTTTAAGATAAGTGACGCTGTTTTAGATATCGCTGGGAGTAAATTTAATGCTAAAAGTGCCCTTGTAAAGCTCGTAAATACTTCTGTGCTAAACATCGATGCAAGCGGCTTTGGGCTTGATTTTTTCAGAGCAAATGCGAAAGCAGATATAAATTTACAAAAAAGTACTGGCGAGATAAAAGGCGTCATAGAGAGCTTTGATCTAAAAGAAAAAAATGATGAAATTTTAGCCTTTAAAAATGAGCCATTTACCGCGCTTCTTGACTTTAGCAAGCCAGATAAGACCACGCTTAGCATTGAGCCTTTTGGACTAAATTTAAGCTTTGGCGATGAGAGCGTGATAGCTACAAAAAATAGCGAATTTATCATGCAAAACTCCCCAGTTTTAAAGCAAAATGGCGTGCTTGGTTTTGATGATGTGAGCATAAAAAGCAAGGACTTTGTTAATCTTGAAATTTTGGCAAAGGGGCTTAAATTTGACATGCCATTTTTGGATAAAAATGGCTCAAAATATGATAGTGACGACGTTAATATCTTAGTTCAAAACGGCGTAGTAAAGGTAAATAGCGCTAGTAAAAAGCTAGCTCTTGAGATAAAAGAAAAAGGCATTGGTGTAAATACGCAGGATTTAAATTTAGTCGTTCTTGACGACAATGAGAGCAGCAACCAAACGCAAAGCACGCCACTTGAGCTCTTTGCAAAAAATGGCGACATCATCTTGCAAGATCTAAACAAAACCTTGCCATTTACCAGCTTTAGCGCCGAGAAAAAAGGCAAAAGCACCTCTCTAAACGGACTAGCAAAGCAAGGCAGAGTTGGATATTTTAGCGATGAGAAAAGCATAAATTTAGACGCAACTGATATAAGCGGCGAATTTATCAACGACCTTTTTGGCATAAAGAGCTTTGAGGGCGGTAAATTTCGCCTAAAAATGCTTGGAGAAAACTCTAAAAATTTCAAGGCTGAGGTGAGATTTTTTGGCACGTATCTAAAAGACTACATCTTTTATCAAAGGCTACTAAGCTTTCTAAACTCGGTGCCATCGCTTCTTAGCTTTAAAACGCCTGATTTCAACGACAAGGGTTTTACCGTTAAAAACGGCAAAATTTTACTTACTAGAAAGGGCGACGTGATCGAGTTTTTAGCGATTGAGATGATAGGCACGAGCGCAGATATCGGCGGACGCGGCACTATCGATCTAAAGAGCAAAAAGATAAACATCGATCTTGAGCTAAAGATACTAAAAGACGCAAGCGGCATCATCGACAAGATCCCACTTATCAACCAAATCATCCTTGGCAAAGACCGCTCGCTCTCAACCGTCATCGCCATACGCGGCACGACTGAAAAGCCCGAGTACTCGACGCAAATATTGCGAGATACCCTACTCTCGCCGCTGAAGATAATAAGAAACGTTCTACAAGCTCCGTTTTTGATATTTGAGTAGTTTAAATCTGTAACGCACGAAAATTATAGAAAAAAATTATTGGCTGCTTCTAAAGCCAAGAGTGGCGCTCATTTTTGATTATTTATATTATCCCAGGCTCGTAAAGTGCGTAAAGATATCAAAAGCTAGAGATCAAGGTTTTGGTAGCTATTTTTTACTACTACCACTATTAAAATATTTTAATAAAAAACATAAAATTTTACATATAAAAATATGTAAAAATTTACTTCATCTCAAGGCGCATCAGATACATATCTTCGCCGTCAGTCACCTTTAAATTTTGGCTTTTGCACTTTGGACAGGTAAAGTCATTTTCACTAAGCTCCCCGCCAAATCCGCAGTCCAAACACTCGATCACAATGCCTTGTAAATTTATCACAAGCTCGGCGTTTTCGCAGATCGTGCCAGCCTTATAAACATCAAATGCACTCTCCAGATAGTGTGGCTCCACTCCGCTTAAGCGGCCAACTTTTATCTCGATCTTGCTTATCTCTTTTGCGTTTTCTTTGGCGGCATTTTTCTCGCAAAGGCTAACTAAATTTTGAACGATACTAAGCTCATGCATTAGCAGATCCTTGGTAGTAGCTCGCCCTTTGGCGGCTCGAGAAATCTTCTTGATTTATAGGCGTTTTCGATGATGACACGCTCGTTTTTGGCTTCTAAAACTTCGCCTATTATCATCGCGTTTTTATCAAATTCTCTTAAAATTTTAAGTGCCTCTTCAGCCTGGCTCTCATCGACAGCCATCACAAAAGTGCCCTCATTTGCAAGCTCATAAGGCTCAAATCCAAACAGCTCACAAACGCCCATCACTTCATCTGCGACCTTGATATTTTCTTCAAAGACTAAGATGTCAAATTTGCTAAATTTAGCCCACTCATTTAGCACCGCACTTAGTCCGCCTCTAGTCGCATCACGCATAGTTTGTGGCTTTATGCCAGCGCTAAATAGCTTTAAGACAACCTCTTTTAGGCTCTTGCAATCGCTTTTTAGATCAAGTCCAAGCTCAAATTCCTCTCTTGCAGCAAGCACCACGCCTCCGTGTCTGCCAACATCTCCAGAGATGAGAATTTTTGCCCCTGCTTTTAAATTTTTAAGCTCCACACCCTCGCAAACTATCTCGCCGATGCCTGCTGTGTTTATGAAAATTTTATCGCATTTGCCCTTTGGTACAACCTTTGTATCGCCACAAACCACGCTTACGCCGCTATCTTTGCAAGTTTTTGCAAGCGAGCCAAGCACACGCTCGAGCTCCTCTATACTAAGCCCCTCTTCGATGATGAGCGAGCAACTTAGGTATTTTGCGCTTGCTCCAACCATCGCAAGGTCGTTTATCGTGCCGCAAGCTGCGATCTTGCCGATATCTCCGCCATTAAAAAAAATGGGGGTTACCACAAAGCTATCAGAGCTAAACGCGATCTTGCCGTTTAAATTTAATATCGCTGAGTCGTTGCTCTGCCTTAAAATTTCATTATCAAAAATTTTAAATATCGTCTCGTTTATAAGCGAGTTCATCTCCTCGCCGCCGCCGCCGTGGCTTAGCATTATCTTTTTCATTAAATTCCTTAACCAACTCTTGCGTATTTAAAATATGCTGCACAAGCACCCTCACTTGAGACCATGCACGATCCTAGCGGGTTTTGCGGGTTGCAAACCTTGCCAAAGACTTTACAATCAGTCGGCTTTGCTAGCCCTCTTAAAATTTGCCCGCAAATGCAAGCCTTGCTCTCGCCAGCACTCTCTACACTGCAGTCAAACTGCACTCTAGCGTCAAGGTAGGCAAACTCATCTTTTAGCTTCATGCCACTTTGTGCTATCTCGCCAAGCCCTCTCCAGACAAAGTCGCACGGCTCAAAATACTTAGCTATGAGCTCTTTTGCCTTGAGGTTGCCCTCTTCTTTGACAGCCCTTGCGTACTCGTTATAGACTTCATAAGTGCCTGCGTTTTGCTGACGGACTAAATTTAGCACACTTGCCATGATATCAAGCGGCTCAAAACCGCTAATGGCGATCGGCCTTTTAAATTCGCTCGCTAGCTCTTTGTAAATTTTGCTACCCGTGATGACGCTTACGTGACTTGGTCCCAAAAATGCGTCTATCCTCACGTTTTCATCGCTCATTATAGCCCTAACTGGGGCTGGGACGGTCACGTGATTTATATGAAAGTATAAATTTTTAATGCCCTCTTGCACCACTTTTTCAACCAAATTTGCGCTCATCGGCGTCGTCGTCTCAAAGCCGATCGCAAAAAATATGACCTTTTTGTCTGGATTTAGTTTAGCGATATTTAGCGCATCAAGTGGCGTGTAAAGCGCCCTTATGTCGTGTCCCTCGCCGCGAAGCTTTTGCAAGCTTGTCTTTGAGCCAGGCACCCTTAGCATGTCAGCTAGCGTGCAAAAGATCACATTATCCATGCTAGCTAGCTTACAGGCCTCGTCTATGCGGCTCTTTGGCATCACGCATACTGGACAGCCTGGGCCGTGGACGAAATTTATATGCTCTCCAACTAAGCTTGGCAATGCAAATTTCATAATGCTATGCGTGTGGCCGCCGCAAATTTCCATGATATTTAGCGGTTTTACGCTCTCTTTTTGTATCAGTTTTGAAAGGGCTAGGATTAAATTTTTATCGCGAAAATCATTGATAAGATCCATCAAATTTTCCCCGCGTCCATATCCTCAGCGATCTTTTGATAGACCTCTAAGCTCTCAAGCGCAAACTGCGTATCGATCTTTTGCATGGCGTATCCAACGTGGATTAGCACGTATTCGCCAACTTTTACCTCTTCAGAGATGAGATCTAGGCTTACCTTTCTAGTAACGCCCAGAGTCTCGACGGTAGCAACGTTGTTTTCATCTATTTCTATTACTTTTGAAGGGATCGAAAGGCACATTATCTTAGCTCTTTTTTAAATTCCAAATAACTTATCCATTTATCGATGCCCTCGCCTGTTTTGCTATCTACTACAAAGATATCAACCTTTGGATTTAGCTTTCTAGCGTCGTTTTTCACTCGCTCGATGTCAAAGTCAAAGTGCGGCGCAAGCGAAGCTTTTGTGATTAAAAGCACGTCAGCAGCCCTAAACATCACTGGATATTTGCTAACCTTATCATCACCCTCTGGCACTGAAAGAAGCACAGCGTTAAAGTGCGAGCCAACGTCGTAGCTAGCAGGGCAAACTAAATTTCCAACATTTTCTATAAAGACTAGATCAAGCTCATTTAGTGGCAGGTGGTGAAGCCCCTCATGCACCATAAATGCGTCCAAGTGACAAGTCTGACCTGTGCTTATCTGATGAGCTTTTGCGCCAGCTTTTACTATGCGGTCGGCATCTTGATTGGTTTCAAGATCGCCCTCAACTACGCCTATTTTAAATTTGCCAGCCTTTATCGTAGCCTCTAAAAGCGTGGTCTTGCCAGCACCTGGACTACTCATCAAATTTACACAAAGTATCTTTTTCTCATCAAGATGCGCTCTATTATGAGCGGCCTCTTTGTCGTTTTCAGATAGAATTTTCTCTATCACGTCTATGGTTTTGCTCTCGTTTAGCACAGGGTGTGCGTGAGCCTCGTGGCTATGCTCGTGTGTGTCATGAGCGTGGTCTGTATGCCCATCGTGAGTGTGTGGGTGTGAGTGAGTAGTGCCATCAGCGTGAGTGTGAGTGTGGGCGTGATTTCCCATTGAACAACCGCAATCTTTACACATTTTATTATCCTTTTTTATTAATTTTCAGAGATTTTAACGCTTAATTTTAAAAATAAAATTAAAATTTAAGGGCATTTTATGCAAATGAGATAAATTAACCCGTTTTTTAATCATCCTTTAAATTTACCTTTGATCTTGCAAGCGAACTGGCTCTTCAAAGCTCTCGTTATCATCTGTGTAGCCATTTTTATCAAAATTTTCATCATTACTTCTTTTTTTACCATTTGGTGTGATGATGATATCTTTTAGCCTTGCTCTGCCATCATCCATCACCATCAAAACAGCAACAGCATCCACGTCTTGATCCATCATCTCTCGCTCAGTCTGCTTTGCCTTTTTAGTTGGCATGTAAAACTCTTCGATGCCATATTTTACAAATAAATATCCATCAAATTTGCCAGCTAAGAAAAGAGCGTCTTTTGGCTTAGTAAAGCTAAATTTATCAAAAGCGTAAGTAGCATTAGCATCTTGCTTTAAAATGGCGTAAATTTCATCATTTTTTGAGATATTTCTATCATATATATATATCTCAACGCCAGTTTTTTCATCAAATTTAGACTGCTGTAAATTTGAAAAATCATAGCTCAAGCTCACGTAGTTTCCGCGAAAGAGATCCCTTGGATCGTAGAGATTAACCCTCACTTTTACCTCTTTTCCAAGATAAAGTGGCATGAGCGCGTATGCAAGCATCGCAATTATTAGTAAAATTTGAAAGATTATGGCTAGTATTAGTGATCTTATCTTCATTTTTTGCCTCCTTTTTTAGCTGCAACTACGAGCACGACGAAGGCAAAGACAATAAATAGCGCCGTAGCCCCCAAATAATCGCCTATTAGCTCAAAGTATCTAACCACCGCAACTAAGAATATCATGCATAGTCCAAGCGTTAGCTCGCCATTTTTGATAAGCACGGCTGCAACGATGATGTTTGCTAGCGAGAAGAAGATATTTGCATATCCCACGCCTAAGCTAAAGACAAATGGCAACGCAAAGAGTATCAGGCCAAGAAGCAAGCCGCTTTTGTTTTTCTCTTTTAAAAATAGCGCAATGCTAGCGATGCTAAATACGGCAAAAACCTTGCCAAAACTGCTATAAAAAAATGCTTTTGCAAACCAAAATTTATCTTCTTCTAGCTCGTAGATGTCGCCATTTGCATAAGCTATCAGGCAAACGATCAAGATAATGATGCCAAGATACTTGCCAAAGCCTTTTACAAGGTGCGCTAGCCTATCTCTAAAGCCAGCTAACGGGCTAAAGAGCGCGACAAGTAAAAGCGCGTATGAGAGCGACAAAGTAGCAGTCATCGGCGCTTTAAACATAAGATCATAGCCATAAAATTCGTTAAACCCACTGATCCTAGCGCAAAGCGAAACGATGTAGAAAAATATATCCGCTAAAAGCACAATCGCAAGAAATGCCGAGTCACTTTTATAAAGCATGTAGGCGCCAAGGGCTATAAATACAATAAATTCATAAGCAAACTCGCCGCCCATGCCCTTTAAAACAAACCAGATCGTCGCAAAAACAAGGCTTTGAGCCACTAGCAGACCCTTTTTGCTAGCAAAAGAGAGAGCCATAGCTCCAACGCTCCAGAGCAAAACTCCGCCGCTTGGCTCGTCACTGATGTTATAAATTTGAGCGATAAGCGCTATGGCTGCTCCGTAGCAGAAATTTCCCAAAAAGAGTGTGGCTGTGCCAAGCTTATCTTTGCCTTTTTTAAGATAATAAACTCCGCCAAAATTTAAAAGAGCAAGCACGCCAAAGATGATGACAAGGCGCCCCATCCTTGGTATCTCCTCCCAGTAAGCTCCAACAAGGGTAAAAAATGCCAGCGCGAAAAAGAGATAGGCAACCAACTTTAAGATAAAGCTAGTCTTTTCGCTATGAGCGTTTATATCTATATCATATAAATTTGCTATCTTTAAAGCGGTGGCCTTATCGACCACATCCTCTTTTTGCCAGCGATCTAGCTCTTTGGCTAGAAAATTTCTATTGTAAAAATTCATCTTTCATTCTCTTTAAATGACATTTTTTTGTGGCTAATGATAGCATACAAGCGCCAAAAATGCTAGAACAAAAATAAAGCAAAAAGGGAGAAATTTAAAAAGCCAAAAAACTTGGGCGGGCTTTTGCAAATTTAGCTTTAGCCAAAGCCCAAGTAAAAAACAAACGGTCATCAAACTTTCGCCACAAAAAAGATATCAGGCACGCAAGAAATAGCAAAACCCAATAACAATTTGCAAAAATGGATCACAAAAACTGCTAAAAACTACCAAAAAGACAAAATAAGACAAGCTCTGCAGCCAAGAAAGCGCTGCTAGCTTTTTTAAAAAAATCTAAATTTAAGAGCCAAAAAAGCTTTTAGCTTAAAATTTAGGCACAGCGGCCTTTGTAAGTTTAGAAAACTTAACACCCTTTAAGCCAGCAATCCTATCAGCAAAGCGCTCTATCTTCTCCGCTTCGCCCCTTATAGAGATTGTTTCTAAGCAGTTGTGGTGATCGACATGGACGTGATTTGTGCAGATGATCTTCACATCAGAGTCATGCTCGATATCCATTTTTTTATTCACCAAATCGTTGTGATGATGCACATAAATGAGCGTCAAAACCCCAATCAACTCCTCGTTAGCGTCCTTCCAGCTGTCGCTTACGATCTTTTCACGGATCAAATCCCTTGTAAATTCACTCCTAGAAGCGTAGCCTTGTTCGCTAACTTTTCTATCTAGTTCGTCTAGTAATTGACTAGGCAAAGAAACACTAAAACGTATAACACTATCCATTTTTTGCTCCTTTCTCGTTTGATTACCGTTTAAAATAATTATACATCACTTATTAGAAAATGTGGATAAATAATAATAAATTTGCCCTAAATTTACGTTAGAATCGTTACTGCAGAATTTCTTATTGATATAAAATTTCAAATTTGATTTAGTAAATTTTTTGTAAATAAGCTCAAGCAAAGTCTTATTTTGAAAAACTCCACCACTTAGCAAAATCTCTTTTTTCTCACTTTTAGAAATTTTAAAAATAATATCAGCCATGCCATTTATAAATGCCGTTGCAGCCACTCTTGGCTCATCTTTTAGCGCACTTTTAAAGGCATCTTCAAAGCCGATAACTCCGTCATTTAGACTAAATTTGTAACACGCATCTAAATTTTTATCATAAAGCGCCTCAAGTCTCATGCCACTTTCGCCCTCGTAGCTTGAGTGAAAAATGCCACATATTATCGCACCAAATGCGTCAAATATCCTACCAACAGAGCTAGTTTTTACTAAATTTGGCCCCTTTTGCTCCATCATCTTGAAATTTCTAAGCACCTTTTCATCAAAATTTACTAAAAATTTATGCCCCTCGTCCTCAAGCTCATACTTCAAAATAATAGAATAAGCGATGAGGTAGATATTTTTTATGCTATTTTCGCCGCCAAATAAGCTAAATTCATCAAAGTGATAAACTCTTTTGTAGCTATTTTTATCTAGCCTAAAAACCTCGCCACCCCAAATTTTGCCGTCTTCTCCGTATCCAGTGCCGTCAAAACAAAAGCCAAGATACTCTTTGTCTGGCAGATCATTTTCAAAGATCACACTTAGCAAATGCGCGTAGTGATGCTGCAGATGAACTAGCTCAAAGCCCTGCTCTTTTGCCCATTTTGTATTTAAAAAATTTGGATGAAGATCGGCTATGACCTTGTCTATTTTTAGATCATAAGTCGTTTCAAAAAGCGTAAAAATATCCTTAAATCTATCAAAAGTCGCCACGTTTTTTAGATCGCCGATATATGGGCTGATCATCAAAAGTCCGTCTTTGTAGATACAAAATGAGCTTTTTAGCTCCGCTCCAAGGGCTAAAAATGTCCCTTTTTGCTTAAAATTTGTATGGATGAAATTTGGATTTAGCCCGCGACTTGTCCTTGTAAAAATTATCTCATCACCAACGCAAAATGCGATACTATCGTCACTTGGCGAGTAAATTTCTCGGTCGTGATCAAGATAAAAGTCTATGACGTCGCCTAGTTTTTCTCTTAGCTCGCTCTCGTCCTTTATCACAACCTCGCCTGAGATGTTTGCGCTAGTTGCGATAATGTCGTGTTCTAAGTGGTCAAATAGCAAAAGATGTATGCCGCTAAATGCAAGCATGACACCAAGCTTGTTTAAATTTGGAGCGACACTTTTTGCGATATTTGAGCCATTTTTTGCCTCAAGCAAGACGATTGGCTTTAAATTTGAAGTAAGAAGCTTTGCCTCAGCCTCTGAAATTTGCGCTATCTCTCTAGCGTTTTGTAAATTTTTACTCATAAGCGCAAATGGCTTGCTTGGGCGATGTTTTCTAGCTCTTAGCTCACAAACTGCTGCTTCATTTGTCGCGTCGCAGGCTAGATGAAAGCCACCAAGCCCTTTAATGGCTAAAATTTTGCCCTCGTTTATGAGCTTAGCCGCCTCTTTTGCCGCTTCGTTTTTGCTAGCCAAGACTTTACCAAATTTATCTTTTAGATATAGCTTTGGCCCGCAGTTTGGGCAAGAGATCGGCTCTGCGTGGTAGCGGCGATTAAGCGGATCTTTATATTCGCCCCCACAAAACTCGCACATTTTAAACTCATTCATCGTCGTATTTACCCTGTCGTAGGGTAATGCTTTGATGATCGAAAATCTCGGTCCGCAGTTGGTGCAGTTTATAAATGGATATTTGTAGCGTGGGTTTGCGGGGTCATAAAACTCGCGCAAGCAGTCATCACAAAGGGCAAAATCAGGCAAGATAGGAGCTTGTTTGGTGGCTGATTTTGAGGCGATGATCTCAAGTTTTTCATAAATTTTATCTATCTTAAATTTATGTAACTCATCGATCCTAGCAAGGGCTGGTAGCTTCTCATAAAGCTCTTTTTCAAAAGCCAAAAAACTAGCCTCATCGCCACTAAAATTTAGTTTCACCCCCTCATCATCATTGTAAATTTCGCCAACGAGGGCAAATTTATGCGCCAAAGTATAGACAAAAGGTCTAAAACCAACGCCTTGAACTAAGCCCTTGATCTCATATCTAAAGCTTGATCTCAATGCCAAATCCGGGGTCAAAATTTGTTTTTATATTTGGGTTTAGGTGCTTTTTTATCAAGTTGCTAACTGCCTTATTGTAAAATAAATCCCCGCTTAAAGTAACATTTTTAATGTTAAATTTATCTCGTTTTTCATAGCTAAAATCGCTCAAAAAATGCGCCAAAGACTCGGTGCAGCCAAAGCTAATATTCTTCTCTCCAGCGCCAGCAAGGATAAATGAAATAATACTTTTTACAAACTTAACCCCGTCTAAACCAAAGTCATCTTTCATTTTATAATCGATCCTAACGCCTTTTTGACCGCTAAAATCAGCTGCCATAAGAAGCAAATTCTCCCCTGCTTTTTTAAAGTCACTGCTTGTGCCAAGCAAGCGTCCAGCTATACAAAATAGTGAGAAAAAGCTAGCGTTTGAGCTAAATTTACCACTCGGCAGGGCGCGCTCTTTACTGAAGTTTTCAAGTAGCCTTTCGCCACCCTCCTCAGCCCTTATAAGCTCATAAATTTCTTCAAAGCTACTAAATTTAGGCAAAAAGAGAAGCTGCGTTTTGCTTGATTTTAAAAGCAGGAAAATTTCATCATCGCTAAATTTGCTAAATTTAAGCCCCAAAGCCACCTCGCCAAAATAGTTAAGCTCAAATTTCTCATCTTTTGTATAAAAAAATGGGCTTAAAAGTGCGCTATTTTCAAGCAAAGCAAGCCTTGAAAGGGCGCTTTTTTGCTCCTTTACAGAAACGCTTAAAAAGCTAAAGCCATCTTTATTTAGCTGCTCGCAAAGGGCGTAAAGAAAAAGGTCATTTGGTGCCATCACGTCAAAAAATAGCGGTGCGCCCTCGTGGTTTTGCCTATAAATAGCTGTCGTTTTTAGTGCCAAAAGTGGCTTTTCAAAGCTAGCAAGCGCGATCTGCGCCCTATCACCAGCTATAAAAATTTTAGGTAGCTGCTTTAAATTTACAGGCATCAAGAAATTTGCATCAAAATTTACCCCAAGAGAAATTTCATATAAATTTTCATCTTGCTCTACACAAACGCTCTTACCATTTTTTAATAAATTTAGGCAGGTTTTTAGCTTTTCATTAAAATTATTAAGCGTTATCTCACCATCAAATTTACTCAAAGCAAGCGTGCCACTTTCATTTAAAATAGCCTTGCCATTAGCCAAAAATGCCGCTGCTTGAGATGGGCTAAGCGTGCCAAATTTTATCTTTTTAATTTCACCTGTCACGTCAAGCTCATCTGCCACATCGACCTCGCTATGTTTTATAAAAAGGCTATAAGGCAAGATGACGCTAGCTCTGTCCGCTAGGGCGCTAAGCTCCTTGGCAAAGCCACTTACTTTTAGGCAAATTTGATCATCTTTGCAGCTTATAGAGTGCAAAAGATCTTTAGCCAATGAGCGTAAAAATGGTGCCAAAAAGGCTGGGTCTTTAAAGCAGTAAAATTTAAAAGCAAGTATCATTTTAAACCCTTTTTGGCGTAGTCATCGAGGGTGTCGTTTAGGGTGAAATTTGCCACCTTTTCGCACTTAAAATCAAGCTCTTTTAAGTAATCAAGCAGCGTTTTTTCTAGGATATTAGAAGCTTTTATCACTTCATCTGAGAGGCTAAAATTTGATGATTCTATGCGGCTAGGCACGATGCCTAAGATTTTGGTTGTCGGCCTGTCGCCTGCAAGTTCCATTAGATGAAGTGTTTGAAGCATCTCGATCTCGTGAGCCGAGCCGTCCCAGCTGATAAAATTTGGTACGTTTAGAAAGTCGAAAAAATAGACATCGCCCACGCTTGCGCCATTTGCGCTAATGCAATCAACGACGATAAGATAGTCAAATTCGCTTATTATGTGAGTTAGAGCGAGGGCTAAAGTGCCCCCGTCCATTAGAGTAAGCTCGTTTTTAGAACTTGTAAATTTATAGTTTTTAGCCATCAAATTTACAAAATGAACACCTATGCCCTCATCAGCAAACATCACGTTGCCAATGCCAAGAACCAGCACTCTCATCAGTGTTCTTTTACAAATTTATAGCCACTAACGATGGCGTCCATCGCTCCATTTTTACCTTTAACGGCGTTAAATATCGCCATATAAACGTGAATAGGCACAAATATCATGATGATCCACATGCAAATTCTATGTATCGTTCTAACATTTGCTAGCCCGCCCATAAGCTCTTCAAAGTATCTTGCTGGCTCGTAGATCGCTCCGCCAAGCCCATTGTGATAAACGTGAGCGTAAAGCACTAGGCCAGTTAGGCAAATCAGTGCCAAGATGACGTAAAAGAAAAAGTATGAGGCAAACTGCAATGGGTTATAAACGCCCCTTAAATGCGGGTGTGGCCCCATAAAGATATAATACTTGATCTGCGCTATCCAAACTTTTGGACTTAAAAAGTCAAGCACGCTCATCCACTCTTTTTTGCTGTGTTTATCAAAGACGAATAGATAGAATTTAAAGATAAATACCGCTATTAGCACAAAGCCAGCGACCTGGTGCGCCAAACGCCACTTTGCTTGCATGAAATTTGTAGGCTCGCTCGTGATCTCTGGGCTCATAAAGACATAAGAGATGTAGTAGCCGCTCACAACCAAAAGCGTGATAGCTATAAATCTAATCCAGTGTGTCAGCCTAACGCCGATGGAGAATTCATATTCGCTGATCCTGTCAGGATTTTTATGTGACATCTTTTTTCCTTACAAATTTGGATTTATCTTATAAGTACTCAAATCATTTCCCTTCGTGTCCATAACATGCACGGCACACGCGATGCAAGGGTCGTAAGAGTGAATTTTTCGTATTATCTCAAGTGGTTTTGAAAGATCAGCGATCTTCATACCAACTAAGCACGCCTCGTAGCTGCCCATTTGACCTTTGGCGTCTTTTGGAGAGGCGTTCCAAGTGCTTGGCACGACCGCTTGCCAGTTTGAGATGACGCCATCTTTTATGCGGCACCAGTGGCTTAGCGCACCTCTTGGAGCGTTGCCTTTGAAGTGGCCTTTATACTCTTTGCTATTATCTATGACATATTTTGCGCAGGTCTCTTGATCTGTCTTTAAATTTTCGATCAAGGCGTTAAATGCGTCCATAGTGTGCTCTGCGACCACTTTTGCTTCAAGCATACGAGCAGCGGTTCTACCTAGAGTTGAAAAGACTGCACTTAGTGGCAAGCCACTCTTTGCCAAAAACTCATCGACTACCTTTTTAACTCTCTCATTGCCTTTAGCGTAGTTTATGACGATGCTTGCGATCGGTCCTACTTGCATAGGCATGCCATCATATCTTGGTGCTTTGATCCAGCTATATTTGCCCTTTGTGTCAAAAAGCTTGCTGTGAGCTAGCTTGCCCTCGCCGTCTATGCTCTCGCCATCAACAAGGCCAGTGTAGTTTGCCTCAGTTTCACCGTCATATGGATGAAGCGCTTTGTCATTTTTATACCAAGATCTTGTCGCCTCTTCTGTAATTTTGTTTTCGTCGATATCATAAACCTTGCTAATATCACCATTTAAGATGATGCCACCTTTAAATAGATGGTCATTTTTGCCGATCAAAAACTCATCGTAGCAGAATAAATTTGATACGCCAACGTCGTTTAGAACGCTTGGCTCGTTTGCATAAGCCTTAGCCGCCATCAAAATATCTGGATAGTAAGCTCTATCTACAAATTCTTTTATCTCAGCAAATTTACTCATATATTCGCCCATTCTAGCTGGATCCATAAGGTCCATCACGCAGGTCACGCCGCCAACTGTTAGGCTTTGTGGGTGTGGGTTTTTCGCGCCAAAGATAGCCATCATCTGAGCTGCTGTTCTTTGGATTCTAAGGCACTCAAGATAGTGAGAGAGGACGATTAAATTTTGCTCTGGAGTAAATTTATATGTGCTATGTCCCCAGTATGCGTTGGCAAATGGTCCAAGGTTGCCCTTTTTAACAAAGGCTTCAACCCTCTCTTTTACCTCTTTTAGCTTGTCAGCTCCCGTGGCAAATGGCAAATCAGTGTATTTAAACGCCTCCTCACTAGCCTTATGCACGTCTGCGCTTAGTGCAGAGACGACATCTGCCCAGTCCATGCCGTGAAGCTGATAAAAGTGCACGATGTGATCGTGAAGATATAAAGCTGCATTCATAAGCGTTCTAGTTAGCTCAGCATTTAATGGGGGTTTAATACCAAGGGCGTCCTCAACTGCGACTATGCCTGCTCGGTAGTGCGAGTATGTGCAAACACCGCAAATTCTTTGCATGAAAAAGCCAGCATCTCTTGGGTCTCTATTTTTTACTATCTGCTCTAAGCCCCTCCAAAGAGTTGAGCCAGAGTAAGCCTCTTTGACAACGTTGTTTTCATCGACTACGACTTCTATTCTTAAATGCCCTTCGATACGTGTTATAGGGTCTATTACTATTCTTTTTTCACTCATTTTTTTGCCTTATTCTTTATCTTTACTCATACAAGCTAGTGCAGCGTGAGCCGCTATGCCAATACCAGCAAGTGCTAAAATTCCAATACCTATTTTATCACTTACATTATCAGCGCCAAGCCCCAAAACAGTGTCAAATAGCCTATCAGCCATCGGCTCTTCAAATGGCCCCATCGTATCCCAGAAGTCTGGCTCTGAGCAGCCTATACAGCCGTGACCTGCTTGAACTGGCCATGATGTGTGCTGATTAAATCTCTCGCGTGAGCAGTTATTAAATGTATATGGACCTTTACAGCCTACTTTATATAAGCAGTAGCCATTTTTTGCGCCCTCGTCACCAAAGCTTTGGACAAATTCGCCTGCGTCAAAGTGTCCGCGTCTCTCGCAAAGATCGTGAATTCTTAAGCCATAAGCCCATTTTGGTCTGTTATAAACATCAAGTGCAGGCAAGGTGCCAAATAGCAAGTAGTGAAGCACGTTGCCAACGATATTTTTCTCGCTTGGAGGGCAGCCTGGCACATTTATGACGGGCTTATCAGTCACCTTTGAAAGACCGACTGAATTTGTTGGATTTGGCTTAGCTGCTTGGATACCGCCAAAGCTAGAACAGGTGCCAATAGCAAAGATAGCAGCCGCGTTAGCAGAGGCATTTACAGCGTGAGTTTTGCCGCTTGTGCCGTGAGGTCCGACTGTTAAAAAGTGCTCAGTAGCTCCCGTTGGGACGCCACCTTCAACTAGCAAGATGTATCTGCCTTTATATTTTTCTATCGCATGCTCTAAATTTTCTTCAGCCTGCCAGCCAGCAGCTGCCATGATAGTTTCGTGGTATTCAAGGCTTATGTAGTCAAATATAAGGCTATCTATGCTTGGAGCGTCAGTTCTTAGCAAGCCCTCGCTACAGCCAGTACACTCAGCCATGTGAAGCCATATCACAGGGAGCCTATCACTTAGCTCAGCAGCACGAGCAACCATCGGTGTCATCGCACTTGGCAATGCCATAAAAGCTGTCATCGCACCAGCCCACTTCATAAAATCACGCCTAGTAAAGCCCTTATCTTTTAAAAGCTGCGCAATACTAGTGTCATTTTTCATCTTAGGCAATGCACTAAGTTCGCTTAAGCGTCTATTTATCTTTTGACGCAAGTCATTATTCATATAAGCTCCTTCATTTGAAATTTGTTTATTTTGTATCTTATCTTTTTTAAAAAAGACAAATATTATTTTATTCTATTAATAATTATATTTAAATAAATTTTAAAGATTAAAATTTTAAACGCCTTCTTATCAATAATCTTAAAATATGCTAAAAAATAATATTTAGTGAAAATTTATCCCATTTTGAGAAATAATATGGCAAAAAATCTATTTTTCTGAAAGTAAATATCAATTAAATTTTTAATAATTTTTAAAAAATATAATTTAGTATATTTAAGAATAAAGGGCTTTGAAATATAAATTTTTAAAAGCCTAAACGGGTTAAATTTAGGCTTTTAAATTTGCATTAAAATGGCCAGATAGCCTCCATAAGTCTTGTGCCCCAAGGTTTTTTGGTTGATTTGTCTAGCTCGCCCTCGGTTTTATACAAAATTTTGGCGTCAGCTATGTATTTTGAGTCGATTTCGTTGTTTTGCGAGATGTCGTAAGGTCTGATGACGCCACTTACTTGCATGATCTGTTTTTCACCGTTTATAAGTAGCTCGCGGCTGCCTTCGATGAAGTAGTTGCCGTTATTTAGAATCTTGATGATCCTAGCTGAGATGGTTGCGGTAAATTTCTCGCTTCTGTTGCTAGTGCCACTTCCTGTAAATTTATTGCCGCCACCTGCTTTAAAGCCGATGTCACCGTATTTGTTTAGATTATCAGCCACGGTTGAAAGCGGCGCAGCTCCAGCTGTGAAAACGCCACCGCCAAGCGAAATGGTGCTATCTTTATTGGTGCTTTTGCTACCGCTTGAAATTTGACTTGCATTTTCTGAGATGACGATGGTCACGATGTCATTTACATTCATCGCCTTTCTATCTGAAAATAGCGGATTTTCGCCCTTGCCAAAGAGGCTACCGGCGTTGCTTTGACCGCTGCCACTATCTTTTGAAGGGAGTTGCTCGACATAAACTGGAGGTTTCATATTGATATGAGGATCTGCACTTGGGGTGCAACCTGTGTAAAAAATGCCCGCAAATGTGACGAGCCAAATCTTTTTATAGTTCATAAAATGCCTTAAAATAAGTATCTTTGTGCTAAGATTAAGCAATTTAAGTTCCCAAAAAGGTCACAAATGAAAAGTTGTTACATTTTTTCAGACAAAAATCTAGCATATTTGCAGGAAATTATAGCTACAAAATTCAAAAAAGTTGAGATCTTTAAGATAACTCCAGACGAAAATGACAAAAAAAATCTAATAAATTTAAATGAAAAGGAGTTTTTTTTAAAATTTATAGATAAATTTGAAGAGCTAAAGGCTAAAAGCGACTTCGTCATAGTCGTTGGCTGTGAGGGTTTTATCGTTTTTGGCAAGAACGAGCTAAATTTAAAGCTAGCTAGAAATTTAAACACTCCAATTTTTGATGAAAACGCAAACGAGCTAAGGGCGCTAAATTTAAACTCAAAGCTTCTAGTAACTAATAAATTTGATGAAATTTTAAACTACGAGCACGAGATCATCACGCCATTTAAATTTCAAAGCCTGCTTCTAAAAAGAGCCAAAGTGGCAAACAAAACAGTCGTTTTGCCTGAAAGTGATGATGAGAGAATTTTAAAAGCAGCTCACATCGTGCTAGAAAAAGGTGCGGCAAATATCATCTTGCTTGGACTTGAGAGCGAAATTTCAAAAAAAGCAGCCACTTTGGGGCTAAATTTAAGCAAAGCCAAAGTGCTAAACCCAGCGCAAAATGAGCTAACAGATGAATTTGCAAAGAAAATTTATGAGCTAAGAAAGCATAAAGGTGTGGACGAAGCCAAGGCAAACGCGCTTGCAAAAGATAAAATTTACTTTGCCACGATGCTAATACATGAAGGCATAGCTGATGCTTTGGTAAGTGGCGCTACGATGAGCACGGCTGATACTATCCGCCCAGCCCTTCAGATCATAAAAACAAAGCCAAATGTAAGTGTGGTAAGCGGGGCATTTTTCATGGCACTTGAAGAAGAAATTTTACTCTTTGCAGACTGCGCCGTCACGCCAAATCCAAGCGCGGACGAGCTAGCTAGCATCACGCTAAGTAGCGCTCAAACAGCAAGTGCCTTTGGACTTAGCCCAAAGATCGCCATGCTAAGCTACTCAACTGCCGATAGTGGCAGCGGGGCTGACGTGGAGTTTGTAAAAGAGGCTGCCAAAAAGGCGCATGAGCTTGATGCGAATTTAAAAATAGCTGCGCCAATCCAGTTTGACGCGGCAGTTGATCTAAGCGTGGCTAGCAAAAAGATGCCAAATTCCGATGTCGCAGGACAGGCAAATGTATTTATATTTCCAAATTTAAATTGCGGAAACATCTGCTACAAGGCAGTTCAGCGAAGCGCAAACGCCCTAGCAGTAGGCCCGATACTTCAAGGGCTAAAAAAACCAGTAAATGACCTAAGCCGCGGCTGCCTCGTTGAAGACGTGGTAAATACCATCTTAATAAGCGCGATACAAGCAGGAGAGTGATATGAGAATTTTAGTTTTAAACTCAGGTAGCAGCTCGATAAAATTTCAACTTTTTGAAATGCAGACAAAAACGAGCCTAGCTAGCGGTCTAGTCGAGCAAATCGGCAGCTCTAGCTCAAGAGCCGTGCTAAAGGCAAATGGCGAAGTTTATGAGATAAAACGCTTCATAAAAGACCACCACGACGGACTTGAGGCGATGAACGAGCTCTTTACCACCTCACATACACTGCACGATCTAAGCGAGCTTGACGGCATAGGACACAGGATAGTTCATGGTGGCGAGAGCTTTTTTAGCTCGATGATCGTTGATGAGAGTGTCATCAAAAAGATCGAGGAGATAAGCCCACTTGCCCCACTTCACAACCCAGGGCACCTTGCTGGCATCAAAAATGCGATGAAAGAGAGTAAAAACGTGCCTCACGTGGTCGTTTTTGATACGGTTTTTCATCAAAGCATGCCAGAGTACACCTACCGCTACGCCCTACCCTACGATGTTTGCAAGGCTCATCACATAAGAAAATACGGCTTTCACGGCACATCGCACAGATATGTCTGCAAACAAGCGGCAAAAATGCTTGGCATAGAGTTTGATAAATTTAACGCTATCTCGCTTCATCTAGGCAACGGCGCCTCAGCTTGTGCTGTGCAAAATGGCAAAAGCATTGACACTTCGATGGGTCTTAGTCCGCTTGAAGGGCTCATAATGGGCACAAGAAGCGGCGATATGGACCCAGCCGTAGTCATCTACCTACTAAATATCGGCGTTTTAAAGTGGAACGAGATCGATAACTTCTTAAATAAAAAGAGCGGACTTTTTGGAATTTGTGGCTCAAGCGACATGAGAGAGGTCGTAGCCAAGATGCAAAACGACGAGCGCGCAAAGCTTGCATTTGATATGTTTTGTTACCGAGTGAAAAAGTACATCGGCTCATACTACGCCATTTTGGGGCGCGTTGATGCGCTCATATTTACTGGCGGTATCGGCGAAAATGCGCCAAACACAAGGCAAAAAATTTGCGACGATCTAAAACATCTTGGCATCCACATAAACCACGAGCTAAATTTCTCTGACGTGAGAGGCGAGAGGTGCATAGATGAAGAAGGCGCTAAGATAAAAACGCTCATCATCCCAACCAACGAAGAGCTTGAGATCGCCATAGAGACAGCCAGAGTAATAAAAGAGAGAACGCTTTAAGCATGAAATTTCCACTTGACTGTAAAGATAGTTTTGAAAACTCATTTATATTTTGGCTAACTCGCTATGTCAAATTTAAACTTAGTTCGCTTTCAAACAAGGAGCTAAGAGACCCAAAAGCGCTTGCTAGTGTAAATTTTGCCCTAAGCCGCGAGATAAAAAACATAGAGCAGCTTGATGGGCTGGTAAAAAGCGCTAGAAATGCGGGGCTAACTGGCATAAATACCTACTTTAACCCACTTAAAAAGATATATGAGACGATGAAATTTTATGAGCTTAGCAGTCTAAAACAGATCGATGAAGAGCTACTAAGTGAAATTCTAGCCAGCACCACTGGCGGACTAAGTGATGCGAGCAAGAAAAACTACAGAATTTCAGTGATAAATTTCTTTGCCTTTTTAGACAAGCAAAACGAAGAAGACGGCAAGGCTCATGTTTTTGATATAAATTTAAAAAACTGGGGCGGCGTTAGTGGCAACAAAGGGCAAAAGCTTCCTGAGTTTATGGGCGAAGAGGAGGTCAAAAAATTTCTTGAGGCGATCGATGAGAGCGACTTTAAGCAAAACTCAAACCGCAACAAGCTCATCATCAAGGTCATTATATTTACTGGCATTCGTGTGAGCGAGGCACTAAATTTAAAGAGAAAAGATATCACCGAAGATGGCAATCTTTTTATCATTAGAATTCGTGGTAAAGGCAACAAATACCGCATCGTAATGATAAAGCGCCACCTAATCGAAGCTCATCTAAACGCAATCGCCATAAACTACATCAATAAAGAGGGCTATCTTTTTATAAACAAAAAAGGTACGAGGCTCACGCAGGCTTATGTTAGCCGCATAGTGGAGCAAATTTTATTTAAAGCAGGCATCAGAAAAGAGAAAAACGGCGCTCATATGCTGCGCCACACCTTTGCAACGATGCTTTATAAAAAGCAAAAAGACCTAGTGCTCGTGCAAGAAGCTCTTGGGCATGCAAGCCTAAATACCTCGCGAATTTACACGCACTTTGATAGTGATAAGCTAAAACTTGCTGCAAAAGTGGCTGAAGACTTGGCTGGCGAGTAAAATTTACAAAAAAAGAGAGAAAATGAACGCAAGTTCTGTTATAGCAATGTTGCAAGATAAGCTGCCAAAAAATCATGCTCAGCTAAAAACATTAGAAGACAAGCTCAACTCTTTTGATGAAACAAAAATAAATGATCTGGTTTCAAAAATCCCACAGCTTAACTTAAAATCACCTACGATTGTTTTTGGATGGGTAGCTTCGTCTTTGGAGTGCTTGGCGTAAATCGCTTTATAATAGGACAAACTGTCCTTGGTCTAGCAAAGCTTGCTCTTTTTATTTTATATATAGTTTTTATTTTCTTATTTTCTAAGGTAATAATTTCTGTGGACGAATGGATAACCCCTGAAGAAATGCTATATTTAATGGATTTGGCTAAAACATATTCTAAGATTATCAACATTTTTGAAATTATTATAATCATCTGGTGGGTCATCGATCTTTTTATCACTGATAAGAGCGTAAGAAAGCAAAATTTAGAAAAGATATCAAAGGCGATAGACGAGTGAAATTTATCATGAAGAAAGCAGTAAAATTTTCGTGTTTATGCTTGTTTGACTAATCGTTAGAGCAAAGCCAAATTTGCGGTAGATGTTCGCAACGCAAAATAGCTTTGCTCTAGCATTTAAGTAAATTTATCGATTAAATTTATTGCAAATAGATCAATTTCTATGCCACGAAAAAATTAGTTTAAATTTAATCTCACAAGCTCAAATTTACTTTTTAGCTGGCTCTTCGGCTTCGATAGTTTTATTCGCTTCTTGCTCTTTAAACTCTTCAAAAAGCTCATCATATCTAGCCTTGGCGTTTTCGTAGACACCAGAAGGCAGAGTGATGTTTAGATCGTCCCTTAGGCTTAGTACGTCATCGCAGGCATTTTGATAGCCAAGGTCGCAGCTTTTCATAAAATAACTCACGCCAAGCTCGATATTTGAGTGCTTTTTTAGATCACTATCCATCTGCTCGTTTATCTCTTCATTTACAAACATATCGCCCAAAGCCTCGCACGAAAGCACATCTTTTTGCTCGCAACCATCGTAAAAAATTTCATACGCAGTTGCGTAGTCTCCGGCATTTCTAGCCTCATTACCCCTATCGTAGTCATCGATGTCAAAGCCTGAGGCTAAGCTTAAGATTAGAGCTAAAAAAACTATCTTTTTCATATAAAACTCGGTGCGTCGTTTGAAAATAGTATAAGATCGCCAGCATGCGTGTTTTGGGCTAAAATTTCTTGCATTTTGTTCTTGTCCTTTAGGATGATGATCTTTGGCTTTACGATGTGTTTTAGCAGAGTTTGGGCGTTTAGCGAGCTTGTGATGATGACGAGGTCGAAAATTTCATTTATTACCTTGGCCAAATTTGCATTTTGCTCCGCATCGCTCTCGACGATACCAGGCGTTAGCAGCACTTTTCTACCAGAGTAGGTGCTTACTAGCTCGTAGCTTGCGCTCATGCCTGAGAAATTTCCATTGAAGCTATCATCGATTATCAGCTTGCCGCCAGCCTCGATCTTGCTTAGGCGGTGCTCGACGTTTTTCATCTTAGATAGCGCCTCTTTTATCGCCTCATCGCTCATTTTTAGGTAGCTTGCGACCTTGATGCAAACGGCTAAATTTGTAGCGTTAAATTTACCAAGTAGCGGCGAGGCGTAGTTTTTGCCATCAAGCGTAAATGAAATTCCATCTAAATTTGCATTTATATCTTTTAGGCTCTCATCATAAATTTCTATATTTTCGCTTGCCTCTTTTTTTGTCGAGCTATGCAAAAATGCCCTTTGCAAACGCTCGCTTTGCAGTGCCTCTAGCTTTGTTGCGCGGATGTTATCAAGCGTTTTAAAGTACTCAATGTGTTGCGCGCCGATCTCGCCAACGATGACGATTTGCGGATTTAGAAATTTAGTGATCTCTAGGATGTCACCCTTTAGTCTAGCGCCTGCTTCTGCGATGTAAATTTGCGTTTGCTCGCTTAAGTTTTCATTGATATCTTTGATGATACCAGCCATTGTATTTACGCTACGAGGCGTTTTATAGCAGACAAAGCTATCTTTTAAAATTTCAAAGAGAAAATTTTTGATACTCGTTTTGCCGTAGCTTGCGGTGATTAAGATGATCTTTAACTCTTTGTTTGCACTCAGTTTTTTAAGCGCCTTGTTTTTAAAGCCTTGAAATTTGATCTTTTCTAAAATTTCACTAAAAAATAGGCTCACGACCAAGACAAAAAGTGGCATCGGAGCCAAAAATGCTTTGTGGATGATGAAATTTAAAGCGTAGTTTAAGATGATGGCACAAGTAAGGATCACAAAAAAGTGCTTGATCCTACCAGTAAAGACTAGCTTTTTATCAAGTTTTTTATGCCAAAGATAAAGAGCTGGCAAAAGCGCAAAGTAAAAATAGATAAAAAACCACTTGCCAGTCGTGTAAAACAGCACCAAAGGCACTATAAAGAAAAATACGTGCCAAGCGGGCTTTGTGAAGTGAAATAGCACGCGCTCAGGCCTATATGAAAACCACTGAAAGCAAGTGATCACATAAAAAGCAAGCGCAAAGATAAATAAAACTGTGCTTATGTTTAAAAATATACTCATCTTATCTCCTCGATCCCGCTCTCATCGTCATCTAGCACGACATTTTTTGCTTCATTTGGCTCAAAATTTATCCCTTTTTCTATCTCGTCGCTTATAAATTTAGCGTGAAGCAAAAAGAAAAAGTGATCGCCGCTAAGCGGGAAAAATGAGCTATTTTTGATAAGTCTATCTATGCTCTCGCCGCTTGTTACAGGCGTTGCCTTGTCATTTTCTCCCCAAAATATAAAAGCCCTGCCCCCAAAATCGGCAAAATGCTTTGTAAAATCCTCATCAACGACGTTTTTTAGGGTTTCATACATCACTCTGCTCATGCCGCTCACATCTTTTGTGGCAAAGAGTTTGTAAAATTTACCAAAGCCAAATATCTTTAAAATTTTAAATATCGCTATCTTTGCTCGCACGATAAATGGCTTTTTGACGACTATACCAGCAGAGCTTAAAAGCACTAGATATGGCGGTTTTAGAAGCGTTGCGACCTTGCCGCCAAAGCTATGCCCTGCAATGATGTCTGGTTTTATTTGTAGCTCGTCACAGAAATTTGCAACGATTTTTGCGTAGTCGCTCGTTCTTAAAGGCTTAAAAATGGAGCTTTTGCCAAAGCCTGGCATGTCAATATAGACGTGGCAAAAGTCATTTAGATATGCACCAAAAGCCTTTTTCATTATCTCTTTGTTTGCGCCCCAGCCGTGCAAGAAAAGCACTACTTTTTTGCATTTTGGATTTACAACTTCGTAGCTGATCTCGTACTCGTCTGAGCCGTATTTGACTGCCCTACTCGCCATCGTTTTCTCTCTTTTTAGTAGCGTAAATGCTCTCAAGCACGCTTACAGCCTCGCAAAGGCGCTCGTACTCCTCCATATTTAAAAGGACTGCTTCAAATTTATTGTTTTTAACGATGACAGCGCGCTTTAGCTCGCTAGCTCCCACGCGTGAAAGCACTGAGCTAAAGTTTCTAACCACCTCGGTTGCCGTATAAATTTCATCTTTTGTAAAAGTTACCATTGTCGCTCTTTATGTAAAATTTTACGTAAAATATCACAAACTACTTTATATGTCGCTAAATAGCCTAGAGCTTGCCGCTGCCTTTTACCGAAGTGATAGAGTTTATAAATTTATAATCAATCTTTATCTCACGCTCTTTTGGAAGTGAGTTTGCAAGGGCGTTTAGCGTGCTCTCAAAGTCCTCAAATAGATAGTTCGCAAGGCTGCCTGGGTTTGGGTTGATCTCGTTTAGATAGACCTCGTCATCTATCACGAAAAAGTCGCATCTAATGATCGCTCCGTCAAATCCACAATCATAAATTTTAGAAAAGTTAAATTTAAGCTTTTGCTTTAGCTCTTCAGAAATTTCCGCCTCTTTTACCTTATTTTCATTTGAAAAACTTAGATATTTTTGCTCGTAGTCTAAAAATTCTTTCTTTTTTGGCTCTTCGACGATAGAAAATTTGATCTTTCCATCGATCTTGCAGCCTGCAAGGTTATACTCTTTGACACCTTTTATAAAGAGCTCTACCAAAACATCTTTGTCAAATTCAAACGCCACGTCTTTTGCGTAGGCAAGCTCACTATCATCATGCACGACGCTCACGCCGATGCTGCTGCCTAGCCTTGCTGGCTTTAATATAATAGGATAGTGAAATTTTGGCTCGCTTTGACGAGTTAGCATCTCATAGTCAAGCGCCTTTACACCAGCCTTTTGCGCTAGAAATTTAGTAAGCTCTTTGTTGTAGCTAAGCGCGCTTGCTTCAAGCCTTGGACCTATATATTTGACCCCGTAAAAGTCAAAAAGTGCCGCTATCTTGCCATCTTCGCCGTCCATGCCGTGGATCAAATTTATAATGACGTCGCATTCAACTTTGTTTGCGCCAAAAAGCGAATGCGCGTAAAAGCCACCCTTTGCCAAAGATAGCTTCTTTGAGTTTTTGTATTTGCCAGAGCTAAAGAAATTTGCTCTCATATCTTTTTGCTCGATCAAGTAAAAGTCCCTGTTTGCATCGCAAAATATAAATTTTAACCCCTGTTTTAGGACGTTTTTTAAAACTATCGCACTTACTATGCTTATCTCATGCTCAAAACTCTTTGCCCCAAATATCACGCCTAAATTCATCTTTTTTATCCTTATCCTAGTTTTTTAAGTGCCTCTTTTATAAGATCGCTCGTGTTTTCACTCTTGCAATCAGGCAAAATTTTCACTATCTTCTCACGTTTAAAGCCAAGTGCCTCAAGTGCCAAAAGCGCCTCATTTTGGTAGCTTGGCACGCTCTCGTCGCTTATTAGTTTTGTATCGCTTAGCTCGGCTATTATTCGCCTAGCCGTCTTTGGTCCGATGCCTGGCACGCTTTTAAAGGTGTCTGCGTCGCCGCTTATTATGGCATTTGTAAATGCCTGCGAGCTAAGGCTAGAGCAAACCGCCATCGCTGTGCTAGCTCCTATGCCATTTAGCTTGATGAGCATCTCAAACATCTTTTGCTCGTTTGCGTCTAAAAAGCCATAAAGTAAATTTGCGTCCTCTCTTATGATCTGCGTTATGGCAAGCTCGACTTTTTCGCCTTTGCTAAGTTTTGCTGAGCAAAAAAGTGAGATGAAAATCCCATAACTTACGCCGCTATTTGTCTTAAGCACGGCAAATGCAGGCTCTTTTTTAGTAACGACGCCTTCGATTGCTTTTATCATCATTTAACCTTTTGTTCCATGAAATTTATATCCGCGTAGTCTTCAAGTTTGTTTGACTTTTTGATCTTGTATTCGACCTCGCCGCCGTTATCAAATTTATCTAGTGTGATGACGTGAGCGGTCTCGTTTTGCTTCGAGATGTAGGTAACATTTTGCGGAGGATCGACGATGACAAACCTTATCTCATTTAGTTCGATCCAGTTGCCTCTGTTTATCACTTTGGCTGAAAATATGCCATTTTGCATGATCTCAAGCTCATCTTTTAGATCAGCCAAAAGCTCTTTTTTCTCTTTAAATATCCTAAGCAAGGTGTTGTACTCATTAACAAGTCCTTGATACTCTTTTAGCTTTTTCATAAATGTAACTGGCGGTATCACCTTGGCCTTTGAGAGCTCCTCGATCTTAGCTTTTATCGTGTAGATCGAGTCTTTGTTCTCATTTATGACGTTTTTCTTGCTCTCTATGTTTTTTAGAAGCGTAGCTAGCTCTGACTTGGTGCTTTCTATCTTGCTTAACTGATCTTGCGTAGCTTCCGCACTTTCAGGCATCTTGCTAGCGTCGATGATAAATTTATTATCAGTGCCTCTTAGATATCTAACGTCGATTAGGTGCGAGGCTGTGATAGTGCAGTTTGAGCCAAGCGTATCTATCTGGATATTTTGAGCCGTTATCGAGCCGCCAACTACGCTATTAATTTTTACTCTTTTTGCTATGACAGTGCCGCCTTCAAGTCTATCTATCTCGACACTTTCAGCCTCAACCTTGCCGATGTGGATAGAAATTTTGGCGTGTTTGGCGTAAATTTTAGCCTTTTGGTGAGTTTGACCGCCGATATTTACATCGTTTGCCTTGACCATCGCATTTGCGCCGACATTTCCTTTTACCTCGATCTCATCAGCCTCCACGATAATACCAGTGCCGATAGCGTCTTTTATCGTGTCAGTCTCACGAACTACTAATGTGACGTTTGTGTCGGTGCCTGCTTGGATCGAGCCAGTCGTTTTAAAATTTGCTTCATTTATCTCTATGCGCTCTTCTATATCAAAAGAGCCGTTTTTCTCGACCACGTAGCCTGCTTTTTTAGCGATATATTTTATGCTCTCGTCATTTTCTACGCGCTCGATATTTTCGCTTATGCTTATCTCTTTTTCGCTCTCTTCTTTTGGCTTTGCAACCTCTATAAGCTTGCCTCTTACGTCGCGTCCATTTGCGCCTTCGTGTGACTTTTTCTCCTCCATTATCACTTCATCTTTTGCTACGCCAAAGACAAAACCCCTATCAGCGTAATCAACCTTATCTTCGTCTTTTAACCCATCAAGCTTATCTTTGTAGTAGTAGATGATCTTTGCGTCAATCGCTTTTTTAGGGTTGATGCCTTGGGTTAAATTTAGCGTGTAGTCCTTGTCAAGCTCGCCTTTTACGTGGATGATCGAGGCGATTTGCTTTAGCTCCTCTTTTAGCTTGCCGATCCTTATGCCTATTAAAATTTGAGCTTTCATCAGCTGCTTTGCGATGTATTCATAAAGCTTGTCTTCGTAGTGCTGCTCGTATTCGCACTCTTTGCTCGCTCTAACCTTTGCGATGACCTTTGTGATGGTTGAATTTACGCCTATATCGATCTTTGGTAGCTTTGGCGTGGCATTTAGCCTCACGTCAAAAAACTCCACGTCATAGACCTGCTCGATCTCTAGCGTCTCGTCAAGATAAAATGTGTTGTCATCAAAAAAGCTTAAATTTTCTTCAGGGACAAAAACTGGCTCGACGTTATCTTTATTTTTGTAGTAAGTTAAGATATTTGAGAGCTTGAAGTCTATAAATTCTACCGGCACGCTGTATTGTTTGCTTAGCTCTTTAAGCGATAGATAAGGTGTTGAAGTTTGAATTTGCGTTGGCGGTAAAAATCTCTCGTTTTCTTGCACGTTTTCGCTCAAATTTGATCCATTTCACATAAAATTTTGGCTCTTATTATCTCTAAAACTTTATTAAATTTGGGTTATGTAAGCTTTAAAGCATCTTTTGTTACTATTGCGTTTTTAAATTTACTAGGTGGGCGATGTTTATAAAAGGCTTTTTTTCAAACTCAGTTGGCATCATGACTTCAAGGATTTTAGGGCTTATAAGAGATCTTTTAACGGCTTCTATCCTTGGTGCTGGCATATTTAGCGACCTCTTTTTTATAGCATTTAAGATACCAAATTTATTTCGCCGCATCTTTGGCGAGGGGGCTTTTACACAGGCATTTTTGCCAAATTTTGCAAATAACAAGAAAAAAGCGATCTTTCAAGCTGAAATTTTCATCAAATTTCTACTTTTTATAGGCGTTTTGACGCTTCTTGTAAATTTATTTACGCCATACTTTATCAAGATCATCGCAAGCGGCTTGAGCGAGCAAAATATCACAGACGCAGTGCCACTTGTGCGTATAAATTTCTACTATCTAGCCCTTGTTTATATCGTCACCTTCATGGGTGCGCTGCTTCAGTACAAAGGGCACTTTGCAACGACTGCGTTTTCTACTGCACTACTAAATTTAGCCATGATCGCTTCGCTACTTTTGGCTCGTGGCAAGAGCGAGAGTGTGGTCGCACTTTATCTTAGCTTTGGCGTCGTTGCAGGCGGCATCTTGCAGGTTTTGGTACATCTAGTTGCTATGAAATTTAACGCCTTAAATAAAATTTTCTGGGGCGGTCTAAGTGGATATTTTAAGGGCAAAAGAGCGCAAAGCAAAGGCTTTTTTATAAATTTTTATCACGGCTTACTTGGCTCAAGTGCGATGCAAATAAGCGCATTTATGGACACTTGGCTGGCTAGCTTTTTGGTAAGTGGTTCGATAAGCTATCTTTTTTATGCAAATAGAATTTTCCAGCTCCCACTTGCCATCTTTGCGATCGCGCTCTCTCAGGCACTCTTTCCAAAGATCACTAGACTTTTAAAGCAAAAAGACGAAGCAAACGCCATAGTTTGGACAAAAAAGAGCTTTTACTTGCTACTTTGTGCCCTACTTGCAGCCACGATCACAGGCGTTGTGCTAAGCGAGTTTATCATCTGGCTCTTGTTTGAAAGGGGAAATTTCACAAGGGCAAATACGCTTGAGTGCGCCAAGGTGCTAAGTGCCTATTTGGTGGGGCTCACGCCATTTGGACTGGCTAAAATTTTCTCACTTTGGCTTTATGCAAATATGAGGCAAAAGGAGGCAGCCAAAATTTCTATCATCTGCCTTGTGATAAATTTGATCCTAGCAGTCATTTTGATGCAGAAATTTGGAGCTGCTGGCCTTGCATTTGCAAGCTCGCTCGGGGGATTTTTGCAGCTTATTTTATACATTAGAGCCTTTGGAGCTAAGCGATTTTTAGCTATAATCGAGCCTAAATTTATAGCCGCCATCGCACTTTTGGCGGTTTTGCTCTATTTTGGTTTAACATTTTTAAAGGATATATTTAATGCGAATTTTTGATACTTCTAAAAGAGAAAAGGTTGAGTTTAGCCCTATTAAAGATGGTGAAGTTAGCATCTATCTGTGCGGTCCAACGGTCTATGACGACGCGCATTTGGGACATGCAAAGTCAGCCGTTAGCTTTGATCTTTTAAGAAGGGTCTTAAAAGCGCTTGGCTACAAGGTCAAATTTGCAAGAAACTATACCGACATCGACGATAAAATTTTAAACAAGATGGCGCAAACTGGTCAAAACCTAGAGGAGATCACAAACAAATATATAGCGCACTACGAGAGCGACATGGGCGCTTTAAACGTGCTTGATCCAGACTTTAAACCAAAGGCTACGCAGTGCTTGGAGGCGATCATTAGCTACATCAAAGTGCTTATGGATAGAGGTGTGGCGTATAAGACGAGCGATGGAATTTACTTTGATACGAGCAAGGATAGTGGCTATTTTAGCATTAGCGGCAAGGATAACAACACCGATCTTATCGCACGCGTGGCAAGTTTTGGCGAGAAAAGAGACGAAAAAGACTTTGTGCTTTGGAAATTTGACGAAAAATGGTACGAGAGCCCATTTGGTAAGGGTCGCCCTGGCTGGCACACCGAGTGCGTGGCGATGATAAGAGAGTTTTTAAGCGACAAAGAAAATGAGAAATTTGAGATAGACATCCACGCTGGTGGCATCGATCTGCTCTTTCCGCACCATGAAAATGAGGCAAGCCAGTGCAGATGCGCCTATCACAAGAATTTAAGCAAATACTGGATGCACAACGGCTTTATAAAAGTAAATAACGAAAAGATGAGCAAGAGCCTAAATAACAGCTTTTTTGTAAAAGACGCCCTAAAAAACGTTCATGGCGAAGTGCTTAGATATTACTTACTTACGAGCCATTACAGGGCTCACTTTAACTATTCAGATGAAGATCTAGTGGCTTCAAAAAAGAGGCTTGATAAAATTTACCGCCTCAAAAAAAGGGTCGATGGCGTGCAAGCTGGCATGGTAAATGAGAACTTTAAAAATGAGCTACTTGAGGCACTAAGCGATGATCTAAACGCCTCAAAAGCACTTGCAAGCGTCGATGAGTTTGTAAAAACAGCCAATGAAAGACTTGATAATAACCCAAAAGATAAAGCATATAAGGCCGAAGTGGTGGCAAATTTAGAGCTCATAGGCGAAATTTTAGGCATTGCTATCACAAACTATGTGGAGTATTTTCAGTTTGGCGTAAGTGACGAGCAAAAAGAGCATATCCAAAAACTTCTTGATGAGCGCGCGGTAGCTAAAAAAGAGAGAAATTTCGCAAGGGCTGATGAGATAAGAGATGAGCTAGCAAAAATGAATATCTCTATCATGGATACGCCAAATGGTGCAGTTTGGGAGAGAAATAATGAATAACTTTGGCTTAAAAGATGTGCTAAAGCGCTTTGGTCCATATTTTAAAGACTACATCCCACACTTTATTTTTGCCATCATCGGCATGGGACTTGCCAGTGGTGGAACGGCGGTAAGTGCCTATCTCGTAGAGCCTGTGCTAAATAAAATTTTCGTTGAGAAAAACGAAAAGCTGCTCTACATCTTGCCTTGCGCCATCATCGCGATCTACGTTATAAAAAACATCGGAACCTTCATGCAGGCCTATTTTACGGCATATATCGGGCAAGATACGATTAGGAGATTTCGCGAAAAGATGGTTGCAAACCTTTTAAATTTAGATATGGATTTTTTCAATGAATTTAGAACCGGTGAGCTAATCAGCAGAACAACAAACGACATCGACCGCATAAGATCGATAGTCTCAAGTATGATCCCTGAACTTACGAGGGAATTTATAACGATCATCGGACTTCTTTGCGTCGTCATCTATCAAAGTCCAAAGCTGGCATTTTTCGCCCTTGTCGTCATGCCAGTGGCGATCTATCCGATCTCGCGCCTTGCTAAAAGGATGAAAAAAATTTCAAAGCAGTCACAAGAAAAAACATCAGACATCACATCTGCGCTTAGTGAAATTTTTACAAATATCGAGATAATCAAAGCAAATAACGCCCAAAAATACGAGCATTCACGCTTTGTTGATGAAAATAACAAATTTTTTAGGCTAAATTTAAAAAGTGTCAAGATCGAGCAGCTAGTAAGCCCACTAATGGAGACCATAGGCTCGATAGGCGTGGCAGCGGTCATAATAATAGGCGGCAAAGACGTCATCGACGGGCATATAAATATGGGCGCATTTTTCTCGTTTTTAACAGCACTTTTTATGCTCTACACCCCACTAAAACGCATCGTAAATATCTACAACAAGATGCAAGATGCCATCGCAGCAAGCGAGAGGACGTTTTTCTTAATGGATAAGGTAAGCCAGATAAAAGACGGCCAAAAAGAGCTAAACGAAGAGATAAATTTGATCAAATTTAACGACGTCCGCCTAAGCTACGGCGACAAAGAGGTCTTAAAAGGGATAAATTTAGAGGCAAATAAGTCAGAATTTATAGCCCTTGTTGGCTCAAGTGGCGGCGGAAAAAGCTCGCTTATGAATTTACTTATGAGATTTTACGATGTAAATGGTGGAGAAATTTTGATAAATGGCATAAATTTAAAAGATATCAAAATTCACTCACTTCGCCAAAATATCGGACTTGTAACCCAACGCGTCTATATCTTTAACGACACGATCGCTAAAAACGTAGCTTACGGCAGAGAATTTAACGAAGATGCCGTGATAAACGCACTAAAACTAGCAAATGCCTATGAGTTTGTAAGCAAGCTAGATAACGGCATAAACACTATCTTAAATGAATTTGGCACCAACCTCTCAGGCGGTCAAAGACAGCGCATCGCCATAGCTAGAGCGCTTTATCAAAACCCACAAATCCTCATCTTTGACGAGGCCACTTCAGCGCTTGATAACGAGAGCGAAAAAGAGATCACAAAAGCGATAAATAACCTAAGAAGCAAAAAGATCATCTTCGTCATCGCTCACCGCCTAAGCACGGTTGAAAATGCCGATAAGATCGCAGTTTTGAGTGATGGCAAGATCATTGATAGTGGAAGCGACGAGGAGCTTAGCAAGAGAAATGAAATTTATGCAAGGCTTAAGGGCAAAGCCTTAGTTTAAGGCGATTTTTGCTAAGATTTGCAGAAATTTTAGGCATTTTAAAGAGGTTAAAATGAGCTTAAACTACAATACTTTAAAATCTATATTTTTCAAATTTGATCCTGAAACCGCCCACAAGATCGCTGAAATAGCGATGGTTGGGGCAAATAAAATCTTCCCTGGCTCGCTAAGCTTTTTGGCACACAAATGCGTGGTCGATGACAACGCGCTAAAACAAAATTTATTCTCAAGCACCTATCACAACCCAGTTGGCATAGCCGGTGGCTTTGATAAAAACGCCACGATGTTTGAGGCGCTTACTGCCCTTGGTTTTGGGCATTTAGAATTTGGCACATTTACACCAAAACCACAACCTGGCAACGCAAAACCAAGGCTTTTTAGACTCATAGACGAAGAGAGCATCCAAAATGCGATGGGCTTTAACAACGAAGGCTGTGAGGCTATCAAAAATAGAGTTAAAAAGATATATCCTTTCACCATACCGATCTGGGCAAACATCGGCAAAAATAAGGTTACACCAAACGAAGATGCAATAAAAGACTATGAAATTTTAGTAAGAGAATTTAGTGAAATTTGCGACACATTTGTCATAAACGTCTCATCGCCAAACACGCCAAATTTAAGGGCTTTGCAAGATGAAAGCTTTATAAAAGAGCTTTTTAGCGTCATTTTACCACTTACTAAAAAACCGATCATCTTTAAGATAGCTCCTGATATGAGCCACGAAGATGCGATCAAGCTTTGTAGCTGTGCGGTAGAAAACGGCGCTAGTGGCGTGCTCGTTTCAAATACAAGCGTTGATTATTCACTCTCTCACTCGTCAAATTTAAAGGATTTTGGCGGTCTAAGCGGCAAGGTGATCGCCAAAAAGTCAAAAGATATCTTTAAAGCCGTGGCTGATGAGCTTTATGGCAAGACGACGCTTATAGCTTGTGGCGGCATAGATAGCGGTGCAGAGGCCTATGAGCGCATAAAAATGGGGGCAAATTTGGTCCAAATTTTTACAAGCTTTATCTTTAAAGGACCGATGATCGCAAGAGATATAAATTTAGAAATTTTAGAGCTTTTAAAAAGAGATGGCTTTGCCTCTATTAGCGAAGCGGTCGGCATAGATGTTAAAAAATAGAGGGCAAGAGATTGATAAAATTTAATAAATTTAAACTAGAAAATGGACTTGAAATTTATCACGTGCCAGTGAATCCTGGCTCAAAAGTGATAAGCGTCGATGTCTTTTATAAAGTTGGCTCCAGAAACGAAGTGATGGGCAAAAGCGGCATCGCTCACATGCTAGAACATCTAAATTTCAAATCAACCAAAAATTTACGAGCTGGGGAGTTTGATGAGATCGTAAAGGGCTTTGGCGGTGTAAATAACGCAAGTACGGGCTTTGACTACACTCACTACTTCATAAAAGCCTCAAATGAAAATTTAGACAAAACGCTTGGTCTTTTTGCCGAGCTTATGAAAAATTTAAGCCTAAAAGATAAAGAATTTCAGCCAGAGCGCGAGGTGGTGCACGAAGAGCGCAGGTGGCGAACAGACAACAACCCTATGGGATACCTCTACTTTAGGCTCTACAACCACGCATTTATCTACCACCCATACCACTGGACGCCAATAGGCTTCATAAAAGATATCGAAAACTGGAAGATCGCTGATATAAAAGAATTTCACGCTACATACTATCAGCCAAAAAACGCCATTTTGATGATAAGTGGCGACATCGGCAAGGACGAGGCATTTAAGCTAGCTAAGAAAAACTTTAGCAGCATAAAAAACAAAAGAGCTATACCAAAACTGCACTGCAAAGAGCCTGAGCAAGACGGCGCTAGAAGGGCTATCATCTACAAAGATAGCCAAACGCAAATGCTAGCGATCGCTTATAAGATCCCAGACTTTAGGCATGCTGATCAAGTGGGGCTAAATGCGATAAGCGAGTATCTAGCCACTGGCAAAAGCTCAATTTTACAGCAACGCCTAGTCGATGAGCTAATGCTTGTAAATCAAATTTACGCTTACAATATGAGCTGCGTTGATGAAAATTTATTTATATTTTTAGCAGTTTGCAACCCAGACGTCGAGGCTAGCGCGGTTGAGACTGAAATTTTAAAGATCATAGATGATCTAAAGAGAAAGCCAATCGACAAAGAGGACGTTTTAAGAGTTAAAAATTTGATAAAAACTGATTTTATCTACTCATTTGAGAGCGCGAGCAAGGTGGCAAATTTATACGGCTCATACTTTGCTAGAGGCGATATAAAGCCACTTTACGAGCTTGAAAAAAATATAGATAGGATAGATGCTAAGCTTTTAAAAGAGATAGCAAATAGATATTTCAATGAAAAAACTAGCACGACAATAATCTTAAAAAAGGAATAGACGTGAAAAATTCGCTTCAAGGTGCGATGACAGCACTAGTTACGCCATTTAAAAACCAAAAAATAGACGAAGTCAGTTTTGAAAAACTGATAAAAAGACAGATAAAAAACGGCATAGACGTCGTTGTGCCAGTGGGAACAACAGGCGAGAGTGCGACTTTAACGCATGATGAGCATAGAATTTGCATCGAGATCGCAGTAGATGCGTGTAAAGGCACAAATGTCAAGGTGCTAGCTGGTGCTGGTAGCAACGCCACTCACGAGGCCATCGATATCGCTAAATTTGCCCAAGCTCATGGTGCTCACGGCATCCTATCAGTCGCTCCTTACTACAACAAACCAACGCAAGAAGGGCTTTACGAGCACTACAAGGCTATCGCAAACAGCATAGAAATTCCAGTGCTTCTTTACAACGTCCCAGGCAGAGTTGGCGTAGATATCTTGCCAGCGACCGTTTTTAGACTTTTTAAAGATTGTAAAAATATTTTTGGCATCAAAGAGGCGACAGGTAGCATCGATAGATGCGTCGATCTGCTAGCTCACGAGCCTGATTTAGTGGTTATTAGCGGCGAGGATGCGATAAACTACCCTATCCTATCATACGGTGGCAAGGGCGTCATCTCGGTCACTGCAAACCTCTTGCCAGATCAAATTTCTCAGCTTACTCACCTTGCGATGAATGAAGAATATAAAAAAGCAAAACTGATAAATGACAACCTCTATACGATAAACAAAACGCTCTTTTGCGAAAGCAACCCGATACCGATCAAAGCGGCGATGTATCTAGCTGGACTGATTGACACTTTGGAGTACCGCTTGCCACTTTGCAAACCGAGCAAAGAAAATTTCAAAAAGATAGAAGAAGTTATTAAAAATTACGAAATAAAGGTATTTTAATGAAGGACACACTAAACGAATTTAAAGGTAAAACGCTAGTCATCAGTGGCGGCACTAGAGGCATCGGCAGAGCCATAGTCGAAGAATTTGCAAAAGCTGGCGTAAATATCGCTTTTACCTACAACTCAAACGAGGAGCTTGCCAAGGAGCAGGCAAAAGAGCTTGAGGCTACCTACAAGATAAAAGCTAGAGCCTATGCGCTAAACATCCTTGAGCCAGAGACTTATAAGGAGCTATTTTTAAAGATAGATGAGGACTTTGACAGGGTTGATTTTTTCATCTCAAACGCTATCATCTCAGGTCGCGCGGTGGCTGGCGGATACACTAAATTTATGAAGCTAAAACCAAGAGGTATAAATAATATCTTCACAGCAACCGTAAATGCCTTTGTCGTGGGCGCACAAGAAGCTGCAAAACGCATGGAAAAAGTGGGCGGCGGCAGTATCATTAGCCTAAGCTCAACTGGAAATTTAGTCTATATCGAAAACTACGCAGGCCACGGCACAGCAAAAGCAGCCGTTGAAGCGATGGCAAGATATGCTGCGACAGAGCTTGGCGAGAAAAACATCCGCGTAAATGTCGTAAGTGGCGGCCCTATCGAGACAGACGCGCTAAGAGCCTTTACCAACTACGAAGAGGTGCGCGATATGACGGCAAAACTTAGCCCGCTAAACCGCATGGGACAGCCGACCGACCTAGCTGGAGCATGTCTATTTTTATGCTCATCTAAGGCTAGCTGGGTGACTGGACATACATTTATAATAGATGGTGGCACGACTTTTAAATGAGAGTGGAATTTCTAAGCATAAAGGCATATTTGTGAGCTTAAATTTACCAAATTCACTGGCATTTTTTAGGATATTGCTAGCTCCGCTTATGTTTTTTATGCTCGTAAATGCGCCAGGAATTTTTACGCAAATTCATATAAGTTGGATAAACTACTTCGCAGCCCTCATCTTTGTGATCGCCTCAGTGACTGACTTTTTTGATGGCTACATCGCTAGGAGCTGGGATCAAAAGACCAAGCTTGGCGCTATCCTTGACCCACTAGCTGATAAGATGCTAATTCTTGCTGCATTTTTGGGTCTCATGATGCTTGGCAGAGCGAGCGCTTGGGCTGTTTATCTTATCTTGATAAGAGAGTTTTTCATAACTGGCTTTCGTGTCGTGATGGCAAGTGACGGCGTAGAGGTTGCTGCTTCGATGGCTGGCAAGGTTAAAACCGTTTCGCAGATGTTTGCGGTTGGATTTTTACTGATGAGCTGGCCTGGTGGCGAGCTTTTGCTCTGGATCGCTGTTGCGCTTACACTTTATTCTGGATTTGAATACATCTTTGCCTACGTAAAAGCAATGAAAAAGAGTTAAATTTGAGAACCGGAAACGCTATAATCTATCTAGCTAGCTTCGTCGTGGTCGCGGCGGGACTAAAGACTGCTAGCGTCGTCGTGCTACCGTTTTTGATGGCGGTTTTTATCGCTATCGTGGCGACGCCTGTGATAAATGCGCTCGAAAAGCTCAAATTTCCGCGCGTTTTAGCCTTCGCGCTAGTTACGGCGGTGGTGTTTTTGTCGCTGGGATTTATCGCAAACACCGTGATAAAGACGATAAACGGGCTAGTTAGCTACATGCCCGAGCTTCAGAGCAAATTTAAAGCCCTCGCCGATCATTACCACCAGATGCTAGCGAGCCGCGGCCTAATCGATCCCGAGAGCATCGCCGCGCCCGCAGACTTTGATATAAATAAAATTTTTGCCGTGCTGGGCGGATTTTTAAGGAGCGGCACCGAGCTCGTTTCAAAGAGCTTTTTCGTCTTTTTGCTCGTTACTTTTATGCTTTTTGAAGTGCAGGTATTTTCTCAAAAAGTCGAGTATTTTGCGAGCAAAAATCCGCAAACGAACCAGATCGTAGATACGTTTATATCAAATCTCAAGCGCTATCTCGCGATCAAGTCCGTAGCGTCGTTTGCGACAGGCGTTTTTATATTTATCGGGCTAAATTTCATCGGCGTGCCCTACGCGCCGCTTTGGGGTATTTTAGCTTTCGTACTAAATTTTATCCCGACGATCGGCTCTATTATCGCGGCCGTCCCGGCGCTTTTGGTGGCGCTTTTGCTAAACGACGCAGCCTCTTGTGCTTGGACTGCGGCGCTATATCTAGCCGTAAATATCGTCATCGGCAACTTTATCGAGCCGAAATTTCTAGGCAAAGGCCTTGGTATAAGCACGCTTGTGGTGCTTTTGAGCCTACTTTTTTGGGGATTTTTGTTCGGCATCGGCGGTATGTTTTTAGCAGTACCGCTTACCATGAGCCTAAAGATCGCGCTTGACGCAAACCCGAGCACGAAATTTATCGCCGTTTTGCTCAGCAATAAACTCGAGCGGTAAAATCAAATTTAAAGGTAAGTTTTGAAAGGCATTCTCTTCACGCTGGCTCTGCTTTGCCTTGGGCTTTATGCGTATTCGTTTTATTTTTTAGTGACCGTTTTAGCCATTAGTTTTCTCATATTTTTCCACGAGCTTGGCCACTTTTTAGTAGCAAGAATGCTCGGCGTCAAAGTAAATACCTTTAGCATCGGCTTTGGCGAGAAAATTTACACCAAAAATGTTGGCGGCACCGACTACTGCTTAAGCGCGATCCCACTTGGCGGATACGTGCAACTAAAAGGGCAAGACGACACCGATCCAAAGGCCAAAAACTACGACTCTGACAGCTACAACGTGCTAAGTCCTATAAAGCGCATTTACATCCTCTTTGCAGGGCCATTTTTTAACTTTATCTTGGCATTTTTCATATACATTTTGCTTGGATTTATCGGCGTTGAGAGGCTTGCGCCAAATGTCGGACACATAGCTGAAGGCTCGGCAGCTGCGAGCGCTGGCATAACAATAAACGATAAAATTTTAGCGATAAATGGCGTAAAAATAAACGAGTGGGACGAGATCAGTAAGAACGTAAAGCTTGAACCTAGCGCCATTTTGATAGATCGCAACGGCTCGCAAATGACTATAAATTTAACACCAAAGATAGGTGAAACGATAAATTTATTTAATGAAAAGGTGCAGCGCCCACTGATCGGCATCCAGCCTAATGGTGAAGTGGTGAAAATTTATCACACAGGTTTAGAGAGCATAAAATTTGCCTTTGGCGAGACGATCGAGGCTTCAAAGCTCATCTTTAAAAGCTTTGAAAAGCTAGTCGTTGGAGCTGTGCCATTAAAAGAGGTTGGAGGTATCGTGCAGATCGTCGATGTCACTTCAAAGGCCGCTAAGGTCAGCCTTAGCGTGCTTCTAACCATCGTGGCGCTCATCTCTGTAAATTTAGGCGTGCTAAATCTCTTTCCGATCCCAGCGCTTGATGGCGGGCACATTTTATTTAACATTTATGAACTAATTTTTAGACGCGAGATAAATGAGCGAGTGCTTGTTACGCTTACCTACTGCGGCTGGGCGCTACTGCTTGGCATCATGGTGCTCGCGACCTTTAATGACATTATGAGATTAAGCGGAGGTTTATGATGATAGTTTTAAAAGATCTACTTGAAAAGATAGAAAATTTAAGCAAAGATGTGACGCTAATAGCCGTTAGCAAAAACGTGACATGCACTGAAGTGAGGGAGCTTTACACACAAGGGCAGAGAAATTTTGGTGAAAATAGAGTCCAGGAGCTAGCCAAAAAAGAGCTAGAGCTGCAAGATTTCACTGACATCAAATGGCACATGATCGGCCGCCTGCAAAATAATAAAATCAATCAAATGATAAGCCTAAAACCAGTGCTTTGGCAAAGCTGTGATAGCTTCGAAAGGGCCCTAGAGGTCGATAAAAGGCTCAGCTATAAGCTAGATACTTTGCTTCAGATAAACTCGGCCGATGAAGATACAAAGCAAGGTGTGAGCGTCGCAAATGCGGCTGAAATTTATGAGCGCATCCAAAGCGAGTGCAAAAATATAAATTTAAAAGGCGTGATGAGCATCGGAGCGCATGTGGATGAGCCAAAAGAGGTGCAAAAAAGCTTTGAGCTAACATATAAAATTTACGAGAACTTAAAGCCAAAAGGCGCAACTATCTGCTCGATGGGTATGAGTAGCGACTTCGAGCTAGCGATAAAATGTGGCTCAAATATGATCCGCCTTGGGACGATGCTATATCTATAAATTTGTCCCTCTTGGGGCAAATTTACCTTTCTACTCCTTTTTAAATTTTAATCTAAGTTATATGATTTTATAATGCGATTAAATAAATTTTTAACAATAAAGGAGTAAATGTGTTTAAAAATTTTATTCTAACTGCTGTTGCGATCTTGTTTATCTCGGGTTGCGGTAGAGCTGAAAAGATAGCTAGGATAGAGCAAAAATGCGCAAATAATGAAGCTGTTTGGTGTTTAAAACTTGGCAAAACATATGCCAGAAGAGACATCAACAAAGGTGTCATGTACTATCAAAAAGCTTGCGATCTAGGCGATAAAAGGGGTTGCTATAGACTTGCAGTTTTACTAAACTCAAAATCAATCAACTCAAAAAAAGATAATGAAACGATCGTAAAATCACTAACTAAATCATGCGATCTTGGCACGCCAAAAGCTTGCTTTGAGCTTGGCGAATACTACGAAGATGACCCAAAAATGCAAAGCAAAGCAAATGAGCTGTTTGCAAAATCATGCGAGCAAAGATTTGGTCTTGCTTGCTATAAACTAGCTGACTTTTACGGCGAGAAAAACGATGCGGCATCTCAAAAAAGCTACCTAGAGCTAGCGTGCAAATACCGCTATAAAGTAGCTTGCGAAGAAGTAGTCGAAGATAAAAAATAAATAACATTTTTTGTGGGGAGAGCATATCTCCCCCGCACTCTTTTAATATCAAATTTGCTGGAACACCTTTTGCTTTAAGCTATGCAATAAGCTAGGAGGCAAACCATGAATGATATTAGCATCTTAAGCACAAATATAAATTCATACACTAAGCAACAACACAAACGTGATAGATCTTCAAATTTTAGTGATATTTTGAAGCAAAATGCCAAAGAAAAGATTAGCGAGCCAAGCCAAGATCCTGTTAAATTTACTTATACAACTTCATCACAAAACAGCCTCATCTCTTTAAATTTCAGTGATCTTCAAGCTTATGGCTACACAGTAGATAAAGCTGACTTTATGGGAGCTGATTTTAATAAAGCAGCCAGCTTACCGCAGGACTTTAAAATCCACAAAAGCACACTTGATGAGC
>NZ_PIQW01000030.1:0-2268 GCF_003048445.1 Campylobacter concisus
AAATAAGAGATATCAAATTTATATAGATGAAGCAAATTCCGCAAACAATCAAAATCCAAGCAACACAAACCAAACAGGTCAAACAAAGATAAACCAAGATACCAAGTATGGTATCAACCTACTAAGCAAAGATAATATGAATAACTTTATAAACTCTTTTAATGAATCAAAGAGTATAACAAGAGTAGATAAGGGTATGTGGGTGGATGGGGATAGGGAAGCAAATGTTTTAATAGAGATCAAAGACTATCCTTTTACGCTAAGTATGCTAAAGCAGGTATTTACCAATATAAAAACAAATCAAGAATATATCTTGCAAGAGATGGTGGATGAGCTAAATAGAAGAGATGACGAAGATGGAATTCAAATGTATGTAAAATATAAGCTTGATACCAGAAATAGATTAGAGCATTTTTTTGGGCAATGTGCGGTAGAGGTAGAAAGTAGTTTCTCAAAACTGACAGAGAGTTTAAATTATAGCGTGAAAGGTCTTGTGGGGTCTAATATTGGCTATTTTAAAAACAATTATGATAGAAGCAAAAAAGTAGGAAGAATAGAAAACAAAAAAGGGGGAATAATTCAAAAAGCCAATCAAGAAGCCATAGCCAATCTAGGATATGCTGATGAAAATAGACCTAAAGACTTGCGACTTGGCAATACCGAAGAAGGCGACGGCTGGAAATATAGAGGTAGAGGGATAATACAAATAACTGGTAGAGAAATATATACTGACTTTAATACATTTGCACACAAAGTTAAATTAGTAGGAGATGAAGTAAGCTTTGTAGATAATCCAGAACTGGTAGCTGAGAATAAAACCTATGCTTTTGTGTCGGCTGCATTTTTCTGGATACATAAATATAAAATGGTATATAAAATAGCAGACGAAAGCAAAGTGGGTTCAGAAAATGAAGAGGTAGTAAATAAAGTAACAGATTTAGTAAATGGCGGTGCAAATAAAGAAAGCAGAACAAAAAGAATAAACTCTTATAAACGCATAAGAGAAGCAAATATATTTAAGAAATTTAAATAAAGGACTGAAGTATGAAATTTGTAAAATTAGTATTTTTATTTTTAGTAGTATGCCTTAATTTATATGGATTTGAGCCCATGATGCCAGGTAGGGCTTATGAGAAAGCTAGTGATGATTATGGGCAAGTTGATGGTGGAGTTTTTTGTGATGCAGACTATGGTACCGACTTTATTACTCCTAGTTTTAAATGCTATGACAATAAAGAGAAATATAAATTTAAAAAATACTCTTTAGAAGATTTTATATGTCAGTCAAGAAGTACTGCTTTTAGGGATAACTATTTTGCTGATCTTTATAATCTAATCGTAAAAGAAAAACCAAATTTAAAAGAAAAAGCTCAAAAAATAGCAAGAGAGAGGATAGCTAAAACTAAAAAGGAATGCATAGCTCCACGCTCTAAAAAATTTAAACAAAATTGCAAACTAACATTTAGTATATCTGGTGCTATTCATTGCTCTAGGTCATATTATAGAAGCTATACGGCTAAACTAGCACTGATGCTTTATGAGAACGATAAAGAGCTATTTAAAAGAATTTACGGCGAAGATTATGAGCATTTTAAAGAGGTATTTGAAGATACTTTAAAGTATGTGCCTATACTTTACTCTGAAGTAGAGCTAAATGGCATTAAAAAGACAGATGATAAGCTTTATGCTGAGTTTTTAAGAAAATATGATGACTATACTGGTGATTATGATAATTATAAAATCCATGATCTAATTTATATAGTATTAGTCCAATACTCCCTAATAGATAAAAATGGTCATTTAGTTTTGCCAGAGAATAGAAAAGAGGAGTAGTGTGCCTACTCCTTGCCACTTCCCCCTCCCCTCATCTAAAGATGAATATCTAAATTTCAATCTTCTAAATTTCGCTAAGGAGAATAACTTTACCCTTAGAGATGATAAAGACTCAGCTATGTTTGATATGAAGCTTCGTCTAGCTCTTGGTAATAATGTAGTACCTACATCAACATCTAGTTCAAGCCTTGCTCTAACACTAAATAATCTCATCATTGAAAACGAAAAAGGTGAAGCTAGTGATATAGATAAGATATATCTTCACCACTGCGGTGATAAGAGTATATATGAGAGTACATCTTTAGTTAAAAATAAAGACTCAGATATCAAAAACTCATATACAGCTACATTTAATATCCCTATAGATAGAAATGATAAGAAAGATACTAAGCTTATAGTCTATTCAAGTGATCTAAGCAAAATTTATGATACCAA
>NZ_PIQW01000031.1:0-2226 GCF_003048445.1 Campylobacter concisus
AAATTATTATGTAAATATATTTAGAGATTATATCATAATAGATTATGTTGTCAAGTAATAAATATATATTTTTATTTAAAATATTATTTTTAATAAAAAGCTAAAAATTATAGATTTTTGTATTGAATTTTTTATTATAATTGGCTATATTATTATAAATTTAGTTTTAAACTTTTAAAAGGTGGTTTGGCTATACAAAAAGTATCATCTCTTGAAATTTTACTATATGAAAAGAGAAATAATATAAAAAATGGCTTTTATCATTTAAATCAAATAGCTTTTGCATATAACTCTATTTTATATTGAGTTACAAAAAATAAACTAGGTTTTTGGATTAATTTGAATAAAATGTATTCTGTGCTTGAAAAAGTTATGTCAGGATTTGGGACAAAAATAGATAGCTATGTTTAAAAATTTCCCAGAAAAAAGTTCAAAAAGTATGGGTTATATTGAGCTAGAGGGCATTAAGAAATAAAATCAGAAAGGAAAAAGACAATGGCATTAAAAAAGATAGAGCTTCCAGACGAGCTTTTGGCAAAGCTAGGTGCAACAAAAAGTCCAAAAGAGTTGGGTGAGATAGTAGAAAGTTACGTAGTGGCAGGGATGGAGTGTATTAGATTTCCAAAAGATAATATAATGCTTTATAACGTTATTTTAGATCTAGCGATAAGGCTTGGCAAAGAACAAGAAATAAATACTATGGTAAAAGAAGCTCTCAAAGAAATAAATCAGAAAATTTTGAGTGAGCTATAAAATTAGTTAAAAATATTAACTAATATAGTATTTTTAATATAAAAAAATAATTTTATTTAAATTTACAATTATTTGAATATTAAAAAATAAAAAAACAATATTTTTTAATAATTTACTAGTTTTTATAATAATTAAACATATTATTAAATAAAAATCAAAGATATCTAATGAAAAAAACATATATTTTAAAAAACAAAGACGTCGATGTTTTAGAATTTAATGTCTGTTTTGAAAAAGAGATATTTAGGGGTTTTAAAAAGGAGATCGCCTATCTAATTGATGCTAAAATTTTACACCAGGATATGGTGCCATATGAAATAAAAAAGAGCTCGCAAAGCATTAAAGAATTACTAGAGAGCTGGATCAGAAATAGAAAAATCCCAAAAAATAGAGAATTTGTTAATGAAATTCTAGCCAGTAGCGGCATAACAAGAGAAGATAATTTTATGGCCTATATCAACATATCCTTTGGGCTTTCTCTTAATGATTGCTATTGGGTGGTATCAAACGAGCAAGACTACAAATGGTCTGATTATAATTTATATAGCAATTCTTTCAATGAGACACTTGCATTAGTTGCCTTTACTGGCATATTAACAAGACTAAAAGAGCTATCTGTATCTCCAGAATTAACAACAAATGGCATGCTAAAGAAATGTTGGCATAAAAATGAAAGTAGTGGCAAGATTGAACTATATAAAGGTAGCAATACAAAAAGCACAGAAGGCGGATATGAAGCATATTGTGAATATTATATGGCTCAAATCGCAAAAGCACTAAATTTAAATGCAATAGGCTATGATCTAGTCGCTTTCAAAAAAGAAATTGTAAGTTCTTGTGAGCTTTTTACTAGTGAAAAGTATGGCTATTTACCAATTTACTACTGCTTGGACAAGAGCGATATAAAGTTAGACAAACTAAATTTGATGAAAAAAATAGAAGAAATTTATGGTAAAGAAGCATTTGAGGATTTAATGCTTTTTGATGCCTTGATACTAAATACAGATAGGCATTTAGGTAATTTTGGCATGTTAATAGATAATGAAAGTCAAAAGCTAATTAAAGCAGCACCGATCTTTGATAATGGTCTATCCTTTTTAAATTTTATAGTTCAGGAAAAATTGACAAACATAGATAGCTTGATGGAGGATAAAATAAGCTGGTTTGAGTTAAATTTCGATGATCAGGCTAAGATGTTTGCTATGCCAAGACATATAGGACGACTTGAAAAGTTATCTAACTTTAAGTTTGAGCGGCATGAATTTTATAACCTAGATGAAGACCTCTTGCGAGAGGCAGAAAATTTCATATCAAAGAGAAGCCAGGCGATATTAAATATGGCTCTTGTTACTATAAATAAATTAGATCAACCTTAAATTTTACAACATAAGAATACAAACATGATTACTAGTTTTTTAAAAAATCAATTTTTATAAAATCTTTTTTTGATTTTTTTAATTTTAGGTCGTAGAA
>NZ_PIQW01000032.1:0-2056 GCF_003048445.1 Campylobacter concisus
AAATAAGAGATATCAAATTTATATAGATGAAGCAAATTCCGCAAACAATCAAAATCCAAGCAACACAAACCAAACAGCTCAAACAAGCATAAACCAAGATACCAAGTATGGTATCAACCTACTAAGCAAAGATAATATGAATAGCTTTATAAACTCTTTTAATGAATCAAAGAGTATAACAAGAGTAGATAAAGGTATGTGGGTGGATGGGGATAGGGAAGTCTTAGTCAAGATAGAGATAGGAAATGAGATAGTCTTTCCACTAAAAATCAAGCCTTTAAATGATAAAGGTATGGAATTTGATTGGACGCTTATGTTGGGCGATACAGGAGAGAGTCAGGCTATATTTAATTGGGATAGACTTGGCGGTAGAAAACATGCTGCAAGAGATCTATATACAGATATGCCTTTTAAAAAGAATATAAACATAAAAACTTTTAAATCAAATGTGGAGATAGTATCTATAGCTGATGGTGAAGTAATACAGACTGGTCCTTTTTACTATAAAACTGATCACATAACGATACAATACGACACGGTAGAATTTGGTAGCTTCATAATTAGATATGGAGAGGTCGATCCTTCAAGAGTAAAAGTAAAAGTAGGTGATAAGGTGAGAAAAGGTCAGGTTATAGGATACGCTGGGCTTATGATCAATAACGGCGATCACCCAAACATAGTTGATAAAAAGGTAGTCACCATGCTTCACTTTGAGTACTTTACAAATGGAGCCAACACAAAAGATGCCTTTACTGTCAAAAATGATCCAAATAATAAATTTAAAAGACGTAAAGACCTAGCAGATCCTTTAGAGATACTAAAAGAGGGATATAAAAACACGTTTGGAGAAACAATATGAAAACTGTATTTTTTAAAATAGTCTTAGCTTTACTTGTAGCTATAAATTTATTATTTGCAACAGATGATTATGATGACGACTGGGAAAGAAAGACGATACCTAAAAAGTTTTTGAGTCAAGGTTGCAAAACAATATCAAAAGACATTTGGAATGAAGGCAAGGTTTCTTATCGTCAAACTACTATATTAAATATGTACGAAAAGCCAATTTTAAATTTATATGGCGATCACGACCTAACAATCAAAGACATAGGACATCTAAAAAATCTTAAATACAAAGAGTGTAATAAAAATTTTTGTTACGACTTTGATTTTAAGTGGCTAAACAACAAAAGTCTTTTGGTACAACTACATTTTCATGCTGATAAATATTCTAAATCAAGCTGTGAATTATGGCTATATGAAGAATATGATGGTAGTGTAGATGTATATAGTTTTACGTCTAAAAATTTACCTGACTAATCATAGGCGATATATTTATGAAAATAATCTTTAAAATAGTCTTAATTTTATTTTTAGCAATAAGTACCTCATTTACAACAGAAAACTATGATGACGACTGGGAAAGAAAGGCGGTACCTAAGAAGTTTTTAAATAAAGATTGTAAAAAGCTTGCGAAGAAAATTTGGAATGAGAGTATGGTTCCTTACTACGGAAATACTATATTGGATATATGGAAAGACTATATTTTTGGTTTCTTTTTCCCACCAAAGCCAGAGTTAAAAGATATAGAGCGAATGAAAAATGTAAGATATACAGCTTACAACACAGATAAGCTAACTTATGATTTTGATTTTAAATGGATAAATAAAAATACTCTTTTGGTTCAGTTATTTTCCCCTAAAAGTGAGCGTAATCCTGACGACAGCTGTGAATTATGGTTATTTGAAGAAAAAGACGACAAAGTAAATGCATATCATTTTATGTCTTGGAATTTACCTGACTAATAAATTTATATAAGGATATAAATGAAATTTAAAATTATATTACTAGCCCTAATTGATAGTTTAAATTTAAGCGCTTTTGAGCCTTTAAGCTCTGAAAATGCTATCAATAAATTTAGTAATGATTTTTACCAAAGTTTATAAAAAAGATGAGGACTATAATAATTAATAGTCAAACAAAACACAAAAACGGCAAAGAGCACAAAGAGGACGTCACACACTTAGAATTTATGCAAAAAGACGAAGAGAGATCA
>NZ_PIQW01000033.1:0-1640 GCF_003048445.1 Campylobacter concisus
TTTTGTGTAGAGATAAGTTATATATAAACTAAATCGCTAAAAGGTCGATTTAGTTATTGATTATACTCTAGCCCATAAAAGCATTAAACCTAAGTAGGTTGAATTTATATTCTTTAGCCGAATATGTGTTAGTGTATAAAAACAGCATTGCTGGATAGATGGTAGCAAGATGCTCTAATGCAAATTAATACCATAAAAAAGAATTAAAACCTATGAAAGAGATGCTGGAATATCTAAACAAAGCGAGACCTTAACAATGCTTAATAATATAACCTATTCGCCAAATCTAAATAACAATTCACTATTTGAAGGAAAAGAATTCGCAAGTAGAGTTAATTATAAGAAAGTGATGGGCAATAGCACAAACTTTACTGGGGCTTTTAAATCCAACAATGATGACAAGCAAACCATTTGGGGCAAAAAATCAGATGATAATCTAGAAGGACAAAAGATACGTCAAACTTTAGAAAGATTTGGCGTATCTTTTAGTAATGAGGGTCGTAAGCTTCTTGAATCGTCTAATATAAGTGTAGATGAATTTATTGAGAAATATTCTAAGGTTATAAATAGGAGTATGCCACAAGAGATTGGTGATTATGGACTAATAGATCAAAAAAGCGATCATGAAGAACAAAACAATCAAACTGACACGCAAAAACAAGAAACCTTTAAGCCTATGCAAGTAACTAAGAAATTTAAAACTTATGATATGCAAGCCGATGAGAAATTTAAAGAATTTTACAAATTTATAAAAACTGAATTCGATAATGGCGAAAGCATATTTGAAATTTTAGAAAAAGTCGCAAATAAAAAAGTGGATAAAACCGTATAAAAGGACTAAATTTAGAGCAATCATTGCTTTCTACAATAAAACAAAGTAGCTATTTTTTATTCATCAAGCCATCTTATTTAAAATTTGCTTCTTATCTATCTTTTGCATAAGCTCTAAGACGTCTATGCCTCTTTTTTCTTTGAAATTTAAAAGCTCTCTTGCATAGAGAAATTTTTGATCCTTATTTATATCATATGTCTCATACTTCTTCTTAACCTGCATAGGTTTAAATTTCTTCTCAGCCTGCTCTTTAGCAAAATTTGCATTGTATTCTTGTTCTTCTTTAATTATCTGCTTTCTTTGTTCTGCAACATCCTTTGTTGCTTTTTCTCTTGCTTTGGCAAATAATGTTTTAAATTCATCTATGCTTAGGTCGGTTCTATCTAAAAGACTAAGCGACTCCTTGTTATTATTTGGATAAAGAGAAGACATGCTATCCATAAAAGCTCTTAGGTCAGCCTCCTCTTCTTTTGTGCCAAGACCTATTAGTTTGCCCATCATGGTTGGCTTGCCATCAACAGAGTTTTCCTTTAATATATCAGAATACATTATAAGGACTTGATCTTTTGCTTCTTCTAAAGTTTTTGGCTGTTTCATCGACATGGCGTTGCGATCTTGTTCGGTATTGTAACGCTTAGAAAGCATATTATCTATTTTGCTTATCGTTTTTGCAACCCAATTATCTTCATTTTCGTCTATGTCAATAATCTCTTTTATGCTCTTTCCAACTGGACCATACCATAAAGCTTCTATTTTGGCCTTTTCATCATCTTTGGTATCTTTAGGGATATTTTCTTTTTGGATAGTG
>NZ_PIQW01000034.1:0-1412 GCF_003048445.1 Campylobacter concisus
CCCTTACTGGGATGTTGGAAAAGTAGGTCGTTGCGGGCTTTGTTGTTAATCTGCTTTTAATTCTTATATTATTAATCGAATTTTATTGTTATTGTGTTTGTCCTTCATATCTAGTATGTTTCTTGTATTTGCTTTTAGATTATTGCTTTGGTTGTCTTTTAAATTTGTTTTTTCTTGTTTTTATGCTATTTGGTTTATTTATCTTTTTAAATTTATTCTTTTCTTTTTTTAGATCTTTTAGACTAAATTTGACTTAAGATTTTTTCTAAAAAATAAAGATATGGCTAAAGTTGAACCATAAACAAGTGTTATGATTGATTAATTTTTTATATTTAAGCTTCAATGTATATGTCTTTATAAAATTTAATATAAATTTTTAGAGTTTTAACAATGTTTTTATTTTTTAAATGAGTTATGAAGTTTGAGAATCCAAAGCTTAAACTACTTGATGCGATAAATACGAGTGGAGACAAAGTGGGCTTAGTTAAGAAAGTGCTACTAAACAAAGATATAAGCGACGAAGTAAAAGCTAAAGCAGTAAATAGGCTAACTAAAAATAAAATTAGTCAAGCAACTAAAACTAGCTATATATCTACTAAAAACTCAAATAATAATTAAAAGCCCTATCTTTAGGGCTTGCTTTCTTTTTCAAATCGAACAAAATTTATTTTATTTTCTCAAAATTGGGTAGATTTGACACAGCCACAAATGATAAATTGCCATTAAATTGCATAAAAGGAGCAAAGAAATGGCAATAACTACAACTGGGTTTCAAGCCCCAGCTACAAAACGTGAAGGCTTAAAGCCCTCAGTCTATGAAAACATAAGTTTAATAGGTGCTGACGAGACGCCTATACTTAAACTTATTGGCACTTCAAGTGTTAAAGGTATAGAGCACTCCCCTCTAACTGACAGCTTAGCTGCCCCAAAGAAAAACGCACAGCTAGAGATTTCTGACTTTGATGATCAGATCAAATCAAGCGTGCAAAAGACTTCAAACGCAGTACAAATTTTCACTTCAAACGTTAGCGTTTTAAGAAGTATGCAAGCAGTGGCTACTTACGGCGGTAAAGAGCTAGAGCGTGAGACAGCTAAAAGAGCAAAAGAGCATAAGCTTGTTAAAAACCTCTCTGATAAATTTACAAGTAAATTTCTAATCGGACTTGAAAATGGAAAAAGCATCACCACTAAAGAAATTTACAACATCACCTACCTTGAAAATGACCTAAAATTTAAAGACATATCTAGCAAAGATAGGCTTTATAAAAAGGTAGATACGAGAGTTTAGGAGTAAATTTATGCAAACTAAAAAGCCTTGGCAAAATAAATCTTTTCACAAAAAAGACGATATCTTTGGTATGAAGCTAAAAGGATATTAGATGATAAACGCACTTGGTAGCTACCCCTTAAAT
>NZ_PIQW01000035.1:0-1394 GCF_003048445.1 Campylobacter concisus
ACTATGCCCCTCCTAAAGATCCAACTAACCCTAGCAGTGCTATTTATCGTTATCCTCTCAGCATTTGTCTATTTCTTACTTAAAAAGTCTCTTAACCCTATAAAAACTATCCAGTCTAAGCTTGATGATCTATTTAAATTTGTAACTTACGAAGCAAAAGCACCAAGCAAGCTAGAGGTAAGATCAAATGATGAATTTGGTGAGATGAGTAAAGCTATAAATGAGAACATCGACAAAGTCGTAGCTGGCATCAAAAAAGATAGCACGATGATAGATGAGCTAAATAAGGTAGCAAATTTAATGATCAAAGGCAACCTTGGAGCAAAGATAGGCTCAACTCCAAACAACCCATCGCTAAATGAGCTAAAAGAGCTACTAAATAAATTCTTTACGTCTATATCAGCAAATTTAAAGGGCATAACAAATGTTCTTAGCTCATATACTAAAAACGACTTTACAGCAAAGGTCGAGATAAATGAAGAGCTAGAAGCCGATCTAAAAGCTATGATACTTGGAGTATCAAATATGGGTGAGGTAATTTGCACTATGCTAAACTCAAATTTAAATGATGCCAAGATGCTTGAAGAAAAGGCTACAACTTTGGCTTTAGCTATGAAAGAGCTTACACAAGGTGCTAGCACACAAGCAAGCTCACTTCAAGAAAGTGCAGCTGCAGTAGAACAAATGTCTAGCTCAATGAATGCCATCTCTCAAAAGACAGCTGATGTTATAAGACAAAGTGATGAAATTAAAAACATCATAACTATCATTAGAGATATAGCAGATCAAACAAACCTTCTAGCTCTTAATGCAGCAATAGAAGCTGCACGTGCAGGAGAGCATGGTAGAGGATTTGCCGTCGTTGCTGATGAAGTTAGAAAACTAGCTGAGAGAACTCAAAAATCACTTGGTGAGATAGAAGCAAATACAAATGTCCTAGCTCAATCAATAAATGAGATGAGTGAATCAATCAAAGAGCAAAGTGAAGGTATAAACATGATAAATCAATCAGTTGCTCAAATAGATCACCTAACAAAAGAGAATGTTGTAATTGCTAATAGGGCTAATGAAGTAACAAGTGATGTTGATAACATGGCTAAGACTATAGTAAGTGAAGTAAGAAAGAATAAATTTTAATCAAACTGCTTCATAAATCTTCATAAATTTCAACCTGGTTTAGACTGGGTTGGAATTTTAATCTTTTTAAATTCTAAACTTTAAATTTAATCTTTGTGTTTATCTATAAATTTCAAATTTAGCACTCAAGAATTATCTATCAAATTTTAAAATTTATGAGCGAGCATATTACGGCTCTAAATTTAGTGCTAAACGAAGTGCAGCCTAGATTTAGTAGTCTGCTAAGGCGAGTGAGTAAGATTTTAAAATTTGCAAAA
>NZ_PIQW01000036.1:0-1387 GCF_003048445.1 Campylobacter concisus
TCACTATCGCTACCGTTTTCAGCTTTATTTAGCTTGCCATCTTTTGGATTAGTATCTTCAACAAATGTGATTGTTGGATCAGATGGGGCTGTATGATCGTTTGGATGCTCTATATTGCCAGCTTCAACTCTATCTGTACCTACGTTACCAGCTTTGTCTATTGCTTGAACAAATACTGGAGTACCTGGCTGAATGGCTTTATCTAGTTGAATTACGAAGTCACCTGCATTATTAGCGTGACCTTTTCCTATAATGTTGTTGTTTTCATCTCTAAATAATATCTCAGCATTTGGCTCATCTGTATGACCTGTTCCCATAGTTAGCTCTGCTGTATCATCAGCTTTGCTATTTGTATCTATTGGAGTGATTTTAACATTGTCAAGTTTTGGAGCGATTGAGTCTAGATCGATTGTAGCTTCATTGCTTGGTGCGCTCTTACCAAATTTATTTACAGCAATTGCTGTAAATTTATGCTCGCCTTGTTTAGTAAGTTCTGAAGTTGTAAATTCCCAGTTAGCATCTGCATTTTCTATTTTGCCGATCTCAACACCATTATCATAGATTACAACTGTTGATCCAGCTTTTGCTGTTCCTTTGATGGTTGGAGTTTTATCATTTGTTAAATGACCTTCAACATCAAGAATATTGCCCACTTTAGTATCTTCTCCATAGCCCTTAACATTATCGATTACTTCATTGATTACTGGAACTTCTGGAAGATCTTTATGAATGATATCCGTATCGCCAGCAGTTTCAGTATCTTTACCTTTGTTACCAGCTTTATCAGTTACTTCTACGGTTACTTTATCACCTGGTTTGATTGGATCAGTTGTAACTTCGAAATTTCCTTTATCATCAGTTGTGCCAGTGCCTATTGTTTTACCATTTTCATCAGTAACAACTACTGGAGCATTTGGCTCGTCTGATTTACCTTTTACGATACCTTTATCTGGAGTACCATCTGATGGTTTGGTCTCATCTACTGGAGTTACAGTCTCGATATCTACTTTTGGAGCTGTATGATCATTTGGATGAGCTAAATCACCAGCTTTAAATTCGCTTTCACTAGTATTGCCAGCTTTATCTGTCACTTCAAAGACCACTTTATCGCCAGGATTAACAGGTTTGGCGTCTATAACAAAGCCACCTTTATCATTAGCGTCGGCTCTACCCAAGAAATTTCCATCTTTATCTTTAGCTATGACGGTAGCATGAGGAGTATCTGTAACACCTACTATAAGAGTTGCTTCTGCTGTATCATCGGCTTTAGCAGCAGTATCGATCGGAGTTATTGTAACCTCTTTGATAACTGGAGCTATTGTATCAAGCTCTATTGTAGCCTCATTACTTGAACCACTCTCACCAAATTCGTTCTTAGCTATAGCTG
>NZ_PIQW01000037.1:0-1291 GCF_003048445.1 Campylobacter concisus
AACTTTATAAACTCTTTTAATGAATCAAAGAGTATAACAAGAGTAGATAAGGGTATGTGGGTGGATGGGGATAGGGAGGCCTTAGTCAAGATAGAGATAGGAAACGAGATAGTCTTTCCACTAAAAATCAAGCCTTTAAATGATAAAGGTATGGAATATGATTGGACGCTTATGGTAGATGACAAGAGGGCTAAACAGTCAGTATTTGGTAAAAGCAGAAATAATGGTACAAGAAAGCACGCTGCAAGAGATCTATATACAGATATGCCACTTAGAACAAATGCAAATGAATTAGCATTTACATCAAATGTAGAGATAGTATCTATAGCTGATGGTGAAGTAATAAAAACTGGTGATTTTTACTACAAAACCGATCACATAACGATACAATATGACACAGTAGAATTTGGTAGCTTTATCATAAGATATGGCGAGGTCGATCCTTCAAGAGTAAAAGTAAAAGTTGGTGATAAGGTAAGAAAAGGTCAGGTTATAGGATATGCAGGATTTATGATCGACAATGGGAAACACCCAATTATAGTTCAGGGCAAGGTAGTGACTATGCTTCACTTTGAGTATTTTACAAATGGAGCTGACACAAAAAACAACCTGACTATCAAAAATGATCCAAATAATGAATTTAAAAGGCGTAAAGACCTAGCTGATCCTATAGAGATACTAAAAGAGGGATATAAAAACACTTTTGGAGAGGAGCTATGAAAACTATATTTTTAAAAATAGTCTTAATTTTATTTTTAGCTGTAAATTTATCATTTGCAATAGATGATTATGATGACGACTGGGAAAGAAAGACGGTACCTAAGAAGTTTTTAAATAAAGATTGTAAAAAGCTTGCGAAGAAAATTTGGAATGAGAGTATGGTTCCTTACTACGGAAATACTATATTGAATATATGGAAAGACTATATTTTTGGTTTCTTTTTCCCGCCAAAACCAGAGTTAAAAGATATAGAACGTATGCAAAATATAAGATACAAGACCTATGACGCAAATAACTTTTCTTATGACTTTGATTTTAAATGGATAAATAACAAAACTCTCTTAGTTCAATTATTTGACCCTAAAAGCGAACACAATCCTGAAAATAGCTGTGAGTTATGGCTGTTTGAGGAAAAGGATGACAATGTAGATGTGTATCATTTTATATCTTGGAATTTACCTGACTAATAATTGAACAATATATTTATGAAATCAATCATTGAAAACGAAAAAGGTGAAGCTAGTGATATAGATAAGATATATCTTCACCACTGCGGTGATAAGAGTATATA
>NZ_PIQW01000038.1:0-1225 GCF_003048445.1 Campylobacter concisus
TTAAAGAGCTCTCTTGTTTAGTGGTAGCAAGATCAGCCCTTACACCTACGCTAAAGCCATATGTTCCTGAGCTTGCAAGAGCTGCTGCCATTTGGGTTATAAGTGCTAAATTCTTCGCATTTACATTCTCAGTTGCAAGAAGAATGTTTTCTTTAAAGTATTTCTCCTCGTCTCTATACTCTTCTAATATCTCGCTTACTTCTTCTATATCAGAGTAGTCGATGCCTACCTCTTTGTTTCTATATCTTTGCTTTATATCGCTTAGGCTAGCTTCTAGCTTTGACTTCTCTTTTTTATAGTTGTCATACTCTTTTTTCACTCTTTTTAGTTGAGCGATCGCCTCTTTTAGAGCAAGTGCTGCTGGGACGATCTGTGCATACTCGTTTTGAGCGGTGATAGATAGTGTGCCAGTTGCCTCTTTGCTTGATGTATCTTTGGCGTAGAGGTTGGTTGAGTGTTTGATATTTGAGTTTTGGCTAGTTAAATTTATAGCTTCATTAGCGTTTAAATTTGAGCCTACTATATTTATATCATCTTTTGCGTTTAGGTTTATGTCGCCATTTGCATTTAAATTTGACGAGTTTGCATTTACCCAATTCTCTTTTGAGCTTTTTTGATCTAAGCTAGCTTTTGCGATAGGTACTTTTATAGATGTGTCTTTTGTTTTTGCTTTTAGATCTTTTATAGGATTTAGCTTTTGTATTAGGTCTGCTTTTAAATTCTTGATGTGCTCACCAATTGAGATTAAGCCTATCTTACTTTTTTTACTAACTTCGTTTCTATAGCTCTCATCATTAGTATTTGATATATCTATGCTATTGGCATTTAAATTTATATCTTTTTGTGAATTTAGGTTTGCACCTTTTAGGCTGATATTGCTTGCGTTTATATTTATGTTTTCATTTGCATTTAAATTTGAAGCAACTGCCCTTCTATCGCCTTTTTCAAGTAGATGAAGGTTGCTTTCATAAAGAGATGTTGGTTTTAATGAAAAGCGTGAGCTTTTAGTAAAGCTTTGGCTTGCTTCTACGTTGTGATTAGCATCTACTATAACGTTTTCATCTGCGTTTAAATTTATATTGTTAGCATTTAGATTTGATGAGACTAGAGCTAGGTTACCACCAGCCTTTAGACTGATATCACCTGCGTTTAAATTTGAGCTGATGACCTTTTGATTTATAGCCATTAGATGAGACTCTTTTTTAGAGAAAAAGCCCTTTGACTT
>NZ_PIQW01000039.1:0-1195 GCF_003048445.1 Campylobacter concisus
ACAAAAAAGACGATATCTTTGGTATGAAGCTAAAAGGATATTAGATGATAAACGCACTTGGTAGCTACCCCTTAAATTTAGAACAGAGCATAAAGGTATCAACCAAAGTTGCCACCAATCAAACTAGCTCTCTAGTTTTAGGCTACAAGGTAGATAAAGATGGCTACTTTACAGATGAGTTTAATAAACAAGCTGGCATCCCAAGTGATTATAAAATTCACTCAAGCACACTGGAGTCGTTAGTCAGGATAGAGACGCAGCCTGACTATATGCAAAGGACTTTTGACAGCATCGATATACTAAAAACTGTAAATAATGCCTATAAAATTCTCTCCCAAGTAGTTGGCGAAGACACACTAAACTCAAAAGATAGCTTTAGCTTAGATGAGATAAGAAATTTCCCTCAAGGCTTTGAGTATAACCGCCAAAGCATGCAAGTAACCAAGATCCATAACTCCATTCATGAATTTGGCTCGGCTGCGGCTGATTTTAACGGCAAAGAGTCAAATAAGCAGATGATAAGCACGCTTTTTTTCAACCCAAGCTTTAAAGGAGGAGACGGCAGACAGCCATTAAAACCAACAACTGATATCTTTAATAACAACAATGGCGGCAAAGAAAACACGGTCATTGGTATATTTATGGATCCGCATGGAGAGAAATACACTAATAAAGACGGCTCAATAACTAAAGGCGGACTTATAGCAGCCGTTATAAACAACAACCTTGATGTAAGAGAGGGCGAGACAACAGCACAAGGCAAAAGAGAAGGCTATGACAAAAGCATAGATAGTAAAGAATTTAATAGGGCATTTGAGCTGTTTGAACTTATGGGCGAGATGAAATTTGGACCTGGCTTTATAAATGCTACTGATAATGACATAGCTGGCATGCCTAAATATATGCAAGACTACATCAGATCTAAAAGAGACTTTGTCTATATCGACTTACAAAGTGGCTTTGTCAGCACTCCTGAAGATAGGCGTAGGGGATATGAAGAAGACGAGCTCTCATTTAAAAAGATGATGGAGCATAATCTAAAAATGCTAAAGCTTCTTTTTGGTGAGATAGATAAAGATGGCAAGAAGAGCAAAGACTTTATGGATAGCTTTTTAAAATTTAGCATGCCACCTTTAAATTTAGTAAAAGAGCTAAACGAAAACCCAGCTGGAAAATATCTAGTAGATATGCTTGG
>NZ_PIQW01000003.1:0-170003 GCF_003048445.1 Campylobacter concisus
GATTTCTTTTTGCTTGATATTATCTATTCCGGTTTTGATTGTTTTTTTGTTTTCGGTATTGTTTAAATTAAATATGGAAGTTATCTACGAAAATCTAATAAAATTTATTGTATCAATAGTGGATTTTTTCATAAAACGTATTATTCTTAGAAAATATATTGTAAATAACAGTAAAGTTAAAGTAGATACGAATGAAATATATAAACATGAAGCCATGAAAGATTATAAAGAAATTTTCTTGGATATAGAAAACATACAATTTGAAAAATATATCTGCGATGAAGATGTTGGTTTTATGGAGTCTTTAATTAGTATATTTTTTTCTAGTGAAGATGAATTATTATTTCCTGAAAATAGATATTTATGTAAGTTATTTGACAATATGGATCAGGCTTATACAAAAAAGGATTTTAGAGAACTTTTTATTACAACCAAAAAAATTTATAAATATATAAATAGTTGTAACGATAAAGAGATAAGAAGTAATAAAATAGCAAAACGTCTTTTATCTAGATCTTCCAGGATAATAAATGAGCATTTTGAGAAAACAATAAAAGTGATGGAAAAAATTAAAAATGGTGAAAAAATTAGTTTAAATGAGTGCCTTGATATAAAAAATACATTAAGGTGGATCAAATAAAAATTTATTGACACAACCTGTCACATTTTGTTGTTAAAATGTTGCTTATATTTTAAAAGGAGTTTTGAAAATGTTAGATAGAATAAAAGATAATGTATTGGCAGCAGTTCTTGCTTTGGACTTTTTAACGACATCTAGTAAGAATTTTGGTCTTGCACATGCTTGGGCAGAAAGAATATTAGGAACCCATCAGATCTCACCAGAATATCTAATGCATATGTATAATGCTCTCTCCAATAAAGAGGTCGAGATTGATTTAATCATAGAATATGTTACTAAAATAACAGGCGATAGCATGAAAACCGCTATAACTGATATACAAAAGTGCAAGAAGCCAGACTGGAAAGAGTTAAAAGAAGAAAAACTAATAAATGCGTATGATGCCATGCAAACTATATACAAAAAGCACTTCGAGCAAGCCAATCCATACGTTTATACACCTGAACAAATAAGAGATGCTCTAAGTAAAATAAATACGATAGTAGATCAGATAGAATTAAAAATTTTATTTGATGAAGAGGCAATGAAAAAAACAATAAAGCTTTTAAAGATTAAAGATCAGAAGGGGCTGTTAACATATACGCATGATCAATCTACAGAAATTGAACACATGGTTCCAAAAAATGATATCAGAATAAACGAAAAAGATATATTAGGCTTTGCACTTTTGCTAGTAGCGCAAAATAAGCTAAAGAATATAATTTCAAACAATCCTATTGCAGTTATAGCCTATTTAAACACTACTAATTATAAAGATTTCAAAAAAGAATATAGCAATATGATGGATAATTATAAAGCAGTAAGTGAATATAGGTCAAAATATTTAGATTATTTTCTACGTTACGATATAAAAAATATAAGTCTAAAGAATTTTCCTACAACACCGCCAGAATATAATGCTGAATTACATATAGTGATACTAAAAGACTATTATACTTTTACAATAAATACGAACAATAAGTATGATTAGGCTTTTTGATAGACAAATGTTTAATTATTGTATCTTTTTTTAGCCTCTTCACATGCTACGACACAACCTGTCACACCACTAGGTTAAATTTTCACCATAAATCAAATCAAAGGAGCATAAATGCTAAGATATATCATAGGTGGCGTGGCGCTTGGAGCTATAGGTTTTGGGCTTGGTAAATATTTTAGTGAGAGTGAGCATTATTGCGATTATTTAAATCAATCTAACCAAAACCCAAATGAAGAGATAGATAAAAGCACCATGCAAGATAAATTTTTAGAAATTTATGCAGGTGTAGAAAATTTACAAAGAGCACTGCCTGCTATACTTGAAGAAAGTGGCCTTAGAAAATTTATAGGTGCTGAAAATGCCAAAGTCATAGAATTTAGTAAAGATGACGAAAAGTATAAATTTGCCTTAATCTGCTTAGTAAATAACAGCAAAAGAGATACTAGCTTTTTAGATAGACTAAGCAACGTCTTAAGCAATATCTTGCTAAAGATCACGCAAAAAAGAGATGATACAAAAGAGGAGGATAGCTTTTTAAAAGTAGATGCACATCAAGCGGGACTCATATACGCGTTAGTTGAAGCAAACAATAAATTTGTAACCATGCTTCGTCAGATAAATGAGATGAAAGATATCGATGTGGTTTTAGACATTTTGCATGAGTGGATAGAAATTTATGAGAATGACTACTTTAAAAAGGCCTTTGCGTGAGGAGGTTTAATATCAAGCTTTTTCGCATTTTGCAAGAAATGGCTCAAATGCTTTTAAAAATATCAATCAAAAAGAGGCTGGGACGGACAAGATGAGTACTACTGATAAATTTCTAAGAGCAAAAGCTTTTGGTAAGTCTTATGAGCTAGATCAAATTATGAATAAACTTTCTATTGTGCTTTTTAAAGATGAGTTTACCACAAGAAGTATCATTGAATTTAGCGCTCAAAGATTGGATATTTATAGGTTTGTAAAAACTGATGATGATTTACAAATTTTAAGCGATCTTTCGTTTATGCTTAGATATATGCTCGCAAATATGGCTGGCGAGCAGGCCAAAGATAAAGAGGAGCTTAAAGATTTGTTTTTTACAGCTAGCATTTTGCTAAAGGGTGCCAGCTCTATACAGGAGCTAGCCTACACTTTTAAAGATGTAGCTAGGTTTTATAAAAACTACTATGGCGGAAAGAGTGCATAGTGGAAAAATAGAAAGTTCGGTTGTTTATGAATTTATTACTATTTAATTTTTATTAAACTTTTATAGTGGTTTGACGATATAAATATGAGTAATTTGGTCGCTGACAACGATATATTAGAAGAAAACGAGCTAGATAGAATAATAAGAGGATCGGTCACCTTTTTCTTTCTTTACAAAGTTTGCAAAAAAAGCTCTCTAGCATAGAAAATTTTACCAGAGTTAAAGTCCGTCTACACGTCTATTTTTAAAGATAAGGAACAAAAATGTGGAGACTTTTTCTAGATCTATCATTTGGTTATATTATGTATAAGATCATTAAATTTTTGGCACTAAATTTATATTTGCCAGCATTACAGGAGCTTATAAAGCAAATTTGTATGAAATTAAAATTGAGTATTTAATTTTATGTTTAGTTTGTCATATCATTTGTAGTAAAAATTCAAAATCATATAGGATGTGACAAACTTTGTTTATTATATTGTTAAGGAGAAAACAATGCCAAGACGTCCAAATCCATTTAAAATGTGCTGTACAAACTGCGGTTACGAAAAGGTGGTTCATTTTAGCAGTGATTGTTTAGACGCTGATGATATGGCCCAGATACCAAAAGTGTGTCCAAAATGTGGTAATGATAAATTTGATAGAAAAAGTATATCAGCAGAAAAGATTATGAGTAAAACATATTTTAACTTTATTAGTGCGTATTTTAAGAATATGTTTAAATAGTTCAGTCAATAAATTATACAAATATTTTAGGAGTCAATGAATATGAAAGAAATTGTGGTAAGCACAAAAGAAGAGCTAGAAGAAGCCGTAAAAAATAAAGTCGATACAATAGTAGTCAAAGGTGAATTGGCAAAAAAAGTAAAAGCTACAAAAGAATTACAGAAAAAAGGCAAGATAGCAATGGGTATTACAATAACTATACTTACTACTGCATTTGCTCTTGCACCAGCTACAGGTGGTTTGTCTATGGCCTTAGCAGCTCCAATAGCAGCCACAACTGGTCTTTCTATTGTAGCGATAATGTCTGTATTTTTTCTTGGTATTACTTTGGTTATGTTAGTAACAAATGGATACGACATAAAAATAGGAGCTAACGGAAAAATTGACAATGTCGAAGGAGAAATAACATTAGAAAAAAAGCGAAGTGAATAAAAATGCACAACATCCTCATTCTCTACAACCCATACTACCAAAGTGATGTCATCGAGCAGCATCTTAAAATTTTAAATGACAAAGGTAAGGTAGCCTTTGGCAAGATAAAGAGTAAGCGCCGAGATATGATAAATCCTTTTGAGGAGCAGATAGAGCAGTTTGCTCAAGAGTTAAGCTCAAGCGTCGATGCCAAATTTTTGCAGCTCTTTTTAACCGACTATTCAAATTTATTTGTAGCAAAGGTCGCCTCTATCACAAGCGATGATATGAGCGAGATCGCACCGAGCTATTACAAAGAAAAAGGACTTGATGTAGAGAAGTGGTTTGTGATAAGCGACATAAGGGAGCTAGCTAGAAACGACTTTGAGTGTGTTAGAGATAACTATCTAGCGAATTTCACGGTAAATGGGCACACATACGCAGTCTATGGCAACGCCTACGTCTATCCACTCATTATAGATACAAAACAAGGTATGAGCTACTTTGATGACGAGAGTAAATTCTATCCTGACGTTTATAAGAGTGATGAGTTTTTAGAGATCAAGAAAAATTTGACACGTTACTGCTTTGGGCAAAATTTGATAAACCTCATGCACCCAGACAGCATAGAAAACATCATCTCAGCCGAGATAGAGTATCTTGATAACATATCTAACCCACTCTATGACTTTAGCTCGGTCGTAGTCAAATACTCAAAGACTATGGAGCAAGAAATTTATGCCTTTGTCAAAGTGCTTTTTAAAAAACTCACAGATAAAAATCCAGCCATCCTAAAGATAGCCTATGAAGTTCAGGGCTCAAAATTTACGGTTGCTGATATATTTAACAATAAACCAAATTTAGGAACCTATAAATTTCTTTTTAAAAACTATCTTGTCCAAGGTGCGCTAGAAGGAAATGTGTTGCAAAATTATGTAGCTAAAACCCTGCCAAAAGTAATAACATCACTCCAAGACTTACGCAATGAAACAGTCCATGCCAAAGCCCCTAGCCATGCCGATGTAACAAAACTAAGAGCAAAGATAGTAGGAGTAGGAGAAGGCAGCGTGCTAGCTAAACTCATAAAAGCTAGAGTGGAGGCAAATAAAATTTAGCATACATCTCTTGAGGCCATAGCAAGTACGGTTATTGTGGCAGTGCCTGTGTTTTTAACATCACTTGTAGTTCCAAAGACTATGTCACTATCTGGCTCAAGATGCTGTTCTATGATACTTATAGCCTCCGTTAAGTCTGAAAATTCCATACTCTCCTCTATCTCAAACCAAGCCGTCACAGACCTAACCGCTGCTTCTGATGAGAGAAGTTTTTGCATGGCTTGCTTGGTAGCATTTTGGATAGCATCTTGCCCACTAGAAATACCCCTAACTATCGCTGGCATGCCATTATGAGCCATAGTACCTTTAATGTCGGATATATCTAGCCCTATGCTTGCAGAGTGGCCATTAAACTCATTTATAAACATAGCGCTGCTAGCCATATCAACTAGGTCTTTGTCTATATCTTTTAAATTTTGCTCATACGAAGTAAAATCGTGAAAATTTGAAAGCTTTAGCCCATTTATCTGATAATTTTCATCATTTATTATCTTTTCAAATGCACTAAACCTCTCTTTGTAGTAGCGCACTTTATTTCTATCTGCCTCATTTATTTTTACATTACTTGTTGCTTGATCTATGATCTCGGCTAAGCTCATATCTTCTCCTTTTTTAAAAAATTTAATGAAATTTACACCAGAGCATTGACAGGTTGTGTCTTGATCTGTTTTTAGGATAAAATAACGAAAATTTTAAAAGGATTTAAGATGCACTCTCACGACAAGATAGCCTTTAGGCTCGCTCAAATTTTAATAAAGCTAAATGACGGAGCAAGACTTAGCATAGATGAGCTCACAGAGGAATTTAGTGTCAATAAAAGAACCATTTTAAGGGACTTTGAGCGCCTAAATATACTGCCCATAGAAAAAGCAAATGGCAAATACTTTTTGGCTGATTATGCACTTGGTAAGCTTAGCTATAAAGATATCCAGGCATTTGCCATACTTAGTGGGGTGAAGTCTTTGTTTCCGGACCTAGACGATAAATTTATAAGCGACATCTTAAACGAGAAGCTAAACAAGGCCTATCTCATCAAAAATCAAGGCTTTGAGGATCTGCAAATTTCAAGAGCCGAGTTTGAAGAGATAAGCGCTGCTATCATTAAAAATAAGATAGTTGAGTGCTCTTATAACGCTAAATTTAGGTCACTAAAACCATATAAACTGATAAACAACAATGGCGTCTGGTACCTGCTAGCAGATGATAGTGATAGGCTTAAAAATTTCACCCTTTCAAAGCTTGAAAGTATAAAGATAAAAGATAGCACATTTAAGCCAAATGAAGAATTTACAAACCGCATCAAGCAAAACGATACAAACTGGTTTTCGGACATAAAATTTGAAGTGATACTAGAGATAAAAAGCGAGGCGATGAGCTACTTTAAAAGAAAGAAATTCTTGCCAAATTTTAAAATAATAAGCGAAGATAAAGATAAGATTATCCTAAGCACTGAGGTAGCCTATGACGATGAGATCTTGCGCGTGGTCAAATACTGGCTGCCATTTATCAAGATAAAAGAGCCTGAGTATCTAAGGGTAAAATTTGAGAAATTGCTTAGGGACTATCTAGAATGCAGTTGATAATTATGTAATATTTTTCGTTTATCTTTTTAAAGAAATACATGTTATTAATAAAACATTTTTATTTTTTACTTGAAAATAAGGTCATTCATTGTCTATAATTTTAAGATATTTGTTTCGATTCCTAATATAGATACTAGCATTAAGTAATTTATAAGTATTTTTATGATATGAAATAGATCATAAGCAAAAACCCTTGATACATCGTACTTCTGAAATAAAAGTCAATAATTATTTACCACTTTAAATAATCTAGCCAACAAAATATCCTATAATACACGCAAATTTAAAAACAAAAATATTTTACTCAAGGAGGTTAAGATGGCTAAAATCAATTAAGAGTAAGGATTTCTTTTAAATGTTTGAAAAAGATAACCCTTACGATAGGTTGTTGGGACTCCTATTGTAATCGTTATCTACTTTCAAAATACTTAAATAAAAACCTTATCAACAATTACTATATGAAAGCAATGGGCACACTATAGGTATGCCAATTTGGTGAGATGGCTATTGCTGTCTTTGTAAAATTTTAAAAGCCATAGGAGGAAAATATGGCAAGCAAAAATACACTTTTAAATGATTTAAAAACCATTAGAAAGAATAAGAAAAAAGAGGAGATTAGACAAGCATGTATTGAAGTATTGTTTCCACAACAAGCAACACTCAAAGAGTGCAAGTTACTAATCGAAAAAAGTTTTAGCGTAAAGCTATCAAATAAGGAGTTTTCCAAATGGAGGAAAGAGTATGAGGCAACAAATGCCAATCAACCCTCTGATGCATGTCATATTCTCGTACCCAACGAAGATAATAAAGAATATGAGGAGCTAAGCAATGGCACTAACAATCAAGAGTAGCGATACAGCAGTTGCGGCAAATGCCGTAATTGCTCTACAAGAACATATCGAAATGGGCAATAAGGCTATTGAAAATATTAGAAATAATATTGAACTTTTTAATCAAACCGCAGATAGCTTTGATAAAAGCTTTAAAGAAAAAATAGAGCTTATAGAGCAAGGAAGTGCTGAACTTATAAATGCAACAGAAGATATTCAAAACAACTTTAAAAATACTCTAAAAGGTGCAGACAAAACCATATCGAAGATCAACTCATCTTTTAGCTCTTTGATTAAGAAGATAGTATCTGCATTAATTGCCTTTGTATTTATAGAAGCGATCTTCTTTTTTGGCTACCTGTTTTATGATAGCCATAAGACAAACGAAGCCCAATCCGCACTACAAAGCAAGCTAGATAAAGCACTTTATGATGTGTCTAATCTTAAAGGCTTTATCATCCATATCTACAACCAAGATAGTCAAAAAGCTAGCAAAGATTTTACTAAATGGCTAAACAAAAATGGCGACAGCAATGTTCAGTAGTAAGCAAATTTTTCTAATAGCAAGACACATACAATGTATGACACTTCGTTTTCATACCTTGTATAATCTTGCTCTGCCGAGGGCTACAATGCGAGATATAAGAAGCGTTAAAACGCTTCATCTCGCTAGCACATTTTATGAAAGGATATCATATGTCAAAAAATGTCAAGGATAAGGTGCTCTCCGCAAGGATCACTTATCAACAATACGATAAGCTATCTAAAATAGCTCTAGAGTTAGATATGTCAAGATCAGAAATCATTTCCTATCTTATAGATAATGGCACTGTAAATTCTGAATCCATAAAAAAGAAAGGGCTAGATGCATCAATAATTACATATTTTTCTAGACCTTTTAATAACATTAATCAAATAGCAAAGAGACTAAATATAGCTTATAAGACTAGTGGTAATATAGCTTTAGAAGTGATACTGCGAGCACAAGAAGATTTGTACAAAATTCAATCAGTCCTAACTGAAATTTTAAGCATAATAAGGAGTAGCTATGATAGTTAAGATCTCAAAGGGAGAAAAAGGCGTAGCTGATTATTTAAAAACTGGCAAGAAAAGAGATTCAAAGCTAACTAGAGATGAAAAAGATGATAGATTGCCACTGGCTGGAAATTTAGATCTTATAGAGATGTCTGAAAAGCACCAGATAAAGAAAAAGAACAAGAAATATAACTACTATCATATATCCTTGTCATTTACTTCAGAGGAGTGGAGCAGGCTATATGAAAGTGGCAATATATATGAGCTTATAATGGATTTTTTGAAACTAACTTTCCCAAATCACGACATAGAGGAGCTACTTTTCTACGTTGAAGCTCATCTGCCTATAATCAAAGAAGAGCCATACATTCCTCGTCCAGAAGGGACACTAGAAAACAAAGTATTAAACAAGAAACATAAAAATGGTGAACCACTAAAAAGAGAGCCTCACATCCATCTAATAGTCTCTTTTGAAAATATGAAATTTACCCATAGTGTAAAAACTGGTGGAGCTATATATACAAAAGGTGCAGCCAAGCAACAAGTAAAAGCTGTTATGGCTAAATCAGCAGAGAAATTTAAAAGAGTGGTTAATGACATCTTATCTAACAAGTATGGTCTAAATAATATAGAGCCTTTAGGTATGGATGAAGACCAACTAGAAAAACAATATGAAAGCTTTAAAAGTGCAGCACAAAAGGTTAAGAAAGGCAAAGAAAAAGATACGCAAATGAAGATAGAAACAGATGTAGTTATCGAGCCAAAAGCTAATACAAAGGAGCAAAACATAAGTGTTGAAGAGCTGCTAGCTGATGCTAGAAATTCTACAGCTGATTATCTATTAAGAATGATAGAAGAAGATGAGAGTCTCAAAAAAAGCTCTTATGATAGAGCAAAGAGGCTTAATGCAGTGGATATAAGAGAATTTTTACCTATGATCAATGCAAAATTTAACATCACCGCAAAAGCTGAAATGGTAAATGATAAATATAAAGCAAGAGTGGATGGGTTTAAGGGAACTTATAATCTAACTGATCTAATGTGCAAGATAGTCTATAATGGTAGAAAAGGAGCGTTATTTCACGTGGTTAATGAACTAGAGCAAATGCTTATAGAGCTTCAAGCCAATAAAAATGAGCCAAAGATAACATTGAGTGTGAGCAGTGACTTTGGCGCGCTAAATAAGGACCCAAAAACTCAAGTGCTAAATAACTGGGAAACGATACGAATAGAGCCATACAACCTAAAATCAATACTTAAAAACTATTCAGCTATATCAGTGGCAAGTTTCAAAGATAAAAGTGAAGAAGCTAGCGGTATTGATGGCATAACTCCTACGCTTATATATGATATAAATAGCCCCAAATTTACTATAAGTGATGCTCAAAATTTACTGCAAAGCAAAGGGATAAAAGGCTTCATATATCCAACCACTTATCAAGCACCAGATACAAAAGTAGAGGAATTTAAACTCATCATACCCACAACAAAGGCTCCAAGCTTAAATGAATATGATGAATACATAAAAGAGATAACAAGAGAGCTTGGGTTATATAACATAGTAAATAACTCCAGCTTGCATCATAGTAAATTTCACTACACTCCAGTGCCAGGATCTGAGGTTGTAAGCATTAGAGGAAAAACTTTTGATAATACAAGAGCCATTGAAGATGCTGGCTTAAAAACAGATATTAATAATATGGAGATTAAAGCTATATATGAAGATTTACAAAAACTAAGAAGATATGAGCTTAGCTGTGAGCCAAAAGATACCAACTCACATATTAAAAGAGCAAGCTACCAAGCTATATCATCAAAGATTTCTATAAAAGAGCTAATAGAATACTTTGACGAGAGTAGTATGGTTAAAAAATATAAAAATCATCAAATACTTTCTGGTAATAGCGACAGATACCTATACTTGCCAGAAGAAAACACAGCCTACTCTTTTAGCCAAAGTAGACACTATACTCCGTATATCTATATTAGAGATAAATTTTATGAAGCAACCAGAAAGATAAAAACTGGATTTTATGATGATGATCTCATTCAAAAGCTAAGTATTACAAAAAATGAATATGAAGGCTTCGTAAAAGATATCGATAACCATCTAGATATAAATAGACACTATTTAGCTTTTATAAATAGAACCGAAAACTTTAAAAAATACCTGTCAGATATAGCTAAGATTAACTATAAAGGCTTAATTCATAATATAAAAACCTATATGAAAGATTGGCAAGATATGCAAGGCTTTAATAAGCTAAAGGAGCGTTATAAAACAGATAAGATCTCTCTAGCAAATGATCATATATCATTTGGCTCACTAAAAATAACAAAGCAAGAGTTATATAGTCAAGGACTTGATAGTAACTTTGGAGCAGAGCAAACAAAACAACCATCAGATAGAGTAGAAGCCAAAGAACAGAATATAAAATCAGGATATGATAGTTTTGAGAGATAGACTATTATGAGCTGTTATAGAAGCCAAATTATTAGCATTGCATCTTCTTAGCTGTCTCTAATCCATAAAACCATGGCAAAGCAAACATATCATCATCTAGTTTTACGGCTCTGTATCCAGCATAATAGCACCTTTGCATGAAGACTTTTCAAACTCTTGCGCTGATGAAATTTGCAGCAGATGTGCCAGCACGTCTGTGCCAGTGGCAAAAATTTTTAGGTATCTTTATGAGCCTTTTTTAGAGCGTTGTTAAAATATAGACCAAATCAGAGATATTTTGTTTCTCTGAGCTTATCGATGGTCTATATCATCACTTAAAATATCTATCAAATTTTCATCGCTATGGTTTAACTCTTTTTGAGAAAGTGAATATAGCTCTACTCAAAATTTTTTAGTTACAACTGCGTTAAAAACTAGGTTGCATTGTTTTTAAAAGATCAATCCTCTTCTAAAATTTCACAAAGTAGCCACCCAAACGGCTGTTTATTGATAAGCCAAGCTGTAGTCTCCTCCTCTGATATTTTGGGCTTTTTCCCTTTGCCTTGCATGATTAAGATTTTTCGTTCGCCATCTACCGTAACAGCCCTTGCACCGCTATGTTTGCCAACTCGTAATAAAAATTGATTACCAGCAAGTTTAAAATTCATATATTTTTTAATAAACTCATTTTCAAGCTCTTTTTTGATAAATTTATCCGTTTTGTCATCAAATTGAGATTCAAAAATAGGCAAATAATGATCATTGCAGGCATTTTTAATATCTTCTATTTTTATTGCGTTATTTTTTATGACCAAACCTACCTCAAACTCGCTTTCTGTTGAAATAGCCTCATACACTACAGATAGTCCATCTTTTGATATCTTATTTCTTTTTATATTTTTTGCAATATCAATAAAAATGCTTGATTTTATTATTTTACTATCAGAAATTAATAGATTAAAAAAAGGATTTTTCTTATTGGTTGCACTCATGATTTTTTTAACATCATTATATTGTTGCTCATCATCTATAACTTTCATCTCCCAAAAAGCCGTAGCTATCGCACCTTTTAATGAACTTCCTGGGATTATTGCCTTATTTAAATTAGGTGATATAAATGTTTTTTCTACTACTAGTTTATTTATATTTTCTTTAGCATCTTTTTCGATCTGGACTATTTTCCCCGCTTTTTCTATATATTCTTTTCCAAAGTCTTTAGATACTAAAATTTTACGATAATGTAAATTCTTGGCTAGAGCCATTCTATTTTTAATAAAACTTTGTAATTTTAATAAAGAAATATTTGATGAGTGATCCATTATCTTCATAAATTCATCTTTAGACTTCTCGTCAAGTTTTTTAAAAAACTCAAATTCATCAAACACATACATATAGTATTTATCATCCGCGCCTCTATCTATGACGTAGTTCATGGGCTCATAGGCCTCTCCAGTACCTATATGTATAGGGCTTATAGGGTTTAGTTTGATCTTATAGTTTTTAGTTTCATTGTGCATTTTTTATCTCCGTAGCTATTAGTATGCTATATCCTTGGTGCACTGTGTTTGCGTTTGTAGAGTGTCCGCTTATAGCCTTTCCTATATACTCTTTCTCGCAAATTTCATCATATACCACCACGCTACCGCTATCTGCCATTAGGAGTGGGCTTTTAAAAGGATTTGTGCTTGCAAGCCCTCCACCATGTTTGCCAAATCTAGTAAATGGCTCATAGTAAAATTCTTTTAAATTTTCATCATCTATCACAACTGGACTAAGCGTCATAAAGGCATTTGAGTTATTTTTTACGGATACTTTTTCAAATGCACTATACTCAAACGCTCCTTTGCCTATGCTAGCTCTCTTACCATAGCCGCTTTTAGATACAACTTCAAGCGCTTTTTCTAGTTCATCAATTTTAAATTTATCATCCAGCAAAAAGTAGATATCTTGCTTGCTAAATTTCATCTCCATTAAAGCATAAGGCGCAAATTTACCGCTCTCATCGGTCATAAATGTATGGTAGTTTATGGAGTTTTTTATCGTTGCGTTTTTTGTTAGCTCATAGCCAGCTTCAGCACTTGTTTTAGCGTTTTTGAAATTTCCGCTTTGCAGATCCTCCATGCTAAGCCAAATTTTCTTTCTATTTTCTTTTTTTAGCTCCAAATTTTCGCCCAAAAGATGACTTGGCATGCTAGGCTTTGGCAGATACCCGCTAGCAAAGCCATCAGACACTATCAAAAATGGCTTTTTGCCATAGTCACTTAGTAGCTCATTTAGCCTATTTTCTCCGAACCTATATCTGATCGCCCAGCAAATTTGTCCAAACAAAGTATCGCCCTTTAGTGGCGTTGTAAAATTTGACTTGGGCGTTATGGTAGTTTTATAAAGTGTCATTATTCCCACCTTAAATTTGTAAATTCAACCCTTCCGTAACCTCTTGAGCCGCTACCGCCTAGATAGTCGTTTTGTATTAGCTTAAGTCCGCTCTCAACCATCTCTTTTAGTTCGTTTTCGTTGTCGTTATAAGGCTCTTTTTCATCAAAAACTTTTAGTCTAATAACAAGGTCAAATTTCACTCCAGCTGGCACACGCTCGATCTGGCGAGGATGTTCGGCAGTTCCACTTTCTCTATTGATCACGTTTTCATATTTTGCTTCGCTTAGTTTTAGCCCTTCGCACTCTTTAGATAACAAACAATCCCCAATGCTTATCCTAGTAATGCCAAATTTATTCTCTTTATCGCCAAAAATTTTTAGTAAATTTTGCGCCGCTTTTTTATCTGGCTCTGGTACTTTTTCTAAAATTTTAGAGTTAAAGACCTCTCCTTCACCATATCCAACCAGCCTATTATTCCACTCTAGCAAGCTTCTCATTTTACCTTTTAGTGAGCTTCCAGGGATGTAAGGCTTATTTGTATTTATATCTTTTATCACCTGTGAGTCTATGCCACCTATCTTCATAGTATCATCGCCACCACCTATATGAAGTCCGCTTAAAAGCTCTATTTGTCCCTTTAAAGTTAAAATTTTCATATTCTCTCCTTATTTTTTAGCAAAGCCTATAACGGCCTCAAAAAAGAGTTTAAATACCCTTAAATCATCTTTTGTCTTTACCTGAGCCACACATTTATTTATCATCTCGACAAATTCATCGCTTGAGCATTTTCTTGACTTAGAGTAAGCCGCTTTTGAATTTAGCATCTTTACAAATGGCAAAACTTCGCTAAAATTCTGTGTCTGTGCGTCTCGCTCTAGTTTTATGACATAATCATAAAAAGCTCTTATTTGTGCAGGTTTGGTTTGTTCAATTGCTTTTGCCACATCATGGGCCGTTTTATCAAATAAATTTGGATCTTTCTTGTAGTCCAAAACTATCGGCGGTAAAAAGTCAGCTTGCGGTTTATTGCCAGCATTATAGTTGCCACCGCCACTTCTATTGTATCCACTCATCGTTCTCTCCTTTTATATATGTATTCACAAATAGCCATCTTACTCTCCTTTGGATTGTTTTCTATCGCATTATTTAGCATAAGAAGTAGCTCATTCATCTCACCACCACCTTGCATATTTCTAGTAAAGCTATAGCTTAGCTTTGACTTCCACATCGTATTTTTCACATCCTCGCATACTTTTTTACTCATCTCGCAAAGCTCAAGCAGTCTATATAAAAACGTCGTATTGTCTATATTAAATTTAGTAAATTCATCTAAAATTTGACTTCTGACATTTAGATAACTATCCCATTTAGCAGTCTCGCCAAAGATACTAATCGCATCTTTTCCACTCATCTCTTTTGAGCTCTCCAGCCACTTTTCGCTAGTTTGCGCTAGAAAGCTTATAGGCGTAGATGGTTTTGCTAAAACGATACCAAAAGAGATGCTTAGATCCTTTGTTTTTATAAATTTCATAAACTCTTGCCTTACAAAAACGGCAAGCTCTATCATCTGGTCATAGCTACCAACTATCAAAAGATCATCTCCTCCCGCAAAGACCGTGTAGCTATTTTCAAATTTCTCTTTCATCTTTCTTGGCACATATAAAGAGAAAAAGTTATTTATCCCCTTTGAAAAGGTGTCAAAATTTGCAAAGTTTTGCGTAACATCGCTATGTTTTATGAAATTTCCCATATTATCCACGTCAGCTTTTATCACGGCGATCGCATTATCTCCGCGCGATTTTTTAGCCAGATCTTCAAAATCCACTATGCTGCCCGCATTTTTAGCGACGTATGATCTTATATTTTCACTTATCTCAAGATCCACATCCATAAAGTCTATGCCTATATCTTTGCTATTTATCTTCTTACTATCGCCAGCTAGCTTTTCGCCAAGACGTACAAAGGCGGCACAAATTTCGCATTTATCTTTGTCGTGAGCTATCTTTCTTATATTGCAGATCCTGCAAAGAGTTTGATTTGTTATGCCCTTGTCGTATGAAAGCACCGGTTCTTGCTCTTTTAAATTTAACTTTTTAAATTTCTCTAGCTCCACAGCCTTGCTGATCTTATCCCTTAGCTCTTTATATCGCTTAGGCTCCGTAAAGTCAGCCCTTTCACACTCCACGCAAGATAGGCTAACACCGCTAACGCCAAAGAAATTTTTTATAAAATAAGCATTTATAACGCCTTTTATCTCTTTAAAAGCAGCTTCATTAAATTTAGGGGATAGTATCTCAAATTTACCAGCCGTGCATGATAAGATACATTTTTCATCTATGCCCAGTTTTTGGCAGATAAATTTAGCCAAGACCATCATGAAAAGCTCGCAGAATGCAGACTTTGCCCTTAGTACCTTGGCCGCATTTTTTGAGCCTAGGTTATCAAATATAAATTTTTGTATCCCGTAAAAGTCTCCACCTATTAAAAACATCCTATCTTGCAATATCTCATCTATACTCTTAGATCCTTGCTCCAAAGAGACAAACTCATCATTAAAATAACTGCTAAATTTGCTCATTCATATCCTCCGTTTCTATTTTCCCTAGTCCAAAAACAGTCTGCTTGCCTACGCCTATTATCTCACCTAGCTTTAGTAGATCCATACACTCTTTGCTAATACCCCTCATCTCTAAAGACCCCACCAAGCCACCAAAATTCATAGTAGTATTTTGTCTATTGCTACGTCTAGTTAGCTCCACGTATTTTAGGTCTTTTTTGGTTATCTCGCCCTTTATCTCGCACTCTAGCGCCTCGTGAGCTTGTCCAAAGAGACCAAGCCTTCTTTGATAGATGGAGTTTAGTATCTCTTTTAGACTTATATTGTCATTTTTTAAAAAAACATTATCTTTTTTTATCCTAAGCGGAGTTATAAATTTAACCCTGACATCGCCCTCATCACCATCAAAGCTAAATTCTCTCACGTACTCTTTAGGCAGGCTTATTTTATCCTCCGCCATACACGCCTCACCATTTACAAACATATCAAATTTCTCATACCTAAGCCTATCTTTACCAAGCCCATATCTCTTTAGCATCATATATGCCGCAGAGGCGATATATGGTAGTTTTTCGCACGCGCTTTCTAGCAAAACTATGCCAAAGTCATACACTTTAGCCCCTAGCTCAAAGTCCAGCCTATATCTATGGTAGCTATTTTTCTTCTCATAAAAGTCGTAGTATAAACAGCTCTCATTTGCAAAGCATTCGTCGCACTTATGGACGTGATTTATACAGCTTACGCTTTTTAGTGCATACCCAAAGGCTCCTCGCACCTGCGAGCCAATAAAAAATGGCGGCTTTTGTGACGGCTCAAATTTCACTCTAAGCTCGGCATACCTCATCTAAACTCCTTATCTTCACATAGTCTAAAACCACGCCCACCATGCTCTTTTTTAGAGCATTTTTTCTATTTATTTTAAGTTTGGGGATAAATTTATTAAGCTCTAGTAGTTTTATCAGCATGCCAAGACTATCTCTTGTCGCCCTTATATCGCTAGAAAAGGTCAAGATCATATTAGTTTCGTTATTCACTTCAACGCTCGATTTTAAAATTGTCTTATTATATATGATTTAAAGGTAAATGTTTATGATTTTTAAATTTTTGTTTAAAAATTATTATTTTTTGTATATTTTGTGCGTACCTTCACCACTTTTGATTTTTAGCTTAAATTTCCATCTTTTTGGCTAAAATTTCAAAAATTTGTGATTTTAAAGATATTTAAAATAAGTTCTTTTACTTATCATTGTTAAATTTGACCCGATCAAGGGGATTGAAACGTTATTGTGTTTTTTAGTTTTATGATGCCTGCTTTTGTATTTAAACAAATTTGACCCGATCAAGGGGATTAAAACCAGCTTACGGCATATTGCTTTTCACCGATGACTATTCTGTATTTAAACAAATTTGACCCGATCAAGGGGATTGAAACATGCATATAAAGGTTGTGATAATATCGATACTATCACTCTTATTTAAACAAATTTGACCCGATCAAGGGGATTGAAACTTTTCGTAGTTAGTCAAAACTTCTATGTCTGCATAATTTAAACAAATTTGACCCGATCAAGGGGATTGAAACCCACTTTTTCCGTATGTGTATCCGATCACTTCAAAAAGCGCGGAATTTAAACAAATTTGACCCGCTCTAGGGGATATAGCGACCCATACCACATTTAAAAAGGTAAATTCAAAATGTTTACTAAAAATCTAGAACACATATTTACAAAAGCTGCTTTAAGCTCTGCATTTGACGAAATTTCTGCAAATTCTTTAGGTTTAGACGAGATCTCGTATGCTGATTTTAAGAAGAACTTTGACGAAAACGCAGACAATCTCATAAGCTCATTATTAAATGGCACCTACACGCCAGAACCGCTAAGAAAGATCAACATCCCAAAAGAAAATCGCAATGGCGTAAGACCCATAGGCATATCCTCTATAAAAGACAAACTAGTTCAAAAAGTCCTATACTCAGAGCTTAGTCCATACTTCGACGAGACATTTTTATCAAATTCCTACGCCTACCGCCCACACAAATCCACCTACAAAGCCATAAACAGAGCCAGCAGTTTCATAAACGAAAATGACTGCTGGATACTAAAGGCCGATGTAAAAGACTTTTTCGAGTCGGTAAACCACTCCAAGCTACTACAAATTTTGCAAAAACATATAAAAGACACAAAGATCATAAACCTTATCTCGCTCTTTTTAAAAACAGGTGGATTTTTAAAGCACGACTTTAAAGAGCACAAAGTCGGCGTAAATCAAGGTGATATACTATCTCCGATGCTATCAAACATCTATCTTGATCTAATGGATAGGTTTATAATCAAGACCACAGATAAATTTATAAGATACGCAGATGACTTTATAGTATGCTTTGCAGAAAAAGACAAAGCGACCGAATTTGAGCAAAAGCTAGATGACTTTTTAAAACTACTAAATTTATCTCTCAACAAAGAAAAAACCAAAGTCGTAAACGTAAACGACGGTTTTGTCTTCTTGGGCGTTCGCTTCTTTGGTAAAAACCGCTGCGTGGATAACGATAAAATTCAAAAGATCATCTCAAATTTACACTCCGCAAGCAAAGAAAAGTCAAATTTCATAGACTATATAGACGAGATAAACGCCATCTTGCTTACGCTTAAAAACTACTATCTAAAGATCATACCACCAAACTCACCGCAGATAACGCAGATAAAAGAGCACCTCATAGACTCTTTAGCTCAAAAGATCGCCCTATACAAGCAAAATAAAACCATAAATTCAAAAAAAGAGTTCACCCTCTATCTTGAAAAGATCGACTTTGGAGTATTGTTTGGTCAAAACGAGATAAAAGACAAGATAACCCTAGCCATAACAAAAGGCTATGACAAATATCTATCTCAAAAAAGCTACGAAAACGAGCCCCGCAAGATAAACCAAAAGAGAAATTTCTACGCCACCAAGATCGCCTCCGACTCAACACTCCATATCAATCAAATAGGCGTCTTTCTGGGCCTTAGCAAAAATAAATTTACTATAAAGCAATACGGCAAAATTTATAAAGAATTCCCCATCTCTAAAATTTCACGCATCATCGTTGATAGCGAGTATATCTCACTATCTTCTGCGGTGATATGGCGCTGCGCAAGAGAAAAGATCCATATTGACTTTATAGACAAGCACTACGTCCCATACGCTACCTTGCTAGCTTACAACAGCACCTCTACACAGACAGCACACAAACAAGCCATGCTCCTAAACACACCAGCCCAGCTATATCTCGCCACCTCTTTTGTCGAGACAAAGATAAGAAACCAAACTAACTATCTAAAATACCTAAACAAATACCATAAATTTCTCAATCCACACATCCTAAAACTAGAAAACATCCTAGAAAGAAAGCTAAAATACGTCAAAAACACAAACGAGCTCATGGGCTTTGAGGGCTCGGCAGCCGCCATTTACTGGGATGGCATAAAGAGCATATTGCCGCTAGAATTTGAAAAGCGCATAACATTTGGCGCCAAAGACATCGTAAATTCCTCACTAAACTACGCCTACGCCATACTCTACTCCAAGGTTCAAGAGTGCCTATATCTAGCAGGGCTTAGCCTACATATCTCATTTTTACATGCGCTTGATAGCACAAAGCCGACCCTAGTCTTTGACATGATAGAGCAGTTTAGGACATTTATGGTAGATAGAGTCATAGTCTCTATGCTAAACAAAGATGAGCCTATCTCACTAAACAAAGAGGGGCTTCTCACCGACGCTTCTAAAAAGCTCATAGCACAAAATATGAAAGAAAAACTCGGCAGCTACACTATGTGGAAAAAGCAGTCATGCAAATGCGAAAACATAATCATGCAAGAGTGCTACGACCTAGCTCGCTTCATAAACGGCGAGAGCAAAAGCTATAGACCTTTTGTAGGGAAATTCTAATGAAATTCGTAATAGCCTACGACATACAAAGCGATAAAAATCGCAAAAAGCTCTCAGACATCCTTGAAGGCATCGGCTACCGCGTAAATTTTAGCGTCTTCGAGTGCGAGATAAATGAAACCAAGCTCAAAAAACTGATAAAGTCCGCCAGATCTTTGCTAAACGTCAAAACAGATAGCTTGAGATTTTACAGGCTATGCGAAAACTGCATGGGGAAAAGCTTTGAGCTATGTGATAAAAAAGGTATCTTTGAGGCGCAAGAGCTCTTTGTCTAGCTTATGTCGTTCTTAAATTTCTTTTGGATTTTTGATTTGCGAACTTTTTTAGCTGAAATTTGACCCTTTTTGGCTAAAATCTCGCGAAATAGGTTCGCAAATCTAGTTTTTTTCAAAATATCACTCATACATTTGCGAACTTTTAGTTATGCTTAAGTTTAGGATAGCCTATTTTAGGACCTTGCGAAACTTATATACCGCTTAAAGTTCGCAAACCTATAGAATTTGAAATTTTTAAAGGAGATTTGCGAACTTTTTTAAGATGACAAATGCCTAAATTTAGGGGTTCTTTCACTTATTATTGTTAATTTTATGGAGTTAGTATTTTTTCATACCCATACATTTGCGAACTTTTTTGAGCTTTTCGCGAATTTTGGATATCTTTAAAGCCGGTTTCTTAAATAATTTTGCTAATTTTTCTTTTGTAAAAATAGTCTTTTAGGCTATTTAAACAAATTTGACCCGATCAAGGGGATTGAAACTGTACTTTATTAAGTACATTAGCTGTAGCTAACTGATTTATTTAAACAAATTTGACCCGATCAAGGGGATTGAAACTATATACTTAACCAGCTCTATATCTCCGTATTCTAGACTATTTAAACAAATTTGACCCGATCAAGGGGATTGAAACTGTTGTTACCGTTAATATCTCTAACGTATAGTGTTAAATTTAAACAAATTTGACCCGATCAAGGGGATTGAAACAGCATTAAACTGGCTAGGGATCTTGATGTAGGCACACTCATTTAAACAAATTTGACCCGATCAAGGGGATTGAAACATGTCATCTCGTTTACCATATCTTTAGTCATAGGATTTAAACAAATTTGACCCGATCAAGGGGATTGAAACCCTTGTGGTAAGTAGTTCAAACTCTTTTCAACTTTATCTCATTTAAACAAATTTGACCCGATCAAGGGGATTGAAACTCTACAGATGCATCATTAGGATCTGTTTTTAGACTAGCATTTAAACAAATTTGACCCGATCAAGGGGATTAAAACGATTGTACAGCTGACTCTGCATAAGCTTTAGAGAAATATTTTTACAAATTTGACCCGATCAAGGGGATTGAAACTCGCTTTTGTCGCTTTCGGCTAAAACTTTTTCAGCAATTTAAACAAATTTGACCCGATCAAGGGGATTGAAACAATATCAGATTGAACTTATAGTAGGTGCAATCTGTCATTTAAACAAATTTGACCCGATTTAGGGGATTGAAACTCGTAATAGTCGTTTGCATCTTCAAACCACCTAAAATTTAAACAAATTTGACCCGATCAAGGGGATTAAAACTAGTTAATTTTTGATATTCTAACTAAGCATGATGACACCGAATTTAAACAAATTTGACCCGATCAATGGGATCAGAGTTTACATTTATATGTAAAAACTACTTCATGTAAAATATCACTATCATTTTTTATATTTTTATTTTTATGGGCACATGTTGTCCATATTTCACTTTATAATTGCCACATATTTACAAGAAGAGAAAACAACAAAATATATGGAAAGGAAAAAAATTAATGAAATATAGAGTTGAAAAATATAAACTCATCTGCAAAGGCTGCCAAGAGATATACTACGTTGACTATGAAGGATCAGATGTGTTAGACAAGGACTACTTTGACCAAATAGTAACAGAGTGCTCTAAATGTGGTTCAAGAGTTTTAGAGAAGCATGATTTAGACTTTATTGACATAGCAAAGATGAAATTTAAAAAGATATTAAAACAAAAGAAAAACTACTTTACAAGAGGATAAGATGTTACCAATAATAGCAATTTTTACAAGTAGAGCGATAATAGATATTATACAAATAGGCATGATAACCTACTAGCTAACTGTTTCAACGCTAGAGACTGTCGAAGCACTAGTAGCAGCCGATAAGATAAATAACAAAATAAAGAAAGAACAATAAGGAGAAAACTATGAAAATTTTAAATCCAGAAACTACATCACCAATATCAGTGGAGATTATTAAAGAATTTTTTGAGAATATTATTAATAATACGGAGTCAAATCTTAATTTTTCTTACGGCCAAGCCAATACTCAGGTTAATACCAAAGGGATGACTAGCATACTTCTTATAGCAGGGGTGCTTGGGCTTAGTTACTTGGTTATTGAGAAATTTGGTGATAAGTTAATAGAAACTTGATTACTTGAAAGGAAAAATATGAATGATCTGATAACTACCTATGATATGACTGAAGAAGCTTACGAAAGTGCTATAAGTATATTAGAAGAAGCTATTTAAAACGAGACAAGTTTTAGTAAGAAGTCGGTTTTATTAGAAGAGACTATTAGATTAACCAAAGCAATTATCAAAAAACAACAAAAAGATTAGATTATTTGAAGAAAAGGCAATGGGATACAATAATAACTTTTTAAATAATACTTTTAATAATAAGAAAAAATAGTCTCTACACTGAATTAGATTTTCTTAATAAAAAAGCTAAAGTCAAAGCATCTGGCACTACTTCTATGGTTTTAGCCGTAGGTCTAACCGTACTAGAAGGCATAGTCTTATATAAATTTGGTGACAACTTACTTGAAAACGATTGCACTGAAATTTTTTGGAGTAGGTCGTACTAAAATAAATCAAAAAGATATTTAAACAAATTTGACCCGATCAATGGGATTAGAGTTTACATTTATATGTAAAATTAAAACTACTTCATCTATAAATATCACTACCATTTTTTTATACTTTCATTTTTGTTGATGTAGATTGTTCATATTTTACTTTATAATTGCAAAATATTGAGAACAATGGATATAAAGGTAAGAGATTATAGAAGTAACATTAAAACACATAGGAAGCAATGAAGGTGAAAAAATAATCTCATAGTAAGCAAAATATAAAAAAGGATGATAATGAAAGCAAAATCAAAAACACAATGATAGTAACGGCAGTTAAAATAGAAACAAGTTTTATAATGTCGCTATATATGGAGACATTATCTCTACAATCTACAATAAGTCTTTATTACTCATCACATATCTCCTTATAAATTTTTGAGCCTATCTTATATAGTGTATATGCTGATATAGCAATTTTAGTTATAGCCTCTATGGTTGGTATTATTAAAATTGGCATGTTATCTACCTTTTTTGTTTGTTAAAACGTCGATAGCCTTTTTGGCAACATAAAACTCAATAGCCGCTTTAGCGAGAGCCTCTAAAATTAAAACAAATGGCATATTTAACCCTCCCATTTTTTGATTTTTACATATTGGCAAGTGACTTGCTACCACTCAATATGAATGTGGATGCCGTCACCATCAATGGTTATATCGATAAAATCGCAAAGCATAGATTGCTCCTTTTTTAAGTTATTTTGTTTTATTGAGAGAATTATAAAACAGTGTATGGACAAACTGAGGTATAATTTGCAAAAAGTTTTAAAAAGGATAAAGCAATGAACGCCCAGACCAGGATACTATGGTTACTTAAAAAGCTAAACCGCGGCGAGATAATCAACACTGCACAAGATGAGCTATGGATAAGTGAAAAAGATAAGGCGCCAAGGCTAGATTATAAAACCATAAGACGAGACTTTGACGCGATAAAAAGTGTTTTTGGTGAGATAGAGATAAAGCGCACAGAGTCTGGCTGCTATCAAGCTATCAATACAAATTTACTTGATGATCTACTTGATGAGAGAAAGAGAAATGTCTTAAAGATAATCTACACAATGCTTGCCAAAAACTCGCAAAAATTTCATGAAAACAGCAAAAAAACGGCCGTATCTCAAGCTATAAACGAGTCTTTGGGCGTTTATGACTTTATCACAAGTCCGATCGAGACAGAGCTAGATAAATCCGTCATCAAAACGCTAGAAGATGCGATACGCTACCGCAAAAAACTCGCGATCGAGTATACCCCGACAAATAGGTCTGATAGTAAAAAATTTAAAGAGGTAAAGCCATATAAAATTTTGCTAATCAACGAAAATTTATATCTGGCAAATAGCAACAACGAGTATGATTTTTCAATTTTTAGGATAGCTGGGATAGTAAATTTAGATGTTATCAAGGGCGAGACGTTTAATCACGACTATAACATCGATGATTTTATAAAAAATATCCAGACGCCATTTGCGGTCTTTTCTCATGAGTGGAGAAACTCGCTCATAGAGGTACGGCTCGAGATCAGCCCACAAAAGGCCTTTTTGTTTGAAAGAAAAAACTTTTTTCAGTCGCAAAATATAATAGAGCGAAGGCCAGACGGGGCGATCGTAGTTAGCTATCATCTTACGGATCTTAAGGAGATAGAGTTTTTTATCATGGAATTTTTAGGATACGTTAAAATTTTAGCCCCGATGGAGCTAAAACAAAAGATCATAAAAAAGATAGAAGAAGGTAAAAATCTACTCTAGCTAAAATAATCCTTGAGGCATGCTTTTAACTAGTCTAAAACATGCTTCAAGTGACTTGTCGCCTATGCCCGGAGCTTTTAGTAAAGAGCTTAGAGAATGATATAGTCCGCTATCTATCGCATCTTTAATGGCTTGAAATCTTATATTTTTTACGCCTAGGGCTTTGGTTTGCCTTTTTAGCTCGTTGATATCAAAATTGAGCGCAAAGTCATCATACAAATCATCGCTTGCATTTTCATCAAATTCCCAAATTTCGCACTCTATATTTAAAGGCTCTAGAAATTTCATCATCAAATTTATAACTTCGTCTTTATCAAGTCCGCCATTTGCAGCACCAAGAAGAGGAAACGCGACACTATCGATATTTTTGCTCGCATAGGTATTTGCAAATTTTTCAAGGCCAGCTTTTATGTAGCTCATTTTTGATGGATCTCTCCAGTGTTTTTTGGTAGGGAAATTTAGCACTTGTCGTCCATCATTTGCTTTATATAGCCATAGCTTGCCTATATCTATTTTATTTGGGTTATCCTCGCTACAAAGCTCGACATATCTCGCAAACATCTCAGGATAGCGCAGCCTAAACTCATAGGCTATACCAGCACCCATGACACCTACGCAGTTAATTGTATTTACGATAGTGCCTGCTTTGGTGTTAAATATATTTCCATTTTTTAGAGTTACCATTTTTTATCCTTAGAAAAATTTAGCTGGATCAACTATGACGTTGATATTATACATTTTAAGATCATCAGCTAGTTGCTCTTCGATAGCTTTTTTGCTAATTTGATCTTTAACATATATAGAGCGTATGTAGCGGCTATAAACTACATCATTGATCAAAATTTCTGCCATCATTTTTTGCTTGATATCATCATGTCTAACACCATTATTACACCATCTCAAAGAAAAGACATCGTCAAAATTTATAAAATTTGGATCTTGCAAGTCTGGCAAGTATTTACTAAATTTGGCCTCATCTGCAGACGCGTTGCGATTTGATATCAAAAAATCATCTTGGTGATCTTTAATAACCCTAACATCAAATCCTAAAATGATAACACGAGTATTGTTTCTATTTTTATAGAGCATAGCATTGCGAGGATTAAAATAAAATGGGACATAGTCGTGAATTTTATGTCCATATATCTGCTCAACCTTTTCGCGTCTTGCATTAACCTCTTGGTTGCTAATATCTACTTGTCTGTAGGTGTTGTAATGATTTTGCAAGCCATGTAGTAAGATATTTTTCAAGTTGTTAGAGTCTGTCATATGAAAAATTTCGCTCATGCCGTCTAAGAAATTTTGGTTGCTCATTATAACCTCCGTTATTTTTTCGGAGATTATAAGAGGCATTATAGACATATAGTGTCTATAAAAAATATTAAATAGCTAACTATCTTGTATTTTTATAAAGTCTTGATATTTATCAAATAGCTTTTTTATCTCTTGTTTGATATGGCTAAATTCCTCTTCGCTGATATTACCATGTGCGAAGTCATTACGCAATTTATATAATTCTTCATGATATTCTAACAACTCACCGCCTGAACCAAATTCTGTCTTGATTACTGACCTTATGTTATCTATATCAGAATTTGTAAGGTCAAGATACTTTAAATTTCTCTTAGTACTATAGGCAAAATCATCATTGGATGCATCGGCACGAACTTTTAGTGCCTGAACAAAAAAATTGCTAATTTTGTAATTCCTACGTTCTTTCTTTTTAGAACATTCATCTAAAATTTTCTTAAAAACGACAGGGATATTTCTTTCAAAAACTCCAACTATATAGCTATTTACACTCTCAAACAAGAGTACCAACGACTGCAGCAAATAGCCCTTTTCAAACATATCTTTAGCTAGTTTATACCTAAAAACATAGGCACTATCACTCCAATCGCATATTTTACTTAGCCCGTCTTTTAAATTCTTAGCTCTTGATATAAGCGCGATATCATCTATCCTATCGAGCTCCTTGATCAGCTCACCATGCGAGCTTTTCAGCTTTGCGATATTTAAGCTTAGTATATTATTTGAAAAATCATTTAAAGCATTTACTAGCGGCTCAAATTTCTTTGTCTTTATGTGCTGCGCTAGAGTATAGTTTTGCGAAAAAGCTGTGATCACAAAAGCGATGTTGGCGATATCTAGGTATTGTCTTAGATCTATTATCTCGTATAACTTGGATTTTTCTATCTCTTTTGCAAACAAAATTTGATCTATTTGAGAGACATTTGAGAAATTTTGTATGAGTAGATCAACTAGTGCTAGCAAAGGCAGATGCCTAAAGCCATGCGTCACGTCAAAGACGATCTTGCCAACACCACATTTAACTAGGTCATCTACAGCTCTTTCAAATATCTCAAAGATAGCTTCAAAATTTTTCTCATCTGTGATCTTGTAGCTATCGTTAAAATTTATCCTAAAATTTACATAGTGCGCTATTACCTCTTCGTTAAACTCTCTAGCATCGGCAGTATATATAGGCACTATATTTTCAGCACCAAATTTATCTGCTAGAAGAGGTAAGGTGTTAAAAAATTCTTGCGAGTTATCAGGGCTCTCACCAGCAAAATAGTACTTAGCACAGCCTTTGGTTTTAATGTTATCTTTTTGGCCTTGTATGCCAAGGATGGTGATAACTGCTGTTTTGTTGTTGATCTCTTCACTCTGGGGTGGATTTGCTTTTTTGACTATAGTTAGCGGCATTTGCTTCCTTTAAATTTAACAGCTTATATTTTTGAAGTGTAGGAGATTATCTCGTTTTACAACTTGTGTTTTACTTAATAAAAAAGATAGGTTTTATAAATACTCCCTAAATTTTTCATGCTTAAATTCACGCCTAGTTACCAATTTGCCATCTATGGCAAGCTCTTTAACAATGCGTTTAGTAGTAGCATAGATGGTTTTTATCCCGATATTTTTTGCAAAATTTATCATGTTAAAAGTAGCGCCAAAGTCACCTTGTACCAGCAAAATATCACCGGCTTTAGCTTCAAGCATCAACTCTTTTTTGTATGTATTTAAAGCATATAATATATTTTCATCTGCTGGGTTGATGTTTGACCACATGTCGTCGGTAATATTTATTATATAGTCGATATTAAATGATTTTATGGCTTGATCTTTTTGCTCTTGTGTCAAATCATGGTTTATTAGAACAAACATTTTTTTCATTGTTATCCCTTTTTTAAATAAATAAGATGAGATAGTATCTAGCAAGTTGGACACATTGTGGCAAAAAAGAAGCAAAATAGAAAAATGCTTGGTCTTTAATTTTTATGACATATACTGTCGTTTTTGTGCCCTATAATTATTGTACTTCTATAAGACAAGGATAAAAATGAAAACAAAAACAAGAGATTCAGTTATAGTAGCGTCTATCAAAGGAAGCATCAGCCTGCATGTAAGAGTCGTGAGATCTAAAAAGACCTACACAAGAAAGCAAAAGCACCCAAAGGATAATAGAAGATCAACATAGTAGATTTATATAAATGCAAATCGCTCCAAGGCTATTGCACAAAATTCACATCTAGCCTATATCCAGCAGCATTAGCATAGGCATTTAAAGTAGAGATTGTTGGGGAAATTTTAGAATTTAAGCTCTCAAGTCTTGATATATTGCTTTTACTAGTATTCATTCTGCTTGCCATCTCTTCTTGAGTCAGATTTGCAGCTTTTCTGATCTTTATAAGTTTTAGTTTTAACTCAAACTCAATCTCTAGCCTATCGTATTCTTTTTTTACCTCGCTTCTTTTTAGAGCTTTTTCTTTAAAATCCTCAAATGTTGGTCTCATTTTATCTCCTTTGCTCTTTGCATAATGATCTTCATATCTTTTTTAGGAATGGTATCTGATTTTTTAATGAGCGTATGTAAAATCACTATTTCTCTATTTATGACATTTACAAAGACACTTCTTGCGATACCTTCTTTACCTTTTGCCCTAAACTCAAATAGTCCATCGCCAAGAGGTGCGCTATGAGGTCTGCCCAAATTTGGTCCAACCTCCCTAGCCATTTCAAGTATGCGAAGTAAATTAGCCAAAATAGTATCTGGTAAAGATAGTGTCTCGTCTTCAACGCTCTTATCATAAAACGTGATTTTCCATAATTGCTCTTTCATGTCGGCTATATTATCATTTTTGATAACTTATTGTCAAATATGATAACTTTTTAAGAACACTCACCCTTCCCCTCCCCCTGCTTGATCAAATTTTACCTCTTCAACCAGATCCTTTAGAATTTTTGAAGTTACGGCTCATCGTAAGTGCTCATAGTAGTCTTGTTAGATTTAATATCATAATTACAAGCTATAATAATTTTTATTTTAAAAACACTAATACCGGCTTTTTCCTCATTAAAGCATTTTTTCAAATCTTTTGAAATTTTAGACGCTATTTCCGATTTTGTGTTGTATATTCTAAAAAATATAATCCCCACACTTTAGGCAATGTTCTATTTGGCTTATCTTACACGTATATAAACCCTAATACAAAAACCCAAATAGCCACAATGGTATCTTATTGCCGACACCAACTTCAATATCATCTGCTGCTATAAAAGAATTTGGCATATCCTTTATCTGCTCAAAGCTCTTTTTGGCTCCGCCTATTTCAAAGATAAATTTATTACCAATCATAAAGTCACCACCTTTACCAGAGTAAATTTCAGTGACATTTCCAAGCTGATTAGCAAAGAATGTTTCTCTTACATTTCCTATATCTGGGCTGTTTATATACATTAAATTTGTATTTTCAAGGTAAATTTTATCCGCCTTGTCCATATTTTTTATTGCAAGCTTGCTTTTCATTAAAAGCCTTATAAGCCCGGCACTATCAAGCATAGCAAGATACTCTTTTAGCGTCCTATCATCCCTTATATCAACAAGCGATTTTAGGTTTGAGTAGTTTGGCTGGTATGGGACGTTTGTGCTTATAGCATGAGTTAAGATTTTTAGCTTTCTTGCTGTGTTGCCGTTTAAATTTGGATATATACTTAAAAGATCGCTATCTATCGTAGCTTCTATGCTTTGCCTTAGGGTCTGATAAAAGGCAGTATCATTTGGCATATCGTTATAGTACGGGTAGTAACCCGCCTTTAGATACTCTCTAAAAAGCTTAATGACGGCTAGCTCTTTTTGCTTTAAGGCGTTATTGGTATCAACAGCTATCCCCTGATGATTTGTAAGTAAATTTGTAAGCTCAATAGCTTTTAAATTTATACCATACCTTAGCCCTAGATACTCCCTAAAACTCATTCCACTCATCTTATATACGATTGCTCTTCTGCTTAGATCATGAGAGCTTTTTAACACTTCAAGAGCAGATGAGCCAGTAGCTACTATATTTAACTCTTTAAAGTTATCATAGGCAAATTTTAATACTGCAGATATATCTTTACTCTTATGAATTTCATCCAGATATAGATGCTTTCCGCCATTTAATACAAACTCTCTTATGATCGAGGTTATATCATTTGATATCTCTATATCATCTAAGCCTAGGTAAAGACTATCTTTGTTTTTACTAGCTAGCTGAGCTAGTGTAGTTGTTTTACCTATTCCTCTTTGCCCTAGGATAACGATAAGTCTATGAGATAAATCCTTGGAGTCTATAAAATATCTTTTAAATTTATGATTGTTTAACCTTATAAGGTCGTTGCTCTTTAAAAAAAGTTGATCTAACATGACTTATTCCTAAATTATGTAATACAATACAATTATATCATAAAAATATGTGTAATACAATACAGATAAGATTATTTTTTAAGTAAAAGCACATTTTATTGCAAATGACTATATACATTTTTATGGAAGAAAGCAACCTTACTAATAGTGCTGTTGGGTTCTTTTTGAAATTTAATTTCCTTAATATTAAAGCATTACTTTTAACACCCCACCTTTTTCTCATTGATAAAAATTTATCTCTTTAATTAGATCCTTTAGAATTTAGGGAGTTACCAGTTTTTTTAGGTTTTAAAACCTTTACGAGCCCATTTGTGAAAGCCTATATGCGAAAAAAGATCATCCTCTAGTTCATATACTTGCCCAAATAACTCAGCGCTTTTGTTCTTTTGCATGAGCTTAAATATAGCAGCTGCACCGGCTATGCCGTTTTCAGGCCTACCACACATCGTGCGGTATATCCATCTTGTACAGACAAAGCATTGATTTGTCGAGTCATTTAGCAAGTGACCTAGCATATCCTTTGCTTGTTTCTCTTTACCTGCCTCAAATAGCTCTTTTATACGTTTGATCTTTTTCATCACCACTCCTTTTTTGAATGAATTTTAAAATAAAAAATGGACAAAATTTATTCCTATTATGCTGCTATGATCTCACAAAAGGACATTAAAATAAAGACCTTTTTGACGATATAGAGTAGATAAAGGAGGAATATAATGGAAAATGAAACAAACTATATTTTAAGTGCTGGCGATATACTAAGTTGTCAAAAATATAAAATTCCAGACTATCAGCGCCCATATGTATGGAGTGAGGATCTAGCCTTGGGGCTATTTTCAAGCATTAAAAGGTCGTTTGAGAATGGAATCTCTGATGAAATTTTATTAGGACATATTATATTGCATGTAGAAGCAGGCGCTATAAATATAGTTGATGGACAACAGCGCATAACTACGCTGGCCCTTATTTTAAAAGCTTTAGGCGATAATGATGTGCTTTTTTTAAATAATAAACTAAATATCTTATCGCACAAGGCTTTGAAAAGAAATTTTGAGCTTTTAAAATTAGAATGGGCTGATACAAAAGATAAAGAAAGACTCGTAAAATATATAAAAGAAAAGGTTAAATTTACGTTCGTAAAAACTGAAGACTTAGACGAAGCATTTTTGTATTTTGATACGCACAATACTAGCGGCAGAGCCCTTAGTGAAACAGATCTGCTCAAAAATCACCACCTAATGTTTATGGACGAGACAAAATCAAAGCAACTAATGCTTCATTACACTAAAAAATGGAACGAGTACTCTTTATACGGGGTTAATATCTCTTGGTTTTTGAGGGAGAATTTGATATTTCGCACACTACGAACTGCACTAACCATAAGGAATATAAAAACTAATGCATATTATCTACATATAATCTTTGGTTATTATGGAGCAGATGATGAGTGGTACAGGATAAATTACTCTATTTTTCAAGAATTTAAAAACCATTTCGATGAAAAAATAAAAATTTACAAAAGCAATATATCGATAGCAGATGATGTGCTTGGTGGCGCAAATTTTTTTGAATACGTTTTTAAGTATTGCGATATCTTAAAATACATTGAAAGTAATTTTATATTTTTTAATGGAGATTTTACAGGATGTAGTTACCTAAATCATGCTTGCCACGTGGTTTTACTATGTGTAGCCGACAAATTCGGTATTGAAGCATTGGATGAAATTTCAGATTTAGTACTTTTCAATGTCTTAATAGTAGTTTGTAAACATGATAGGATTGATCCGAATAACTATATGCTATCAAATTTTACCAACCGACTCCTGCAGCTCATAGACACATCAAGTGTATTAGAAACTTTAAAAATAAAGATAGAAAAAGAGTTAAAATCTAATGTTGATACAGTATATATCTCGCCTGAAAAACTAAAAAAATTAAAAAATAAGGATAAATATACAGAAAATTATATAAAAAGTTGCTCGTTTGGTATTATAAAATTGAAAGGAAAAGAAGATGGAAGCAAGAAAAAATAATATCAACAGTTTAAAAAAGCTTAAATTTGAAATACCTTTTTACCAAAGAGCGTATTCTTGGAAAAAACAAGATATTGAAAAACTAATAAGCGATATAAACTGCAAAGAAGGGCACTATCTTGGCAATATCGTAGTTAAAAAGAATAACGATAAATTTATCGTTATAGACGGACAGCAGAGGCTAACTACCATTTATATTATTTTTATGGCTCTAAGAGAAAAACCATTTGAGTTAGATTATGAAATAGATAGTGGTGACGGCGAAAAACTAAAAAACTTTGATATCAATGAACATAGATATATCAACCAGCAAATTTTAGAGGCTATTAATTTTGTAAAAAATAATAAGACTTTATGTGAAATTTCTTTTAAAGAAAAACTAAATTCAGCTATTTTTACAATGACTATTATCCCAGAAAATATCAAAGCTACTGAGTATTTTGAACTAGTTAATACAAAAAGCATCCAGCTTGAAAATCATCAAGTTTTAAAGGCTAGATTTTTAAGTAATATCAAAGACAACTATACAGGCATAGCAAGAAAATGGGATATGATCTCAAATATGGATGAAAAGTATAAGGATCAAGTAAAAAACAACAATAAATATATACAATGCGGAGAGCTAGAAACTATAAATGTGCTTTTAAACAAAACCTACAAAGAAGAGCAAAAAGCACAAACTAAAACAAATTCCGTTGCAAAAAGCTTGGTAAAATTTCCGGTATTTTTACTTCTAGCTTTAAGGGTCTTTGTTGCTAAAAAAGAACTCAAAATAGACATTATCGTAAACAAAGATAAACTTTTAGGTGAATTTGATAAGGTTTTTAAGGAAGAAGCCAATATATACTCTGAATTTATTAAGTTCCTAGAAGATATGCGTAATAAATTCGATGAATTTGTCTATAGAGATGACGATATTAAAGACAAAAAGCTACTAAATTTACAAAGGATGTTTTACTATACCAGTGAATATGATAAGCCAGAATTTATTGCTGCATTACTAGCCTTTTTAGATAAAAGCTCGCTAGGAGAGTATAATGAGGAAAATGCAAAAAAAGTTACTAAATTTCTTGAGCAATTAGACAACGAACTGGTAAAAAGTGCTCTAAGAAATAACGGATCTCGTAAAATAGTAGAAACAATAAATAACGTTATAGAAAAAATTTATAAAAACGAAAACATAGAAACACAAATGCTTAAAAAAATAGACTCAAGTTTTTTGGATAATGGGACAGCGGTACCACACTATTGGTTCTATAGGCTGGAATACCTACTTTGGCGAGATTTTGAAGATTTAAATGTTTGTGGTATTTGTGCAGACAATATAAAAACAGTATTTCCTAAATTTAATAGAGATGAATACCTAATTAAATCCCAAGACACGGTAGAGCATATGTGGGCAACAAATTTGCAAGAAAATAACAAAGCACTAGATGATTTTGGAAATTTGGCCTTAATAAGAAAAGATTTTAATTCTAGTTTAAGCGATTATAATTTTGGAGAGAAGCTAAAAAGGATAAAAGAAAATCCAAACTCAAGTATAAAAATGTTGATACTTTACACACTTCAACAAGGCTATAGCATTGAAAGAATAAAAGACCTTGGCGTAAAAATGAAACAAATTCTTTTTCAAGGCATAACCAATGGCACTTTCTAAATCCCTATACATCCGCGGTCTTCAATGCGAAAAGAGCTTGTGGCTTAAAAAGAAAAGGCCAGAGGTTTTGCAAGCTCCAGATGATGGCGCACAGGCTGTGTTTGACACTGGCACATCAGTAGGCGAGCTAGCCTGTGAGCTATTTAGCGGCGGCGAGAGAATAGAGTATACTGGCGACTTTGGCTCGCAGATAGCAAGGACAAAAGAGCTTATGGGGCACAGCACAAAGGTGATCTACGAGGCCACTTTTTGCTTTGATGGCATCCTTGTTATGGTTGATATCCTTCGCATCGGCAAGGACGGGCTTATTATTAATGAGGTAAAAAGTAGCACCTCAGTAAAAGAGGTCTATATCGATGATGCAAGCATCCAGTACTACGTCATTAGCTCGCTTGGCTACAAGGTGAGTGCCGTAAATGTCATCCACATAGATAGCAGCTACGTAAGAGGCGAGAAGCTCGAGCTTGATAAGTTTTTTCATACCGAAGACGTGACCGAGCAAGTAAAGCAAAAACAAGCAGATATCCCTCAAATTTTAAGTAAATTTGATGAAATTCTTAGCAAAGATGTTGAACCAGAGATTGATATCGGAGTTCAGTGCTCAAACCCATATCCTTGCGATGCTTGGGAGTACTGCTGGCGCAAGCAGCGAGGCATACCAGAGTATAGTATTTTTGATATTAGCGGCTTAAGAAGTAAAAAGAAATTTGAGCTTTATAAAAGCGGCATAGTTAAATTTGAAGATATCAAAGAGCTAGATAAATTTAACGCCTCTCAGCAGATACAAATCCGCTCTGAGCTCTCAAAGGAGCAGATCATAGACAAAGAGGCTATCAAAGAATTTCTAGAGACACTTAGCTATCCACTCTACCACCTTGACTTTGAGACATTTCAGCAAGCAGTGCCCGAGTTTATAGGTCTTAGTCCGTATGAGCAGATACCTTTTCAGCTTTCTATCCACAAGGATGATGGCAAGGGAAATTTGGAGCATTTTGAGTTCTTGGCTGAGGTCGGAGTCGATCCTAGATATGAGCTGGCACTAAATTTGATCAAATTTATCCCGCAAGATGCTTGCGTGCTAGCCTATAATATGAGCTTTGAAAAAAGAGTTATAAGACGTCTTGCTGAAATTTATCCGCAAATCTCAAATGAGCTTATGGCTATCCACGACAACATAAAAGACCTGATGGCGCCATTTGCTAGCAAAAGCTACTACCACCCAAAAATGCAAGGCAGCTACTCTATAAAATATGTCTTGCCAGCGCTTGTGCCCGAGTTTGAGTCAGCATATAAGGATCTAAATTTGATCCACCATGGTGGCGAGGCGATGCAGGCTTATGAAGCTATGGCGTATATGCCAGCCAAGGAGCGCGAGGCCTATAAAAAGGCACTTTTAGCATACTGCAAGCTAGATACTCTGGCGATGGTTAAAGTTTTAGAAAAACTACGCGAAGTTATAAAATAGACAAAAAAGTGTCTGGTTTGCCGGCTATAATGCCAAAAGCATTTAAGCCATAGGAGGCAACATGGACGCAGATAAACTTATGTCATTGCAAGAGGCGATACTTCAAGCAAAAGAGATCATCAAAAACGCAGACGCCATAGTCATCACAGTAGGTGCTGGGCATTATTTGGACATTAATCTTTATAAAAATATAAATTTAGTTATAATGATAATATAAAATTTTTACAAGAAGTAGGATATGGCCGGATTTCAACAAATAAAAATAGCAGAGGCAATACTAGAAATAGGGATGGACAAATATCTTATTCCAGCATTTCAAAGGGAGTATGTTTGGTCTGGAGAGCAAGTGGAAAGACTATTTGATTCTATTATGCGAGGCTATCCTATTAGCTCTATGCTTTTTTGGAAAGTTAGAAGCGAAAGTGCAGAGCAATGGAAGTTTTACAGTTTTTTGAGATACTTTAGAGAATGGTATCATACCCATAACGAATACAAACCTACCAAAAGCATTAGTGAATTTTCGGCTATACTAGATGGACAACAAAGATTAACTTCGCTATATTTGGCGCTTTGCGGCGAATACCATACGCATAGGCCGTATAAAAAATGGGAAAATACAGACGATAAATTTAAAATTTGCGAATTTTATTTTAACCTAACCGCAAGTCAAGAATCTAAAAATGATAACGTAGAATATGAATTTTTATGGTTGGAAAAAACTGAAACTGGCAACAAAACCATTTATACGGATAAATTTGATCAAAAATGGTTTAGATGCAAAGATATATATCCTCATAGCAATAACGATGTAAAGGCTATGGAAATACAAGAAAATTTTGGTTTATCCAGCAAAGAAACTAAAAATTTAGCACTTTTTGAAAAAAGAGTATTTTCAGAAGATATTATCAGCTTCTATCAAGAAGATGATCAAAATCCAGAAAAAGCAGTGAATATATTTATTCGTATTAACTCGGGCGGGACACACCTTAGCTATTCTGATATCTTATTTAGTTATGCTATCGCAAACTGGAAAAAAAAAGATGCAAGAAAAGAGATCAATGAACTTGTCGATTTTATAAATAACTCTAAAGGCTTTAATATCTCGAAAGATTTAGCACTGAAAGCATTTTTGTATTTATATCACGAAAATATAAAATTTGACATAGGTAGTTTTAATAACGGTTTTATAGAAAATATCGAACAGCAATGGGATAATATAAAAATGGCTTTTCATAGCGTTTTTGATTTGCTCGGAAATTTTGGGTTTAATGCGCAAACAATGAGTTCAAATAATGCAATTTTGCCAGTACTTTATTATGTATATCATAAAAATTTAGCCAGCTCCATAGTTCACGGTACTGGACAAAAACAAACTAGAGAAGTTATAAAAAAATACTTACTAAGAGCTACGCTATTTAAGCCGTTTGGAGGAAGCGCAGATAGCGTTTTAACCACAACGAGAAAAGTATTTAAAAAGGATTTTAACGATAAAGTATTTTTTGACGAAAACATTGATGAATTTCCATTAGAAGGTATTGAAAAGTCCTATAAATATAGCAATACTATCGATGATGACTTTTTGCAAGATTTAATGCTGTATAGAAAAAATAGTCCAGAGGCCTTTGCCGTCTTATCTATCTTGTACCCAAATTTAGACACAAAGAATAACTTTCACAAGGATCATTTGCACCCAGAAAGTAAGTACAAAGAGTATAAAAAATTGATGGAGAAAAATAAAAAAGAATACTATGACTTTTCCATGTACGATGCCCTCCCTAATTTACAGTTGCTAGATGCAAACGAAAATATGGCTAAAAACGACAAGAGTCTTGAAGAGTGGGTTGAAAGCGAATGCAGAAACAAAGACAAGAATAAATTTTTAAAGGATCATTTAATACCTGATGTTAATTTGTCTTTAGACAATTTTGATGATTTTTATGAAAAACGCGAAAAACTAATGATAAGCAAATTACGAGAGTTACTATAGGGTACACTTTATAGTTGTATGTTAGTCCATTAATAAATTTAAGCCCAGATCTCTGGGTTTAAATATTTTACATCTCACATTCGATAAGTTAAAAATGTTTATAAAATTTTTGAGTGGGTGTTTGTCTAAAACGGATGATAAAATTTTTATAACTTTTTGGCAAAATTTTATATTCAAAATCAAACCAAAAGGTCAAAAAACTGTTACGAATATACATATTATCAAAGTCTTTAAAGGTGCTTGCCTCCCTAACGCCCTTTGGCAGATTATGTTATAGTCATTAGAGCTTATAATAGGCATCCAAATGAGCTTCTCATTGAGAGAGGCGCTTATTTTTTCCTTTTTGTAGTATAGCCTTGGCTCAAAATGCCAATATATCTCATCAATAGACAAAATTTCTTCTATAGTTATTGAGGCGCTAGACATCTGAGTGGGTATGATCGAGTTCTTCTTTGGAACAAACCATTTTTACCTCCTAAAAAATTTAAGAGGATATTAGCAAGAGTTAAAGACAGAAAAATGTCTTCTTTTGGGATATTTTATAGACAAATTTTGTCCATATTTTTATTTATACTAAAAACATAGGAGTAAAAATGAGCGATCAAGAAATTTGGCAAGAGTATGATGAGTTTTCTTTTTTGGCGCAGGCTAAGTCAAGCTATGACTACGTAAATAATGCAAATTTTATGAAATATAGCAACACTGAGATGTCAAAAGATTTCTACAGGCAAGCTGTTAAGGCACTAAATAATGCGTATGATGTCGTTACTGAGGCTAAATTTATACTGCAAAATCTAAAAAATGACTTTGGCTGTGAGAGCGAATTTATAAAAGAGATATGCTTGCAAATTTTAGATACAAACATGACGCCATACGAGCATCAAGAGGTGGCTAAAATGATAGAGAGCTATAGCTCTATTGCTTGATAAAATGGCTCTTTTGCGCCGCTACTTGCAGAGTTATAAATTTTAACTCCGTTTAAAACGTCCGTGCGAGATTTTGGCTCATGGATATGCCCACAAAGGATGATCTTTACCTTTAAAAGATTATTTTTTATAAGCCTTGCAAGCTCTATATCTCCGTGGTCCTTTTCATTTTTACTAATGCTCGTGCTTGTCTTTGCTGGGGGAACGTGTGTCAGTAAGATATCACACTCTGCAAATTCAAGCAGATCATCGCACAAGTAAGGCACGCAGCCAAATTTAACGCCTTTTATAGTTTTTATAGCGCCATCAGAGTATATGCTATTTATGGAATTTAGCCAAGATGGCGGCATATCGTGGTTACCAGAGCATACAAACACGGGCTTTTTAAAGCTTTTTAGCCACAAAGCAGTTTGCTCTTTTTCTTGTGCACTCTCTTTATATAGAAAATCACCGCTAAAACAAAAGATGTCAAATTTATTTTGAAGGGCTAAAATATAGTCAAAATAGCCAGCGCCAAAGTGCAGATCGCTAGCGTGGAAAAGTTTTATGCCGCTCATTTGTATCTATCAGCCTTTAATCCCCAAGCAAATTTGCGATCAAATTTACCACCATATCTTTTTGCTTTGGCTCGCTTTGAGCGATGAACAGTGCAAGTGCAACAAGGGCGTTGTCGCTCATCCTGTGCTCGCCGTTACTTTTAAAAAGCAGTTTGCATTTTGATAAAAACAATACAAATATAAATGATCCGATGCGCTTGTTGCCGTCGCTAAATGGGTGGTCTTTGATGATGTAGTAGATTAAATTTGCCGCTTTTTCTTGTGAGCTCGCCAAAAGATCAAGTCCGCCAAATGTCTGATAGATATTTTTTATTATCCCTTCAAATTCATCTGCCTTTTGGACGCCAAAGATATTTGACGCCTCACCCTTTTTTATAAGCTCTCTTTTTAGCTCACCCACTGCCATTAGCGCCTCGTCATATCCAAGGATAAAATTTTCGCCCACATCGCTTTTGCAGGGTCCGAGCGAGCCATCATCAAATTTTTGCAGTAGCGACCAGCTCTTTTTATAGTATCTGATAAGCTCTAGCGCTTCTTTATCGTTGCTGCTCATAGCGCCTCTTTGTCAGAAATTTATCTCTTTTAGATACTCGCTGACATCTTTTTTGACCTCGTCAGCTAGCTCTTTTGGCTCAAGTACCTTGATAAATGGCAGATAATAATATATGAGCGGTTTTATCTCCATTATGTGCGTAAATTCTATCTCGATCTCGACCGAGCCGTCGCTATCTTGACCAGTTATGCGCTGCTTTGCGTGCGGTTTTCGCTCGAAGTATTTTGCCACTTCTGGCGCTAGCAGTAGCCTTGCTGTTTTTGGAGCTTCTAGGTTTGCCCATGCCGAGTTCATCGCCTTTACACGCTCATCTAGCTCGCTACTTAGTTCAAATTTCTCCCCGCTATGCTTTATATCTTTTATGCTCTTTAGGTGAAATTTCTTAAATTTATTGCCCTTTTTGCTATCAAGTAAGAGCAGATACCAAAAACCCTCAAAAAGTGCCAGCTTTAGAGGCTTTACAAGAAACTCAAAGCCGTTATACGTGCATGTTATCTCCGCTTTTTCTCTTATAGCATCCTCAAGCGTTTGAAAATTTACAAGATCATCCTCGCTTAGCTTTTCGTTGTTTATGTTTGTAAGTATCGGGTGGTTTAGCTGCTGAGAAATTTGCTCTAGAAGCACGTGAGCCTTGCTGTAAAAATTTGATCCCATATTTTTTGCCACATTATCAAGGATATTTAGCACCACTCTATCATCGCCGTCTAGTCCGTCGCTCGCGTCCTCGTCGTTTAAGCTCCAGTAGTGCCCCTTTTTGACGGCACCATACTCTCTTAGCGTGTCGTAAAGGTCGCGCTGGATGGTCTTTGAGGTCACTCCAAGCATGGCTGTTAGCTCTTTTATCGTGTGCGGTCTCTCTCTTAGCTTTAGGGCTATCGTATTTATACGTTCAAATTTGCTGTTTTCTTGTTTGGTTATGATGGGTTTCATTAGGCCTCCTGGTTTGGGGATTATATCCAAATTAGGACTAGAGGGTGTCTTTTTTAGCATAATATCTGCCTAAGACCATCTAACGCGCCACATTTTAGACTTATGCCGATATACTCTGAGATGTAGTTATCTCGTGGGTTTATACGGATAAGAGTTGCTTTTTTTGAGCGTTTAACAAATTTCTCACCAAAATTTCTAATTGTTGGCACCGCAAGCCCAGCGCCTAGCTCTATGATCACAAAGCGGCTATCTTTGTTTTGCTCTAGCCACGCTTCATATCTTTTATACTGCTCGTTTATGCGCCTTGTATTTACCATCCAGTCGTAAAACATCACGATATTTGGGCGGCTTACACAGCCACACTCTGGGCAAACTGGCATATCTAAAGCGATAAAATTTTCTTCATCTATTTTGATGTCGCTACAAGTTTGCCATATAGCGCCATCACGCTTGTGGATGCACTGAGAGTAGTGGATCGAGCCGTGGCACTCGTAAATTTTCTCCTCGCTAAAGCCAGCCTTAGCAAAGTGTCCATCGACGTTTGAGGTATAGACAAAGTAGTTTTCTTTTTTACTTTTTACAAGATTTAAAAGCAGTCCAAATCCCTCGTGAGGCTCTGTGTTTTTGTATAAATTTAGTCTGTGCCCGTAAAATGCCCATGCTAGCTTTGGATCATCTAAAAACCACTGCGGATTTGCCATATCTTCAAAGCTTAAATTTTTATCCCTTAAAAGTGGATACGCCCTCCAAAATCCCACATCTCCCCTAAAATCAGGTAATCCACTATCTACACCCATGCCAGCACCTGCTGTGATGATAACCGCATCAGCCTCTAATATGATCTTTTTGATCCTGTCTATCTTCTCTTGCATTTTGATCCTTTCAAAGAAATTTGGGTAATTGTAATGAACTGATCAGACATTTTTGTGTCCGTTGTTTTTAATATATTTACTTTATAAAAGTGATATAATCGATTAATTAATTTTTAAAAAAGGGAGAGATAATGAAGGCAAATGAAAAAGATTTTTCATTTATGGCAACAGAAAATAATATAGAAATACCATTTTTTCAACGTCCTTACGTATGGAGCAAAATTCAATGGGAGCAACTTTTTGATGATCTACTTTATAGTTTTAAAGAAAGTAGATCGCATTTTCTAGGATCAATCATACTAAAACAACTACCAACTAGAACTGGAGAGTGGACTCGTAAAAGTTTAATAGATGGGCAGCAAAGACTTACTACATTTTCTATTTTAATTAAATCTATTTTTGACATATTGGAAAAAAATACTATTGGCGGTTACAGGCATTTTTTATATAAAATAATGCCAACAGAAGAAGATGCTCCCAAAATAAAACACTCTCAAATCAATAGAGCTTCTTTTGATGCTATTATAAAAGCCAAAGATTATTCTGAAGTATGTGATTTAAAAAATGACGATAAATTACTTGCTTGTTATAAGTATTTTTCAGAAAGACTAAAAGATAGTGTTTTAGAAAGAAACGAAATAATAAATTTTCTAAATTATATACTAACAACGAAACTGTGGGTTGTGATAGATTTGGAAGGTAATGAAGACGAACAAAAGATATTTGACTCTATAAACTCTGCAGGTTTAGTTTTATCATCAATGGACATTATTAAAAATGCAATATTTGATAGACTGATAAAATCAGGTAATATGAGCGAAGAAAAGGCAAAGGAAATATACGATGAGTATTGGAAAAGTATATTTGAAGGTTCAAATGAACGTTTAAAATTTTGGGAAGAAAAAGCTTCAAGAAGATATAGAAGCGAGATTTTACTTTATGCTTATGCTCTCATAAAAGGCTTTTTTAATATAGAAAAGCATACGCAAGATGGACTTAGTATGCTGTATAAAGAGTATATAAAAGATAAAAGCCAAGACGAGGTTTTAGATATTATAAAAGAGATAAATTGGTATGCAAATCTTTTTTATGAACTTCCTTGGGCGGATAAGGGCGAAACCTTTAAATTTAGCGATAACGAAAAAAGATTGCTTCATATAATGAGCATATCAGAATACAATGTTTTTATACCTCTCGTGTTAAAGCTACGTAGTTTAGAGCTTGATAAAAACGAGTTAGATGGGTGTTATGCTATGCTTGAAAATTTCATAATTAGACATTGGCTATGCAAAAAAGCGACAAATAGTATTAGTAAAATTGTTGGCAATAATATTAAAGATATTGATGGTAAAGAAACTATGAAACAAAAGCTTTTTATACCAGACTCAGAAGGAAAGCCAAAACTTAATATAACAAGTGATGACGAAATAAAAGAAGCTCTATTAAAAAAAATAAGTAATGATAGAGCCGGCTTAGTGCTATTTTGGATAGAGTTATATAATTGTAGAAGCGAAAAAAATGATATTAGTGAGTTGCAATATACCTATACACTAGAGCATCTTATGCCGCAAACTTGGCAAGAAAACTGGTCAAATGTTGGTAAAAATGAGGAAACGGCGAATGAATTAATATATCAAATAGGAAATATGGCACTTCTAAAAAGCAAGTTAAATACTGCTATACAAAACAATAACTGGGATAAAAAAAGAGAAGAGATACAAAAACATGCAATGCTTAAAATAACGCAAGAAGTTATAAAAAATAGAGTTTGGAATAAAAGTAAAATAGAAGAACGCTCAGAAAAAATATTTAATGATTTTCTTAAAATTTGGCAAAATCCAACTATAAATTAACTCTCTAAACTATAATGGACATTTTTTGTCCATTATAGTCGCTATAATTTCACAGATCGCAAAAAATGTATCGGCGATAAAAATCAAAAAAGGATAATCAATGATCTACGAACAACTTAAAATTCTCACACAAAACAGCGATAAAAAGGCGCTCTCAAAAGCACTTGGCTACGTAAGAGAGCAAAATTTCACAAGAGCACTTGCAAATTTAGAGGCAGCAAAGAGCCTAGATGAGTTCATCACAAAGGGGCACTTTGACTGGGCACACAGCTCAGAAACGCTCGTCCTAGCACTTAGCAAGCACTTTGCTCTTAACATAGACGCTGAGCTTAGCGAGGTGCGAAAATTCTACAACGAGCGAGTGAAATTTAGAGGCTCATATATCTATATAGATACGGATTTTAGGCGCAAAAGTGAGCCTATATTTGCCCTTGCTATGGCGCAGCACTTAAGATATATCAGCCTAACGCCGTTTTCAGATGAGCTTTGTTTTAAAGCATTGCACGAGCAGCTAGAAGTCATCTCAAAGATTACCAAAAACTACTATCAAAAAACGCAAACTCTGCCTATTTTTGGAGCTATAACTGGCTTTAAGCTCTATTTTTTAGGCAAAAACTACTCGATTGATACGGATGGCAAATTTATTGATAAAGAAATTTACGAACAAGTCGCGACGATTAAATTTTAAAGGACAAAAATGGGACAATTTACAAAGGAGCAAAGGCGAAAGCTAAATAGCATAAACGAAAGGCTCTATGACCTTGAGCGCCGTGTCGTGCCACGTGCAAAGCAGATAGACCTCTGCGCAAAAGATATAAAAGAGGCGTATGATCATTTTTGTGAGCTACTACTCTCTTTTTACTCAAAAGATAAACTTCTTATGCGATATGAGGAGTTCATGGATCATGCAAATGACTACTTTTATACGGAAAATCAAAACGAATTTAGAAACTGGCCCACACATGAGATGTCTGGCGAGTGGCACTGCTGGTTTTACCACTGCCTATATGACCATACGGATCTTAGCTGGGATGAAATTTTAACTATCGACAGGATGGATGGTAAGCTTCGCTCATGGTATGACTATACGCCTATAGATCTTTGCCTGGAGAAGCTAGAGTGTAGCGAGAGGGAAGAGTATATCTCTGATGCCAGCAAGGATCAGTGGGAGCAAATAGTAAAGATAAATAAAGCGCTAGCTAGCTATCAAGATATCCTAATAAGAGATGCAAAAATGCTTGAAAACAGGCTAAAAGCAAGGTTTGAGAGTGGATTTATCGAGGATTATGCTATGGAATTTCGTTTGGTCTTTCGCTTGCGCGAAGACGATCCAGATTATGATGAAAATGACGATAATTTCTTAGCTATCATAAATGAGCCTATCGTCCCTGGCGAAATGAGCAAGAAAAAGAGCCGCTGGACGCAAAACTGTAATGAATATTTTGGTAGCTCTGTCTATTTTGATAAGAAGGCATATTTTTGCTACATATTTGCAGCTTTTATAAACAACACACATATCTGTAAGATCAAAGACATACTACGTATAGGCTCTGTTGATATGGCGCTTTGCTGGGATGAATACTATGAAATTTAAAGCAAGACAAAAAATATTAAATTTTTAATTCAAATTTCTAAATATAGACATTTTTTGTCCATTTTGCTTGTTATAATTTCACATGTCACAAAGATATCTTGACAAAAAACAATTAAAACAAAGGAGAAAAAATGTCAAAGAAAAAAGTTGTTAAAACCGCTCCCATAATTGAGCAGTTTGTAGATCTAGCTAGCACACAAAGAGAACTAGCAGATGAATTAGGAGCTAAGTTTTTAGAATTTTGCAATTCATACCTAAATGAAAAATGTGTTATTACTAGAAGTGAATTTGCTTACCAAGACTCTTTTTTACCGGTAAATCTAAGTATCGAAGCTCACACTAAAAAACCGACTTCTAACACATCAATAGTAGATGCGTACATTGGTAATGTGCATTTTAGCTTAAATTATGATTATTCATATGAAGAGTATGATGATGACCATTTTAAAGATGAGTTAGTTAAGTTCTTAAATAAATAACACTTTATAGTAAAAATAAACCTACAATAGAAGATCGTGCTAGTCTAGTGTAAAAGATATTGAGCTACCATATAGTGGTGATACGTTGGAGTAAATAAAGAGCGTTTTAGGACGCTCTTTTTAAATTTATCTTTCACAGCAAATTTCTCAAATTTTATATTTATGGACATAAAAATGTCTTTTTGGCTAAGTAAAATAACTTCAACAAAAGCAAAAAAGGAGCTTATCATGCAAAAAGAGAATTTTTTCGTAGATAATGAGATATATGAGCTTGCAACACTTTGGGTGCTTCGTGCCATTTTTTATGCTGGAGGAGAAAAAGAGTTTTTAAGATGCAGAAGTGATGATGTTTTAGAGTTTTTGGATATATGCACAAGTGAGCCCAAAGAAGAAGACATCGAAGTTCTCAAGACTAAACTCGAGCTCCTTGAAAAAAGCAAAATTTCATGCGAGTTAAAAGAGCTTGAGCACAACCTAAATTTACTTCAAGAAAATTTAGGTCTAAATGAGACCGAAAAAGAGATTTTGAGATTTGTCGCGATCATGTATAACTATGAAGTAGTCTCAAACGCTTGTGATCTGCTAGGAGAGCTAAACACCAGACAAGCCATAAAAGCGATCTCAAAGATACTAAAACTAAAATTTAGCGATGTGCAAAATGCCTTTAGAAAAGATGGAGTTTTTGCTAGGACTTCGATACTAAAAATAGATAGTTACGGACGCAGTCTAAGGTCAAAAACCGATGTTATAAATAATAGTTTCATGGGTGATTTGTTTGTTGAGTGCAAAAGCATAGACGAGATATTTGAAAGTGCGATAAAGCCATGCAGCAAGACAAATTTAACTACAAAAAACTACCCTCACATAAAAGAAGATGTGAAAATTTTGCTCTCGTTTCTAAAAAACGCTATTCGCAAAAAGCAAAAGGGAGTAAATGTGCTCCTTTATGGCTCTGCAGGGACTGGTAAAACTGAGTTTAGTAAAGCAGTAGCTGGTGAGCTAAATTTAAAACTTTACGAAGTAGCTTATGATGATGGAGATGGCTACGCAAACGAGTACCAAAGGATAAGATCATATTGCCTTGCGCAAAGTGTATTGTCCGCCGGGTCAAATTTGCTCATGTATGACGAAGCAGAAGATATATTTAATACCAAAAATGATGAGAAAAGGCAGTATGGCAAAGCCTTTATAAATAGATCTCTTGAGACTAACGAAGTGCCAACTATCTGGATAACTAATAATATCCTTGATATGGATGAAGCTGTAGTTAGAAGGTTTAACCTAGCCATAGAGATAGGCATACCAACTGAAGATGTAAGAGCCAAGATCATAAAAAAATATAGTGAAAATTTGATAGATAGTAAGCTTGTTAAAAAACTAGCTAAAAATCGATTTGTAGCTCCAGCAGTCGTTAGTAACGCTAGCTTAGTCGTTTCAAATTTAAACACAAAAGACAAAAACAAAGCCTTTGAGCGAGTGATAAGCAACACACTAAAAGCACAAGGCTACGACGAGATAGAAAAAGATGAGAAGCCAAGCGTTGATCTGCCAAGCAGCTACGATCCAAATTTCGTAAACTCAGGCTGCGACCTAACTGAGCTAATGCAAGGCATAAAAGCGAGCAAAAACGCAAGAATGTGTCTTTATGGCGTGCCTGGAACTGGCAAAAGTGCTTACGCTAAATTTATCGCTAAAAGCCTAAAAAAGCCGATCATCATCAAAAAAGGAAGCGATCTTTTGTCTATGTATCTGGGAGAAACTGAGAAAAACATAGCACTAGCTTTCAAAGAAGCCAAAGATAAAAAAGCCGTGCTAGTCTTTGACGAAGTAGATAGCTTTTTGCAAGATAGAAGCATGGCTGCAAGAAGCTGGGAGGTGACCCAAGTGAATGAGATGTTAGTGCAGATGGAGAGCTTTGATGGCATCTTTATCGCTACGACAAATTTGATAGATAATCTTGATAAAGCCTGTCTTAGAAGATTTGATCTAAAGCTTGAGTTTGGATATTTATTGCCAGAGCAAGCGCGAAATTTGTTTAAAAAAGAGTGTGCGTTGTTAAAGGTCAAATTTGATGAAAACGCAAGTAAAAAGGTCTCAAACCTTGGCTTGCTAGCGCCTGGAGACTTTGCTAGTGTGAGAAGACAAGCTAAATTTAGACCTATAAAAAATGGCGACGACTTTTGCCGAAGGCTTGAGCTAGAAGTCGCACTAAAAAATGAAGAAAAGAGTGTGAAGATAGGGTTTTAGGGATGATCCCTAACGAGGTCTTTTGTCTGACTTGTCAGACAAAAAGTATCCTCGCCCAGATGAAATAAAAGATGGCTTTTTGATAGATGATATCATATGTATGCGAATAGTGAGCCGGTTATGGATTGTGTTTTTCGTTGTTTATTGATCCGTTTAATATAAATTAAAGAACATATAGCGAAATATTAAAAATCCATAAAATTAAGCATAATTATATAATCTTAAATAGCCTTAAATTTATAAATCAATCTTTATTCTTTATACTACAGCACTATCATTTTAAATAGTTTACTACACTCACCTTTCCCCTCCTTGATCAAATTTTACCTCTTCAACTAGATCCTTTAGAATTTTCGGAGTTACTGGCTCTCCATAAGTATTCATAGTGATCTTGTATTGTTGTTCATGCCCTACAAGAGCAGCTATATGCTCAACCCTTTGACCACTTTGAATGAGCTTGTTTATAAAAGTGTGCCTAAATGAGTGAAACGTCCTTGTCTTATCACCATCTTTTATAACTTGAGTATTTACCTTCTTTCTAAAATACTCAGAGAAGTCTTTATTGTTGCAATTAAATAGCCTAACTGCTTTGCCGCATTGCTTAGCTAGCTTCTTTTTACTCTCTATAAATTCAAACAGTCCAATGCTATTTAGCTTAGAGTGGATAGGAACAATCCTTACAGAGTTTCTAGTCTTTAAAGTCTTGCTCTTGCCCGTTTTTACATCTATTTTTGTATTTAAACTAAAGCATACTATGTTATATTTTTCGACTATGTCATCTGTGTTTAACTGGATTATCTCATTTAGTCTCATACCAGAGTAAGCTGCTATATGAGTAACGAAAAATAGCTCATCTTTGCTAATCCTTTGACTTTTAGTATCACCACTTGACCTGATCTTACTAACAATATCCAAAAGTGCATTTACGTCACTATCTTCATAAGGGTTTTTATTTGTAACATCATCTTGGTTTAAATTTATTTGTAGATCTATAGCCGGGTTCTTATCTATATAGTCACTATCGTAGCAGTATTTAAAAAACTCACTAACTCTAACAATATATTTCTTGATAGTTGATTTAGAAATTTTTGGTCTATCTTTTGCCAAAGCTATGATCTCATCTAGGCTTTTATCTTTATAGAGACTATTTTGAGAGAGTTTGGTTGGTAGTTGTAGTAAGACATTTCTAAAATTTAGCAACTCATCTCTTTTTATCTTTTTAATATCTAGCTCATCGCCAAATTTCATGGACATGAGCCGCCCTACATGTCTAACAAGGCCAAATGTGCTATCACTCCAGTTGTTTGAAATGCTTGTGTTTGATACATAGTTTTCAAAAGCGCTCTTTAGCGTGAGCATGTCAGCTTTTATTTCGTTTTTAGCAGTTGAGCCTAGCTGTGATATAAAGCTTTTAGCTCTATTTGAAAAGAGCTTTTGAAAGAAATTTATAGCTTCATTAAAAGTCATGCCACTAGCATCACTTGTATCATCTATCACAAGATCTTTAGCCTCAATGTCACTTAAAACTATGCCTTTATCTTCGTATTCATCTGCCTTATATAGCTTTACCTGACCACCAAAGGTAGGATCATTTAAATTTCCATATCCAAATTTTAGATCATCACTTAGCTCATTGTCTCCATCTAGCGATAACTCACAACCAAATATTCTTAGGATATCGTTTTGTGTGAGTGCTCCCTTTTGTTTTGCTAGCTCATTTATAGCATCTCTTAGCTCACAAACAGAGTGCTTTAAGGATTTTTTAGTAAAAGGTAGTACCAAATTCTGCTTTTTTAAAGCCTCTATATCGTCTTGATAGCTATCTATGTTAGCCTCTTTAATGCCCTTTACTATCTCGTCTTTGGTGCCATCATCTAAATTTGTGCTCTTATGCTTTTTGCCAAGTGGCACAAATGCCTGTTGCTTATCATTTAGTAGCTTTTGGTTTTTGCACATCTTATATGATATGTGATTTATATTATCTATCGTTGCCTCAAGCACTCTTTTGCCAAGAAGCTTTTTGGTGTGAGAGTCAGTGCAAGATAGCTTTTTGCAGATATCATCAACCTCTTTTGATATGACGCTGGGTAAGCTATCTTCTTTTAAACTCTGTTTTAAAAACAAATTTAGTGATAGTAGTCCATCTAAATTTATATATCTGCCAAGCATATCATGCTCTTTGATACTTTTGGCCTCCTTGGCTTTTAAAAGCATAAGCACCAGGTGCTCTATAAGTTCGCTGCTCAAATTCATCTTCCATGCCTTTTTGATCGCGTTAAAAATTATAGAGTAGATCTTAGCACGATTTTTTGCTGTATCAAAGCGTTTTGTGAGGAAGGAGGTTATGTATTCGGTTTTATTACCAAAATAAGGCCTCAAATATAGTGGAATGGCTACTCTAAAGTAATATATGCCATTTCGTTTGACTAGATATTGCATCTTTGTTACCTATGCAATATAACTTTGTAGCAAAATGTAGCAGATACCTAGTGTGAAACTGGCTGTGTGCCGTCTTTTTGGTGCTTACATAAGGCTTATTTTTAAACCCTCATAAGCCGGAGGTCGGGAGTTCAAGTCTCCCCTTTGACACCATAGATGTCCTACTTATCGATACTTTAACTGCCCTTTTTGCAGTTTCCCTTTCTTTAAAATTTCCTAAAAGTATGGTACAGTTTTTTAAATTTTTGCAAAATACTTTCGGTAAATTTACCCTTTACTTATTGTTAAATTTTCTATTATTAAAAGATTGGATAGCAAATATTTTAAAATTTTTTATAAAGTCCTCTTTTTTACGCTTAGCAAAATTCTAACTCATATCTCATTTAGACTTACTTTTACTGGTTTTTCACCTCTTGCTAGGGCAGTATCTACCGCTTTACTTAGATGATACTCTTCTATTATCTCTGCCATTTTTCATAGCTGAAAAATTTACTTGTATGGTTTGCATTAATAGGCTTGGCATAAGTGTTTAGCAAAATTTTATACTGCAAACTTACTATATACATAAGGCAATTAAATACAAGTTCTATGTTGTATAAAGAAAGAAAATCGGAGCAGAAAATTCCCCCTCCGATTTATGATTGAAGTTTAAGCTGCTTTAATCTCTTGCAGTCTATACCATGCGATGATTTGTAAAACAAATGCCACAATCAACAAGATGTAACCAATGATTATAAATAAAGTAATAGTTCCAACAACCGAACCTATAAAATAGTAGAGGAAAAATTTATCGCCAGATATATTTGAAAGCTCGTTATAGACTTGAAATTCTTTGAAAAATGCATAAATCATACCTACAACGCCCGCTAAGCCTAAAATGACTCCAAAAATAGCACCTGTCCCACCAGCATTCGCATAGCCAGAGCCCATACCAGCAAAGCCTAATGCTCCAGTTATCGCGCCGATTGAGATCAGGATAGTCGATGCTACCGCGACAACTAGATATAAGATATAGTTTTTCTTTAGTGTAGGACTACCAACTTTATCTGATAGCTTAAATATAGCAAACAACATACATAAAAATCCAGCGATAAAAAAGATAAATCCGATGAATGGGATAATGCCCAAAATAGGTAAGGCTGAACCTGCTAATCCCAGCGTTCTAATGGTAGATAAATCATTGCTTTTAATATCAAAATTTATGTTATCTAAATTTAGATTCATAGATTTTGCTTTTGTGAGATAGATTTGTTTTGCAGTTTGTCCATCTGCGATAAAATCAACCTCATCGCCTTGTTTTAAAACTATGGCAGCTCCGTCTTTTGCCACCGAAGCTACGTCTTCTTGTAGATAAGTAAAACGCTGATCATCAGCATTTAATATTATGCCAGGAGCTAATACAGTCCCTTTCATGTTTATTCCTTTAAGATTAAGATAAAAAACGCTTATTATAGATTTGTTAAACAAAGTGTTGGCTTAAGTTTATAAGGCATAAAAGATAATTTTATAGAAACTAAATAATGTGGGGGGGGATTATGTATAGACTACTTTATAGCATTAGCTTCTCTTTTTAGTATAACTGGCGACAAAAGAACTTATATAATAGGTCAATCTCTAATTAAATTTTTGAAAAGCAATTAATTTAATTGCGAGAATCTCAGGCTAAAAAATGGATTATGTTTTTAGGCATTGACCCTTTCTCATTCTTTCCTCTCCCCCAACCATCTCTATAACACTATCATCATAGATCTAAATAAAACAGCAATATAGAACTAGAGCCAACTGATCGCAATTGTGATAAAGTGGTTATAAAGTATCTTGAATAGGCAAAGAAAGCGATCATGTGATTTATGATAAAAAATTTAATAGGAAATAGTTTTTAAATTTTTTGGATTTGCAACATAGTTGTGAATTTGGATAGTAAATATTTTAAATTTTTGTCAAGCTTTTGCCACTCTTTTAAAGCACTTGGCAAGAACTCTAACTCATAGCTCATCTAGGCTTACTTTTATTTGTGTCAAATAATAATTTTTTAAATAATAAGAAATAGCGAAGAGAAAAACTCTTCGCATAATTGATTATAGGTGATCTTCGGGTGCAGTTGTTGGCATGAAAAATGTAGTTGGAGTAAGGTCAAGCGTCTCACCTGATGGGTTGGTAGCTTTTGCCTCAACTGTGTGGTAGTCAAGCATAGAGTCTTTATAATCAACTTTTGCCTCTACGCTCCATTTGCCATTCTCATCAGCTCTTGTTGTTAAAATATCTTGTATCTCAACTGGAGTTCTCGTTTCTGTATTAAAATCATAACCATGATGTTTAACAACTAATGTTATCTCAGCATTTGCTTCTGCTGTGCCCTCAAATGTTGGCTTTCTATCCCCATCAACAGGTCTATAAACAGGACTATAATCGCCTTGCACTTCTGTTAGATCACTAAATTCATCATCATATATGCGCTCTATTGAGAATGCACCATTTTTTGGTGTGAAGTTTTTAGGTATGCTTGTAAAACTTTCATTGCCAGCAGGATCAGATACCTGTGTTGTGAAAGAGTATTCGCCAGGCGTAAAGTGTTCTGGAAAACCATCACCCATTGTAGTTTTATCTACTGTGAAATTACCATTATCATCAGCTTTTACCTTGCCTTCAAAAACTGTATGCGTTCCACTATCTTCTATTTTGCCTATTTTTACATTTATTTCAGAATTTGGCTCAGTCTTACCACTCATTGATGGCTCAGGATCACTATCGCTCATAGAAATTACATTTTTTCTTATAATGTTATGTGGTAAATCTGTCCACTCTACTGTTGGCCTAGTTGCATCAATAGTAACCTCAGCCCCTTTGCTGCTAAGGCTTCTCTCGCCATCTACAACAGCCACAGTTGTGATAGTGTGCTTTCCATCAGGAAGGTCATTTTGCACTACATACTCCCAAGTGCCATCATCATAGGCTCTTGTTTCATCTATCTTGTTGCCATTGTCATAGATTTCAACTATAGCTCCAGCCTCTGCTGTTCCTTTAATAAATGGTCTATTATCGTTTGATAGATCACCTATTACATCGGCATTCCATTTACCACCATACTTGCCATCTATTATTGTTGTGATTGTTGGAGTTGGAACATTGCTAGTTGGATATATCGCGTCAATAGCAGCTGCAAGGTTGTCAAGTGTAACTGCACCACCTACACCTGTTTGAACTGGGGCATTTGTGCTTGTTTGAGATGAAAGATTATTAAAATTCGCACTTATATTTGAGTAGTGACCACCTTGTGCAAAGCTAGCAGCACCAAGACTTACTCCGTCACCGCCAGCGTTTCCACCAGCTTGGTTTCCACCAGCTGCAGTCTCTTCTAAGCCAGCTAGACCTTCACCGCTTAAGATTGATTTTTGAAGTGAGGTTATGTCTGCTGTTGTTTGAGAATTTTCACCAACACTTTGGTCTAAATTTATTGAGTCTTTGCCTATTAAGCTTATCTCTTTGCCATCCGCTTTTGCTATTACTACTTTTGCGTCAGTTGATTCAGTGACTATCTTTTCACCTTGATATACTATGTCACCTACTTTTAACTCTCTGCTTTCACCTGTTAGGCTTACAGCTTTTACGCTTCCTTGCGTTACATTTTTTACTACGCCTATTTCCTTTGACATGTGTCTCCCTTTTTAAATTTTTTACCTAAATTTAGCAGTTTTACTAAAATCAAACCATTGTACTTTGGTACAGTTGTGACATATTTATGACTGGTAATTTTGTAAATTTAGATTTTGTGGGGGTTTGAAATAGTTATAAAATTTTAGATATTGCAAAGAAATTTATATCAAATTCCTTTGCAAATTTGGATTTATTTTACAAAAAACTCTTGTGCTAGCTTTTTATCTTCAGGTTTGATGATAAATTTCTCATTAGCGATGCTAACTTCAAATTCATTTTCTCTACTAGCTCTTGTATAAGCTAGCGCGAGCCTTGCGGCAAGCTCTTTGTCGGCCTTGCTAGCGTTTTTACTTATAAAACTAACAGCCCCAACTATATCATCTCGCTCATCAAATTTGATCTTAGTAAATTTATCATTTGGATGCGCCAAAAGTGCGTTATTATCGCTCTCGTCACGGCCTATTATCATTTTTGCACCCTCCGGCAAGCGCAAATGCCTACCAAGCTTTAGCCACACGACATCGATATCTCTCATCTCTTTATCAAATTTCAAGTAGTCTTTTATCTTCACGGCAAAGCTCTCGATCGTTAGCAAACAGCCACCTCCTGGCGTTGCAAAGTCTTCAAAGCCAAATTCCTTTGCCAAAGCAAGCTGTGGCTTTCTATCGCGTCCGCTTATATCAAGTAGCTTCTCTCTATCGACCCAGCCCTCGCGCTCTGGCTTAGTTGGTGGCAAGAGCTTAGCGCACATCGGACGAAGCACCAGATCGTCCTCATCATCAGCTAGGCGCTTAACCTGAAAAAGTGCGTCTCTGCGCTGGCTCATCGGCCTTTGACCCACGACTTCGCCTGTGATGATGAAATTTGCATTTTCGCTTTTTAGCATATTTAGAGCTGTTTTAAACATATATCCGTGGCAGTCGATGCAAGGGTTAAACTGCTTGCCGTAGCCGTATTTTGGGCTAAAAAGCACGTCACGAAGATACTCGTTTCTCATATCAACCACCTTTAGGCTAGCTCCAGCCAAGGCTGCACGGTGCCTTAAAACTTCGTGCTTCTCCTCATCCACGCCAAATCCAGTATCCATATAAAGTGCGACCACTTCGATACCCTGATCGCTTATTATTTTCATAGAGAGCATACTATCAAGCCCTCCGCTAAACAAAGCTAAAGCCTTCATTTTTGTCCTGAAAGTAAAATTTAAAGCCTAAATTTACTAAATCTAGGCTTTTATGAAGTTTATTTAGCAGCGTTAATTATGATTTTTTTTATGACTTCGCTTGCGGCTTTTAGGCTGCTAACTGGCAAATACTCGTAGATAGAGTGAAAGTTGTTTGCCCCTGTGAATAAATTTAGCGTTGGCACACCCTTTGCAGAGATCGCAGCGCCGTCGTATCCGCCACGCATCGGCTTTATGTTTGGCGTGATATTTAGTTCATTAAAGGCATCTTTTGCTAGTTTTATAGGCAGTGAGTTTTCATCTTTTAAGAACTTAAAGACATTTTCATAGCGTGTTGTTAGCGTGACCTCACAGCACTCACCATAAATTTTATTAAAAGAATTTGCCATGTCGCTTAAAAACTCAAGCCTTTTTTGAAATTTAATCTCGTCAAATTCTCTTATATCGATCTTTAGCGTCGTTTTTGCGCTGTTTCCGCTAAGCTCTTTCACCCAGAAATAGCCCTCTTTGCCCTCGGTGCACTCTGGCACTTCGCCGCCTGGCAAGAGCGAGATAAATTTATGCGCTAGAAGTAGCGAATTTACAAGCTTGCCCTTTGCGTTCATCGGGTGAGCCGAAACGCCTTTAAAGACCATCGTGCAGTCAGCTGCGTTCCAGTTTTCATATATTAGCTCGCCTATTTCGCAGCAGTCTAAGCAGTAGCCAAAGTCAGCCCCAAGCAAATTTACATCAAGCGCTTTTGCACCAAGCAAGCCCTGCTCCTCATCAGGCACGAAGCAGATCACGATCTTGCCGTGCTTTACATCAGGATTTTGCATGAAAAAGCTAGCCATATTTACGATACTGGCGATCGCCGCCTTATCGTCAGCGCCAAGCAAGCTAGTGCCGTCAGTCACCACTATGTCGTCACCAACGTATTTTTTAAGCTCTGGATTGTCGCTAAATTTAAGGTAAATTCCCTGCTCTTCATTTAGGCAGATGTCGCCGCCTGTGTATTTTACGATCTTAGCTTTTGTGTCATTTTTTTGCTCACTACTTGTATCTAAGTGCGCAAAAAAGGCGATACTTGGGGCATTTTCGCAGTTTGCAGGAATTTTTGCTATCAAGATAGCATTATCTTGCAAGATGATATCTTTTATACCAAGTGAGCTAAGCTCATCTTTTATAAAAAGAGCCAGCTCATACTCGGTTGGATTAGAAGGCATGACGCCTTTTAATCCATTCTCTTTATTTGTCGTGGTGTTAAATTTCGTATAGTTTATAAATCTCTCTACGATATCCATTTTTCATCCTTTAGATGACGAAAAATGCGATCGCCACAACAGAGAAAAACATACCCAAAAATGTCCTTTTTGCAAGCTCGACTGGGCTAACCATAGCAATACCTGCACAAACGATAGCTGCACCAGCGATCGGAGAAGCTGAACGTCCAAGTGAGCCAGCGATGGCTGCAGCCATACCAAGCTTATCTTGCTCAAAGCCAAGAGCAGCAGCATTTGTTGTGACAGCTTCGTTAAATGCAAATGTAGCAGCGTCGCCTGAGCCTGTGACTATACCCATGATAAATGGCACAAATGTTCCGCCAAATTTAACATAGCTTTGATCTGTTTTTAGCCACGCGATGACCACATCAACAGCTCCGCATGCCTTTAAGCCAGCGACAAAGACGCCAGCTGCGATGATGATACCGATAACATCAGCGTAAGCGTGACCCATGCCGTTAAAGAACTCTTTTGTGATCTTTTGTGGATTTGTAAGCGTAGCAAAGATAGCTATGATAGCACCAAGTATCATAGCTTCAGCAACGCCCATCTTTGTCCATGCCAAAAAGCTGTAGTCTTTTGCTAGGCTTGTTCCGCCAATAACCAAGATGACAAGTGGGACAAGTGGCATAAGAGCGTAGATCAAATTTACTTTAAACGCTGACTTCTCTTCGCTTGCAGCGCCATTTTCAAGAGTGAAATTTGTACCTTTTTGATAGTCTTTAAATAATATTGCGACGATAGTTAGCATGACAACTACGATAACAAGAGCTGTAAATGCGCTAGGAATTTGCACTTTTATGATGTCTTGAACTGTATATCCCTCAACTGTCTTTTTAACAAGATCGGCCACATATATGTTGTGCGCAGAGCCCGGGCTTAGTACTGAGCCAAATGTGCCTGCAAAAACAGCCGCACCAGCCATCGCAGGGCGAACGCCTGAAGCCATTAGAAGCGGTATAAGCGTCGCACCAACAGCAGCCGAGCAGCCAGCAGCTGAAGGGATAGCGATATTTATAAAGTAAGTTAGCACGGTTGTTACAGGGATCAAGATAAATCCCACGTTTTTAAGTGGCTTTGTAAGAAGCGCAACAAGGTGCTTATCGCACATTGTGTATTTCATAACAAAAGCAAAACCCATACTAGCACAAATAGCCTTTATAAGCCCTGCTTTAGTCATATAGTCAGTAAAAGCACTTAGTGCCCCCATCGGTTTTAGCGCGATTAAACAAAGCACCAAACCAACACCTATTAGCACTGTTCTTGTCTCTTTTTTTAAGACTAGAAGTGCTACAACTGCAACGATGCCAAGAATGGCAGCAATTAGCTTGAATGATTCCATACCTCTCTCCTTGTTTAGATTTTAAATTTAGTTCCAACTTCTATTTTTTCTATCTCTTTTTGATACTCAAATTTTAAAATTTCGCTGTGTCCTATGACCTCAGCCTCGCTATCCTCTATAAGCAAAGCCGTGCCCTCAGGCAGTGCGTAGATAGTCTCTTTTGGATTTGCTATCAAAAACTCCTCTAGCCTCTCCTCCCTGCTCTCGCCGTTATGACCTGCTAGTTTGCCACTTATAAAGTGCGGATTGATCTGATACGGGAAGATATTTAGGCTATCAAATGACTTTGGCATGATGATAGGCATATCATTTGTCGTCATCATCGTCTTGCCAGCGATATTTGCGCCAGCTGACCAGCCAAAGTATTGTGCGCCGTTTGCCACAGCTTCTTTTATAGGCTCAATCAAATTTAGCTTATAAAGCGTGTAAAGAAGCATAAAGGTGTTGCCGCCACCAACTGCGATACTGTTAGCGTTTTTGATAGCTGAAATTTTATCCTCGTAGTGGTGGATCGACTTTATATTTTTATTTTTTAGGCGGTCGATCACCTTTTGCTCGTATTCGTCATTACTTCGTCTAACTCCAGCGTAAGGGATAAATAAAATTTCCTCCTTACCGCTCTCACCCAAGAAGTCCTTAACCCAGTTTTTACAGTGTCTCAAGTAGCCAGTATCTTGGTAGCTTGAAGCGCTGATTAGTAAAGCATTTTTCATTTTTTAACTCCATTTAGTTTGTAAGCAGCCCTTAGATAGATATCAACCCCAGCGACCAAGCACTCCTCGTCAAAGTCAAATTTGCTGTTGTGATGTCCTGCTTTTAAATTTGTACCGATCATCATATATCCGCTCTTTGCGCCTCTATCTTGCAAAGCTCTCATGAAGTGAGCGAAGTCCTCGCAAGCGCCAAAGTCAAGCTCTTTAACGATCTTATCATCATCTATAAATGGGCTTTGTTTTGCCGCCTCATAGAAAATTTCAGTCACCTCTTTGTCGCTATTTGCCCCGCTTGTGCCTCCAGTCATCACGACTTTGCTTTTAACGCCGTAAATTTCACTCACGCCTTTTACGATATCCATGCATTTTTTATACATAAACTCATTTAAATTTGTATCCTCGCCCCTTGTTTCGCAGGCTAGATAGCCGTTTGGTGCTATGACGTTTCTGCCCTCGCCTGCTCTTAAAACACCTACATTTATCCTAGTCACACCCTTTGCGTGCCTTGTGATGCCATGCATATTTAGAGCCATTTGAGCAGCGGCTAAAAGGGCGTTTGCTCCATCCTCTGGAGCTCCTGCTGCGTGAGCTGAGCGGCCAGTGATATGCACGTCAAATTTAGAAGTTGCAAGCAGTTTGTTTGTGCCACAAACTATGCCCCCATTTGTTTCTGCTTGAAAGCCGATGTGTCCGCCAAGTAGGTACTCAACCCCATCAAGCACACCAGCAGCCTCCATAGCCACAGCGCCTCTTGTGCCCTCTTCTGCTGTTTGAAATATAAATTTAAATTTACCGTTAAACTCGTCTAAATTTTTAGCGATCAGCTTTGCAAGTGCTAGACCCATCGCCATGTGTCCATCGTGCCCACAAGCGTGCGTGATACCAGCGATATCTGAGCCAAAGCCCTCTTTGCAAGGTCTATGAGCAGCCTCTGCGCTCTCTGTCACATCAACGCTATCAATGTCAAATCTAAATGCGCTAAATTTACCAGGTCTTTTTGTGTCGATGAAGGCTGTCAGCCCAGTTAGGCCATCTTTCATGCATTCAAGGTATTTTGCCTCGTCAGGATTTAAAAGACTTTTTGCCCGCTCGATCGCCTTTTGGCACTGCTCTTTGCTGCCAACTCCAAGCCTTGCATCGCTCTTTACGACCTCTTCGCCAAGCTTCACCTCATATCCTAGCTCGCTAAGCCTTTTTGCTAAAACCGCAGTCGTAAAAAAGGTAAACCAGCCAGTTTCTGGGTGCGAGTGAAAGTATCTGCGATCTTTGATCATATCCTCTTTTAAAGATAGTGCTAAATTTGCTATTTTGTCCATGACTACTCCTCGTTTGAAAGTCTTATTAGTGCGTTTGTTAAAATTCTAGTTGCGGCTACTGCGTCTTTGAAATTTATCGCCTCTTTGGTGTTGTGGCTGATGCCATCCACGCAAGGGATAAAGAGCATGCCAACGCTACTTGCAAGCTTTGTTAAATTCATCGCATCATGCCCAGCCCCACTTGGCAAAGTAAGCGTTTTTACACCAAGTTTTTTGGCTTCATCTTCAAGTAAATTTATGGCGTGTTCGCTTAGTTTTACTGGCTCGTCGCTACTTAACTCTCTTATCTCGTAGCTAAATTTAAGCTCACGGCTTAGCTCACCCACAAAATTTCTAAGCTCTAAATTTAGCTCCTCTAAGCTAGCCTTGTCGATATCTCTTAGATCAACGCCAAGCCTTGCCTCACCTGGCACGACGTTTAAAACGCCTGGTTTTGCATGCGCGTAGCCAACGGTTGCGACAGCTGTTTTTTTGTTTTTAGCAAATTTATTGGCTGCGATTATGATGTGTGAGGCGGCAAGCAGGGCATCACTACGCATATTCATAGGAGTTGCACCGCTGTGATCAGCCTTGCCCTGTATAGTGATCTCAAATCTAATTGGAGCTGCAATCCCGCTTACCACGCCAACGCTTATACCGCTTCGCTCTAAGACTGGGCCTTGCTCGATGTGAAGCTCGAGGTAGGCGTGTAGGGAGTTTTCTTTTAGTAGGGTTTCGTCTAAATTTTGTGGGTGAAGTCCAGCCATGCTCATCGCCTCAAAAAGTGAAATTCCATCTTCATCTTTTAGCTCATGAAGCCTTTGCTCGCTTAGTTTGCCGCTTATTATCTTGCTGCCGATAGTCGCTGTCTTAAAGCGGCTTGACTCCTCACAGCTAAAATTTATAAGCCAAAGTGGGCGCTTTAGCTTGATGCCAGCCTCTTTTATCGCCATTAGCGATTCAAGTCCAGCCATAACGCCAAGTGTGCCGTCATAAAAGCCGCCATTTGGCACGCTATCTATGTGAGAGCCCACGCAAACTGGCTTAGCGTCCGCTTTGCAGCCCTCATCATAGATAGCATAGATGTTGCCGACATTGTCAATTTTAAGTTTAAAGCCATTTTTCTCTATCAAATTTATAAGAAATTCTCTTGCTTCAAGGTCCTCTTTGCTAAAGGCTAGCCTTGTTAGCCCGCCACCTTTTAGCGCTCCAAACTCGCTTATAGCGTTAAAATTTCTCTCAAATCTTTTAGCGTCTATCATCATAAATCCTTAAAATATAAAGCCAATCTTAAAAAGATTTATTACTTTAAGCATTTTACATTTTGTTTTATGATTTGAAGCTGAAAAAGTGTGAATTTTTAAATTTTATAAAGCTGAGTCTTGAGATCTTTGATGATAAATAGCAGTTTTTCTAAAATTTCTATCTTATTTGGGTTATCTGAGCCTTTTAAAATTTGCTGTTCGTTCTCATAAAAGGCGATTTGCATATTTAAAATAGCCTTTTGCAAAGTGGTTGCATCGGTGATCTCATGGATCTTTTCGTCCATTAAAATTTCTCTAACCATCTCCTCATCGCTCACGTCGTATCTATAAAGGATGGCGTTTAGATACTCAGGATGCTTTATAAAGTATCTAGCTCCAAGCTTTGAGAGTATCTCATCTCTGTAGTTTGGGTTATTTAGCATGGTTTTAAAAAGTGCAAACTCAAGCGGGTCTTTGTTCATCACAGCTGGCACCTCATCTACCATGACAGAGTTGCTAAATTCATCTTTATCTTTTTTTCTAAATTCTCTTTTAAATTTAGCTTCATTTTTTGGCTTCTGCTTTAGCCCAAACCTATCTGCTACGCTTTGTGGAGTTAGGTTAAATCTTGCCGCTACCTCGGTCACATACGAGCTTGCTATCTCCTCTCCAAGCTCGTCCATATAGGCTTTTATCTCGCTTAGGCAGTTATCTCTTTGCATTGAACGCGTGATGTCATACTTTTGCATGATCTTTTCTATATAAAATTTCACCGCGTCCTCGCCTGAGCCAAAGAGCTCACTAAGCTCCTTTATCTTGCCTGCAAAGACCATATCAGCAGGATCCGCGCCGTTACTTATGATGACTACTTTTGTATCTATCTTATTTATACTTAGCAGGTGAGCTGACTTTATGGCTGCATTTATGCCAGCGCCATCTCCGTCAAAGCAAAGCACCACGCTTATCTCGCCTCTTTTTAAAAGTGGCAAGTGGCTTGTAGTAAGTGCTGTGCCAAGCACCGCAACAGCGTTTGTAAAGCCAGCGTAGTGAAGCATGATGACGTCAAGGTAGCCCTCTGTTATGATGATCTGCTTTTTCTCAAATATACTTTGCCTAGCTAGGTGGTAGCCATAGAGCAGCTTTGACTTATCAAATACCGAGCTTTGAGGCGAATTTACATATTTTGCAGGGTGATCTGAGATCGTTCTACCGCCAAAACCAACTAGCCTTGTCGTGTGCGAGTAGATAGGAAATGTTATGCGATCAATAAAACTAGCATAAATTCCCTTTTCATTTTGCTTTACGATACCAACTTCAAGCGCCTCTTTGGGCTCGATATTCTCATTTTGCAAAAGCCTAATGGTGCTTTTACTATCCCCAGCCCAGCCAAGCTCAAATTTCTCTATCATAGCGTCATTTATGCCGCGCGACTTGATATATCTAACGGCCGCTTCGTTTTTGTAAAACTCACTTCTATAAAAGGCATTTGCCTTTTCTAAAATGTGCTTATTTTCTTTTTGCGTTGGCACCTTGTCGTTTGTATATTCAAGGCTAAAATTTGAAATTTGAGCGATCTTTTCTATCGCCTCAGGGTAGGTTAGCTTTTCATAATCCATCACAAATTTAACCGCATCTCCGCCAGCTTTGCAGGCAAAACAGTGATACATCTGCTTGTTTTGATTTATGCTCATGCTCGGGTTTTTGTCGTCATGAAACGGACAGACGCACTTGTAGCTTGAGCCCATCTTTTTAACTGGGATATACTGCTCAATGATATTAACAATGTCTATTTGGTTTTTTAATTTTTCAATGGATTTTGGATCTATCATAAGCAAAATTATACAACTGCTTTGTTATAATTAAAGTAAAATTTTATTACAAAGTGTTAGCGTGGATATTTTTTTCATTGGACACAGAGATCCGATATTTAGCCTTATTATTTTATTTAGTATCATCTTGATGATCGCTGCTTTAAGCTATGCTTGGGGTATATTTTCAAGTAAAGATGAGAAAAAACGTATCGAAAAATTTATAAAGAAATTTGACAGCAAAGATGGCATAAGCGACGAGCACAAACAGATGCTAAAAAGCCCAGAAGTAGATATACCAAGCCTTAGCATGCTAGGTCAGACCTTTGCTAAAAATGGCGACTTTGAAAAATCGATCGGCGTCTATCTCATCGCACTTGAAAAGGTAAAAGATAAAAACGAGAAGGAATTTATCCTAAACGAGCTTGGAGAGGTCTATTTTAAGGCTGGATTTTTAAAAAAAGCTGGCGAAGTCTTTGAAAAAGCGCTTGAGCTAAGCCCTAGAAATGTCCTCGCACTTCGCTTTTTAACGATGATAGATGAGAAGCTTAAAAACTACAAAGAAGCCCTTTATGCGCTAAATTCTCTTGAAGAGCTAGGGACAAATGTGAAAGATCAAAAGGCCTATATAAAGGCGATCAGCACGCTTGATGATAGAAATTTAAGCTTTAGCGAAAAGGTAGAAATCCTCTCACATCTTAGCCAAAATTTTGAGCTTTTAAAACGCATGATCTTAGCCCTTTTCATAAGACACAATGAAAATTTAGAAAATTTAAAAGATTTTGCCAAATTTGAAGATGTGCTAGACCTACTTTACAACCTAAAAACACCTATAAATTTAGACGATGCAAAATACAAATCCCTTTTTTACGCAAAGGGCGATATAGAAGGTCCATGTGAAATTTACGGCTTTGAGCTAAATGTCATAAAAAGGCTAAAAGACGCTAAATTTGACGCAGCAGGACTAAGCTTTAACTACGTTTGCAAAAACTGCAAAAACTCATTTCCTATGCACTTTTACCGCTGTCCGGTCTGTCACGAACTAGGTAGTGTCAAAATTTTATCCCACATCACAGAAAAAGCAAGTGAAGATAGTAACACTTTTTAGTGACGGCTCGTGCCTTGGAAACCCTGGAGCTGGCGGCTGGGCGTATATATTGAGATTTAATGAAGCGCAGAAAAAAGCAAGTGGCGGCGAGGCATATACGACAAATAACCAAATGGAGCTAAAAGCTGCGATAATGGGGCTAAAAGCGCTAAAAGAGCCCTGCGAAGTAAGGCTTTTTACCGATAGTTCATACGTGGTAAATAGCATAAATGAGTGGCTTACAAACTGGCAAAAGAGAAATTTCAAAAATGTAAAAAATGTCGAGCTTTGGCAGGAGTATTTAGAGATTTCAAAGCCCCATAAAGTCGTGGCTAGCTGGGTTAAAGGGCATGCTGGACACCCTGAAAACGAGGAGTGCGACCAGATGGCAAGAGACGAGGCATTAAAAATAAAAGATGAGAATAAGATATGAAAAATTTAGAAGAATTTGAACGTAATCTTGGCTATAAATTTAAAAAATCTGAGCTTTTAGAAGAGGCGCTAACGCATAAAAGCACTAAGCAGGCGATAAACAACGAGAGGCTTGAGTTTTTGGGCGATGCGGTGATGGATCTGCTCGTGGCTGAGTATCTTTTTAAGAAATTTAGCAAGATCGCAGAGGGCGACATGAGCAAACTTCGTGCCGCACTTGTCAATGAAAAAAGCTTTGCAAATATGTCTAGGCGGTTAAATATGGGCGAGTTTTTAAGGCTTAGCCAAGCTGAAGAAAACAACGGCGGTAGAGAGAAAGATAGTATTTTAAGTGACGCATTTGAAGCAGTGATGGGCGCTATCTACCTTGAGGCTGGACTTGATAAAGTGCGAGAAATTTCTATTAGCCTGCTTGAGCTTTGCTATCCGCAGATCGACTTTGCGCACCTTGAAAAGGACTACAAAACCGCCCTTCAAGAGGTCACTCAAGCAACCCTTGGCGTCATACCAACATACGAGCTCATAGGCTCTTTTGGCCCTGATCATAAGAAAGAATTTGAGATAGCCTTGCTGCTAAATGGCAAAGAAATTTCACGTGCCGTTGGAAGCTCGAAAAAGCAAGCCCAACAGCTCGCAGCAAAAATTGCACTAGAAAAAATCAAAAAATAGGATAAATTTTGAATACATTTGGCAAAAAACTAACCTTAACTAGCTTTGGCGAGAGCCATGGAGTGGCGATCGGTGGCGTGATAGATGGCCTACCTGCTGGGCTAAAGATCGATACAGACTTCATCCAAAGCGAGCTTGACAAGCGTCGCCCTGGACAAAGTAGCTTCACAACGGCAAGAGATGAGGCTGATAAGATAGAAATTTTTAGCGGCGTTTTTGACGGCACGAGCACTGGGGCGCCGATAGGTTTTGCCATTTTTAACAACAACCAAAAGTCAAATGACTATGAAAATTTACGTGAAATTTTCCGCCCTGGGCACGCTGATCTTACATATTTTAAAAAATATGGCATTAGAGATCACAGAGGTGGCGGGCGTGCAAGTGCGAGAGAGACGGCAGTTAGGGTCGCTGGTGGGGCATTTGCACAGCTACTTTTAAATGAATTTAAGATCGAGGTTTTAAGTGGCGTGCTTGGCATTGGCAAGGCGATTAGCGACAAGATTGATTTTGATTTTGCCCAAAATTCGCAAATTTACGCCCTTGGCAACGAAGAGGCGATGAAAGAGGCAGTAAATAAAGCTAGAAGCGAGCACGATAGCGTCGGAGCTGTGGTTTTAAGCGTGGCTAAAGGCGTGCCAGCTGGTCTTGGCGAGCCACTTTACGATAGGCTTGATAGTGCTTTGGCGGCGGCCTTAATGGGCATAAACGGAGTAAAAGCCGTAGAGATCGGCGCTGGCGTAAATGTAAGCTCTATGCTTGGCTCAGCAAACAACGACGAGATGGACGAGCTTGGCTTTTTAAGCAACAACGCTGGTGGCATACTTGGGGGTATAAGCAGTGGCGCCCAGATCGTGCTAAAGAGCCATTTTAAGCCAACGCCTTCGATATTTAAAGAGCAAAAGACGCTAAATTTAAAGGGCGAGGCGGTGGATTTTGAGCTAAGAGGCAGGCATGATCCTTGCATAGGCATACGTGGCAGCGTCGTAGCAACCGCGATGATAAGGCTAGTGCTAGCTGATATGCTCCTACTAAATGCAAGCACAAAGCTTGAAAATTTAAAGAAAATTTACAGCCAAATTTGACTTAGCCACAAAGCGAGGGCTAAATTTCTATAAATTCTACAAAGATTGCAAATTTTTGGTTTAGAAAACGCAGCGACTAGCTTGATCTCACCTTTATATTTTTCTAAATTTCCTAAGACCCTGCGTCTGTAGTTGCTTTGAGTGGTGCCAGATATGTCTTTGTCGTGAGTTAGGACATTGACGCAGCCATGCTTGCAAAGGCTCTTTTGCTTAGCACTTCAGGGTCGTAACATGCACCTTCGCAGATGGCAATGACGTGCTTTGGGATGATGAGTAGCAAGCGTGCCAACTAAAATTTCACCCCTGTCGTTAAATACTCTCACCACGTCGCCAGTTGAGACGCCCTTTGCTTTGGCGTCATTTACATTTATTAGTATCGGCTCTCTTACACTCAGCTTGGCATAGTTTCTGATCACGGAGTTATTTTGGTATCTTTAGCGCGTGGTCTTTGCACTCAAATTTAGCCTTTTTCTAAAAGATTTTTATTAAATTTTTAAGCCATTTCAAACAAAATTTGCAAACTAACTTTTACCAAATTTCATCTATAATCCTCTCATGAAAAATGAAAATCCAAAGAGCAAAATTTACGCCGTTATCGACCTAAAGTCCTTTTACGCCTCGGTTGAGTGCGTAGAGCGCGGGCTTGATCCATTTAAGGCTGATCTGGTCGTGGCTGACGCTAGTCGTGGCAGTGGCGGCATCTGCTTAGCTGTTAGCCCTGCGCTTCGTGCAAAAGGGGTGAAAAACCGCTGCAGGCTCTTTGAGATACCAAGAGATATCAAATTTATCATCGCGCCGCCTAGGATGCAGTTTTACATAGACTACGCCGCAAGGATCTATGAAATTTATCTAAAATATGTCTCCAAAGAGGACATCTACGTCTATTCGATCGATGAGTGCTTTATCGACCTCACTTCTTATTTGAAATTTTACGCTCTTGGCGCAAAAGAGATGGCAAAGATGATGATGGATGAGATCTTAAAAACGACTGGCGTGACGGCGACTTGTGGCATGGGGACAAATTTATACCTCGCAAAGATCGCGCTTGATATACTAGCAAAGCACCAAGATGACGGCATCGCCTATCTTGACGAAGAGCTTTATAAAAAGCAGCTCTGGACGCATCAGCCGCTAAGTGACTTTTGGCGTATCGGTAAGCAAACTAGGCTAAAGCTCGAAAAATGCGGCATCTTTTGCATGAAAGATATCGCAAATGCGCCAAAAAGTCTGCTTGAAAAAATTTTTGGCGTCGATGCCTACATCACGATAGATCACGCTAACGGCATAGAGCCAACGACGATAGCTGAGATAAAGGCGTATAAACCAAGTACAAAGTCCTACTTTAGCTCGGAAATTTTGCCTAGAGACTACGAGCGCTGCGAGGCAGTGATCGTGCTAAAAGAGATGGCTGACAGGCTCGCTCTTAGGCTCATAAACAAAGATGTGAGGGCGAGTGGGCTAACGATAAACGTGAGATTTGCCGATAAGCTTGAGCCGCAGCAACGTGCAAGCGTGAGATTTAAAACACCAACAAATGTCTCAAGCGTCCTGATGAGTGCGGCTGAGGAGCTACTTTTAAACAAGATAAAAAATGTCGGGCTAATCAGGCAAATAGGCATATCTGCAAACGATGTGGTAAAAGAAAATTTGGTTGAGTTTAGCCTATTTGAAGATGACGCTAAAGAAAAGGCGGTGCTAAAGTCGCTAAATTTGATAAAAGAGAAATTTGGTAAAAACTCGATCCTGCGCGCGATCGACCTGCTACCAGAAGCGACTGGGCAAGATAGAAACAAAAAGATCGGAGGGCACAAGAGCGGTGAGTAAAGATAGGGCGAAAATTTTTAGCTCGTTTAATCCTCTCTCAACATTAGAGAGAGCCTTGCGCCAAAAAGAGCGAGAAAAATGCGAAAAACTAGAGCTTGATGAGAGCAAGGTCGATGAAATTTTAAAAAAATTAAGCGAGATAAAGATAGCTGACGAAGTGCGTGTGAGCTACCACAACGGCTTTACTTACGTAAAAACTAGCGGCCTAGTCTCAGATGTAAATTTCAAAGATAAAACCCTCATGGTCGTAAAAACTAGGATCAAATTTGAGGATATAAATAGGATAGAGATCGTTAAAAAATTTGTAGTATAAAAACTAAATGAGCGTTTTTGGCTTCTCCCAAGGCTCGATATCGCCGTCTATCTTCGTAAAAATGGTAGAAATTTCTATATTTTTTACATTTAAATTTTCTTTGTATTTTTTTAAATCTCTTTGCTTTAATTTTTCTTGCAAAAAGCTAAATTCATACTCGATTTGACCTCTAGTAACGGCGATCTTGGATAAATTTTCTGCGTTAAATTTTCCAACTTTTGCAACATCAAATTTATATCCACGAGCGCTAGCCTCTTTATAAACTTCCAAAAGATAGGCGTTTATGGCATCGATAGAGTTTTGATGAGTGTAAAATCTAATTAATTGTGGGTGGTTTTTATAGCCTTTTGTCAGCCCTTCTAAAACATTTTTAGCCAGCAAAGCCTCTCTCCACAGAGCCACAAGACCCTTTACGTCAAGATATTTAAAATTTATCGTCCAGAGTCTCATTTTTACCTTATTTATATAATTAAAAATATTAGTTACCCTTTGCTATCTATGGTTTTTGTTTTACTAAGTCAAAAAGTCAACTAAAAAGTTCTGATAATAATAGTTTGCTATTATTGTAATAGTTTGTGATTTTATGCATAAAGGCTTTAAAATAACGTTAAAATCGTAGCTCAATGTTTGCAAAAGTTGATAAAAGTTTGTGATTGTTTGTAAATAGTGGCTACCAAATTTTAAAAATTTAATCCTTCCAAAGCCACCATTTTAGCTTGGTTTTATCTGGGTGCGGAGTATTTGCGTAATAACAAACCATGCGGTAAACATAGAGGATGCACCTATCACTGCCGCGACCAAGCGCCTTTGTGCGTTCAAACATCTCCTCAGGGTTCGCGCCCTTTAGCGAAGCGATATCCTTGTAGCCAAGTGCTAGTAGATCAGCTTCGGTCGCCTTGCCGACATAGGGGATTTTCTTAAAATCGCTCAAAATTTACCTCAAATTTTTTTAAATTCCACCAAACTCGCCGCAATGAAATTTTAAATTTAATTCCCGCGCGCTACAAAGCTTGCTAAATTTCATCTTGCTATTGCTTTCAGTCGTCGTCCAAACCATGATCACGCAATGATTTAATTAAAATTTATTACGCGAAAAGCCATGCTTAAAATGATTTTAGATCAAATTTTATGCAAGTTAGGGCGCTAAATTTGCTCCAAAATGCGTTCGCAAATTTCTCTTGGGTTTGTGTTTTCGTAGATCGGCCTGCCAACGACAATAAAGTCGCTGCCCTCTTGCTTTGCGCTAACTAAATTTGCAACCCTCTTTTGATCGCCAGCACTCTCGCCAAAAGGCCTAACTCCAGGGCAAAGCGTGATGAAATTTTGATCTGTTACATCTTTTATGAGTTTGCTTTCAAAGACCGAGCAGACCATGCCATCAAGCCCCGCTTCAAAGCTCATCTGGCTAAATTTCCTAACCGAGCGAGATAGCGTATCGTTATAAACCGCTTCAAATTCGCTCTCGTTAAAGCTAGTAAGTGCTGATACAGCAAGCACCAAAGGGCGATTTTGCAGCAAACTAAGACGCTCCATCACAGTTTTCATCGCACGTACGCCAGCGCTTGCATGCAAATTTATCATATCCACGCCTATCTTTGAGATGACCTCAGCAGCGTCTGCCATGGTGTTTGGGATGTCATAGAGCTTTAGATCGAGGAAAATTTTAAACTCCCCTGCCCCTTTTAGCTCCTCTATAAATTTAGCTCCGTCTCTAAGATAACTTCTAAGCCCCACTTTTAGCCAAAGATCAAGCCCTTTTAGCTCACGCACGAGGGCTAAATTTTCATCCTTGCTCGCCATATCAAGAGCGACGCAGAGCTTCATAGATCGCCCTTTATCTTATCTAGCACGCCGTTTATAAATTTTGGCGCCTGATCGCTTCCAAGCTCCTTTGCAAGCTCGATCGCCTCGTTTATGATGACAGCTTTATCAGTCTGGCTAAATTTCATCTCATAAAGCCCAAGTCTAAGGATAGCAAGCTCTGTTGCGCCAACCTTGCTAAAGTCGCCATCTTTTAGGTGTGGCTTTAAAATTTCATCTAGTTTTTCTTTGTTTGCAAGCACCTCTTTAAAGGTCTGCTGCGCCTCATTTTTGCGCTCATTTCTTATCTTTTTCTCTTCTAAAAATTCCTCTTCAAACTCCGTAGTTACGGGGTTTATCTCGTTTGAGTAAAGTAGCGAAACTATGGCTTGTCTGACCTGATGACGTGTGGCCATTTTACTCTCCTAGCTTTTTGTATAAATTTAGCATCTCTATAACGCCTGTCATCGCTTCGAAGCCCTTGTTTCCAGCCTTGCTGCCAGCTCGCTCGATCGCTTGCTCGATGTTATCTACCGTTAGCACGCCAAATGTGACTGGTTTTGCGTATTTTAGTGTCACGTTTGCGATGCCTTTGGTAGTCTCTGCACTTACGTAGTCAAAGTGTGGGGTTGAGCCTCTTATCACCGCTCCCACGCAGCAAACCGCGTCAAATTTACCGCTTGCAAGCACCTTTTCAAGCGCCATAGGTATCTCAAATGCGCCAGGGACTAGCACTAAAGTTAAATTTTTCTCATCGCCGCCGTGGCGTAAAAATGCATCTTTTGCGCCCTCTACCAAGCGGTCTGTGATGATGTGGTTAAACCTTGCGTTTATGATCGCTATCTTTTCGTTGCCTTTTAGGGCTAAATTTCCCTCGATTATTTTCATATTTGCTCCTTTATTTTTTATGCAAGTTTAGCAAAAGCTTGTTTAAAAATAGACCCTTCGTCAAACTATCTTTAGCATGATGACGCTAAAGATGATGAGCGCCAAAAACAAGGCTTTTTTAAAATTTATCTTCTCACCTTCAAAAACTACGCCAACCACGACTGCTCCGATCGCTCCGATGCCTGTCCAGATCGCATAGGCCACCGACATAGCGATAGTTTGCATCGCATAGCTAAGTAGCGTTAAAGAAAGGGCGAAATTTCCAAGCAAAAGGATGAAATTTGCCCACTTTTTTACGCCTGTGCTTTTTGAAAATTTCGTGATAAAAAAGACGCCAGAGACCTCACAACATCCAGCTAGTAAAAGCGCTAGAAAATGGATCATTCTTTTATGCCTTTTAGCCCAAGCACGCCCAAAATGAGCGTCGCTATGAAAAATAGCCTAATGAAATTTGGCATGATCCCACTTGCCACGTAGTCACTAACGATCTCAACTATCACGATAAAAACCGTTCCAAAGCCCACAAATACTGCATAAGAGATACTTACGGGCAGATACTTTAAAGCCTTCATAAACGAGACAAAACTTATGCTCACTAGCAGTGTAGTAAGCAAAAATTCACTTAAATTTGACGCGTGCTTTAGCCCATACGCCCAGCCACACTCAGCCACCGCACCAAGAAATATCCACAAAAAGCCTCTATTTGACATAAATTTACTTCATCTCTTTTATGGTGCTAACGATCTCTTTTACATTTGCGCTAATCGCCTTATTTTCAAGGCTATCATCGTTATTTTGTCCAACTAACCCCTTTAAATTTCCAAAGACCCCAGGGTTAAACCTTAGCTCACTAGAGCTATAATGCCTTAAAACTTCGCCATTTCTAACGACTTCTACCTCGTAAGTAAGGTAGATATTGCCCATTCTGTCGCTTTTAGCAAAGGTCGCCTCGCCTATAAATTCCCTGCGGTGAGTTATCTTTATCTTTAGCTCGTCGCTCGAGTTAGGATCGAGCAAATTTTCTTTTGTAAGCGCCTCAGTGATTTGCTTGTTATACTTTTTCTCGATCATCTTTGGGCTTTGATAGAAAAATTTTGTCGGCTCATGTCGCTAGCTAATGCCCTCAAATTTATACTTGCCAGCAAGTGGCACCTTTGGCTGAGATGAGCCACAACCTACTAAAAATAACACTCCTAAAAGTAGCGCTAAAATCCTTTTCATCTCTCTCCTTAGTTTAAAAATTTAAAATTTCCTCTATCTTTAGCGTGTCACTTACGACCTTTTCAAGCTCGTCTAAATTTAGCATATTTGGTCCGTCACATAGCGCTTCGCAAGGGTTTATGTGCGTCTCATAGAAAAATCCATCTACCCCAACGCTAGCTGCTGCTCTTGCAAGATACGGCACAAACCTAGCATCTCCGCCGCTTTTTTCGCCAAGTGCGCTTGGCATCTGCACGCTGTGGGTCGCGTCAAAAATGACTGGCGCAAATTCTCTCATCATCACCAAATTTCTCATATCAACGACTAAATTTCCATATCCAAATGTGCTTCCACGCTCCGTTAGCCAGACGCCATTTGCCTTTGCGACCTCGTATCCATCGCTGCTCACACCTCTTGTTTCAAGCACCTTTTTAACAGAGTGCTTCATAGCTGAAGCTGCTAAAAACTGCCCTTTTTTGATATTTACGACCGCTTTTGTCTTTGCAGCTGCTACTAGAAGGTCGGTTTGGCGGCACAAAAATGCAGGGATCTGCAGCACATCAGCCACTTCGCCAACGGGCGCTGCTTGATAGCTCTCGTGGATATCGGTTAAAATTTTAAAGCCAAATTCTTTTTTCACCTCAGCTAAAATTTCACAACCCTTCTCTAACCCAGGTCCACGAAATGAGCTAATACTCGTGCGATTTGCCTTGTCAAAGCTAGACTTAAAGTAAAAGTCAAGCTTTGGATTTTCATTAAATTTAACTAGCCTTTTTGCCACTTCAAAAACAAGCTCTTTGCTCTCTATCACGCAAGGTCCAGCGATTAATATCATATTTTCTCCTTTATTTTTCTTTAACAACTAAAATTCCACTCACCACTACTAGCAAGATGCCTAAAAGTGCCAAGTGATTTGGCAACGCATCGCCCATAAAATAGCCAATGATGAGCGTAAAAATGACGTCAGCGTAGCTAACCGCGGCGATCACACCAGCCTTTTTGCCAACTGCAAATGCCTTTGTCATAAACGCCTGAAAATAGTAGCCACTAAGCCCCATTAGAAAGATAAAAACGACATTGTGCCAGCTTGGCATAGCAAATTTAGAAAATAAAAAATCCAGAGGCTCGTATGTAAAAAACTCAGCCATCCCCATGCAAATAAGCGGCAAAAACGAGCCCCAAAGCATGAAGCTTAGCACGATCACGTTTGTGCCGTAGCTCTTGTTTAGCTCCTTGACACTTGTGTAGGCAATAGCCGCTCCAAGACCGCTCCAAACGCCGATGATATCGGTTTTATTGATACCTAAATTTGGCTGGATAACAAGCAAAATCCCGCCAAATCCCAAAAAGACAGCAAACCAGCCAAGCGAGCTTAGCCGCTCCTTAAACACGATAGCTGCGAGAATGGCTGTAAATATCGGGTTTGTCTTTTGAAAGGTAAAGGCTGTGGCTAAATTTACATGCGCGACATTATAAAAAAATGCAAAAAGCGCCACCGTGCCCACAAAACCGCGAAACATCAGCAAGAAAAAGTGCCCGCCAGTTTGTTTAAATGGAAATTTATAGATGGCGTAGATGACGATGAAAAGTCCGATCAAATTTCTAAAAAAAACAACTTCGATAGAAGGCATATCTTTGCTCAGATACTTTGCAAATGCGCCAGTCACGGCAAACATAAAGCAAGCAAAGAGCATATAAAAAATGCCAAGATGTGAAATATAAAACCTTTTTAACATCGCAAAACCTCTAAATTTGAAGCACTCATTCTAATAAAAAATGGCTTAAATTTTGGTTGATTTTTTCTTTTATTTCGGCGCTTTTAAGCGTAATTTTATACTTTATATAAGAGAAAAATTTGTATAATCAGCCATCATAAAAAGGACAAAATTTGCAAAAAGTAATATTAGTAGGCAAGCCAAATGTCGGCAAAAGCTCACTTTTTAACCGCTTAGCAAGAAGACGCATCGCCATAACAAGCGACGTTAGCGGCACTACAAGAGATACAAACAAAGCTAAGATCGAAGTTGAGGGCAAAGAGTGTATATTAATCGACAGTGGCGGGCTTGATGATAGCAGCGAGCTTTTTAAAAACGTAAAAGCAAAGACCTTGGTAGAAGCCAAAAACTCAGACGTTATCCTCTACATGGTCGATGGCAAAATGATGCCAGATGATGAGGATAGAGCCATTTTTTACGAGCTTAGCAAGCTAAATTTACCAATCGCTCTAGTCATAAATAAAATCGACAGCAAAAAAGACGAGCAAAGAGAGTGGGAATTTGTAAGTTTTGGCGCAAAAAACTCATTTGGAATTTCAGTAAGCCACAACACAGGAGTTGATGAGCTTAGCATCTGGCTGGCAAAGCACTTAGAAGCGAAAATGCAGATAAAGGCCGATACGAACGATGATTTTGATGATTTTTTAGAAAACTATAACGACGAGGGCGAGCTAAGCGACGAGATAGACTATGAGAGCAAAAACATCAGAGTTGGCATCATAGGCCGCGTAAATGTCGGCAAAAGCTCACTTCTAAATGCCCTTGTAAAAGAGAGCCGCGCCGTTGTTAGCGACGTGGCAGGCACTACGATCGACCCGGTCAATGAAATTTACGAGCAAGATGGAAGGGTTTTTGAGTTTGTCGATACTGCTGGTATCAGAAAGCGCGGCAAGATCGAGGGCATCGAGAGATACGCACTAAATAGAACTGAGAAAATTTTAGAAGAGACAGACGTGGCGCTACTTGTGCTTGATAGCTCTGAGCCACTAACCGAGCTTGATGAGCGTATCGCTGGCATCGCCTCGAAATTTGAGCTTGGCGTCATCATCGTGCTAAACAAATGGGACAAAAGTAGCGAAGAATTTGACGAGCTTTGCAAGGAGATAAAAGATAGGTTTAAATTTCTCTCATACGCGCCGATCATCAGTGTTTCGGCACTTGGTGGCAAAAGAGTGCATAAAATTTACCCGCTCATAGTTGAAATTTACAAAAACTACACCCAAAAAATCCAAACTTCAAAGCTAAACGAAGTGATCAGCGAAGCGACCAAAGCGCATCCACTGCCACGCGACAAAGGCAGGGTCGTGAAAATTTACTACGCAGTGCAGTTTAAAACCGCACCTATCATGATAGCGCTCATAATGAACCGCCCAAAATGCCTGCACTTTAGCTACAAACGCTACCTGACAAACAAGCTTAGAGAGAGCTTTAGCTTAGCTGGCGTGCCTATCGTGCTGATCCCTAAAAAACGTGGAGAGAGTGATGAAGACAAAGAACAATAATATCGTTTTGATAGGGTTTATGGGCGTTGGCAAGGGCACGACTGCGAGGGCGCTAAGCAAGGCGCTAAAGACGATGAACCTTGACTGCGACGACCTGCTAGAGAGCTCACAAAATATGAAGATAAAGGCTATCTTTGATGAATTTGGCGAAGAGCATTTTAGGCAGCTTGAAAAAGATCTAGCCAAATTTCTAGCCACAAATGTCAAAAATGCGATCATCTCGACAGGTGGGGGCTTTGCAAAGGTTAAAAATTTAAACAAAATAGGCACCGTGATCTATCTAAAAGCAAGCTTTGATGCGATCATGCAAAGGCTAAAAAATAGCAAAAATAGCGAGAAAAAACTCGCTAAACGCCCACTTTTAAGCGACCTAAAAAAGGCCGAGGCGCTTCATCTGGAGCGAGAAAAGCTCTATGAAAAAAAGGCTGATTATATCGTTGAAGTCGAGGGCAAAACTCCAAAGCAGATCGTAAAAGAGATAAGGATACTTTTAAAAGTTTAGTTGCAAAGTGGCGTGGGCTGCTTGCAACGATAAATTTCAAGATCAGGCTAGACGCATAAAGTCTAACGTGATGTTAGAATTTAAACGTTTTGGCAAAGAGTTTTTTGTTTAGGCGAGGCGAAATTTTGTTTTTAAGTGAGGGCTAGATAGATGGTCTGCCAGTTAAATTTTAAGATTAGACTAAATACAAAAATCTAATGTAACGTTAAAATTTAAAAAAGCATTTTGACGAAGTGTTTTGAGATGAATTTTTGCTTCACTTGTTCGCAACGCTAAAGCGACGAGAGTTGTGTAGAAATTTTAAGCCGAGGCTAGATATATAATGCCAAACTAAATTTTAAGATCAAGCTAGACTAAAAAGTCTAACGTGATGTTAAAATTTAAAAGCTTTGGCGAAGAGTTTTTTGTTTAGGCGAGGCAAAATTTTGTTTTTAAGTGAGGGCTAGCAAGCTAAATTTTAACATTAGAGTAGATAAAAGTATCTACTCTAATGTTAAAATTTAAAAAAACGTTTGGCGAAGTATCGTGAGATGATTTTTTGCTTCACTTGTTCGCAACGCTAAAGCGACGAGAGTTGTGTAGAAATTTTAAGCCGAGGCTAGACACATAGTCTGCCGAAAGCTTAAAATTTCAAATCTCTATCAAAAGCGCTCGCGAGAAAAAGCCAAAATTTGAAAGGATAAGATGAGAGTATTAACCGGCCTCCAACCCTCCGGCAAACTACACCTTGGCAACTATTTTGCCTCGATAAAGCAGATGGTTGATATGCAAGAAAAAAACGAGATGTTTATGTTTATAGCAAACTACCACGCGATGACCAGCCTTAGCGACGGCAAAGCGCTAAAGCAAAACACTTTTGACGCTGCGTGTGCCTTTTTGGCGCTTGGGATCGACCCAAACAAGAGCATTTTCTGGGTGCAAAGTGACGTTAAAGACGTGCTTGAGCTTTACTGGGTGCTAAGTCAGTACACGCCTATGGGGCTACTTGAGCGCGCGCACAGCTACAAAGATAAGGTCGCAAAGGGCCTTAGCTCGCACCATGGACTCTTTAGCTATCCGGTTTTGATGGCAGCTGATATCTTGCTTTATAACGCGCAGGTCGTGCCTGTGGGCAAAGACCAGATCCAGCACGTAGAGATCGCGCGTGATATTGCGATCAAATTTAACAACGAACATGGCGAGATTTTCACTCTGCCTGAGGCAAAGATCGATGAAAACGTCGCTACCGTGCCTGGCACAAACGGCGAAAAGATGAGCAAAAGCTACGGCAATACGATCGATATCTTCGCGGACGCCAAGACGCTTAAAAAGCAAATTTCTAGCATCGTGACTGATGGCACGCCGCTTGAAGAGCCAAAGCAGTGGCAAAACTGCAACGTCTATAATATCGCAAAGCTTTTCTTAGACGAGAGCGGCCAGCGCGACTTGCAGGCTAGATATGAGCGTGGAGGAGAAGGTCACGGGCACTTTAAAGCCTATCTAAACGAGCTTGTTTGGGACTATTTTAAAGATGCAAGAGAGAAATTTGAATACTATCAAAACAACCCTGACGAGGTGGCTAAAATTTTAGATCTAGGCACTAAAAAAGCTCAAAATGTGGCTCACGAAACGATAAAAAAAGTGCGTGAAGCAGTTGGAATTTACAGATAAGGAAAAATATGCAAAATTTATACCCATACGCGCAGATAATCCACCTTTTTTGTGCGATCATATTTGTTGGTTATCTATTTTTTGATGTGATCATCTTAAGAGCAGCGAGCAAAAAGCTGCCACCAGAGCTTGCGCAAAAGGCAAAGCAAGCCATCGGCTCGGTAGCTGTTAGGATCATGCCTATTTGTCTGCTACTTTTAGTTTTAACTGGTGGCATAATGATAAGCAATTGGATCGGCAATAAAGCTTTTATGATCAAATTTTTCTTAGCGATGGTGATCGTGGCTGCGGTTATAGTAAATTTGAGCTGCAAATTTATATTTAAGCGCCCTAGTCCACTTGGCAACATCCACCCTATCGCGCTTACGCTTGCGGTGGCGATAGTTTTGCTTGCAAAAGTTATGTTTATGGTTTAAGGAGAGGATAATGATAAATTTAAAACTACTTGAGACAAACTACGATGAATTCGTAAAAAAACTAGAGGGCAAAAATGTTAAAGCTAGCTTGCTAGACGAGCTTTTGCACACTTTTAACGAGCTAAAGCAAAAGCGCAAAGCGCTTGAAAATTTCCAAGCGATCCAAAACGCAAAGAGCAAGGAGCTTGGCGTAAAAGCAAGAGCTGGTGAGGACGTGAGCGAGCTTAAGAGTGAGCTAAATTTAAACAAAGCTGCCCTTGCTGACGCTGATGAGATCGTTAAACAATACGAAGAAAAGCTTGAGCAAATTTCATTTAGCGTGCCAAATATCACCGACGATGACGTGCCATTTGGCAAGGACGAGGACGATAATGTCTGTATAAAAACGGTGCTTGAGCCAACTAAATTTGACTTTACGCCAAAGGAGCACTGGGAGCTAGGTGAGAGCCTTGGCTGGCTTGACTTTGAAAGAGGCGCAAAGCTCTCAGGATCTCGCTTTACCGTGCTTCGTGGCATGGGAGCAAGGCTTAGTAGAGCGCTTGTTAATTACATGATCGACTTTAACAGCGCACGCGGCTTTGAGCTTGTAAATGTCCCTTATCTAGTAAGCTCAAACACACTTTTTGGCACAGGTCAGCTGCCTAAATTTGAAGAGGATCTTTACAAGGTGCGCGACGAGGACCTCTACCTCATCCCAACTAGCGAAGTGCCTGTGACAAATTTATACAATGACACCATCATTGAAGCCGAGCAGCTGCCTATAAAGATGACTTGCTACTCAGCATGCTTCCGCCAAGAGGCAGGCTCGGCAGGACGTGACACAAGGGGTATGATCCGCCAGCACCAGTTTGAAAAGGTCGAGCTTGTAAGCATTACAAAACCTGATCAAAGCGAGGGCGTGCTTGCTGAGATGATATCTTGCGCTAGCGACTTGCTAACTAGCCTTGGGCTGCCTCACCGCCACATGCTTCTTTGCAGCGGCGATCTGGGCTTTAGCGCGGCAAAGACGGTGGATCTTGAAGTTTGGCTACCAGGTCAGGGCAAATACCGCGAAATAAGCTCTATCTCTAATACTCGTGACTTTCAAGCAAGAAGAGCGAAAATTCGCTTTAAAGATGGCAAGAAAAATATGCTTGTAAATACCCTAAATGGCTCAAGTCTGGCAGTTGGCAGGACGCTAATAGCGATAATGGAGAACTACCAAAAAGCTGATGGCACTATCGAAATTCCAGAAGTTCTTAAAAGGTATATGTAGTGGCTGATGACGAGGTTGTAGTTCTAAAACCACCTGGCGAGCAAGCAGAGCAAGCGCCTGAAGAGGCAAAGACAGAGGCTCTTGAAGAGATCGTCTCGCTTGAGAGCATCGCAAATGATGGCGTGCTTCAAGATGAGAGTATCCCAGAGCCAATACCGGTAAAAAAGAGCAAGAAAAAGCTCTTTATCATCATCGGCGCAGCTGCTTTGGTGCTTGTCATCTTGATAGTTGTTTTGTTAATCGTCTTGCTAAAAAAAGATAAAAAAGAGGAGATAGATACTACAGCTATCGTAAAAAATATAGAAAACAACTACCAAACGCAAAATTTTGGCGCTTCAAAGATCGATGAGATGATAAACAAGGCTAACCAGCTCTATGAGCGTGGCAATAAATTTGAAGCGTTAAAAATTTATGAAAATATAGCCGTTTATAACCAGTCACTTTCAAACTACAACCTCGGCGTTTCGCAGATGAAACAAGAAAAATGCGACGAGGCGATCATCTCGTTTAACAAAGCGATAACTGACCGCGAAAACACCGCAGTTAGCGCCATAAACGCCGCTGTTTGCTCACTTGAGCTAAATAACACCAAAAATTTCAACTACTACATAGGGCTTGCGGACTCCTTTTTGCAGTATGAAAACAGCTCTCCACTTTACAGCTACTACTATGCACTGGTTAATTATTACAAGGGTAATTATTACGAGGCGTTGCAAGCTCTCTCACACCCTAGCACAGATGACTACAAGGGCGAGTATGCTTACTTGAGCGCTAAAATTTTATCGCTTCTTGGCGATGATGAGAGAGCCATAGCCAAGCTTGAGGGGCAAAAGGCCTTTAAGGCTGACTTTACGCTAGCACAGCTCTACGCAAGACTTGGCAAATACGACAAGGCGAGGGACTATCTAACAAAGGCTTCTAAAAATACGCCAAATATCGATCTTATCAAGATGACTGAGGCATTAATCGATCTAAAAACGGCTGATTATGGCGATGCAGCGGCATTTATCAAAGATGTTTATGACTACAACGCCTCGATGCCAAGTAAAATTTACAAGATAAAGACCATCCTAAAGCCAGATCTCTTTGACGTCAGTCTAGCTCAGGCGCACTTTAGCGACGATATGTTTTTTGACAGAACAAGGCGCTACGAGACGCTATTTTACTTTGCGCCGTATAAGGTTTTTGACGCAAAACAGAGCATCGAGCAGATAAGAAAAGGTGGTGTTAGCGTCTTTTTAGACGATACCTCAGCGGCAAATGACTACCTTAGCCAAAGTGCCGCCGCCTCAAAGGTCAATGCCAAACTTAGCGAAGCCATCGCAAAGGCACTTAACTACCGCTTAAAAGAGGCAAACAAGGACTTTGAAGAGCTAGCCAAAGCCTATCCAAACCACTCGATCTTGCAGTACAACCTAGCTCTTAGCTACGCTCAGCTTGGAAATTTTAGCCTTGCTGCAAAGCACTTTATAGCAAGCTACCATCAAGATGTAAATAACCACCTCTCTGGCATCTTTGGGGCTATCTGCATGGATATAAATAGAAATTTAAATCCAAAACTAGTTGAAGAGATCGGAGAAAATTTAGAAAACGACAAGAGCCTAAAGCCTGTAAATTTATACGCCTCACTTTTAAGCCTGATAAGTGGCAACCAAAGTGCGATGATAAGGTGGCTTGAAGAGCCAAAAGAGCCTACGACGCTAAATTTAGCCTTTGATATCATCATCGCTAAAATTTCAAACAACGATGAACTAATGTCAAAAAAAGCTGATGAGCTTATGAAAATTTTGCCAAACGACATCATCGCAAATATCTTAAATTTCATCTCTAAAAACAAAGATCAAAACGTCAAAGAGTATGCAAAAGCGATACAAATTTACTTCATCGATAAAAATCTCGACTCAAATGCCTTCTATCACGGCGCCGATATCATTAAAAAGCAATACATCAAACTACTTCAGATCTCAGGCCTGCTAACAAGGGAGCGCGATAAGCTAAGAGCCGAGCTAAAAGAGGCTCCAAAAAATATAAATTTGATCCAAACTCTAGCCTACGTGGATATCTTTACAAACGACTTTGATGAGAGCTATAAGCTTTATAATGAGGTCATAGACGAGTTTAAGATAAATGACGCTGGCACGCTCTTTTTAGCAAGTGTGGCTGCCACTGGAGCGAACAAAATAACAAATGCTATCGCACTTTTGGAGCTAACAAAGCTAAATGATCCAAGTGCTGTTGAAAACAGAGCCGCCCTTGGCTTTATGTATCAGCAAATCGATAACATAAAAGCAGCTCTTATACAATACAGCAAAGTAGGAAACGTAGGATATAACAACGAATTTTATGATTTTATGATAGACAACTAAAAATTTAAAGCTAGGTCTTTAAAAGCCTAGCTTTAGATAAATTTCTCTACCTTTGTGAGACGTTAAAAAAAAAGCCAACGATCTGTTTTGCTAGGCGCTCTTTGAAAAATGGCCAGATATAGCTTGGCGAATAGACATTACCAGCTTGCATGAGCGATATATTTGTCGCTTTCTCACCGCCATCTTTTGGGCGCACTAGCACACTTACTTGCATGTAGTAAGCATAGCTGTTTGTGCTAAAGTCATCATCGTCATCATAGTCAAATGGGAAAAACATCGAGTAGCCAAAGCCAAAACTTGGTCTGCCAAAGCCATATCCCATGCCCATTGAAAATCTAGGATCTCTTTTGGTTGTCCTAGAAAAACTTTGCACGTCGCCAAGAATGATGAAGTCGGCATTTTTGATATTTGGCTCATTTCTAAAGCCAGCCTTTGCAAATTCGCTTAAAATTTCAGCATTTACGTCTTGTCCGGTCGCGCTATTTTTAAAATTTACATAGACGCTTCTGTTTGCTTCACTAAGCGTAAAAAAGATCGGATCGCTCGTTTTTACCGAGATATTTGGCGTGCTGCTAGCACATCCGACAAAAAACACCGCTAGAACAAATAAAAAGAAATTTCTCATCTTCACTCCTATAAGAGCGATCTTATAGCACCTTCAAGCACACTTTTTGGTGTAAGACCGATAAATTTTGATCGCATCTTACCATCTTTATCAAAAAAATAGATAACTGGCACGCCCATAACGCCACCAACTGCTTTGCTGAAGTAATCCACCGATACCTTGTCGCTTGTAGTTTTAAAGGTGATGTTGTGCTCTTTTAAGATTTCGATATCCTTATCAAAGCCCTTGCTAGGCCCTAAAATGCCGATAAACTGAACCTCTTTGCCATACTCTTTTTCAAGCGCGTTTAGATCAGGGATCGCAGCCTTGCACACTCCACAGTCCGTGCCAAAGAAAAAGAGCATATATGGCTTATCGCCGATCTTTAGGCGCTTTTCGGTAGGGAAAAACTGCGTATCGATGCCACTTGAGTCATTTAGCGTGATGTGGTGCTTCTCATACTGTTTGACGCAGCCCAAAACTAGGGCTGAGACTAAACATAAAAGTAAAATTTTATATCGCATTTGGCACCTTTGGATTTTCGATAGTGCGGATCTTCTCTAGCTTGCCGTGTCTTAGATAGACGATCTTATCGCCATACTCGCCTAGATCTGGGTTGTGAGTGACTAGAAGTATCGTTTTGCCGTCTTTTCTTAGCTTGCAAAATAGATCAAGTATGATCCTCTCATTTGCCTCATCAAGGTTACCAGTTGGCTCATCTGCTATTAAAATTTCAGGGTCGTTTATGAGCGAGCGCGCTATACAAAGGCGTTGTTGCTCACCACCACTTAGCTGACTTGGTCTGTGTGTGAGCCTGTGAGAGAGGCCAACTGCCTCAAGAGCTTTTTTAGCATCCTCTTCATCGACTGAGCTATGATAATACTGCGCTATCATCACGTTTTCAAGCGCACTAAGATATGGCACTAGGTGAAACTGCTGAAAGACAAGTCCGATCTTTTCACGTCTAAATTTAAGCGTATCATCGGCATTTAGGTTGCTAGCATCATCGCCGCCAAGCATATAGACGCCGCTGCTTGGTGTATCCATTAGAGAAAGGATATTTACAAGCGTACTCTTACCGCTACCGCTTGGTCCCATGACGCTGACCCACTCGCCCTTTTTAACCTCAAAACTTATATCATCAAGTGCTTTTACATCGCCAAAAATTTTACAAATATTTTTAAGTTCTAGTGCATTTTGCATATCATTCTCCTCTTAGTGTATCTGCCATTTTGTTATTAAGTGCCCGCTTAATCGGGTAAAACGCTGCGATCGCTGCAAAGAGAAGCGATATGACCACAGCTACTGGGATGCTTAGAATTCTAAAATCAATACTAGAATCAAATATCGCATAACCTAAAATTTGAGCTAGTAGATAACCTAAAAACGCTCCAACTAACGCTGAGATGAGCGCTGTCACAAATGTTTCAAAGCCAAATAGTCTTAGCACATCTTTTTTGCTTGCGCCTATGGCTCTAAGAAGTGCGATCTCACGTGATCGAGAGAGCAAGATAGCACTAAGCGTTGTATTTACGCACATTGAAGTAATGAGCAAGATGACAAGGCTGACAAGCGCCATTAAAAGTTTGATCTTTTCTAAGATATAGCCTTCAGACTTTGAGACCTTTGCCACTGGTTTTGCGACTATTTCATCGTTGCTTATAGTTTTTGCAAGCGATGTTATCTCGTCAAAATTTCCAAGCACAACAGCTTCAGCGTAGTTTATCTTGCCAGCTTTGTTTGAAATTTTTTGAGCCAAAGATAGTGACGTGATCAAAAGAGCGTCCTCTTTATCGCCACTTGCCACTACACCTTTTATCTTTACATTTATGCTCTCATTTGAGCCAATGGCACGAATTTCTATATCATCGCCTGCTTTAAAGCCAGCTTGACGAGCAAGATCGACGCCTATTAGCACGTTTTTATCGTCAAAATCGACATTTATCATCCCTCCATCTCTAACATCTAAAAACGGCTTAACCTTTTTTAGATTGCTAAATTTTGTCCCCATGACGATGGCATTTGTCGGACCGATATTTGCCTGAGCAAAGAGATAACCGCTCTCGCCAAGAAGCTTGTCTTTTGGCACTTTAGCGATCATTTCATTATAAGTTTTTTCGCTCATATCATCACTTGTCGCCATATCTTTTGGAGCAAAGATCATATTTGCACCATAAGTTTTTAGCTCGCGTGAGACCTTTGAGTCGATATCCAGATAGACATTGACAAATGCCGCACACACGCACGCTCCAAGCAAGATCGAGATCACGATGACCATAACCCTTGATGAGCCATTTTTTAGGCTTTTGTAGATAAGGTTGTAAAAGAATTTGCTATTTGCGGTCATATAGCACCTCCGCAGGTAGTAAATTTATGACGTTTCTCATTGGCATTAGCGAGCCAACGACTGAGATGAGCAAGGCAAATGCCACGCTAATTGGCAGCACGATCCATGCTATGCCTATGCCGTGAGAAAAGATGATGTAAGACATCACGTAGCTTAGCGCGTATCCTAAAAATGCTCCAGTGATGCCAGCAAAAAAGGCAACCACAAGGCTCTCGCTAGCAAAAAGAGCGTAAATTTCAAAGTTACTTGCGCCTATGGCTTTTAAAAGGCCGATCTCTTTTTTGCGGCGGTAAATTTCACTTGTCATTAGCGATGTTATGCCGATAGCTGAGACCACAAGAGCGATGATACTAACGATACCCATTAGGCTTTGAATTTTCTTTACGATATTACTCTCAGCGTCGCTTACTTGAAGGCTAGCTTTTGCGCTAACGTTTGGTAAATTTTCTTCTATCTGAAATGCGATCGAGCCTGCATAAGCTGAGCAGTACCATTTGTCGTACTCTGCGCTATCAAGGTTGTCTAAATTTCTTCTTGCTTTTAGCGATAGGTCGTTTTCTGGGATCGTCATGGCTGAGACCTCAGCTTTTGTATATGAGCCAGGATGTCCTGAGAGATCGCCAGCAAGTTTGAGCGAGCCTATTAGCTTATGTGCCTCGTCGCTTGCCCCTTTTAAGATGCCAACCACGCTAACCTCTTTTGTGCCGTTTTTGCCCACAAGGCTAAGCTTGTCGCCAACTTTTAAATTTTTAGCCTTTGCAAGCTCATCTCCTACTAAAATTTCATCCATACTCTCATCTTTTGGCCAAGCGCCCTCAACACCCCAAAATCCATACAAGCTCTTAACGCCTGTGCTAAATTCTGGCTCATCTTTTAGTCCGATATTTTTATCAAAATATGTCCCCTCAAAGCTAAACTCTTCGCCCTTAGCGTCTTTTACCTTTGTCTCTAAAAACGGAGCAAAAGCAACGATATTATTTCTCCAAAAGATCTCTTTTATCTTGTAGATATCAGCTTCTGGGAGTAAATTTTGTGATTTTAGTGGGGTGAAATTTTTACCCTCGATCTCGATGCTTAAGCTCTCACCGCGTGGTAAAACGACGATATTTGAGCCATATCCTCTAAGCTCGCTTGCCACTTGATCGCCGATTTTTAGCGTGATATTTAGCATGCAAGCTATCAAAAGAGCAGCTAGCAAGATAGTGATAAACGCCATCGTCTTTTGCACCTTTGAGCCAGTGATCGAGCTTTTTATCATTCTTAGTTGCATATTTTTCATTTTAACGTTCCATTTGTTTCTACATATTTTTCTGGATTTGCTTCAAATTTCGCCTGAGTTTCGTTGCTCTCAAAGAAATATGTGCGTCCGTAGTATAAATATGATCTTGAATCAAGATTGCTCACCTTTTTGCGGCTTACGGGGTCAAGCACCATCTTTTCGACGACCTTACTAAAGTAGTTTGCCCCTGCGACGATCGTTTTATAATCAACTATGATATTTTTACCATCAAAGGTAAATGCCATAGGGATCGGGTTACAACCGCCCTCTTTGCCAACTGATGGCAAGAAAATTCTAACATTACAAGAGATACAAATAAGGTCATTTCCTCTTTTTATGTAGCCCATATCGCCACAAATCATGCACGAGTCAAAGACGATGACAGGAGATGGGCGGTCGCTAAAGCGGTTTAGCAAGAAAAATCTTATCTGCTTGCCCTCATCTGTGATGTAGGCAAATCTGTGAAGTTCATTATCTTTTAACATATCAACATCAAATATAAATTTATCTCCCACTGGCTCAACCAAGACTGGCTCTGAAATTTGAGGTGGGCGAGATGCGTAAAGATCAAAATAAAGAGAGAAGCCAAGCGCTATTAAAACGCTACAAAATGCAAATTTTGCATTGTCAAAGACATTTTCTCTAATGGCTTTTGTAAAGCGGTATTTGATAGAGCCAAACGTGCTCTTATCGATACTTTTTGGCATGAAGCAAAGTGCGATGATGCATAAAAGTAGGATCACAACTATATAAAAATAGGCACTAAATTCTGTGACATAGATGCCTTTTGCGCTGATAGATAAAATTTGAGAATTTAGCTCGCTACTTATCTTTAAAGCGCCTGCACGTAAAAGCTCAAGTGCAGTTTGCGAGCTTCTATCAACTAGCAAAAATACTAATGTGATAAAAGCTAAAATTTTAGCTACTGATGATGGGATGCTAGATTTTAAATTTGAAATGAAGAAAAATAAAAATAGCATCAAGATCATCGCAAAGATCATCAAAAAGAAGCTTATAACTGAAAGCGTGTCAAGCAGCTCGCCGCCAAATAACGGGAACAAAGCGCTACTTGAGCTATAACCAAAGCCAAAGCCGATGCCTAAAATAAAAAATGTTACGATTTTTGCTATCTTAAGCTCGAAAAATATCCATAAAATGCTAATTAGTAGAAAAACCAGTGTCACTGAATCTATGAAAATTTTAAACTGGTCATCAACAAGCGCATGACGAGCAGCTTTAAAGATAAGCACACCAGCAACAACACCAAGAAATGATGGTAAAAAGATCGTTTTTAAACTTTTGCCATTGTTATTTAAGGCAGCAAAAAGCGTAAATCCAAGGAGGGCTAAAAAGACCTGATAGAAGTAAATTGACATAACTAAACCCTATGAGAATTTTTAAAAAGGGGCGAGAACGCCCCAAAGTAATTATTTAACAGGACCACCTGTCCATTGAAATTTATAAGTTGTTGTGAAAGGCTCAAACCATTTACCAACACCAGTCTCTTTGTCAGCGTGGCGACCAAAGCCTTGTTTTTCTGGATTGTCGATGTGGAATTTAAGCTCATAGTTACCAACACCTGTATCCATTTTTACGTTAGCACCGTAGTGTGGGCCATCGCTTGCAACCATAGGCATAAATGTACCTTTTTTAGTTTTACCATTATCAAGGTTTTTTAGCTCATAGTTGATCTTTAGATATGGGATCCACTCGCCTTCGCCAAAGCCGTTTTTGTTGCCTTTTATAGCGTGGATGTCAGCTTCTAAGTGAAGATCAGCCAAGCTTGGAGCTAGATCAACGCCTTTTGGCTCCATATCGATTGGTTCAAGATAAACTGCAGCTATCTCCATGCCATTAGCCTCTACAGGCTCGCCGATTGGGTGTTCTCCAGCAAGTGCAAAACCAGCTGCTAGGCTAAGTGCTAGAGCTGAACTAAGAATTTTATTCATTTCCTCTCCTTTTAATAAGATTAGTTTTTATTTTGTTTTGATTTCATGATAACGATGCCTATAATTAGGGCAAGCACCATAATGATTTGAGGTATTAAACTCTCGTAATATGGCATAAGTCCTAGCCAGTCTCTCATCCAGTCAGGAAAATTTAGTCCTTTTATGATAGTTGGGATGAAAATTTTGCCCTCAACTAGCTCGCCAACGCCCTTGCCAACAAAGACGATCGACATGTAAAAGATGATAGCTGATGTAAATATAAAAAATGGCTTAATAGGAATTTTAATAGCGAAAATTTTAAATAAGAAATAGACTATCAAAAGAACGATAAGACCTACAACAAAGCCAGCTGCGATCATTGAGTAGCCAGCTGAGTCTTTTGCGTCAAAGATAAGCGCTTGATAAAATAGCACTGTCTCAGCGCCCTCTCTAAATACCGCTAAAAATACAGTCCACCAAAGCATCGTGCTTGAGCCACTTGAGATAGACTCAGATAAGTGAGATTTGATGTAGTCGTTCCATTTTTTAGCGCCAGCATTTGAAAGAAGCCAGAAGCCAACATAAAATAGAAGTCCCACTGCAACAAGCATCGTGATGCCTTCCATAAGCTCTCTTTTTTGACCTGCTGCCTCGCCAAAGATGACGTTCATTATCCAAGCCATGACAAAGCTTAAGATGACAGCTACGCCAACTGAGCTATATACTACCTTGCCCATAGATTTTGCATTGCCAGTTTTTACAAGATATGCAACAACAGCTGCAACGATGATAAGAGCTTCAAAGCCCTCTCTTAAGATGATAGTTAGCGCCCAGATAAATAGCGTCCAAGGTGAGCTTGAACCGCTAGTTTTCTCAAGTGCAGCTGCTAGCTGAGATGACATCTTACTTGCACTCTCTTCAAGTGTTTTTTCGTCTGCGCCTGATTTCATAAGGGCTACAAGGTTACCAAATGTAGCTTCGATAGCTGTTTTTAAATTGACATCTATCGCACCTACTTTGTTCTCCATGCCGCTACCTTCAAACTCATCAAAGTAGATATCTTGGATATCGCCCATAGCTTTAGCACTATTGCCGCCTTTGTAAAGTGCGATGGCTGCTTGAATTTTGTCATTTATGTTTTTAACAGTTTGAGTGTAGTCTGTGCCACTATCTTCGCTACTATCGCTAGATGCTGCGCTACTCATATCAACTTTTGCTAGTTTTACTGTTTCAGCTGGGAGTTTTGAAACGGCATCATAAGTTAGCTTTTTGATCTCTTCTAGCTTTGTTTTAAAATCATCTTTTGTTATGCCATTTGTGATGCCACTTATTGCTTCACCCATCTTTCTTTGGATGTCAGCATCTATGCTTTTGCCATTTTCTATATATTGGCGAACGGCGATTTCAAGTTGAGTGTTTCTATAATCATTAAATTTAGCATCTTGGATAGAATTTTTAGCATCATCTTGTTTATCGCCCTCGTAGCTTGCTATGGCTTTATCAAGAGTTGCTGATAAATTTTCAAATGCTACCTTCCACTCAGGGATAAATTTAGAAGTGTCATAGCCACTTGTAGCAGCTTGTGCTGGGGTGTCTGAGTACTCACCAACAAGCTTATGTCCATTTAAAATAACTGGCAAAACTTCAGCGATTTCGCTATTTATCTGATCTATTCTTTTTTGCACATCATCTGGTGCTTCGCCAGCTTTTATCGCCTTTCTGATCTCGCCAAACTGCTTCTCCATAGAGTAAGCTTTTTTCTGACCTAAATTTATTCTGATGCCAGCTTCGACATCTTCAAACAGACCAAAATAAGCATTTTGAGTATCGCTAACTGCTTGCTCGACGTTGCCAGCTCTATACTCTGTTATTACTTTTTGTAATGACTCTTTTATCTGAGCTGCGACTTGTGTGTAGTCGTCATTTTTTGCTACAAGCCAGATAGGCAGTAGCATGATAAGCATAAATTTAAAAAATTTATTCATTAATTAAACCACCTGTGAGATTATTTTAATGTGAAATATTACCAATGCTTTACTTTGATTAAAATAAAAACGATTATCATAAAAGAATGTAATTTGAAAGTATAAATAATATTTTTTACAATCTAATAATCAACTTTACGTAAATTTAGGGCTTTAGAGGGTTAGATCAAAATTTCATATCGAGATAAAAAAGTTATATATTTTTGCTAATTTCAATAGATAAGAAAAATTATTGATGAAATTTTAGATTATAAAAATCATAAAAATAATTTAAATTTTATAAATTTAAAAGGAGAGCAAGCGCCCTCCTTAGTGTTATACGTTTAGTCCTGTATTTCTTAGCATAACGCGTTTGCGATATACATTTGAAACCTCAGCAGCGTCGCCAACTAAAAGTGCGTTTGTAGAACAGATAGCCGCACACATAGGCACTTTGCCCTCAGCCATTCTGTTTTGACCGTAAAGCTCTCTCTCCTCGTGTGAGTTAGTTGGCTCTGGGCCGCCTGCACACATAGTGCATTTATCCATTACGCCTTTTACGCCAAATGCCCCGTCTTTAGGGAACTGCGGCGCACCAAATGGACAAGCATATAAGCAGTATCCACAGCCTATGCACTTATGTTTATCATGAAGCACGATACCATCAGCTCTAATGTAGAAGCAATCAACTGGACAAACTTGCTCACAAGGCGCGTCGGTGCAGTGCTGGCATGCGATAGTAGTTGAGACCTCTTTACCCTCTATGCCATCGTGAAGCGTGATAACCTTTCTTCTATAAATTCCTACTGGAAGCTCATGAGCAGAAGAGCAGGCGACTTGACATCCAAAGCAGCTGATACATCTATTAGTATCTACAAAAAATTTCATTCTTGCCATTTTTCTCTCCTTACTCTTTACCTAGGGCGTCTCTCTCGCCATACTCGTGATAAAACGATGTTTTAAAGGTGTTCTCTTCAGCTTTTTCTATGCGGCAAAGACCTGCGTTAAATTCTGAAATTTGAGTAACAGGGTCAAATCCGTAGTTTGTAACTGTGTTAAAGCTCTCGCCGATAACATAAGGCTTAGTACCCTCTGGGTAGCGAGCCGAGAGATCGACACCTTGCATGACGCCAGCGAAGTTATAAGGCATACAAATTCTATCTGGAGTTACCATATAGCTGTGGTAGCATCTTACTTTGATCTTCGTGCCTTGCGGGCTGTGGATCCACATCATATCGCGATCTTTTATGCCGTATTTTAAAGCAAGCTCAGGATGGACGTTAGCAAACATCTCAGGTGTGATGGCTGAGAGATATTTACTTGTTCTTTCGATCATTCCCGCACCACTTAAATTTACGACGCGTTGCGTGCTAAATACGATAGGAAACTCTTTTGACCAGTCTTTTGCTTGTTGCTCTGACTTAAATTTAGTAGAAACACGGAAATTTCTAGCTTGATCATCAAATGTCGGATACTTTTGGACAAGATCCCAGCGTGGTGAGTGGATAGGCTCTCTATGTTTTGGGATAGGATCAAGAAATTCCCAAACGATAGCTCTAGCCCTTGCGTTACCATACGGCACGACCCCTTTTTCACGGCATTTTTCTAAGATGATACCGCTGTAGTCCATGCTCCAGCTAGGTCCTATCTTAGCTTTTTCTTCTTCTGTTAGAGTGATGCCTAGGACTTTTTCTATATTATCTTTAGTTATTTGTGGGTAGCCACCTTTTATGGCTGAGCCAACAAGTGTGCTCTCATCGCTAGCTAGCTGACTAACGCCGTTATGCTCTAGACCAAAGCGGTTTCTAAAGCCAGAGCCGCCCTCTGCATAAGACTTGCTCATATCGTAAAGTATCGGTGTGCCAGGGTGTTTTTCATCCCATGCTGGCCATGGCTTGCCGTAGTATTCGCCTTTTACTTCGCCACCAAGACCTATTAGCGTATCTGGGTCAAATTTATCCCAGTTTGCTTGGTGACGTCTAAACATCTCAGCAGTTCTGCCGCCATAACCGATAGAATTTCCAACCCTTGCTATCTCATTTGTCGCGTCATCTGGCCATACAAAGTCATCTTTTACTTGTTTTAGCTCTCTATCTACGACGGCCATCTTCATGCCTTTTACATATTCATCGTAAAAGCCAAATTTCTTAGCAAATGCAAACATTACTTCGTGATCGCCCTTGCTCTCATAAAGTGGATCAACGACTTTTGTTCTCCACTGACCTGAGCGGTTTGTAGCGTTTAGGTGACCTTCGTTTTCAAAGGCAGTTGCTACTGGCAAGATATAAACGCCATCTTTTCTATCTGAAAGGATAGAAATTTCATTTACAAATGGCTCAGCAACTACGATCATATCTAGTTTTGAAGCTGCTTCTTGGATTTTAGCTAGGTGCGCCATAGATGTTAGACCAGTCCCTTGAACCCAAAGAACTCTTAATGCACCACTACTAAAGGTATTTTCCTCTTTTAAGACGCCTTGCCACCATTTTGAAAGCGACCAGCCTTTTTCATTTCTCCAGTTTCTATCCTCTGGATTTTTAGGATCGTGGTAATAATACTCTTCAAAAACAGTGTTTTTAACTGGTGTGCCGCCTTGTTTTGGCTCTTTGGTTGAGACTGCAAAGCGTTTTACAAACTCGTCATAATCAACACCCCAGCCTTGGCAGTAGTACTTCCAAGCCGCGTCAGTTAGTCCGTAATACATCGGCAAGCTATCTGAGAGGTTACACATATCGGTTGAGCCTTGAACGTTGTCGTGACCACGGATGATGTTACAGCCGCCACCTGGTTTGCCCATGTTGCCTAGGATTAGTTGAAGGATAGGTAAAATTCTCGTATTTGAGCTACCAACTGAGTGCTGAGTGATGCCAAGTGCCCAGATCACCGTGCCTGGTTTTGTGTGAGCTAGGATATTTGCAGCCTCCATTAGCTTATCAACTGGTACGCCTGTAACGTCAGATGTGACCTCTGGTGTCCAGTGCTCAGCCTCTTTTGCTATCTCGTCGATGCCGTAAGTTCTATTTTTTATAAATTCTTTATCTTCCCAGCCATTTTTTAAGATGATGTGGATAAGTCCATAAACAAGCGCTATATCGGTACCTGATCTTTGTCTTAGGTATAGATCAGCGTGAGCGGCTGATTTTGTAAAGTTTGGATCAGCTACGATCACTTTTGCGTTGTTTCTATCTTTTGCTTGCAAAGTGTGCTTCATGCCGCCAACTGGGTTTGCCACAGCTGGGTTTGCACCTATTATAAATATACATTTCGAATTTGCAGCCATATCTCCAAAGTGGTTTGTCATCGCGCCATAACCCCAAGTATTCGCCACACCGGCGACTGTTGCGCTATGTCAAATTCTTGCTACGTGGTCGTTGCTGTTTGTGCCCCAAAACGCAGCAAATTTTCTAAAGTAATATGCTTGCTCGTTGTTAAATTTCGCAGACCCTAAGAATATAACGCTATCAGGACCATCTTCTTTGCGGATCTGAAGCATCTTATCGCCGATCTCATTTACAGCTTGATCCCATGAAATTCTTTGCCATTTGCCATCAACCTTTTTCATAGGATATTTGATGCGCTGTTTGCTATGCGTAAGATCGATCTGATCGATACCTTTTGAGCAGTGTGAGCCTTGAGATATCGGGTGAAACATCGCCATATCTTGACGAACCCAAACACCATCTTGTACCTCAGCCTCGATACCACAGCCTGCTGAACATATAGAACATATCGTTCTAACCTTTTTTGAGCCAGCAAAAGGGTCTTTTATCTCCTCTGCGCTCGCTTGTCTGATCGTATCATTTTGTCCAAAAGCCATTGTGGTGCCAGCACCTAGTGCGGCTAGCTTTAAAAATGAACGTCTTCCTATACGTGCATCACTCATGGTTTTCTCCCTTAGTATGCGATTTTATAGTAGGTTTCCCAGTTCTTGCTTTTTTTATAAAGCACCTCTTTTTTGTTTGACTTGCCTACGACAACGCCATTGTCATCAGGAGCCAAGTCATCGCTAGTCACTTTTGCTACGGCTGAGACTGCGAGTACTCCGCTGGCAGCACCGACTTTTAGAGATTTTTTAAGAAAATCTCTTCTTGATCCTTGCATTTTTTCTCCTTACGCCTCAAAATTTTGAGAAATTTGGTTCAATAATATGTAAAATTTGCATATTTAGAATTTCTAAAATATCGCAAATAGCCTATTTTAGGGCATTTTAGCACCCTAAAGTTAAACTATGTAAATTTAGCATATTTCTAAGTTAAGCAAAGTAAATATATAATGTTAATTGTATTTGTTAAGTATTTATTAAAAATATAGTTAAATATACTTTAAATTTAAGAAATTTATTTGTAGTAGAAATTCTAGGGAGAGCTCCCTAGAAAATGTTATTTTAGATCGCTTTTATTTACGATAAATGGCACTGATCTAACGCCAGCTGCAAAGTATTTTTTGCGCAGATTATCGATCTTTGCGACATCATCTTTGCTAACGCTCTTATCATCTACGTTATAGTCTTCAGCGTAGTATTTTCTTAAAATTTTAACCTTGTCACTGTCACTCTTAGCAGCTTTTGCATCTTTGTAGATTAGCGAGCTTTTTTGAAGTGATGAGACATCATGCACTGGAGTTAGGACGATCTCAACATTGCTATCTTTTAGTGTTGTCTCGATCTTTGCTAGCTCAGCTCTGCAGTATGGGCACTCTGGGTCTGAAAACATTATGATAGTTGGCTTTTTAGGATCGCTACCAAGAACGATGATATTTGCCTTGTCCTCATCTTTATAAATTTTAGAAATTCCCTTTGCGATGACCTCTTTTTTCACTTCAGCTAGGTATGATTTTTGCTCTTTTAGATCGATCACGTCTGGGAAGATGAAGTCGCCTTTTGTAAATACTATCTCATCTTGTGAGTTGCCATCTTTGCTTAACTTCACAACGACAGCTTCGATGTCGCCTGCAACTTTGTGACGGTCAGCTACCTTTACTTTTACGCTGCTATCAACCATTTGAGAGTAGAACTCCTCTATTTGCTTATCGCTTGCTGCCATTAGGCTAGTTGCCGCGATGATTGAGGCTAAGATCACTTTTTTCATTTTTATCCTTTTTAAAAATTTGGCGGATTATATTTGCTTTTTGTAAATGAATACTAACCGCGAAAAACCCTATCATTTCCCTGCTTCATTATGTCACTCTCAAGATCAAGCTGCTCAAGGTAGGCGATTATATATTTTCTACTTAAATTTAGCACATCCTTGGCGTTTGTGACATTTACAAAGCCTTGATTTTTTATGATCTCTCTTAGTTTATCAAGTGCCATTTTTAGTGAATTTCTAGTGATGAAAAGGTTATGCTCCAGCCTTATGACCCTGCCCATTGCAGTAAGTTTTTTAAGGGCATTGTCGCCACTAACCCTATCGATCTCTAACTCATCATATATATTATATGGCGCTGTTGGGGCTAGCTTGCCACTTTCTAAAATTTCATAAATTTTATCTTCAAGCCTAACTTTTAGCTTGCTAAGATCAACGCCTTTTTTGGTATAGACACCGCTATCTTTGGCGATCAAATTTGCACTTTCAAGCTCATCAAGCGCTTTTTGGGCTAAATTTTGGCTAGCCCAAGCAAGTTTTAGGCTGATACTTTGAGCTGAAAAGACAGCAAATTCATTCTTTTCTATCATAAATTTAATGGCTGATTTTATCCGCTCAACCGCGCTTAGATCGTAGATATTTAAAGCCTTTTCATCGACAAAAACATTTGAGACTTTTTTAGCCACGGCTACGGCTTCTTCGTGATTTAGACCAAATCTTTGATAAGAAGAGATGATGCCAAAGCCATTTTTGTGAGCCTCTTTTAAGATAGAAAAAGCTTCAACAAAATCATGCTTTAAAAGCGAGGCTAAAAAGAGAATTTTGCCAGCCTTTTTTAGTGGCTCAAGCACAGGATTTAGCACCCTACCACCGCCTATCACGCGCGCATCTGAGATGAGAACAAAGGCCTCATCAAATTTCAAAAACATATCGCTTTGAAATTTAAATGTTACAAAGTAGCTATCATCTTTTTGGCTAAGTATTAGCACCTTTGCGGGCACGTTTTTAGCGCCCACGCAAAAGGTTACGCTTTGTGAATGTATCAAATTCTTAGCAGTCACGACCGCATCGACCTCTCTAAATCCCCTAAAAAAGCCCTTTTTGCTAAGTAGCTGACCCTTTTTTAGCTCGCTAAGCTCTATGCCAGTTAGATTAAGCGCCACGCGGCTGCTAACTCCGGCGCTATCAACGAATTTATCGTGGCTTTGCACGCTTCTTACTAGCACCTCTTTGCCAGCGTCGTAGTTAAAAAGCTTCTCGTTTTTACTAACGCTTCCCTCTATAACGGTGCCAGTTACGACATTTCCGATACCTTTTAGACTAAAAACCCTATCGATGTAGTATCTAAAAACGCCGTCCTCATCGCGCTTTTTGGCTCTTAGCGTAAAGAGGTAGTTTCTAAGCTCATCGATGCTCGCCTTATCCTTTATGCTAACGGCAAAAATTTCTAAAATTTGCAGGTTTTTAAATTTAGAAATTTCATCTCTTATCTCTTTTTTTCTTAAATTTATGGTGGCAACATCCACTAGATCGCACTTTGTAAGCGCCACGATCACAGATTTCACGCCAAGAAGATTTAAAATTTCAAGGTGCTCCAAGCTTTGAGGCATAAGCCCGTCATTTGCCGCCACAACAAACAAGCACGCATCAAAGCCGTACGCGCCACTTATCATCGTTTTTATGAGATTTTCATGCCCTGGCACGTCGATAAACGCGATATTTTCGCTATTTTTGCTTAAATTTGAGAAGCTTAGATCGATCGTTATGCCACGCTTTTTCTCCTCTTCAAGATTGTCCCCCTCAAAGCCGTTTAGTTCCTTTATAAGCGCGGTTTTTCCGTGGTCGATATGCCCTGCTGTTCCTATTATTAAACTCATTTTTCTTCCGTTTCATTTATTATTTTTATTAGCGTCTCTACGTCCTCATCAAGAAGCGATCTAAGATCGAGCATAAATTTATCATTTTCTATGCGGCCGATCACCCTTTTTTGCCTAAATTTAAGCTCGTTTAAATTTGCGTCGCCGCTAAATGCAAGCGCCACGCTTGGGATCTTTTTATTTGGCATAGCACCGCCCCCTACAAAGGTTTGTGTGCGCACGATCTCAAGTGGATTTTTTAAATTTTTATTTATAAAATTTGCTAAGCTTTCAAGCTCTTTTACGCTTTTGTGAAGCAGTTTTTGCGTTGTGATAAGCTCAAATTCTTTGTTTAGATAGGCTTTTATGCTCTCAGCCAAAAGCGAGATGATCACTTTATCAACTCGAAGCATTCTTAAGAGTTGGTTTTTCCTAAGCTTTGCGATGAGCTCTTTTTTGCCGACAATGATGCCACACTGCACCGCGCCAAGCAGCTTGTCGCCGCTAAAACTAACTAGCGAAACATCTTTTAAATTCTTTAGATCTGGCTCGTTTTTGTCTAAGTTAAAGGGTAAATTTCCGTAAAATCCACTGCCAAGATCAAAATAATCTATCAAATTTCGTCTATTTGCTAGCTCGCTAAGCTCGTTTGCCGAGCTCTCTTCACTAAAGCCCACGATGTCAAAATTTGATCTATGAACCTTTACAAGCATCGCCGTCTCTTCGCTGATCACCTCTTCGTAGTCCTTTAGCCTAGTTTTGTTTGTAGTGCCGACCTCTTTTAGGATGCAGCCTGCGTTTGCCATCACCTCTGGCACTCTAAAACTGCCGCCGATCTCGACTAGCTCGCCCCTGCTAACGACCACTTCTCTGCCCTTTGCAAAGGTGTTTAGCACCAAAAATACAGCGCTTGCGTTGTTATTTACAACGATGGCGTCTTCAAAACCAAAAGCCCTTGCTATTAGCGAGCCAACATAGTCATATCTATTGCCGCGGCTGCCTGTTTTTAGGTTGTATTCAAGGTTTGAGTACCCTGTGATAACAGGTGTCGCACGGCTTAAAATTTCTTTATCGATGACGCTTCTAGCGAGGTTTGTATGTATGGCAACGCCGGTTAAATTTAGCACCCTTTGCAAGCTTGCTTCATTAAATTTATCATACTCATCTAGGATCAAATTTATTATCTCTTCGCCCTCAAAGCTAGCATTTTCATTTAAAATTTTAGCTCTAACCTCATCTAAAATTTGCCTTGCAAGCATAGTGACTAAACTCGTGTCAAGTCCCGAAAATGCTTCGTTTTTTATGATCTTATCAACTTGTGGGATATTTCTTAAATCATTCAATTTGCGCTCCTAGTAAGTTAGTTTTACCAAGGCGTGATTTTAACATAAAAATATTATAAATTAAAACTTAGAGCAAAAAAAGAGCATATAAATTTCAGAGTCTATTAATCCCATTAATATTAGAATAAGCCCGTTTTTGATAATAGGAGAAACAATGAAAGAATTTGGCTTTTATAACGATTTTGACGATGCTTTGATGCTAAATGAGCAAATAGAGATCAACAATGAAAATGGCGACTATCTAGTCTCAAACTCACCAAAGCTTAAAGCAAACATTACCGCACCTGAGATAAATTTCTACCTTAAAAATACCACCGTAAGCGTCTTAGAAAAAGCCAAAAACACACTTTTGCTCTACGAGGCAAGAGCGAGCGCCTTTGATATGGCAAAGGATGTGGATTACGAAAAAGAGGTCGGCAAAAATGTCGTCATAGTAAGCAACTCAGGCCGTGAAGAGCTAGCAAATTTACTAAAAGAAAATGGCTACAAAGTGATAGAGCTCACGCACTTTGAGGTTAAATTTATATATGGCGCAGCTGGCGAGCTAAGCGTTTTGGTGCTTAGGGCAAATGATGAATTTGAGGTTGATTGCGACTTTTTCTTAGTTGAAAACGCAAGGGATTATATGCTAAAGCAAAGCGGCTGCTACGAAATTTCAGGACTAAAAGATGAAAAGGTGCTTGAAATTTTAAATGCAAAAAGCCCAAAATTTAGATACAAAAGCTTTACTCAGTACGACTCATCAATCTGCCAGTATCACGAGCGCAGGACTGAAATTTGCGGACGTTGCGCAGAGATTTGCCCAACGGTTGCCATCTTAAAAGAGGACGAGACAAAGCACCTGGTCTTTTCAGCGATAGATTGCACAAACTGCGGAAACTGCATCAGCGTCTGCCCTAGCGGCTCGCTAGACTCGACGCTCATGCCACAAAGCTCATTTGCCACTATCGCTAAGCTTTACAAAGATAAGATCGCTCTCGTCGTATCTGAAGAGATAAATTTAGAAGAGATTAACGTGAGCCTACCAGAAAATGTCCTACCTTTTGTTATCCTAGCCCCACATCTGCTAAGCCAAACGCACTTTTTGACGCTTCTTCAAGAAAGCGGCGCAAGTGCGATTTTATATAGCAAGAGCCTTAGCAAGGGCGAAAAGGACGCCATTAGCATATTAAATCAAATTTATGAGCTTAAATTTAAAGAGCAAGCGATATACCACGCAAAAGACAAGGCCGAGCTTGAAAGCGCACTTAAAAAAGCAAAACTAATAGACGGCTCTCAGCACTCTATCAACGAATACGCACTGCCAAAGAGAGAAATTTTTGCTAAAAGACTTGAGTTTATCGTGGGTGGTGATGATCTTGGCGTCGTAAAAAGCGGCGAGATGATAAGATATGGCGAAGTCACGATAAATGCTGATACCTGTACGCTCTGCCTTAGCTGTGTTGGAGCTTGTAACGTAAGCGCTTTGGTGGCTGATAAGAAGACAAATTCGATTTTATTTAACCCAAGCGTTTGCACCGCCTGCGGCTACTGCGAGCTAAGCTGCGCTGAGAAAAACACCGTCTCACTTGAGGTCGGCAAGATCGCTCTTAAGCCTGAGTTTTTCGTTTATAGCGAGCTTGCACACGACGAGCTATTTGCCTGCGTAGAGTGCGGAAAAGAGTTTGCTACTAAAAAAGCAGTCGAGAAGATCGCAGCGATCATGCAGCCAAGATTTGGCAACGACAGAGCCAAGATCAAGTCACTTTACTGCTGCGCTGACTGCAAGGCAAAGATCATGGTGCAAGCCCAGCTAAATGCGATGAAAGAGGATTTACTAAATGGATAAAAACATCATAAAAGCAAGGTCATATTTTTACGAATTTTTAGCGTATCCACTCTTTTTTCACACGAGCGATGAGGGGTTTGCGAGATGGAAAGAGCAGCTTAGCTACCTAGCACAAAATCCTTTGAGCGAGCAAAGCGCAGAGGCGTTTGCAAATTTAGATAAATTTAGCTTTGATGAGCTTACAAGCGAGCAAAATGACGTTCTTTTTGGCTTTACAAATATCCCTTTAAGCGCCTCATTTTATGAAGAGGGCAGAGATAACGGCGCGGCTAGACTTAGGGTGATACACTGCCTAAAGCTTAGCCCATATAGGCGTGACAAGGAGATTTGCAAGGATAGTGAGGACTATGTTGGCTTTATATTTTTGGCGATGGCAACATTTTTAAATGACGAATTTAACGGCGCAAAAAATATCAGCGACAAGCTCTTTGGTGAGACTTTAAATTTATTTATAGATGAGTTTGGCTCGCTACTTTTGGCTCATAAAAATGCAAATTTCTTCCGCTCCTATGCGCTCATCTTACAAGACTTCATCGAGCTTGAAAGAGCCGTTTTAAACCTAGAAGCACCAGCCAAGCCACAAGGCGATAGCGTCGCGGTTGCTGCGCTTAAAAAAGAGCCTTATCAAAGCAAGATGCCGACCTTTAAAACTAAGCTTCACTGGGAGGAATTCTCTCCAGTCATCTCACACGAGTTTAAAGACTAGCTTAAATTTGTTATCTTGATATTTTATGATTATTAGCAATTTGGCGTTAAACTTCTTTAAATTTTTTACAAAGGACTTACAATGGTAATGACACACTACATGGAGCTTTTATCGCTCAATCAACCTTACAATCTAATCCTCTTCATGGTGATACCTGTGGGGCTTACGGAGCTTTTAGTGGCGATGGAGTTTCTCACTATGTATCACATGGATAGCGGTAAGAATGCTGGCTATAAGGCTGTTGGCAAATTTGCTGGCATAGTGCTTGGGGTCTATTTTACAGCTCTTGTGATCTATTTTATGGCAAAAATTTATCCAAGTATAAAATGGCGTGGATATGCCGATGTCATCGCTGTCTACTCATATCTCATCAGCGTCATACCACTTCTTGGCATCGCGCTTTTAGAGCTAAATTTGATCTACAAAAACGCAAGCGAAAAGGCAAAGCTAAAGCTTCACTTTTTCCTACTCATATTTGCCTTGATCGTCGCACACGTCGCTATGATATTTGGCATGGTTGATCCTACCATAACTGGCTACAAGGCTGAAAATGGTGAGATGGATATGCATATGAATATGCCGATGAACATGCCAGCAGATATGCCGATGCATGATCACCACAAGATGATGATGCAAAATATGAGTGATGATAACTCAACTAATATGCACATGCATCACTAAATTTAAAGGTTTTTTGGCGCCTGCTAAAAAACTTTTGCTCTAAATTTCTAAATTTTCTCTTTAGAGCTAGCTAGCAAGATCTCTCTAGGTCTTGCTTCAAGCTCTTTTACCTGCGTATCTTTGGAATTTATAGCGATCTTTTTAAATTTCTCCAGCCTGCTATCAAGCCCACCTTGACCACTCACGCTTTTAACGACCTCATTGAAGTTATCATTTACCGATTTCACCGAGTTTCCAAGCCTATTTAGCTTCTCAGCGACGGTGCAAAATTTCTCATAAATTTCATTTGCACTCTTTAAGATCTCCTTTGCCTCCTTGTTGCCATGCTCCATGCGCCATAAATTTGCCACCACGCGAAGTAGCGGCATGAGCGTCGTGTGCGAGACTAGCACAACTTTTTTCTCATAGCCGTAGTTAAATAAATTTGGATCAAATTTCAAAGCCTCCAAAAATGCCGGCTCAACTGGCACAAACATCAGCACAAAATCAGGGCTTTTCACAAGCGCTGAGTAGTCTTTTTTAGCTAGCTCGTCGATGTGTTTTTTTATTGAGGCGATGTGCTCGCCAAGAGCTAGTTTGCTCTGCGCCGGGTCAGCCGCCGCAACCGCCTTTTCGTAGGCATGGAGTGAGACTTTGCTGTCTATTATCATCTGTTTGTCGTCTGGGAAATTTATGACAAAGTCAGGTATGAGCTTTTTGCCGCTTATGTCAAAACTCTCTTGTGTTGCGTAGTGCGTGCCCTTTTCTAGCCCTGCAGCTTCCAGCGTTCGCTCAAGCTGCATCTCGCCCCAGTTACCAAGGACCTTGTTGCTGCCTTTTAGCGCCGTGCTTAGCGAGTTTGCCTCTTTTGACATATTTTTGCCAAGCTCGACCACCTCTTTTAGCTGCGCACTAAGCTCGCCTGCGCTCTTTTGCGAGTCGCTGTGGGCGTCATTTACCCTCTTTTCAAAGCTTGTTATCTTCTCACCAAGTGGCATTAGTAAGAGCTCAAGTGACTCTTTGCTGTTTTTTGAGAAATTTGCACTTTTTTCTTCAAATATCTTATTAGCAAGGTTTGCAAACTCTAAATTTAGCTCGTTTTTTACCTTTTTTAAATTCTCTTCTTGCGATCTTAGGATGTTTTCTTTGGCCTCGATCTCGCTTTTTAGTGCGACGATAGCGCGTTTTAGCTCGTTTTCACTCTCGTTTGATCTTTTTAACTCATCCTCTTTTGCACCAAGCTCGTTTTGCAAATTTAAAGATAGCGACTTTGCCATCTCAGCCATCTTTGTCTGGCTGCCAAGCTCCTCGTTTAGACGCCTTAGCTCGCGCTCTAGCTCGTCCTCTTTTTCATCTTTTTGTCTGAGCGAAATTTTATACTCGTCTAAATTTTTAGCTAGCTCGTTTATCTTGTCGTTATTTGCTTCAAGTTTTGCCCTTTGCTCGATATTTAGCCGCTCGCTATCTTTTAGCTCATCTTGTAAATTTTCTAAATTTTCTCTTTGTTTTGCCTTCTGCAAATTTGCATTTATCAAAAAAGCTACTAGTATCACGCAAATAAGCGCAAGAGCTGCCACCAAAATATATAAATTTTCTATCGTTAGCACCGAAATTTCCTTTTAAATTTTGGCTTTATTATAGGTGAAATAGCTTTAAATTTAAAGGGCATTTAAGCCCTTTTGAGAGTTTATTTGTTTAGATAGGCAGCTAGCCAGCACAAAAATATAAAGACAAAGATGATGGCTGACATGATAAGTGGCGTCGTGGTCGTAAAGAGCGCTAGCATGGCTGATGAGACGATACCGCTTCCATATTGCAGTGAGCCAATGAGAGCATTTGCTCTGCCTTTCATCTCTTGAGGGACTTGATTAAGAGCGGCTGCGTTTGAGCAAGAGGCGATGATACCGTTCATACTAAAGACGAAAAACATAGGTATGATAACGCCCCAAACTCCGGCGATGCCAAAAAATGTAAGCGCTAAAAGCAAAGCCGCAGCGACAAAAGCGACTGTGCTTGAGGTGATAAGAAGCGAATTTAGGCTAAATTTATTGACCAAGCTCTTGTTTAAAAAACTAAGCGCCGCCACACCAAGTATATTTACGCCAAACAAAAAGCCATAGTACTTGCTCGGTATGCCAAAATAATCTATATAAACAAATGACGATCCCGTGATAAAGGCGTATGCTGCGATGTAAAAGAAAGTTACACTTAGAGTGTATTTCATAAATTTAGCATCTTTTATAAGCACAAAATAGCTCTTAAACGAGTTTATCATCGGCTCTTTTGAGCGCTTCTGCTGTGGCAACGTCTCTGGCAAGAAGAAGATAAGGATAAACAAAAAAGCACTTGCAGCTGCCATTAGCCAAAATATCCAGTGCCAAGTGCCAATCTCTAGTAATGCGCCACCAAGTAGCGGTCCTATGATAGGAGCTGCAGCCATGATGATGACTAAATTTGAAAGCATCTTTGCAGCTTCGCTGTTTTCAAAAACATCGCTGATCATCGCACGGCTAAGCATAGGTCCCACGCACGCGCCTGTGGCTTGAAAGATACGCCAGATTATCACTTCGCTCATGCTTTGTGACATGGCACATCCGATGGAGCCAACGACAAAGAGCGCCATACCGATAAATAGCGGGAGTTTTCGCCCTATCCTGTCGCTAATAGGTCCCCAAATGAGCTGTGCGATAGCAAAACCGATCAAAAAGCCAGTGATCGTTAGCTCCGCATCGCCATGAAGCTGTCGCTCCATAGTAGGCATGGCAGGTAGATAGACGTCCGTGGATAGCGAGGTGCAGGCCATTAGACCGCTTAGGATGACTAAAAACCAGATAGATGTTTTTGTTGATTGCAAGATTTCCCCTTTTTTAGCTGCGATTAAGATCTCGTGAATATAGCATAAATTTATAAATTGGCAGCAACAAGCGCCCAAAACTAGCTTTGGGCGTAAATTTAGAAAATTTGCTTTGGTGGAGTGAGGTAAATTTATCAAGGTTTTGTTTGGCGAAAAGGTTTAAATTTAAAGGCAAAAATTAGGCGAAGTGACTTTTATCTAGACGAGATGGTTTTAAATTTTGAGGCAAGAGCCACCAATCTGGTAATGACCAAACAAAAATAAAATTTAATAGAACTCAGGCGAAGTATTGCGAAATGGATTTAAATGTTTGAAGTAAATTTTGCCTCAAGGTTAGACATATAGCCTTTCGAAGGGTTAAATTTAATAAATTTAGGTGCAGGATTTTTAGCTTAGACGAGGCGGTTTTAAATTTTGTGACGGGAGTTACCGAGTGGGTAATGACCGAGCAAAATTTAAAACCAACGAAGTATAAGTAGAAAAAGACAAGCCTAGCGAGTCTAAAATTTAAACTTCGTATCTCTCTCCTGGTTTCATTTCTATTACCTCCCACGGCAATCCCTGCTTATTTAGCTCGTCCATGAAAGGTTTTGCGTCGAAATTTTCCATATTAAAGACACCTTTGCCGCTCCAGATGCCTTTTGCGACCATTAGTGAGCCTATCATCGCTGGCACGCCTGTGGTGTAGCTAACAGCCTGCGCGCCTGTCTCGGCGTAGCAAGCCTCGTGATCGCAGACGTTGTAGATATAGACTTGGCGCTCTTTGCCATCTTTTAGCCCACGTATCACGCAGCCGATGTTTGTTTTGCCTTTTGTGCGAGGGCCAAGGCTTGCAGGATCAGGCAGAAGCGTCTTTAAAAACTGGATCGGCACTATTTTCACGCCGTTATGCTCGACCTCGTCGATGCGTAGCATTCCCACGTTTTCTAGGCACTTCATGTGCGTTAGGTAGCTTTGTCCAAAGGTCATAAAAAAGCGAATTCTCTTTAGTCCTTTGATGTTTTTTACTAAGCTTTCTAGCTCCTCGTGATAGAGCAGATAGCTATCTTTGACGCCTACTTTTGGGTAGTCCCACTTAAACATGATCTGCATCGGCTTTGTCTCGATCCACTTGCCAGCCTCCCAGTAGCGGCCATTTGCGCTAACTTCACGTAAATTTATCTCTGGGTTGAAATTTGTCGCAAATGGATATCCGTGATCGCCAGCGTTGCAGTCTAGGATGTCGATCTCGTGGATCTCGTCAAATAAATTTTGCTGTGCGTAGGCGCAAAAAACGTTTGTCACGCCTGGGTCAAAGCCAGAGCCAAGAAGCGCCATGGTACCAGCGTTTTTGAAGTCACCATCTTTCGCCCACTGCAGTTTGTACTCAAATTTCGCCGTGTCTGGGTGCTCGTAGTTTGCGGTGTCGATGTAAGGTATGCCAGCCTTTACGCAAGCGTCCATGAGCGTTAGGTCTTGATATGGCAGTGCGACGTTTAGAAGCAAATCAGCCTTTGTTTGTTTGATGAGCTCCACCACGGCCGCTGTGTCGTCAGCGTCGATTTTCGCGGTGTTTATCTGCACGCCAAGGCGATCTTTTATAAATTTAGCGATCGCGTCGCACTTGCTTTTTGTGCGGCTTGCTAGGGTGATATTTATAAAAACGTCCGAGTTCATCGCACATTTTACGGTTGCGACTTGGCTCACGCCACCTGCTCCGATGATTAAGATATTTGACATTTTTGGCTCCTTTAATTTTCCTTCGATTTTATCTTTTTTTAGATACAATCCCGTTTAAATAATTATAAATTTAAAAATTTCAAAGGATTATTGATGAAAGTAAGCCTGAAAAATGTTGGAATGCTTGATGAGGCAAATTTTGAGGTAGGCGATCTGACTATTATATGTGGTGAAAATAATACAGGCAAAACTTACGCTACTTACAGTTTGTATGGCTATTTAGACTATATGCGCAATATACGAGAGGTACCTTATTATAGAGCTAGAGGGGATATTTCTGATAATGTAGAACATGATGATATACAAGAAATAAAACTTACATATAATAAAATCAAAGAACGATTACAAAAACATATGTTAAGCAAGTCAAAAATGTACGAAGAATATTTTTTAATTGGAGTTATGGCTGGAAAAGAAGATGACTTTGCGAATTTAGAATTTAATGTTGAAATCTCAATTTCAATGGATGAAATAAAAGACGCCATTAATGTATTTTTAATATCAGATAATTTATTGGTAAGGGCAAAAAGAAGGTTTGAACATATTCTATATGATGATGGACTTATAATAAAACCCATAAATAGTATTATAGGCAAAAGATATATTGCTGACTACATGAATCTTTTATCTGACGCTTTACTACATATAATTTTAAGAAATAATTTTATTTTGAGCGTTGAAAGGACTGGAGCATCAATTTTTCAAGAAGAACTTGACTTTACAAAAATAGCAAAATTGGAAACTTTAAAAAGAATGGCAAGAGATGAAGATGTTGATGTATTTGAAATATTAGATGAAAAAAAACAACTATACCCAAAACCGGTTAGAGACAATATTAATTTTATAAGGAGCTTAAAACAACTATCTAAAAAAGATAGTTGTTTTAAAGAGGACAATAGCAAGAATCAAGAAATCCTAAAGGTATTAAGCAATTTAGTTGGAGGTAAATATAAGGTTACAGATATAGGAATTTTATTTCAACCCAAAAAATCAAGAAAAGGTTACAATATAGAGATAGCTTCTAGCTCCGTTAGATCTCTTTTAATGTTAAATTTCTATATTCTTAATACGGCCAGCAAGAAAGACATCCTTATGATTGATGAGCCTGAATTAAATCTACATCCAAATAATCAGATTTTAGTTGCTAGGCTTTTGGTATTACTTGCAAATGCGGGTATAAAAGTGTTTATAACAACTCATAGTGATTATATTGTTCGCGAAATAAGTAATTGTATAATGCTTGAAAGTTTAACTGACAACCAGATAGATAAATTTAAAAATAAAGGTTATACAAAAGAGTACAAAATTAACCATCAAAAAGTAAAAGCATATTTGGCAGAGAATAAAAAAGGTAAAAACATTTTGAGTAGCGTTGATATCAATGAACGCGGAATTTTTATGAATACTTTCGATTCTCCAATAGATATGCAAAATGAAAATCAAAGCTTAATTTTTGCTGCACTTATAGAGAGTAATAAAAATGACGAATAAAAATTTAAAAGATTTTGTAGAAAATATTTGTGATGAATTAAAAATTAAACCCTGCGGCAACTCATTTAAAATAACGGAAGAAAAAAAAGAAAGTTTTATTAAAACAATAAATTTTACATTTAAAAATAAAGATGATGTTGTAATACTACGACAAAAAGAACAAACTCATACAATTAAGTTTTTTAAAGGGGATAGTGTTTCAACTGATTCACATTGTGATTTTATAGTTTTTTTAAATTTAAGAGATGGCTTAAGAATATATTTTTGCGAAATTAAATCAAGTATTAAACACATAGATAAAGCCGTTTTACAGTTAAAGTCTTCAAAGCTTTTCTTAGAGTATTTACTAAATTGCTATAGAGACTACTTCAATATTGACTGTTTTACTAAATTCAATTTAGATGATATCTCTAAAAAATATTATATTTATCCCAAGATTAATATATCCAGTAAAAAACCAGTTCGCTATTGTTCTGATATATTAATGGAAGCAGTTAGTGCTGATAAAGATGGAATAGTTGATATTCCTAATGGCTATTCGTTTTTTAAATAGTTAAAGTTGGTATTACAGTCAATATTGTTGTTCAAATTTGCTACTAAATGTTAAGATTAAATGTAAAAAGATGAAGAAAATTTTGCCATTTTTAGCGCCTATTTGCCTCTTTGCAAGTAGCTGTGACAAGCTAGTTCAAGAGAGCGTAAATGAGTTTTATAAAAGCGATAGAAATTTGGAGAGAGCCATAAATTTAGCCGAGCAAGCGACTGATGTCTGCTTAAAAGAGGGCAACACCGAGCAGGCGATCACTTCGCTCATAAATGGCGCTAGCATGCGTATGGTAAATAAAGAGCCTCAAAAGGCGTTAGAGCTTTCCAAAAGAGCCCTAGAGCTCGTGGCAAACGTTAGCGACAAGCTGCTACTAGCTCGCTCTTATCAAAACATAGGCGCAGCAGAAAAGATACTAGGCAAATACGACGAAGCGCTTACTAATTTTCAAGAAGCTCAAAAAATTTATGACACCAACTCAAATACGCCGATGCGTGACGAGCTGCTTTGCATAAAGTCCATCGGCAGCACCTACTACATGAAAAATGACTTTGCAAAAGCCTACGAAAACCACATTTTAGCGTTAAATTTACTTGATATCACGCCAGAGCTAAGTGGCAACGAGCTTGTGCGATCAGAGCTTTTAATAGAGGTCGCTAACGACCTAGCAAAGCTTGAGCAAAAGGACGAAGCCGCCAAAAACTACAAAGAAGTGCTTGAAATTTTAAAAGGCAAAGAGCAAAACCCTCGCGCGCTGGGTCTTTTGGAGCGAGCCAGCAAAGGACTAAAGGAGCTTAACTAAAGTTTTTCTTTAGACTTTTTAGCACGAAATTTGCAAGCTCCAGCCCATTTGAGCGGTGAGAAATTTTAAGCTTTGTCTCGTTATCTAGCTCACCAAGCGTCTTATTAAAGCCATCTGGGATAAAGAGTGCATCGTAGCCAAAGCCGTTTGTACCGCGCTCCTCGTCTATCGCCTCACCATACATAAAGCCATGGGCCGTGTAGTCGCCAAATTTTGAGCTAATAGCGATACAGGCGGTGTAGTGAGCTGGTGAGCTCTTTAAATTTAACGCCTTTAGCTTGCTAATTAGCTTTGCTCTATTGTTTGCGTCATTTGCGTTTTTGCCGCGCACTTTGCCATTTTCATCAAGGTCAAAGTAGCGCGCTGAGTAGATCCCTGGCTCGCCACCAAGCGCATCCACACTGATGCCACTATCATCGCTAAGTGAGACAAATTCGCCCTCAAGTCCCTGCTCTTTAAGCTTTGCAAAGACGGCTCTTGACTTTATGAGCGCATTTTGTTGAAAAGTGCTACCATCTTCAACGATCTCAAATGGCTTCACAACCTCGCTTAGTGCGTAAATTTCATAGCCTTTTAAAAACTCTTTTATCTCTTTTACTTTGTCTAAATTTGATGTCGCAAGCACGATTTTCATCGCAAAACTCCTTGATTTTTGGGCGTATTTTACAAAAAAGTAGATTAAATTTTTAAATTTAAATTAGTATTAAAATGATAAACTTAGTCCTTTTAAAAATAAGGGAAAATTTATGTTAAAAAGCGTTTTGCCACTATCTTTTATCGTAGCTAGCAGATTTTTTGGACTTTTTATAGTCCTACCGGTGCTTAGCCTTTATGCCCTAAATTTAGAGGGCGCAAACGAATTTTTAGTTGGGCTAATAGTAGGCGTCTATGCGATCTCACAGATGATATTTCAAGTGCCTTTTGGCGCTCTTTCAGATAAGATCGGCCGCAAAAAAGCCCTAACCATCGGGCTTTTGATCTTTGTGGTTGGCTCTATCGTCTGCGCTCTAGCAAGTGAAATTTACACGATGCTTTTTGGCAGATTTTTACAAGGTGTGGGGGCTGTAGGAGCCGTGGCAACAGCGATGATAAGCGACTTTGTGGCTGAAGAAAATCGCTCAAAAGCCATGGCGATAATGGGCGCTTTTATAGGGCTTAGTTTTACGCTTTCGATGGTGCTTGGACCGCTACTTGCCAAAGACTACGGACTTTCAAGCCTCTTTTATCTAAGCGCTGCTCTTAGCCTGCTTTGCGTCGTGCTACTCTACACCGTCGTGCCAAAAGAGATAAAAGTGAGCGCAAAGGCCCAGAAGGTGCCATTTGGCAAGCTCTTTTTACAAAAAGACTATATGATCATAAATTTCACCTCTTTCATGCAAAAAATGCTTACAAGCATCGCATTCTTGGCGATCCCGATCATATTAGTAAAAGAGTATGGCTATGAAAGTGGCGAGCTTTACAAGGTCTATACGCTTGGCGCCGTGCTTGGCTTTTTGGCTATGGGGCTGGCTGGATTTTTGGGCGATGGCAAGGGGCTTAGCAAGGTCATCTTGATAGCTGGCACGCTACTTTTTGCCATAACCTACGCCATTTTTGCCCTTAGCTTTACGAAATTTCTCTTTGTGGTTGGCATCGCGATATTTTTTGTAGGTTTTAACCTTCACGAGCCAATCATGCAATCAACCGCGACAAAATTTGTAAAATCCTCACAAAAAGGCACCGCTCTTGGCATCTTTAACTCATTTGGCTACTTTGGAAGCTTTGTTGGGGGCGCTGTTGGCGGATATATCATGCACACCTTTAACTTCAAAGTGCTTGCCATCGTCTGCGTGGTGCTTTGCGTGATCTGGCTTGTTTTGCTATTTAGCCTAAGCGATCCAAGAATCTTTAAAAATATCTACCTAAGCCCAGAAGCGAGCTTAAATTTAGAGCTTCTAAACAGCCAAAAAGGCGTGGTGGATTATTACAAAAACGAGAAAAATCAAGTGATCAAATTTGACTCTCGCCTAACAAGCGAGGTAGCTTTAAAAGAGAGCTTGAAGTTTTGATCTACGACGTCATCATCGTTGGTGCTGGCGCTAGCGGGCTCTTTTTAGGGGCAAATTTAAAAGGCAAAAAGGTTGCCATTTTAGAGAAAAACAGCAGCGCTGGCAAAAAAATCTTAGCAAGCGGTGGCGGCAGGTGCAACATCACAAACCGCTTTGTAAGCGCTAAAAACTACCTTGGCGAGCAAAAATTTATAGAGCAAATTTTAAAAGTACTAGGCCCTGATCAGGTTTTGAAATTTTTTAGTGAGCTTAAATTTAGCGAGCAAAAGCAAAATCAATTTTTCTGTGATAGCGGTGCAAAGAGCGTTTTGAGCCTCCTTTTAAAAAGGCAAAATGCAGAAATTTTTTATAACAAAGAGGTTATCGGCGCTAAAAAAGTAGATAAAATTTTTGAAATTTTGACAAAAGATGAGAAATTTAGAGCTAGAAATTTAGTTATCGCAAGTGGCGGACTAAGCTACAAAGCCCTTGGCGCAAGCGATATTGGCTACAAGATAGCAAGTGAGTTTGGCATTGAGCTCTCACCTACCACTCCTGCTCTTGTTGGCTTTAGCGTGCAAAAAGATGAGTTTTGGTTTAAAGAGCTTAGCGGTGTTAGTCTAAGTGCGGACGTGGAGATAAATGGCAAAAACGAGAGCCATAAATTTAGTGGCGATGTGCTTTTTACGCACAGGGGCATAAGCGGTCCAGCGATACTAAATGCCTCACTCTTTTGGCAAAAGGGTCGAATTTGCATAAATTTTTTGCCTAAATTTAGTGAGAAAAATTTAGTAAATGGCAAAAAGCAGCTTAGCTCGGTTTTACCTTTGCCAAAGAGATTTGTGCTGGAGTTTTTAAGAAATTTTGGCTTAAAAGATAGAGCGTTTTATGAATTTAGTGATGATGAAAAAAATATTATAAAAAGGCTTTTTGCATATCATTTTGCTCCAGCTGGGACATTTGGCTTTGAAAGGGCTGAAGTTACAAAAGGTGGCGTAAAAACAGAGTTTTTAGATGAAAATTTAGAGAGTAAAAGCATAAAAGGACTTTACTTTATAGGTGAAGTTTTAGATATCACTGGTATGCTTGGCGGATATAACTTGCATTTTGCATTTGCAAGTGCTTTAAAGGTAGCTAGCGCTTTAAAAAATAGTTAATCAGATAGAAGTGAAATTTAGCTAGTGACAGCCAAAACTGCCACTAAAATTACTATCTCTCGCTTAGATACTCTTGCAAGCTTTTTACTTCAAGTGCTTTGCCAGTTTGAACTGTGCTTAGCGACTTAGCAGCTGCAAGTGCTGCACGGATAGTTGTGAAGTATGGGATCTTAAATCTAAGCACATTTTGGCGGATCTTTTTGCCGTCATCCACGCTTGATTTAGTATCGCTTGTATTTATAACAAGTGCTATGTCGCCATTTTTAAGTCTATCTTCGACATTTGGTCTGCCCTCGCTTATCTTATAGACGAACTCAGCCTCCACGCCAGCTTCGATTAAGTGCTATGTCTATAAATTCTGGCTCCTTTTCGATACCAACAAAATCTATACCTAACAAATTCAGTCCGAGCATATTTATTGCATATTTTGTTAGTAAATTTATCAAAAATAATAGGCTTTAAATAATAAAACAAATGCAAATTTATTAACAAGAATTATAAAGTTTTTGATATAAAATTATAAATTTTTGTATCTGAGCGAAATATTTTACAGTAAGTTAAAATCAAAAATTTTTATTAATAACATTAAATTAAAATAGTATCAGACTCAAGAGCCTTAATAAATTTTAACTATCATGCCTCTTTTATAAAACCGACAGCCTCAAGCGGATTTGCAAATATATGCTCACTAAACTGCCTCAAATCAGACTCTTTACCATATCCGCATGTAAGGCCAACGCCCGTTATAAGAGCAGCTTTAGCAGCCTTTAGATCCATGATGGTATCACCAACCATAAACGCATTGTCTTTTTCTTTTTCTAGTCTCTTTAAAGCTAAATTTATAGGTTCTGGATCTGGTTTTGGATTTACAACATCATCTCGTCCAACAACCGTTTTTATAAATTTCATAACGCCTAAATGCTCTAACAAAATTATAGAAAATTTTGATGTCTTTGTCGTAACAACGCCAACATCAGCAAACGTGCTAGCTTCTTTTAAAGCATCCAAAGCATACGGTAAAAGCACGGTTTCATTTAAATAGATCTTCTCGTAGCAAGCTTTATACTCTTTTACATATTCGCCTATTAAATTCTTTTTAGCACCAAGTTTTTCAAACATTATTTCAAGCGGATATCCTACTAGAGATTTTAGTGTATCATGATCGGGCACTTTTTTATCGTGAGCTAAAAACGCCGCATCAAAACCTTTTAGAATAGCAGAAGTAGAGTCTATAAGTGTGCCATCTAAGTCAAAAAGTATAGTATTTTTCATGATAATCTCCGCAGAAATAAAAAAGGGCTCAGCCGAAGCCAAGCCCTAAAGAAGTAATTTTAAATAATAAAATTATTTATTGAAAGTAGCTTCAACACGTCTGTTTTGAGCGCGACCTTCTTTAGTTTTGTTTGTAGCGATTGGTTTAAGTTCGCCGTAACCAACTGTAGAAATTTTAGCTTTTTCTACGCCGTAACCAGCAAGAACCTCAGCCACTGCTTTTGCTCTTTTTTCAGATAGTTTTTGGTTGTAAGCTTCTGCACCTACGCTATCAGTGTGACCAGCAAGTACAACTTTATAATCTGGGTGTTCACCCATAAAGTCAGCTACTTTTTTGATCTCAGCTGCATATTTTGGTCCAACTTTGTAGCTATCAAATGCGAAGTTAACATCTAGGTCTCTAAGAACGATAACTTTCTCGCATCCTCTTTCATCAACAACTACACCAGCTGGAGTGTTAGGGCATTGATCGATATCATTTGGCACACCGTCATTGTCATCATCAAGAACTGGAGCTGGAGCTGCTGCTGGAGCTGCTGCTGGAGCTGCTGCTACAACTGGAGCTGCTTTTGAATCAAGACCGATGCCAAAGCCTAGTGAATAGAATAGGTTGTGATCAGCATGCTCAAATTTGATAGCGTCTCTTGCCTCTGCTTTAAGAGCAAATCTATCAGTTACTTGGTATCTTAAACCAAGACCATATTGACCAAAACCGCCATCTTCGTTTTTAACAAAAATAGCTGGAACGTCTTCATAACCAGCACCGATTAAACCATATAGGCTAACTGGTCCAAAGTCAACGATATTTTTTACAAGGTTAGCATGATATCTAAGAGCTCTACCCTCTCTTACAACGTTACCTGTTCTCTCTTTTAGTTTTTGAGAGTAATCAACACCAAGTTCAACTTGATCAAAGAAGAAATCTTCAAGGTTTCTAGCCGCTCTAATACCAACAAAATTGTGGTCTTTTACACGTAGATTTCCTTCTGGATGAACACCACCGATAGTTGGAGTGATCTCATAGTTGTATGCTGCGTTAGACGCAAAAACCGCTGTTGCGGCAACCATAGCTAAAGCAATCTTTTTCATAATAGAATTCCTTTCAAATAGGGATTTTTAATGTTGACTATAATTTTACCTAAATAAAAATAAATCAACTTTAAATTATAACCAAATTCTTAATGTAAATCTGACAATTTACATAACCTAAATTTTGCAAATGCAAAAGCACTTGCAAAAAACCATTAACGTTTAGAGAATTGTGGGCTTCTTCTAGCCTTTCTTCTACCAAATTTCTTACGTTCAACAACACGAGAATCTCTAGTTAGTAAGCCTTTTGGTTTAAGCGCCGCTCTAAAATCAGCATCCATATCAGCTAAAGCACGTGAAATGCCGTGTCTTAAAGCCTCAGCTTGTGCTGAATAACCGCCACCTAAAGTTGTAGCTACTACGTCTATTAAGCTCTCTTGTTTTGTTACTAAAAGTGGTTGAATAACTTTAAGCTTGATAGCCTCGTGACCGCCAAGCCAAGTGTTAAGATCCATACCATTTACTACGATTTTACCGCTTCCAGACTTTATCCAAACCTTTGCTACGGCAGTTTTTCTTTTACCAGTTGCATAAACTTTTGCCATAATTATTTTCCTTCTTTTTTAGCTATTTGTGCCGTATGAGGATGCTCACTGCCAGCATAAACTTTTAGTTTTTTTATCATCTCTCTTCCAAGTTTTGTCTTTGGAAGCATGCCACGAACAGCTAATTTAAATAGTTTTTCTGGCTTATTTGCTATCAAATCGCCAAATTTCTCGCTCTTTACGCTGCCAAAATATCCTGAGTGTCTGTGATAAAGTTTATCTTCAGCTTTGTTATTACCAGTAAATTCTACTTTAGAAGCATTTATGATGATAACATAGTCGCCACAATCTACGTTTGGCGTGAAGCATGGTTTGTTTTTGCCACGAAGTATAGTTGCTACCTCAGTTAGCAATCTACCAAAGCGCTTACCAGCTGCATCAACTACGATCCAGTCTCGCTTAACTTCGTTTGGCTTTGTTATTTTTGTCATTTTCTTACCTTTGCCAAGTTAATTTTTGAGTTGTGATTGTATTTAAAGAATGCTTTGATAAAGCTTAAATTAAGTAGCGTTTAAACTTCAATATATGAAATTTTGCCTTCAAGTGCATAGAAAATGACGGCGATTATACTATGTTTTTCATAAAATTTAGCAAGCGCATCTTTATACTCTTTTATCTGCTTTTTGTTCTCTTCTATATTTTTATCTGTAGTTTTATAATCAATCACGCAAATTTCATGCTCATTAAAGCAAAAAAGATCCATCTGTTTTAGCTCATTTTTCACTTTAAATGGCTGCTCTTTATAAATTTCTTTGTCTCTTATGCACTCTATAAATTTTGGCTCACTTATAAGCATTTTTGCCCTAGAAAAGACATCTTCAAGTGCTTCAAGTGGCAAAAATTTATGAAATTTATTTAGCATCAAATTTTTAGCCTCTAAAAGCGAGTTTTCATCAAATTTCTCGCTCATCTCAAGCAAATAGTGAAACGCCAGACCAAAATATATCGCACTTAAGTTTTTACCACTCGTCTTTTGCTCTTTCGCCTCTACCTCTTGCCTCTCTATCTTTAAAATTTCAGGCATTTTTTCATCTTTTTTTAGCTCTTTTTGCTCAGTTTTAATAGGCAAAATTTTGCCAAAGCTAAACTCTTTTAGATCAAGATAGTCGTTTGCTTCGCTCTTGTCGCTTCTTGTGTAAAATGAAAAAAAGCTTGGGCTGTTTCCGCTTGGGACGGCTTGCTTGATGATGATGAGCGACTTTGTTGCCCTTGTGAAAGCGACGTAAATTTTATTGATATTTTCTTGCTTTTCAAGCTCTTTCATCTGCTCTAAAACACTTGCATAGTCGCTATCAAAATTTTCTCTACCTGAAATTTTACTCTTTACGATCCACTCGCCCTTTTCGCTGTATTCGGTGATGAAATTTGAGTCATCGCCCCTGCCCTTGCCCATCATGTCGCAAACTATGACGTGAGCAAACTCAAGCCCCTTTGACTTATGCACGGTCATCACTCTCACGCCATCGCTACTTTTTGGGCTGATTTTAGAGCTAAAGTTTTCAAGGTTAAATATAAAATCACTTAAATTTTTATACCCCGCGCTTAGCTCAAATAGCCTTAAGATATCAACGTCTGCCATGCTTATGCCTAAATTTTTAGCTAGGTAAAATAGGCTATTTGTAGCACTCACTTCTGGCTTTATGCTTAGTTTTTTGACATTTGCATTTACTAGCGCTTTTACATTTTTTTCATAAATTTCTTCTTTAAATAGGCAAAATTTCGCATACTCGATGATCGCAGCGACAAGTGGCGTTCTTTTTAGCTCCAAAGTGCCTTCATTGACGCTTTTTATCCCTGCGCTACTAAGCACTTCTGAGATGAGGCTAATGTCGCTATTTTTCCAGCAAAGCACGGTTATATCGCTTGCATTTACGCCAGCTTTTAAAAGCTCACTTGCCTGCGAAACGACCGCACCTGCGATATCTTCATCGCTTAGCACACGCAAGTAGCCGTAGTCATCTTTTTCTACTTCAAAATACGCACACTCGCCGCTTACCTCATAGCTTAGCGTCTCATCTTTTTTAGCGGGCTCTTGTGGCTCAAAACTAAGCCCATATCTTTGATAAATTTCTTCAAAAACGGCGTTATTAAATTTCACCAAAGCCTTTAAACTTCGGTAGTTGCTTGGCAAATTTTCTATATCTATCTGAGTAAAATCATCTCCAAGCTTGTCAAAAAGCTCTTTTTTGCCGCCCCTAAATTTATAGATGCTCTGCTTCGTGTCGCCCACGTAAAAGAAGCTTCCAAGCCCGTTTTGTCCGTATCCAGAGACGATTTCAGCGATGAGCGGCAAGATGATCTCATACTGGATCACGTTTGTATCTTGAAACTCATCGACTAAGAGGTGATTTATCCTGCCATCAAGCCTAAAATAAAGCGCCTCTTTATCCAAATTTTGCACCAAAAGCTTAAAAACCAGCTTGTTTATATCAGCAAAACTTAGCGCATTTATCTCCTTGTTTAGCTCTAAATTTGACGCCTTATAAAGCTTTAAAAGCTTACTAAAGCCACTTAGCCTATACTTTTCGACCTCTAAAATGTAGTTTTTCGCTGCCTCTTTTAGCTCAAAAAAGAGCCTATCAAGCTCAGGAGTATAAATTTTGCTAAAAGTGCGGTAGTCTAGGCTCTCACGCGCAAAAACCTTACTTTTAAATAGCTCAAATAAATTCTGCTCGCCAAATGTCTTTTTAGCTACATCGCTAGCGCCATTTTGCAAGGCTATATGCTCATTTATCGCCCTTTGAGCCGCCCTTACTTTGCTATCATCTGGATAGCTTGCGCCACTATCTTTTAGCTCGCCGCCAAAGCTCTCATAAAATTTCGCCAAAGTCTGCGAAAAGCTAGCCTCTTTTTGGCTTGAGATGATCATCATTAAGGCTAGCTCACTAAGAATTTTTTTATCCTTGCTCGCCTCTTTTACAAATTTTTTCCACGCCAGATCTTGCAAGCTATCTTGCACGCTGTAATCAGGGCTAATGCCTAAATTTTGGCTAAATTTCTTCAAAATACCAGAGAAAAATGCATCAAATGTATAAATTTTTAGCTCACTTTGCAAAAAGACGCTAAGCCTCTCATCTCGCCTTTTTATCGCCTCATCTTGGCTTATATCAAGCTCCGCACACACCGCTTCAAGCTCGCCTTTTTTGTTTTGCAAGTCCAAAAAAGTGGCGATTATGCGCTCTTTCATCTCGTTTGCTGCTTTTTTTGTAAAAGTTAGAGCGACGATCTCGTTTATATTTTCACCTCGAAGCACCAAAGCGATGTAGCGAACGCTTAGTGCAAAGGTCTTACCGCTTCCAGCGCTTGCTTTTAGGGCTAAAAAATTTTTCATAACTCTCTCCTACAAAGTGTGACGTATTCGCAAAATGCGCAAGTACCGCTCTTTCTTTCAAAATTTATCTTGGTTTTGTTTATGGTTTTTAGCTTTTCTATCTCGCCGCTTAGATCCTCTACGCTTTTTTTAGAGCTAACTAAGCTAGGCTCGTTTTTTAGGGCATAGTAGGCACTTCGCACCTTGCCGCCATAAAGCGCTTCGTAAAATGCAAGTTGGAGCGAATTTACATTTGCCTCGCCCGTTTTATAATCAAGTATAAGCACGTCGCCGTTTGCGTCCGCATCGACCCTATCGATAAATCCCTTTATCTGCACGCCACAAAACTCGCTTTGCACCTCTTTTTCGCACTCAAGCACCCTAAAACCAGCCCTTAAACGCTCGTTTTCGTAAATTTCATACTCTTTAAATTTATGCGTCCAAATTTCAAACTCAAGTGGCGTAAGATTTTGCTTTGCTAGCATCTCTTTAAAAACGGCTAGATCAAAGGTGTTATTTTGTTTATAAAATTCACTCGTGTAATATTCAAAAAGTGCGCTATGAACGCTATTTCCTTGCTTTGTGCCAAGCTCACTTGCTACACCTTTTGGCGCATCTATGTGAGCTATCTTTGTGTAGTAGTATTTTCTTGGGCAGGTTAGAAATAAATTTAGTGTCAAAAACGAGAGTGGATTTGTGAAAAAATCATGCTCCAAAATAACCTCATCGTCACTTAAATTTAAGCTCGCAACTCCTTTTAAAAATAGCTTCAAATAGGCCTCGTCGCTAATTTTTTCATCTTTTATCGTTTTGAAATTTTTTAAAAATCTTGAAGGTATGCTCTCCTCATTTACACAGCAACTTATCGCCACTTTTTTGGCGTTATTTATGAGGCTTTCGTAGTAAAATCTCTGCAAATTTTCACGCTCAATATAGCTTATAAGCCCAGCTTTTTGCCTCACTTTTGAGTTTAAAAACATCTCGTTTGCGCTTCTAGCCGGGATAAAACTATCGTTAAAATCAACTATGATAACGCCATCAAATTTCATCCCGCGGCTCTCTAGCATGCCCATGACGCTGATCTTTCCGCCGCCCACGTCATCGATGCTTAGGCGCGAGATATTTAGCAAGAAAATCTCACTTAACTGCTTTAGACTAAAGCTAAAATACCTGCATAAATTCTCCATCCTAAAAAGCTCAAGTGCGAGCTTTTCTTCGCATTTTGGCTCATTTTCAAGCACCAAAAGCTCATCTATTAGCTCTTTAAATTTAGCAAATTCACACGCCTCAAAATAGCTAGCCCTAAATTTCTCAAAAAGCTGCTCGCTCACGCCAAATTCGCTTAAAATAAAGCCAAGCTCCTCGTAGCTCTCACATTTGCTTTGATCAAAAACTGGGCTTGCCTCTTCATTGATTGCCCTTGTGATGTAGTAAAGCGCCTCATAAAATTTTGTATTTTTAAAGCTCTCGCCCATGGCGTAGTTGAAAATTTTAGCACTATCATGAAGCCTTAAAATCTCACTAAAGCCCTCATCTGGCAAGATGACAGCGATATTTTCAGGCTTTATGCCATCACGCACAAACTGGCTCACCTTTGCCATAGCATAGGCGCACTGCAAGCTTCTTGTGGCGAAATTTCTTACTAAAACTGGCTCAAATTTTGTGATATTTTCTAAGCAGACTAGCTCGTTTGTGTTTAAATTTAGCTCATATTTTTTATAGTTTTCAAACTCGCTAATGGCTGAAATTTGCCTTATCTTTTCGATTAGTTTTTTATTAAAAACGCTAGTTTGAAAGATGATCTTTAGCGTTGTTAGTTTTGAAATTTTCTCTAAAATTTCCCACTCAAACTCGCTTAAAATGCCATCAATATGCAGTGAAATTTCACTAAAACTTTTTATGTAAGCTTCATTTATCGAGTAAATTTTTGGCAAGGTTATATCATCATAAAGATCTTCTTTATCAAGCAAACTCTCATACTCTTTTAAAACCGCTTCAAGTATGCTTAGATGCTCCTCAAAATCAGCATAAATGTCGTTAAATTTTATCTCTTTAATGCTCTTTTTACTGATGGCAAGCTCTTTAAAAAACGAAAAAAGATAGTCGTTGTTTTTCAAAAACTCAAAAAACTCAGTTGGGATTTTAAGCACCGAGTTTGCCTCTTTGACGCTGGCACAGGCTCTGTTCATAAGCACCAAAGCGTAGGTGCTATCGCACTCAAAACGGCCATTTACAAAAACGGCCTTTTTATAAAACTCAGCGATGCTTAGGCTTTTTGGGATTAGCTCGTCATTAAAACCAGCGTTAAATTCCCTGATTTTACGCGAGTTTGTAAAGACGAAAAGTTGATTTAGATTGCGCATTTTACTCTCTTAAATTTTTAAAAAATGATAGCCAAAAGCTGATAAAAGAGCGCTTTTTCTCACTTAAGCTAAGCTTTGAAAATTTTTCTAAATTCTTTAAAAATTTAAGCCTTAAAGTGCTGGGGGATACAATTTCAAAAAGGAGCAAAAATGCATAAAGAGTTAAACAGATCTGGCTTTTACTACGGCTTTCCCGTCCTGCTTGCCACCACAAAAGATCAAAAAGGGCGCGATGATATCACCGTGCTTTCGTCGTCCTGGACGCTAGGAGATAGCGTGGTGCTTGGCATCGGAGTTGATAACAAAGGCTATAAAAATATCCAAAATGGCTCAGATATCACGCTAAATTTATGCGATGAGAGCTTGCTTGAAGCTATAAAAAAGATAGAAAAACTAACAGGCGACGAGGACGTGCCAGAGGAGAAAAGAGCCCTTGGATACAGCTACGAAAGTGATAAATTTAAGGTGGCAAATTTGCACAAAGAGCCTGGCGTCAAGGCAAAAAGTGCGCGCATAAAAGAGTGCAAGATACAGATAGAAACGATCGTAGAAAAGTGCGAGATAAAGGAGTGGTTTTGCATCGTTACTTGCAAGATAGTTGGCATCTTTGTGGATGAAAATTTGTTAAAAGATGAAAAAATCGATACGCAAAAATACTCGCCACTCATCTATAAATTTAAAGAGTACGTTAAAACTGGCAAGCGTTTGGGCTTAAATTTTGGCTTTAAAGAGGTTTGAGTAAGCGTTTTGGCTGGCTAGAAAGCGAAAATTTAAATTTGATTTTGACCTTGGCTAAAAACTTTTGGATGCAAATTTAGCCCTGCTATCAAGTCTCAAAAGCTCGCCGCAAACAGCCTTTGCACGCTTACATATATCTAAAATTTCATTCATTTTCGCTCCTTAATCTATAAAAACCGTGCGCAAGCGTCCCGCTCCCGCAAGCGCGGCATGGCAAATTTTAGCGACGCGTCTACTAAATTTACCTTTAAATTTGACTTGATTATAGCCAAATTCGTCCGAATTTTATGCGAGCGTAAAAATACGCTATAATCGCCAAATTTTATAAAAAGGAAGCAAAATGGGCGGAATAAAAGAGTTTTTAAAACACGAAGCCAGCGGCGGGATTTTGCTGATGATCGCTACGGTCGCGGCGCTACTGTGTCAAAATACGTTTTTGAGCGATTTTTACAACGAATTTTTAAATACCAAATTTACCATGAGCTTCGGCGAATACGGACTAAGCAAACCCCTGATCTTGTGGGTGAACGACGGGTTGATGGCGGTATTTTTCTTTCTCATCGGACTTGAGCTAAAGCGCGAGGTGCTGGAGGGCGAGCTAAAAAATCCGTCGCAAATCGCGCTGCCAGCGATCGGCGCGGCAGGCGGCCTGATAGTGCCCGCGGTTATCTTCTATCTTTTTACGAAGCACGACTCCTTTGCGCTTGGCGGCTGGGCGATACCGACGGCGACGGATATCGCGTTTGCTCTGGGGATTTTGAGCTTACTCGGGCCTCGCGTACCGACTAGTTTAAAAATTTTCCTCATGACGCTAGCGATCGTAGACGACCTTTGCGCGATCGTGATTATCGCGCTATTTTACACGAGAGAGCTTAGCGTCCAAATGCTTGCGGTCGCGAGCGTTTGCCTAGCCGCACTTTTCGTGCTAAACAGACTCGGCGTAAAGAGCAAGGCGGCCTATCTAATCGTAGGCGCGGTGATGTGGGTAGCGGTGCTAAAATCAGGCGTTCACGCCACGCTTGCCGGCGTCGTGGCGGCCTTTTTCATACCGCTTAGCTTTAAAGACGAGCCGGGCAAATCTATGCTAAAAAGCATCGAGCACGACCTGCACGGCTGGGTGGCGTTTGGCGTGCTGCCGATATTTGCCTTCGTAAACGCAGGCATCTCGTTGCGAGGCGTCGGACTGGACGAGATTTTGTCTCCGGTCGCGCTAGGCACGGCGCTGGGGCTTTTCATCGGCAAGCAAGTCGGGGTATTTTCTTTTAGCTTTTTAGCGATCAAATTTAAGCTAGCCAAGCTGCCCGAGGGGTCAAATTTCATCCAGCTTTACGGCATCGCTGTGCTTTGCGGCGTAGGATTTACGATGAGCCTTTTCGTTAACGGCCTAGCCTACAACGACACGGACGCCTTTGCCTACACCGACAAGCTCGCTATCTTGCTAGGTTCGGTAGTTTCGGGTGCCGCGGGGTTTATATTGCTTAAATTTAGCACCAAAAACTAAAGCGCGCGCATAAAAGAGTGCAAGATACAGATAGAAACGATCGTAGAAAAGTGCGAGATAAAAGAGTGGTTTTGCATCGTTAGTTGCAGGATAGTTGGCATATTTGTGGATGAAAATTTACTAAAAGATGAAAAGCTAGATACTAAAAATTGGTCGCCTCTAATCTATAAATTTAAAGAATACGTTAAAACTGGCAAGCGTTTGGGATTAAATTTTGGCTTTAAAGAGGTTTGATCTAGCATTTGGCGAATTTTCAGGTAAATTTATTTGGTTTTGGCTAAAAGAGATTTTAGATGCAAATTTAGCCTATCTTGTAGCGTTAAAATCAAATTTATAATATCTCGTATCTTGCTTGTCGCTTAGCCTTAAAAGCAGCTGCCACCTGCCCTCTTTTAGGCCAACACTATCACTTACAAGCTCATTTTCTTGCCATGAGGCGCTTAATGTTTTGTTATCTTTGTTTGTTTGCGGGCGAGTTAGTAAAATTTCATAGCTAAGTCTTGAAATTTCACCATTTTTTGGCGTTATGATAAATTTAAACTTACCCTGCAAACCTTTAAATTCTGGCTCAAATTTAAGGCCAAATTTCTCATCAAATCTCGTCTCGCTCTCTTTTATAAATGTGATGTTTTCATCGACACTTTGGTGACTTTGCATATAAGCACTATCCATCTCGACTGGGTTATTGATCGCAACAACGATGGTTGCGGCACAAGCCAAGATGATAGCAACTATGCTAAGCACGATGCCATAAGGCCAAAAGCTCTTTTTAGCCATTTTTTACCTTTTTATAAAAGATGATGAGCACGAAAAATGCGATCAAGCCGTAGATGAAAATTCGCAAGAAATTTAAGGTCGTTTTGTTTGAGTTGCCGATGCCGCTTTCTAGCTTTAAATTTAAGCTCTCAGCGATCTGCTCGGCGATATCAGCGTAGCCGTTTAAGATAGCGGCGTTATAGACATCTTTGCCGTTTTTTGAGACCAAAATGGGGATAATGGTGCCTGATTCTGGATTTACACTTAGAATTTGCTCTTTGTTAAAGAGTTTTGAAGTGTTTGTATCGCTAAAAATTTCAACCTTTTGCTTATCTTTTATGAGCGCTAAAAAGACAAAAGGCGAGCTTAAATTTTGCTCCTTAAAAAGCTCGCTTAGCTCGCCATCTTTATAGACACCAACTACTAAATTTATGCCGCTTTTTTGATAAAGCTCGTCTCCTATCTCATTTAGTTTTTGGCTCACTTTTTGGCTTAAAATTCCATCATCATTGATAACAAAATTTGCACCCCAAGCCAAATTTTGCCAGAGCAAAATGATAAAAATGAGTGCAAATTTCTTCAAGCTTAACCTACAAATAGGTGATTTGGCGTAAGTACTGACCAGGCACAAATGGCGCCTGCGACGACTATTAGCAGGATAATGGCTTTTTCTATTATGCCTAGCATCGCTACTCCTTTACAATGACGTGTTTAGCGTTATCTACGCTCTTCATCTCGATGCTAGCTGCATCTTTTAGTGAGTAAGGTTTGGTTGCGACCTCTTTTTGTAAGCCGATGCCAACGTATGTAAGCACCGCTAGGATAGAGAGCAAAAGCACCACCGCTATTAAAAATCCGCTAATGCCATTTAAGGCAAAGATGTTTCTATTTTTATTTTCCATTATTCGCCCTTTGATAGCGATATGACGTACTCGCCAACTGCTTTTTGCTGGATCTCGTTTAGCCTGCCATCATTAAATTTAGGCATAGTGCCGATCGATCCTTTTTTACCACGATTTAGCACGTCAGCCACAAAGCTAGCCGAGCCATATTTGCTAAGATCAACCGACATACCATCCATACCCTTGCCATCTTCGCCGTGGCACGACGCACAAGCAGCGTAAAGCTCTTTGCCAGTTGCTACTAAATTTTCATTTTTAGTGCTTTTTATAGCACTTATCTCTTTAGCCACGTAAGCTGCGATCGCCTTTGCGCCATCAGCGTCAGCTAAGCCTGCTGGCATCTCACCCATAGGGTAATCAAGCCCTTTTGAGCCATTTAGTATGGTCTCAACTATGCCTTTTTCACTGCCCCAAATTTGTAAATTTGCAGCCTTGCCACCTATGCCATCGCCTGTGATGCCGTGACATGCTGAGCACTGCACAAGATATATGCTCTCGCCCATAGCGTGAAGCGTCTCTTTGCTTGGATTTGCATACTCTTTTTCAAATTTGGCGTTTGCCTCCTTGACCTCTTTATTATACTCGCCGATTTGCGAGTAAGAATTTAGTGGGTAGCCTAGCAAATAGTACCAGATCGCCCAAACTAGCGCTAGTAAAAAGACGACCGCCCAGCCAAGTGGGACAGGGTTTTTGTATTCTCCTATGCCGTCCCAGTTGTGCTCGCTAAGCTCAACGCTCTCATCTTTTTTAACCTTCATCTGCCCCACGTACCTGCCAGCTACAACGATGGTAAGCACGATGATTAGAGCCGCTCCTATAAGAGCTAGTAAATTTACATTATCTTCTAAATTTAGCCATTGCATACGCTCTCCTTTGTAGCCTTACGCTCTAAAATTTCGCCACCGATCTCATCGTTAAGCGCTAGTTTTGAGTACTTCTCATAATTTCTTCTGCCAGTTTTTTCGCTCTTATAAAGATGAAAAAAGTAGGCGTACAAAGTGATCGCCAAAAATGCTGTCAAGAAAAAATAGCCATAAGCCTGAAACTCTCTAATGTTCTCCATCTTACGCTCCTACTTTAGGCTATTTAGATAAGCAATGAGTGCTACGATCTGACGAATTTCACCTTTTGCAAAAGCACTTTTTACCTGCTCATCTTTCATATTTTCAACGATAGCTGCAGCCTCAGCCTTTACGTTAGCATTTGTCTGCTCTAGCGTGCCAAGAGCTGGCATATCCTTTTCGTCATAAGGCGTGTTAAAGACCTTTTTAACCGTTAGAGCTTCAGCGTAAGCAGTCTCGATATCAGCATTTTTCTTAAATAAAAATGGATATGCTGGCATGATCGAGCCTGGCACTACTGAGGCTGGATTTAGCATGTGATTTTCATGCCAGTCAGTCGTTCTATAGTTGCCCACACGCATAAGATCTGGACCTGTTCTTTTTGAGCCCCAAAGGTGCGGACGATCATAAGCAAACTCGCCACTTAGTGAATACATGCCGTATCTATCAGTCTCAGCTTTAAACGGACGGATCATTTGAGAGTGGCAAGTGTTGCAGCCATTTTGCATATAGATGTTTTTGCCAGCTAGCTCTAAAACGGTGTAAGGCTTTGTGCCCTCAAGCGGTCTAGCTCTGTTTGCAAAGTCTGGTAAAATTTCTATAATGCCAGCGTAAGCGATGACTATAAAGACGCAAACTGCAAAAAAGAATGGATTTTTTTCTAACCAAGCAAACATCACATCACCTCCGCACTAGCTTTTGCCCCGCCGCCCATTGGCGAAGCGCTTTTTGGCTCTGCTAAGATAGCTTTAGCAGAAGTTGATTTGTAGATGTTATAAGCAAACATCAAGAAGCCAACTAGATAAAGAAGTCCGCCAATAGCCCTTATATAGTAGTATGGGATAAGTACAACCACCGTATCTATAAACGAGTAGAGTAAATTTCCGTAGCTATCAGTCGCTCTCCACATCATACCTTGCGTGATACCAGCGATCCACATAGAGGCAAAGTATAAGACGATACCTGTTGTTTGTATCCAAAACTGAGCTTCCATTAGCGATTTTGAGTAAATTTCACGCTTAAATACGCGCGGTGTCATGTGATAAAGTGCCGCCATGATCATAAAACCAACCCAGCCAAGAGCGCCGTCGTGAACGTGTCCTGGTACCCAGTCAGTAAAGTGCGCTAGGGCATTTACAGACTTGATAGAAAGTATCGGGCCTTCAAGTGTTGAGAACATATAAAATGTCGAAGCTAGAACCATAAATTTAATAAGCGGACTCTCTCTAAGCTGCGCCCACTCGCCCTTCATCGTAAGAAGGATGTTTATCGCTGAGCCCCATGAAGGCAGGATCAAAACGATAGAAAAGACTGAGCCCATAGTCTGCATCCAATCAGGCGTAGCAGAGTAAATGAGGTGGTGTCCGCCAGCCCAAAGGTAGATAAACATCAGACCCCAAAATGAAAATAGCGATAATTTATATGAAAATATCGGCTGACCGCTCTCTTTTGGTAAGAAATAATAAATTTGAGCAATGATCGCCACTGTAAAGACGAATGCAACCGCGTTGTGACCGTACCACCACTGAACCAAAGCGTCGTTTGAGCCAGCGTACATAGATACAGAGTGTAGCCATGAGCCATATCCGCTAACAAGTCTTGTCGGAACTTCCATGTTGTTAAATAGATATAGCATCGCAACGCCAAGAAATGTAGCGATGTAGTACCAAACTGAGATGTAAAGCGTCTTTTCGCGGCGGATACCGATGAGGCCAAATATACTAACACCCCAAAGCACCCAAACAACAACCACTGCGATATCTAGTGGCCACTCAAGCTCGGCGTATTCTTTCGCTGTGCTCTCGCCCATAAAAAGTGTAACAACAGCCAAAACCATAACAAGCATATATAGCCAAAAGTGAAGCTTGCCGATAAACATCAAAAATGGCGACTCGCTCATCGAGACCTTTAAAACACGCTGTCCGATGTAGTACCAAGTGGCAAAGATGCCTGAGAGCATGAAGCCAAAAATGATGCCATTAGTATGAAGAGGACGCAACCTCCCAAACGCCGAATATTCGCCAGCTATGTAGTTAAGCTCTGGACAGGCCATTTGAAAAGCTATAACTACGCCAACAACCATGCCTATGATACCAAAGAGTATCGTGGCAAACATAAATAGCTTTGCTACACTATAATCATAGTGCAGTAGCTGAGATGGTCGCATAAAATATCCTCCTAGTTAAATTTATATTAATGATTTGTTATTTTAGAGTATAAGGACTATAAAAAAACTTAATTAATATAAATTCTCATTAACTAAGAAAGTCTTCTGTCTATTTTGTAACCAAGTCCTGGGACATTTTTTATAAAGTTGTTGCCAACTTTGTCTCTAACACGCTTAACAAAGGTTCTAATAGCTGCTTCAGTAACGCTCTCGCCAACCCAAACGACGCTTTTGATCTCATCATGAAGCACAAGCGTACCAAGTCTTTTTATCAAAAGTGAGATAAATGCTAGCTCTTTTTTAGTAAGCGAAATTTCAACACCATCTCTGATAAGTACGCGCTTGATCTTATTAAAGCTATATCCGTTTGCAACTTGGATGATATTTGCAGTTTCTATCTTGCTTTTTGCGACATTTTCTATGGTTTTTAAAAGATCATCTGCCATGATAGGTTTTATAAGATACTTATCAACACCAACATCGATCGCCTTTAACAAAGTCTCTTTTTCGCTATGCGCACTTAGGACGATGACAGGTGTGTCTTTAGAAATTTCTTTGATATATCTTGTCATATCAAGTCCATCACTAATTGGCATAAATACATCTGTAATTACCATATTTGGGTTGTATTTTTTAAATTTTTTCAAACCTTCATCGCCATTTTGAGCAGTAAAAACTTTCTCAAAATTGTCGCTTAGCACATCGTGCATGATCTTTTTGCTATCGCTATCATCTTCGACAAGCAAAACCGTTAGGTTCTTTAAAATTTTATTCATCTATCTCTCCTTTGTGTGGTAACTTTATTAAAAAACAGGCCCCATTATCGCTGTTGCCCGCTGTTATTTCTGCGTTAAATTGATCGATTATTTGCTTTGACATATAAAGTCCTAAGCCAGTGCCTTTGGCATCTTCTTTGGTGGTAAAATATGGCTTAAAGATCTCATCTATCACATTTTTATCTATGCCACCGCCATTATCTTCTACGCTTAGGTAAGCAAATTTTTCATCGCTATCAATCTTTATTTTTATATTTTTTTCTTCTATCTTTTTTAAATTTAGTGCGTCTTTTGCATTATTTAGTAAATTTATGATGACTTGCATGAGCCTATTTTTGTGACCATAAATTTTAGAGTCGCCTAACACCTCAAGCTCTATATGAATACCCTCTTTTTTCATCACGCCTTTTACGATCTGTATCGATGCTCTAGCTGCGTCTGCTAGGCTAAATTCTTGAGAAAGTGTGTTTGGATTTAAAAACGAGCTAAACTCATCAGTCGTTTCTGACATATATTTGATGATCTGCATAGCCCTCTCATAAGAGCCGATAAATTCGCCATCTTCGCTACCTGCGAGCTTTTTCATCTTATATAAAACTAGGCTTAACTCATTTAGCGGCTGCTTCCACTGGTGAGTTATATTTGCCATCATCTCGCCCATCATCGCAAGCTTAGCAAGCCTCATACCCTCGCTATTTGATAAAAAATTTTCATCTAAATTTAAACTAGGCATTTGCTCTATATCCTAAAAATGATAGATAAAGTCCGTTTAAGATCATTATGCAAGCTGAGAGCTTAAACATGATCTCTTTAAATTTCTCTCTTAGTAAGCCAAAGACAAAGCTAGCTAGCAGCATCGCTGGTAAGGTGCAAAGTCCAAAGATAAGCATTATTAAAGATGCGTCAGCCACATTTGCACTTAAAATTCCAAGCGCTAAGAAATAATAGACCACACCGCAAGGCAAAAGCCCATTTAAAAAGCCAAGCAGTAAGAAATTTGTCAAATTTCTCTTTTGCACGCTTGTTTTTGCCATTTTTACTATAAATTTAAGTGCTTTTTCGCTCTCTACAAATTTTAAAAGCTCGCCCCTAAAAAGCAAGGCGATACCGATAAATGCGATCACTAAGCCAACTATGAAAAATATCACGCCTCTTGCTTGCATACCAAAACTAATGGCTGCCCCAAAAGCCCCAAACAAAGCCCCCAAAGCCACATAAGCAAAAATTCTAGCTAGGTTATAAAGCGTGCTTAGCATTAAAATTTCACTCTTGCTTTTGCCTTTAAAAAATAGAGCTTGCAAGCTCAAAAACCCGCTACACATGCCGATGCAATGACTAAAGCTGCTCAAAATCGCAACTGAGATAATCATGTAAAGGCTTATGTTTTGCATATTATAAAATTTCTAAAAACTGCTTAAATATATATTTGCTTTCGTTAGGACCGCTGCTTGCTTCTGGGTGATGTTGCACCGAGAAGATCGGATAGTCCTTGTATCTTACGCCCTCGATCGTGTTATCAAACAAATTTCTATGTGTCACAACCGCCACTTCTGCGATGTTCTCTGGCACGTTGTAGTTGTGATTTTGCGTTGTTATCTCGATCGCTTTTGTCTCTAAATTTAAGACTGGATGATTTGCTCCGTGCTGACCAAATTTAAGTTTATATGTCTCGTATCCAAAGGCATTTGAAAGTAGCTGGTGACCAAGGCAGATACCAAATATCGGGATTTTTGCCTCTATCATCTTTTTTATCTCGGCGATTTCAGCCTTTAAATTCTTTGGCTCGCCTGGACCATTTGATAAAAATACCCCGTTTATCTCGCCATTTTTAAATTTATCTATCAAAACTTCAGCCTTAGTATCGTGTGGCACGACGATGACCTCAAGACCAGTTTCGCATAGCTCATTTAGGATATTTCTCTTTACGCCAAAGTCAAAAACAGCTATCTTTTTGCCGATACTTTTTAGTGGCTTATATGACTTTAAATTTCTATCCCAAGCGCCTTTTTTGTGCTCGTACTCATCCATTGCGCTGACTGTTTTTACGTAGTTTATATTTTCTATGCGTCCGCTACTTTCAAGCCTGCGTTTTAGCTCATCTTTATCGCTTATCTGCGTTGAGATATATGCCATCAAAGCGCCCTCGTCACGTAGCATCTTTGTCAAATATCTAGTATCAACGTCATAAACGCCAAATTTGCCCTGCTCTTCGAAAAATTTGCCTAAAGATTTTTGCGAGCGGTAGTTTGAAGGAATTTCATTGTAGTTTCTCATTATGACGCCACTTGCGTGAATTCTAAGGCTCTCCATATCATCTTCGTTTATGCCAACGATGCCGATCTCTGGCATAGTAAAGACGATAAACTGACCAGCATAGCTTGGATCGCTCATGATCTCCTCATAGCCAGTCATTGAGGTATTAAAAACGAGCTCGCCTGCACACTCGCCGTGAGCACCAAAGGCCTTTGCCTCTAAAAAAACGCCGTTTTCAATGTAGATATAAGCTTTCATTAAAGCATTCCTCTTTTTTTAAGCTCATCTTGATACAAACGCTCAAAAATCAGGTCGTATTCGTCAGTTCCAGGGATAAGTTTGCGTTTGTAGTTTTGCATCATCTCATAGACGCTATCTTCTATCTTCTCATAGCTTTTTAGATACTCATCTATCGAGCTATAAATGACATTTTTCACGCGGTTTTCTGATACGTTATACTCGACCAAATCGCTCTTCCAGATAGCTTCAAGTATCTTGTGAGCGACATTGCTAAATCTATCTTCATGAGTTAAAATGACGTCAAATTCGCCAGCAAGTTTCTTTTTAACAAGCCAAAACATATTTTTGCGGTCAATTTGCATAGTTTGCATCTCGTCCTCGTTTTTCTCTAAAAGCTCATTTACTCGCTCGTCTAGCGCTCTTTCTTTTTGAACATCAGTAGTTAAAATTTCACTTGCTTTTGCTACGATTGGCTCGATACCTTTGTTTAACTTTACAAAACCACAGTTTAAAAGATCTATTGCTATTTTATGTGAGACATAAGGTACGTGTGGAAGTTTTATACGCATTTTAAACCTTTAAATTTTTATGCCATTGTAACTAAATAAAGGTAAAACTTTACTTTGAAATTTTAACGACTTTATCATTGTCACTTCTTAGAAAATAAATTTCTCTTCGTCCGTCATAAAGGACTTTGCCGCTTGTTTTTTGCTCGCTTTGTAAATTTGAAGATAGATCCATCTCAAGTGGCTTACTCATAAAATAAGCCTCGCCCAAGCTTCGTCCAAAATCAGGATACCAACTGAGTGCGCAAAGCAGGAGCAGGAGTAGATAAAAGGCTCTAAAAATTTTCCTAAATGGCGCGTAAAAGAAACAATATCCAAATATAAAAAACACAGGTAAAAGCCACAAAAAAGGCACATTATCCACAAAAATCACATTGAAATACTCATTTATGCCATAAAATGAAAAGTAGTTGTTGTAAATTCCAACAAATAGCGTAAAAATAGGAGCAAGAACAAATATAATGCCAGTAAAAAATGCATTAAAAATTTTCATAAGCCTTCCTTTTTTCGTGGGATTATATTAAATTTTAGCTTTATTATTGCTCTAAATTTATTAACTAAGACATTTTAAACTCCAAAATGTCACAAATTTTCAAATAATGTGGGAGTTAAAACGATAAATTTAAGATGAGTGTGACATTTTTTAGATGAAAAATAAGAGATTTTTTTGAAACTTTTGAGGTAAAAAAGAGAGAGATTTAAAATTTAGCCTTTGCCATAAAAGCAAAGACTAAAATTGGTTTTAAGCTTTTTTCTTCATATCAAATTTATTAGCCATGAAGCCAACAAGACCAACAAAGAAAAGACCACCGCAGATGTTACCAAGTGTAACTGGAAGCAAGTTTTTGCTTAAGAAATTTGTCCAGTTGATGACATCTAGCTTATCAGCTGTAGTGTGAAGTAAAGCTGCTGCAGCGTTGATATCGCCACCACTTGCTGCTATATAGTGAGCTTTAGAAATGATAGCTTCGGTGATGATGAACATATTTGCAACGCAGTGTTCCATTGAGCAAGCAACGAATGCGCCGATCATCCACATAATTGCAAAGAATTTACCAGATAGGTTGCTCTCGCTTGTCGCAGTCCAGATAGACATACAAACAAAGACGTTACAAAAGATACCACGAAGAAATAGCTCATGAAATGGTGCTGTGATCTTGCCAATAGCTGCTGGTACGAAGTGTTGCAAGATGTAGCCGTCGTATTTTAGTGGCAAACCAGAGTAGTAGTACATATAAGCGATCAATGCTCCACCAACGAAGTTAAATATCCAAACAATTACCCAGTAGCTTATGGTTTTGCCAAGTGGCAATTTGCCATCATACGCACTAACACCACTTAAAACAGAGCTAGTAAATAGGTGACCACCATAAAATACAACCATCATGAGGCCGCAGCTAAATGTGATACCACCGATGAAGTTTGAAAGACCGATAGACTGTTTTTCAGCCATACCAACTGTTGAGTGAGCCCAGAAAATATCACCCATTGCAATAGCAGCTCCAGCCATGATAGCAAGAAATATAATGCTTACAAGTGGCGTATGAGCTTTATGTTCCATTGAATTTGAGACCGCTTGAGCGGTTTCTGCCGGATTTAACATCACGTCTCCTTTTTATTTGACCTTCTTTGATCTATAAGAAATAAAAGCAAGGAAGCAGTGCCAAAGATAGAGATTTTAGCGTCAAAATTTAATGTCTAAAGCTTGTTTTTACACTAAATTTCAAATCCAAAACGATCAAATTTATCTTTAGCAAACCCCAGATTAAATTTAGCTCTTGCTAAATTTAACCAACTAAATTTTTATCAATCTCTACAATTCTTAAAAAAGCTTTTCTGGCACTTTTTTTAGCCTGCTCGCTTAGTCCCTCTTCAAAATCAAGGACATTTTCAAGTAAGACGCTAATGCCAAGAAAAAGCGTCTTTGGACAAATTTTACGCAAATAGCTTAAAAGCACTGGTGTTGGGAGGTTGTGGGTTGAGTAGATGTAGTCTCTATCGTCACTTAGGTCAAAAAACTCTATCTTATCCTCATCAAAACCGCTCATTGCATCGACTACTATCAAAATGTCGGGCGCAAATTCTCTAATAGCTGAAAATTCATTCTCAGGCACATCTTGCCCAAAAAATACCTTCCACTCTTTTAGCTCCTGCTCTACGATACGGCCTACTTCATTGCCCACATCATCATCACCACGCATAGGATTACCGATGCAAAGGATGGCCTTTTTCATCAAAAGTCCTTCCTAAGCACGATATATCCCTCTTTTAAATTTGCCAAAATTTCTTTAAGCTTACACTCACAAAGCTGTGGCAAGAGTCTAGCGATATGCTCAGCAAAAATTTCAACTTCAAAATACTTGCTTAAATTTCCGATCTTAAATTTCACATATTCGCCTGAGTTTTTGATCATCTCGTCAAATTCCTCATCGCTTAGCTCTAAGATCTTCTCGCTAAAATCAATCGTACCAACGCCGTGTCCCACGCAAGTGGAGAAAATTTTTATCTCCTTTAGCTCGCGTGGAAGCTTTTCGTTGTCGTCCATATGCCTTTTTGTAAGCTTATAAACTTGTATCATCTTTTACTCCAAACCTCACTATCAACATCAATCGCAAAATTTTTACTAGCTTTTGCATATTTTAGATAGACATCGTTGTGTAAAAGTGCCATGCACTCAGCATATCTAGGATCATCTTCTTTTTTGATAGCTGCTATAACCGCTTCACGTGCAAGCTCTGGGTTGTGGATATCACTTGAGGCTTTGATAGCGTCCATATATTTTTCAAATAGTGTTCTACCAAAGATATAACTCATTAGCCTTTTACTTTCAGCATGCAAGTCACGTTCAAACAAGATATCACCCATTACTGACTTTTTAACTGAAGGAGGCGTAGTGCTATCATTTTCGTAGCTTTTTTTCTGAAGCTTTTGATCGATGATGCCAAGAGCCATGCCAAGACCATAGATAACGCTTGCTGGGTGTGGAGGGCATCCTGGGATATAGACATCAACTGGTATGATCTTATCTATACCGCCCCAAACGCTGTAAGCGTCGTGGAAAATTCCGCCCGTACTTCCACAAGCACCAAAAGCAACTACGATCTTAGGATCTGGAGCTGCTTCATAAGCACGAAGTAGTGGGTAATACATCTGTCTTGTGACCGGTCCTGAGCAAAGCAAGATATCAGCGTGTCTTGGGTTTGCTACAAGTTTAAAGCCAAAGCGCTCAGGGTCCCACATCGGTGTGATAGCAGCGAAAATTTCGATTTCACAACCGTTGCAGCTTCCGCAGTCGATCCTATAAACGCTAAAGCTTCTTTTGATATTTTTTAAATGCTCTAGCTTTGCAGTTAGGTCATTTGCTGTTTTTATGTCCTCTGGGACTTGATATAGACTCATTTTATAGCCTCCTCAACGCCTTTTGTTAGCCTCTCAGCAGATTGATTTTTCTTGCACTCTGGGCAGATGAAAAGATACTCTTTTGCCTCTTCAAGTCTGCCTGGGAGTAAATTTGCTGTGCCAAGCTTTTCAAGGGTGAAATTTATAAGCCTTTTTGGCGTAAATGGCTTGCCGCAGCATTTGCAAGTTTGCATCTCAAGCTCGCCTCTTTGGATAAGAGCGCTCTTGTCAAATTTAACCGCAAGCTCAAAGCTATCGCTAAGTCTTACGGCTCCAGTTGGGCAAACCTCATCGCAGCGACCGCAGAATATGCAGCGACCACAGTCAAACTGCCAAACAAGCCTTGTTTGCTCATCGTTCATCTTAAGCTCTATTGCGTTACTAGGGCAAGCGACACCGCAAGCTGCACAACCTACACAAAGATCGTATGTATAGTCTGGCTGACCGCGGAAATTCTCAGGCACAATATATGGCTCAAATGGATAGGCGTATGTCGCCTTTCCATATTTTTCTGTGATGTCAAATAACTTCATCATCTTAAATCCTTCTTACTAACCCCGCCATCTTGACAGAATTTTTTAAGGTCTTTTTCTGTTAAAATTTTACTTTTTTTAGTCCTTACATCAACCAAAGTAACACGCTCGGTGCATGAGTAGCAAGGGTCAAGTGAGCAAACGATAAGTGCAGCGTCACTTATATTGTTTCCTCTAAATTGATACCTTAGGCTTGGCCAGTTGTTATATGTCGCAGCCCTACATCTCCAGCGATATACTTTTTGAGCGCTACCTTGCATGATCCAGTGGACGTTCTCACCACGTGGTGCTTCGTCGTGACCAAGTGCGAAATTCTCAGGCTTGATCATAGTCACAGGATCGATCATAATCGGAGTTTGAGGCATCATCTCAAAGCATTGGCGGATGATGTGGATAGAGCTTTTTAGCTCTTTATATCTAACCATCTCACGAGCAAAAACGTCGCAACCATGCTCAACTGCTACTTCAAATTCTATCTGTTTGAAGAAGTCGTATGGATGATCGTAGCGGTTATCACGTTTAAAGCCAGAGCCTCTCATATTTGGACCAACTGGGCTAAAGTCACGTGCTATTTGGCGGTCTAGGATACCTACACCTTTCCAGCGTCCGATTTGGCGTTTATCTTCCAAAACTGCATCCCAAATTTCTGAAATTTGAATGTCAAGTTTGTTGATGATCTCTAAGCCTTTTTTGATCTCATGGTTTGTCATATCACGTCTTAAGCCACCCATAACAACGTTGCCGTATGTTTTACGTCCGCCAGTTACAAGTTGAGCTAGCTCCATAGAGTACTCACGAACCCTAAAGATATGCATAAAAGCATTGTAGTTACCAGTAACCTCACAAGCTAGACCGATATTTAAAAGGTGGCTGTGAAGACGCTCGATCTCAAGACAGATGACGCGTATAGCTTGAGCTCTTAGTGGGATTTCAAGCTTTATAGCTTTTTCTGCTGCTTCTATACAAGCTATAGCGTGAGCATAACCGCAAATTCCGCAAACACGCTCTGCAAGATAGCCCATTTGATCATAGTTCATTCTGTTTTCAGCTAGCTTCTCCATACCGCGGTGTTGATAAAACAAGCGGTAGTCAGCGTCGATGATCTCATCGCCGTCGCAGAAAAGTCTAAAGTGACCTGGCTCATCAGATGTAACGTGTAGTGGTCCAAGTGGCACATCGACTACTGCGTCACCTGTTGGGAATAAAAACTCCGCATCAGGCTCATCTCTGTGATCTACTGGATCAGGGCGGTAGCGGTAGTCCATAGCATCTTTTCTAAGTGGATGAAGTCCATCTGGCCAGTCATCACTTAAAACTAGACGTCTTTTATCAGGTAGTCCCTCGGCTACTAGGCCAAACATATCATAAGCTTCTCTTTCATACCAGACACAAGCTGGTACAAGTGGAGTAACTGATGGAAATGTCGGATCGCTTCCTGGGATAAGGGTTTTAACTGTGATAAAGCACTTATCCTCAGCTGCAAAGTCATCGGCCTCAGTCATCTTGCTACCTTCCATTGAGATAGCATAGTAAAGCGCATAGCAGCCATTTATCTGGCGCTCGTCGTTTGGTATCATAGTGCTTATAAAGCCACCGATATCATAATAAAGTGTCTTAACAGCTAGTGGAAGATCGTTTCTATCAACCAAAACTGTGATCTGATCGTCTGCTTGACGAGTTACTTCTAAAATTTTTACCTTTGTTTTTAGGATTTCAACAAATTTATCGCCTCTCATTTTAAAGCTCCCATCATTATATTAACACCGTTATTTACTAGCGTATAAAAACTATCTACTTTCCATACACCAAAGATTATGATAAGGACACAAAGTGCTATAAGAGGTAAATTTTCAAACAAACTCATCTCTTTATTATGAACAACCACACCTTTTGGCTCGCCAAAGCTTGCCATATTAAAGTGCGCAAAGTCAGCTATGAAAATAACTGCAAGTGCAATAGCAAATAGCGCAACTGCGATATATTGACCACTTGTGATAGCTCCAACGAAGACGTTATATTCGCTAACAAATATAGCAAATGCTGGAACACCAACTAGTGAGCATACAGCTGCACCAAACAAAATAGTTGTAATAGGTGCGATCTTAATCATGCCACCCATCTTACTCATATCTTTGTGACCGTAAATTCTTGCTATATTGCCTGTTGTGCAGAAAGCCAAAGCTTTTGTAAAGCTGTGAGCTAAGCAGTGGAATATCGCTGCAAATAGACCAAATTTACCGCCAACACCAAGTGCAAATGCGATAACACCCATGTGAACGATTGAGTGGTATGCAAACATTCTTTTTACGTTGTGTTGTCTTATTAGGAAAAATCCTGCTACAAAAAGTGTGATGGTTCCTGATACGATCATTATACCTTCAACAAAGCTAAATCCAACTGCTTGAGCTGCGATAGCGTAGTATCTTAAAAGTGCAAGCATCGCACATTTTAAAAGTACACCTGATAGCAATGCTGAGATAGGTGCTGGACCTTCAGCGTGAACGTCTGGCAACCAAGTGTGAGTTGGAGCAAGACCAGCTTTTGTACCAAAACCAATTAGCGCAAATACAAAGATAAGTTTTGCAGCATCTGGATTTAGGTTTTTAGCATTTTCCATTATGCTTGAAAACTGCATAGAAGCCTCACCATCTCCTAAAGTGCTATATGTAGCTGAGTATAGAAGAACGGTTGCATAAAGAGCAAATGCTAGACCAATTGAGCAAAGAACGATGTATTTATAACCACTCTCTGTTGATTTTTGATCTTTGTGGATAGCAACCAAAAATACAGAAGCTAGTGTAGTAGCCTCGATAGCTGCCCACATAAACGCAACGTTGTTGCAAATAACACTTAAAGTCATTGTAAAGATAAATACATGGCTTAGTGCGTAGTATTTTTTAAGATCACTTAAATGAATGTGTCCATCTTCAAGTTCCCATCTCATATAGTGGATAGAGTAGAAATTTACTATAAATCCAGTTACGGCGATAAGCACTAAGAAAACACAGCCTAAGCTATCTAAGAATAAAAATTTATCAAAACTATAAAAAGTTCCGCCACTTAAAACTTTAAGAACATTGTTAAGTAAAGCCACTGATGTCGCAGCAGAAAACAAGACATGAAGTCCGCTAAGTACTGCATAGTTTTTAGGACTTAAAAACAAGATCAAAGCACCAAGGAGCGGTATGATAAGTATTAAAGCTAAACTATCCATCTCTAACCCCTTAAATTTGAAGCTTTAGAAGTATCTAAGCTATCATAAGCTTTATAAAATCTAATCGCTAGAACGCTCATGATAATAACAGCAAATATCGCATCTGTTAGAATTCCAAGCTCAACTAGCTCATGTGAGTTGTAAGCCATTAGAGCAAGGCTTAGGTGGATACCGTTTTCAAACAAGCAGTAAGCTAGAATTTGTTTTATAAATGAGTTTCTTAACATAAAGCCAAAAATTCCCATCATAAAGACTGTTCCAGCAGCGATTAACATAATCTCTTCTTTGATAAGAGAGAATTTTAAAAATATAGGGTGGATACTCATTGAAAGAGCTAGAGAAAATCCCATAGCAATAACAGGACTTACAAAAAATCCACCAACTGGCTCATCTTCGCTAACTACGCCAAGTTTTTTGATAAGCCAGAACAAAATTCCTGGCACGAAAAGAACTTTGGTAAAAAACGCAACGATCGCCCAAGTTTTTAGCTGCTCAGCGTTAAATTTCTCAGATAGCAAGAAAAATATACTAACTAAAAGTAGTGTCTCTATCGCATAAGCGATGATTGAGAGTTTCAAGCTTCTAAGGCCAAAAACCGCAAGCGAAGTTACGATCATGCAAATGGCTAATATATCTAGTGTTTGCATCTCACGCTCCTACTACATAAAGTGTTAGTGCAACAAACGAAATAGCAAGTGCACCAAGAGCATTTTTGCGTAAAGATGAAGTCATTTTAAAGCGTGGTCCAAAGTTGTCTATAAATACAGCTGCGACGTAAAATACTCCAGTTTTTATCACAAAAACGATAATAGCTAAGAAAGGATTGCTAAAATTCCATGGCTCAAATATGCTTAGGAAAAGTCCTATCATAGCAAACTGTTTTAATATAAGTGATGCTTGAACTAAGCCAAGGTCGCTACCAGCATACTCACCAAGAACACCCTCTTGAAGCTCTTGTTCTGCTTCAGCTAAGTCAAATGGCTTTCTACCAGTCTCAACATACATACACCACAAAAATGCGATAGAAGCAACGGCAAAACTTGGAATTTGATATCCGATAACGCCAGTTCTTACCATCTCTTGGATCTCAACTAAATTTGATGTTTTAGCTGCAAGCATAACTACGATTAAGCACATAATCATAACTGGCTCAACATAAACACCAAGCATTTGCTCCCTGCCGCCGCCTGTTGCCGCAAATGGGTTGCCGCTATCCATTGAAGCTGCACCAAATACAAATCTAAGTAGCGCACCAAGATAGAGGATAACAAATATATCTGAATATGCTCCAAATACAGTATCTTTGCTATAAGTGATAGGTATAGCAGCTAGCACTGCAGCTGAAGTTGCAAAAAGGAAAAATGGAGCCCATCTAAATACCCAGTGAGAGCACTCAGGGACGGTTCTTCCTCTTCTAAAAAGCTTTATAATGTCGCGATATGTTTGAAAGAAATCGCTACCTTGTTTTGATTGAAGTTTAGCTCTAAGTTTTCTTGCCATACCATCAAACAAAGGAGCTACCAAAACGATAACGACTACTTGAAATATCATTAAAAGTATAGTTTGCATTTTCGTCTCCTAAACTAAAAAGTAGCCCACAGCAAGTATGACACAAAGATATAGCAAGATATAAAGTGCATATACATTTGTATAACCACTCTGAACGATACCTAGCTTATCAGCAAATTTCACACACCATTTAATGACTGGCTCATAAAACATTCCCCACCAAATATCTTTTGGATGGTTGTGATACTCAACCGCGTCAAAATAATTTCTAGTAACTACTTTTTTATCAGCTCTAAATAGCCATTGCATAATTTTTCTAAGGTCGCCAGTGAATGGACCACCTGTCATTTGCATACGTGAGCTATATTTAAAGCCACAAGCCCAAGGATCAGTTTCGCGTGGTTTATCTCTGTTTGCTTTCATAACAGCAAGGATGATAAATGGCAAAATCATAGTTGCACATAGGACTAAAGCGATAAGTGGAGTTGAGATCATGCTACCCATAGGTGAAGTTACATTTATAGCACCAAGGCTAGCTTTATAGTCGCTTATAGCGATAGAATTTACAGCTTGCATGATGTAATCAACTATGTAGTTTGCGCCAAGACCAAAGCCAACGCAGCCTATCATTAGGATGATCATACCAAGAACCATGCCTATCGGACTCTCTTTAGCATTTTCCCAAATTTTTTGATCTCTTGGAGTACCTGCAAAGATAACAGCGTAAAGTTTAAGGTGCATACCAACCAAAACGCCTGTTAGCGCAAGAGCTACGACGCCAAGTGTAAATGCATATCTAACTAATGTTCCTTCTCCCATCGCACCTTGAAGCATACCTTGATATGTAAACCACTCTGAAACAAAGCCATTTACTGGAGGTAAAGCTGCGATACCCATGATACCTATAAACATACCAAGACTTGTCCATGGCATTTTTTTAGCAAGACCACCAAGGATGTCCATATTTTGTGTATGAGTAGCGTGGATAACTGAACCAGCGCAAAGGAAAAGCAGACCTTTAAATATAGCGTGGTTAACTACGTGGTAGCAACCTGCTAGAAAACCTACTGCTGCAAGTGTTAAATTTCCAGCTGCAACGCCGTAGATGCCAGTACCAAGACCTAGCAAGATGATGCCTATGTTCTCAACTGAGTGGTAAGCAAGCAAAGCTTTGAAGTCGTGTTGGCAAAGAGCGTATAAAACACCAAATAGTGAGCTAGCTGCACCAAGAGCGAGTATTGTAAGACCAAAATATGTGCTAAGTGGTAGGTAAAGTGTAAATTTAACTAGAGTAAATAGAGCAACTTTAATCATAACGCCTGACATAAGGGCTGAAACATTTGATGGTGCTGCTGGGTGAGCTTGTGGAAGCCAAACGTGGAATGGCCACATACCAGCTTTACTACCAAAGCCGACCAAGAATAGTATAAATACAGCAGCAGAAGCACCAAATGGCATCTTAACACCCATAAATGCGCTAAATTCAAAGCTTCCTGCATAGTAAGCTGTGATAAGCAATCCACAGGTTATACAAAATGCACCAATTTGTGCGATGCCAAGATATACCATAACCGCTTTAAGTGTATTTTTACCGTCATTGACGATGATAAGAAATGATGATACAAGAGTCATAAGCTCCCATAAAACAACAAAGCAAAATACATTATCAGCGCTGATTACTAGAAGCATTGAAAGGATGAATGTGTTAAACAAACATGCAAACACACCAACATTTGCTTTTTTTATGTACTCTTCTGCATAGCTCATACCATAAACACTACTTGCAAATCCGATGAAAACAACGACAAAGCTGAAGAAATTTCCAAGTGGATTTAGTGCAAATTTTGGCGAATACAAAAAGCCATCCATAAGAGCAAAGCTATCACTTACTCCCATATTTGCAACGAAGTGACACATCGCATAAAAGCAGCTTATAGCACTTAGTCCAAAACCAACTTTAACAGCGGCTTTTGGAGCGCAGTAGAGCAAGATACTAACGACGGCACTTACAAGAAATAGCATATAAACCGTAGTCATCTTATGCTCCTTGTCCGTTTAAAATTTTAGTAGCAAATTTATTCGCTGCATCGTAGTCTATCCTCTTGCCAAGCTTATGTTTGCCCTCTTCTGGATCAACCATTATAAGAGCGCTTGTTGGGCATACATCAACGCAAGCTGGTCCATTTTCACGGCCAAAGCACATATCACATTTTACTGCGATGTTTTTTGCGCCTGATTGAGACTCTACCTCAAGATAGTATTTTGGCTCGACAGCGTAATTTACCGAAGGCATAAGCTCTGCACTTGAGCTTATCGCACCATAAGGGCAAGCGATCGTGCACATCTTGCAACCTATACAAATTTCCTCGTGAAGCTCGATGCAATTATCGTTAAATCGCAACGCTCCAGTTGGGCATACATTTGCGCAAGGGCCATCGTCGCATTGTCTGCACTGAGTCGGCATAACACCGCTAGCTTCTCTTAAGACGCTTAGCCTTGCACGTGATAGTTTGCCGCGTTCATAAGCACTTTTAAAACATGCAGCCATACAGGTCGCACATCCTATGCAGCGTTTAGAATCGGCAATCACAAATTTATGTTTTTTCATAAATTCCTCCTAAAAAACAAGGCAAGACCGCCCTGCTCACTAATAGAGTGATTGTTAATCACATGAATAGAGATAGTTAAATTTTTATTTAACATCTCAAACGCTCCTTCCTGAAATTTTTGAAACAATTCTATAACTTCTGGCGATTAAATTCCGTCAGCTATCTGACAAATTTTGTATTTTTGAAATTAAATTTTTATTTTATATTAGTTTAAGATATGCTATCAAAAGGCGTTGTTTTCGTGTGATTAATCAAAAAAGATTAATATTTCATAACAGATAATTAGTAAAAAGAGTAAAATTATCTTAATTAAGTTTAAACTTAAAAATTAGTTTTTTAAGCTTGGGTTAATTAAATGAAACTGAAATTTAAAAAACTAAAATATAATCCAACCTTTAAATTTAAAAGGGTTATTGATGGAAATTTTTATAGTCATAGTTTTGTTTATCGCTTCAGTTTTTGCTTTTATGAAATTTGCCCCTGTTTTTGGTAGCACACCAGATGCCAAAAGCCAAAAACTGATAGAGGCTTCGCCAAATTTTAACGGCAAAGTTTTTGTAAATTTAGAGCCAACGATTGATATGGTAAAGAAAAATCCGCAAGCGTCTATGTTAAATTACATTCCGCAAGCGCTCTTTCCACCAAAGGGCAAGCTACCAACTAAGCCTTTGCCAAATTTAAAATTTGACGCAAATGCCCTCAAAAACGGCGAGTTTATCTGGCTAGGGCACGTTAGCCTCATCTGCAAGCTTGATGGCAAAACCATCATCACGGACCCAGTTTTGCACCGAGCATTTCCGCTGCCAGTTGGCGGCAAGCCCTTTACCTACGAGCATGCTATCACAGCTAGCGACTACCCAAAGGTGATCGACATCGCCCTCATCTCGCACGATCACTACGACCATCTTGACTATAAAACGATCCTTGAGCTAAAGGATAGAATAGCCAAATTTCTAGTGCCACTTGGCATAAAAGCACACCTCGTAAAATGGGGCGTAGGTGAAGATAAAATTTACGAATTTGACTGGTTTGGTGATCAGAAAATAGAAAATTTAAACTTCACTTTTTGCCCTTCAAGGCACTTTAGCGGGCGCAAATTTAAAAGAAACGGCACGCTTTGGGGCGGCTGGGCGATTAAAGAGGCTGGCTTTAGCTTTTATTTTAGCGGAGATGGCGGATACGGCGAGCATTTTAAGATGATAAATGAGAAATTTAGCGGATTTGATCTAGTTTTCATAGAAAATGGCGCTTACAGCGACGGCTGGCCCTACGTGCATATGCGGCCAGAAGAGTCGGCGCAAGCGCTAAAAGATCTTGGCGCAAGGCTTGGCGTGCCGGTGCATTGGGGCAAATTTGATCTTTCTTATCACGCTTGGGATGAGCCGATCAAGCGATTTATAAAGGCAGCGACAAAACTTGAGTTAAACTACGCCACGCCTATGATCGGAGAGGTTTTCACCGCGCAAAATCCACCTAGCAAAAAGTGGTGGGATGAAATTTAGGAATAAAATTTGCTCTAAATTTTAAAATCCAAAAGGAAGTGCAGATGAAAATTTCTGAAAATTTATCAAATTTAAAAAATGCCATCGACAAGGCGGCAAAAAACGACCTTGATGCAAGCGCGACCGGAAGCTTTTTGCAAAATTTAGAAAAAGCCAACAAAGAGACAGAAAAGATCTACGAAAAGCTCGAAAAAGAGCTAAAGAGCGACGCGCAGATGTTTAAGCAGTTTGACTTTATGCAGATGATGACAAAGCTTCAATACGGCAACCTAAAATCAAGCGAACGCGAAGAGCTGATAAACAAAATGAGCAAGATCGCTAAAGAAATTTAGCCGTTTAGTGTGGCTTTACGGCGAGCCAAATTTGGCTATTTTGCGTAAATTTATGTGGTTTTTTGCTGAGTAAATTTGCTAAAAAATATGAATTTACCTACTTGCTTGGCGGCTGTTAATGTCCTCACATTTGCCGCATCTTTTGTTAAGCACCTGTTGCACACTGGGCGTGTATGACAGCATCGGTATATCATATGCACAAAATCCCAGCAAATTTCTCAAATGTTTTTAGCCTCTAAATTTAAAGCTAGTCAATCAATAAAGGCAAATTTTAAAATTTCATAAACGAGTAATTTCGGCTCTAAAATTTGAGCTAAGCTGTAAGCAAAGCCAAATTTTAGTAGCCAATTCTTGCGAGTGAGTGGAATTTTAAAATTTGCAAAGACAGCTTTATTAAATTTGTAAATTTCTTTTTATTCAAAAGGGAGACAAGGGGACTCGAGTTACGAGGCCGTCCCCTTATCCCCCTTTTTAAATCCCCCAAACCCCTCACACGTTCAAGGGGCATGCGATAGCGCTTTGCGTCGTATGCGGTTTATTATCTGGTAAGTGTCAGGCAAATTTTAAAATTTATGAACGAGCATATCACGGCTTTAAATTTATAGACTCTTTTTTTCAAAAGGAAGACAAGGGGACTTGAATTACGAAGCCGTCCCCTTATCTCCCTTTAGAACCCACAATCCCCTCGCACGTTAGAGGGGCATGCAATGGTGCTAAAGCACCGCATGCAGTTCATCATCAAATAAATTTCGAGCAAATTTTAAAATTTTCAAAACAGCTTGATTAAATTTATAAAAGAATAATTTTAAAGATTACCTATTTATATATGTAAATTTGCTAGAGAGAATTTAAGAGCCAAAAAGGCTCTTAAATTTTAGTGGAGTTCGCTCCAGACTTTGCGTTTCCAAAGCCAAGCGAAAATTCCTAAGATAAAGAAGTAGATCATCACGTAAATGCCAGTGCTCTCGCGCTCAGCCTTTTTACTGTCGCCTACTTTTTGGATGTAAGATACTATGTCATCTTCAGCGGCTTTGTTTAAGCCAACTCTAGGCATCGCAGTGCCTGGAAGCATCTTTTGAGTATCGTTTATAAATTTATGCAAGTAGTCTGCACCTTTTGAGCGGATCATCATAGATAGATCAGGTGGGTTTGAACCCATATAAGCTGCGAGGCTTACTTTGTTGCCAAGAGTATATTTTTTATCATACTTCATATCGTGGCATCTTTGACATGCGTCAGCAAAGACCTTTTCTTCAGTGATCTTGCTCTTTGCATCTGCGTCAGCTGATACCTTTTTAAGGTAAGCAACTATGTCAGCGATCTCAGCGTTTATATCGCCGCCAGCACCCATAAATGCAGTCATCGGATAAGGATGCTCGTCGTTAAATTTATGAGATAGTTTTACAGCCATAGTTGGATTTTTGATAAGTGCAGCTAAAAATCTCTCGTCATAAATTTTACCAGCTGTGCTAAGATCTGGTGGCACTACGCCAAAGCTTTGGCTAGCTGTCTCAGCATCCATACTAGCTGGCATGCCAGCTGCTTCGATGCCGTGACATCCTGTACATCCAGCTGCCCCAAACGTTTCAGCACCCTTTACAGCATCACCCTTTGCAAGGTCGATCGAATTTATATCAGCCCAAAAAGCTGTGTAGTCATCAAGAATTTTTTGTGCCGTCTCTACATCTTTTGTAGCTGCATCGATGCTAGCTTTGTTGCCGCTAGCTTTTGCAGCCTCAAGCGCCTCTTTTTTCTGCTCTAAAAAGTGTTTAGCATAGTCAGTATCTTCTTTTGAGAAGTTATACTCAGCATTTGCAGTGTGCGGATGAAGCTTTGTGTGAGCGTAAGGCTCGATACCCCAGTATAAAATACCTGAAAGGATAACAACGATGGCAAAAATTTTAAGCTCTTTCATGATTAGCCCCTTTTTCTTTCAAGTATTGTGATAACTGGAAGTGCGATTATAAATAGCACTAAAAATAGCAGTGACGCATAAAATCCTATCCAGTCGTTGATACCGCCTGTTGGGAGCTTGCCATATATAGATAAAACGATAAGGTCAGCAACTAGCACCCAAAACCATACGAAAAATAGTGGTCTTTTGTGAGCTGGTGCTACAAGGTCGCTTCTATCAAAGAGTGGTATAAGCATAAATGCCACACCCGCAAAGGCAAACGCGATAAGACCGATGTTATAAGCTGAAATTCCTGCTATATCAAAGAAGAAGCCACGCAAAATTTCATATTGCCACAAGAAATACCACTCTGGATAGATGTGTGGTGGAGTTTTTAGTGGATTTGCTGGCTCAAAGTTGATAGGATCCATCGCAAAGCCAAAATGATAGCAAACAAGATACATAACAAATATCATAAAAAATGATACATACATGAAGTCTTTTGCCAAAAATCCTGGCCAAAATGGTATAACCTTAGCTTTTGCTCTGTCACCGTGTAGATAAACCTCAGCCTCTACGTCAAAGTCGATATCTTCGCTTGTTAGGTTATTTACGTGCGGAACTCTTAATGAGTAGAAGTGGATAACCAAAACAACGATAGTCACAAGTGGAAGCAAGCATACGTGAAGCATGAAAAATCTTGTAAGTGTCGAGTCGCCAACTGCATAATCGCCCCTGATCCACTCAACCAAAGCATCGCCGATAACTGGCACACCACCAAAGAGCTGAGTGATAACAGTAGCCGCCCAGTAGCTCATCTGACCCCATGGGAGCATATAGCCACTAAATGCCTCTGCTGAAAAGCAGATAAATAGCACCATACCACTTACCCAAATGACCTCTCTGCCTCTTTTGTATGAGCCATAGTAAAGTCCAGTAAGCAAGTGGATATACATGATAAGAAAGATAGTCGATGCTGAAATCGCGTGGATATGACGCCACAGCCAGCCGTACTCGACCTCTTGCATGATAGTGTAATTTACGCTATCAAAGGCTAAATGTATGTCTGGTTTGTAATACATCATAAGCAAAAAGCCAGTGATGATCAAAAGTAAGAAAAGTGTCGTTAGGATAACGCCCATCGCCCAAAGGAAATTTATATTTTTTGGGATCCAGTATTCGCTAACTAGAACCTTCATAAGTTTTGTAAAAGCTAGGCGCTGGTCAAGCCAGTCAATAACGCCAGTTGATTTATGAGATAAAGACATCGCTAACCTCCTAAGCTTTAGCTACTAATTTTTCATATTCTGGGCTTGTTTCGCCTAGAACTAGCTTGGTTCCATCTATCTTAAATGGTGGGATATCAAGCGGTCTTGGTGGAGGTCCGTATGTCTGTATGCCATCGACGTTAAATTCGCCGCCATGACAGGCACAGACAAAAATTTGCTTGCTAGACTTGTACTCAGGGATACATCCTAAGTGTGTGCAAAGTCCGATAAGAACTACATATCTCGCATCTCCAACGACAACATCTCTCTTGTCGTTTTTAGCCATATCTGGACTTTTTTTGAGGATAAAAATAGGCTTTTTACGCCACTCAACCTGTCTCATCTCGCCATCTTTGATCGGACTTAGATCGACGGTTGTAAAACCAGCAGCTTTTACGCTAGGGAGCGGATCCCAGGTCTTTTTCATGGCAACTAGTGACATAGCGCCACCCACAGCTGCCACTGCACCAAACGCAAGGCCGATAAAGCTTCGTCTTTCTTGCTTTACTGACATTAATTTCCTTTCTATAAATAAAATTTAAACGATTATACTCTCAAAAAATTAAAAAACTATAATCTCACAATATAGTTTGTAAAAATAAAGTGAATTTAAGCTTTTTTTACACCAAAATTTGAGATAAATTTATCTAAAAATACCTATATATCGTGACTTTAAGCTTTTTATAAAAGAGAAATTTGATTTAATGTCTAAACGTTAAGATAAAAAAATTTTCTATTTTAGAGCTTGTAAAATAGAAAATTTTAATAATAAAATTTATTAAACTTAAAAAATTATAAATAGCAACTACTAAAAACGAGAGACTTTGTTTTAAATTTTAAATGCTAGTTAAACTTTAAAACCATAAAAGGCTTAAATTTAAGCCTTTTTCTCGCTCATCTTTATGTAGATATGTAAGATATCGATCGCTGCTGGCGTGATACCTGAAATTTCACTCGCCGCAAATAGCGTTGGTGGGGCAAATTTCTCAAGCTTTTCGACCACTTCATTACTAAGTCCGCTTATGCTTCTAAAGTTGAAATTTTCAGGGATTTTCACATCCATCATATCTTTCATTTTTTCTATCTGATTTTTTTGCTCGCTGATGTAGTGCTGATACTTGCACTCGGTTAAAATTTGATCCATGCTCGCATCGTCTAAATTTACAAATCTCTCATCAAGCCTTCTTAGTTTCTCAGCCGTGAAGCTCTTGCGTGCGACTATCTTTTGAAGGCTCACGTTTTGGCTGATCGGCTCTTCATCAAGACTTGCTAAAAGTTCTAAATTTGCCTTACTTGGCGTGATTTGAGTCTCGTTTAAAAACTCCAGCCCATCTTTTAAATTTCTTCTTATATTTTCTATCTCGTTAAAAGTCTCATCATCAAGCAGTCCAAGCTCATGCCCATATCCGCCAAGCCTTAAAATGGCATTTTCCTCACGCAAAAGTAAGCGATACTCCGCCCTGCTCGTAAACATCCTATATGGCTCTTTTGTCCCCTTTGTCACAAGGTCATCTATCAAAACGCCAATATACGCCTCATCACGGCGCAATATAAGCGGCTCTTTGTTGTCCAGCGAAAGCGCTGCATTTATACCAGCCATTAGCCCCTGAGCGCCGGCCTCCTCGTATCCAGTCGTGCCGTTTATCTGCCCAGCCAAGTATAGCCCTTTTACTTTTTTAGTCTCAAGGCTGTGTTTTAGCTGTGTTGGCTCGACGTAGTCGTACTCGATAGCGTATCCGTGCCTTACGATTTTGGCGTTTTCAAAGCCCTTTACAGAGCGGAGCATCTGCACTTGCACCTCATAAGGCAGGCTCGTTGAAAAGCCGTTTATGTAGTACTCTGTCGCTTCAAGGGTCTGAGGCTCGATGAAAAGGTGGTGTCTATCGCGGTCGCCAAAGCGGTTTATCTTATCCTCGATACTAGGGCAGTATCTTGGTCCGATACCCTCGATCTGACCTGTAAAAAGTGGTGCTTTGTCAAAATTTGAGCGGATTATCTCATGGGTGGTTTCGTTTGTATAGGCGATGTAGCATGGCAGCTGCGTTGGGGAGAAATTTTTAGTTCTAAAGCTAAACGCAACTGGTTTTGCGTCGCCATCTTGCTTCTCTAAAATTTCAAAATTTATCGTTTTTGCGTCTATCCTTGGGCATGTTCCAGTCTTTAGCCTACCTAAATTTAGCCCAAGCTCCCTTAGGCTAGAGCTTAGATCCTTTGCGCTTAGCTCGCCCACACGGCCAGCTTCAAGTTTGTTAAATCCAACGTGAATTAGCCCGTTTAAAAATGTGCCAGTCGTAATTATCACTTTTTTTGCGTTATAGATGTTATTTAGGTGGGTTTTAACGCCAGTTACCTCGCCATTTTCGCTTAAAATTTCAGTGGCGATCTCTTGAGAAATTTCTAAATTTGGAGTGTTTAAAAGTAAATTTCTCATATAAACTCTATATCTATCCATATCGATCTGAGCGCGGCTACCACGTACTGCTGGGCCTTTGCTCTCATTTAGCACGCGAAACTGGATACCAACAGCGTCAGTTGTAAGCCCCATTTGGCCACCAAGCGCGTCGATCTCTTTTACAAGGTGTCCTTTTGCAAGGCCTCCGATGGCTGGATTACAGCTTGCAGCGCCTATTTGCTCGGCTAATATCGTGATAAGTAAAGTTTTTTTACCCATTCTAGCAGCCGCAAGACTTGCCTCAATGCCTGCATGTCCGCCGCCAACGACGATGATTTCATAGTTCATGATAAATTTTTCCTTGTTTTTTGATAGGCGGATTTTATCAAAAAGCATATAAAATTTAAATTTTTTCAAAGAAATTTCACCATAAATTTATGACTAGAGTTTTTTATTAATGATATTTTAAATATTTTGCTGTTAGATTTACAAAATTTTAAATCCAAAAAGGCTTTATTCATGAGGAATTTATTAAAAGTCACTGGCTTTTTGCCCTACCTTGCGATCGCATTTTTAAACGCAAGCGTCGATCTAGCACACAAAATCACTATCCAAAACGTCCTTTTAAAGACCTACTCAGGCGACACGCTTTTTATCCTAACAGCCGTTATAAATGCGATGATCTTGCTTCCATTTATATTTTTATTTTCGCCTTCAAGCTTTATAAATGACAAATTTGCAAAGACAAAGGTTATTAGAATTTGCGCCGTCTTTGGCGTTGTTATCAGTGTTGCGGTGCTTATTAGCTACCTTTTGGGCGCTTTTGGCGTGGCATTTGCACTCACTCTCATACTAGCTGCTCAAAGCGCGATCTACTCGCCAGCAAAATACGGCATCATCAAAGCCCTCGTCGGCACTGAGCGACTTGGCACAGCAAACGGCGTCATCCAAGCACTCACCATAGTAGCGATACTTGTTAGCTCATTTTTGTTTTCATTTATATTTGAAAATTTATACATCCAAGGCGAAAACTCAGAAGAAATTTTAAAAAGTGTCTATCCTATCGGCATCTTTTTAGTTGTATTTAGCGCGCTTGAAGCATTTTTTGCCTACAAGCTACCTTATATCAGCGAAACGAACGAACAAAGCGGAGAATTTGAGCTTAAAAAATACATCAGCCTTAGCTACTTGAGAGAAAATTTAAAAGAGGTAAGATCAGATAAAAATATCTGGCTAAGCATCGCTGGTCTTAGCATATTTTGGGGTATCTCTCAGATCATCATCGCAGCCTTCCCAGCTCACTACAAGGCAGTTTTTAACGACGACAGCTCTCTAGCAGTGCAGGCAATCCTTGCAGTAAGTGCCATAGGCATAGCATTTGGCTCATACGTGGCTGGCTCTATGTCAAAGCTTCACATCGAGCTTGGTATCGTGCCGATGGGCGCTATTGGTATATTTTTCTCACTTTTATTTTTCGCTTTTGGCTCAAATATCGGCGTAGTGAGCCTTAGCTCATTTGCATTTGGCTTTTTTGGCGGAATTTTCATAGTGCCACTAAATGCGATGATCCAGTACTTTGCTCCGCAAAAGACGACTGGCAAGATAATGGCAGCAAACAACTTCTTGCAAAACGTCTCAATGCTGCTATTTTTGGCTATTGGCATAGGCTTAGTATATTTTGAAATTTCAACCACTGGGCTCTTTGTCTTTACAGCGCTTGTTTGCTTAATCGGCAGTTTTTGCGCCATTTTGCAGCTTCCACACCTTTTTACAAGGCTACTTTTACTGCCATTTTTAAAGACAAAGTACCGCTTTTTCGTTGAAGGGCTTCAAAATTTACCGCAAAGTGGCGGTGCGCTGCTTCTTGGCAATCACATCAGCTGGATCGACTGGCTCGTGCTTCAAGCTGCAAGCCCTAGGGGCATAAGATTTGTCATGTATAGAACGATCTATAACAAATGGTATCTAAAGCAAATTTTTAAATTTTTCAAAGTGATCCCGATAGGCGCAGGGGCTAGCAAAGAGTCGATCGAGCTTGTGCGTGAGTGCCTAAAAAATGGCGAAGTGGTCGCACTTTTCCCAGAGGGGCACATCAGCTACAACGGCCAGATAAATGAGTTTCAAAAGGGCTTTGAGCTTATCATAAGAGATCTAGAAGAAATTTGCATCGTGCCATTTTACCTTCGTGGCCTTTGGGGCTCAAGCTTTTCAAGGGCTAGTAAATTTTACAAAGACCTCACTTCTAAAAACGGCAGACGCGACATCATCGTCGCCTTTGGCAAGCCAATAACTACATTTATAAACGCTGCAAAGATGAAGCAAAAGGTGCTTGAGCTTAGCTTTTCATCGTGGGAGAGCTTTATCTCAAGGCAAAAACCACTAACAAGCGAGTGGCTAAATAACGCAAAAGAGGATAAATTTAAAGAGTGCGTGAGCGATAGTACTGGGCTAAATTTAAGCAACTTGAAATTTATAACCGCCGTTTTAGTCTTTATTAAAATTTTCAAGCGCGAGCTAAAAGATGAGAAAAATATAGGCATCTTGCTACCTAGCTCAAGTATCGCAGCTATCGTCAATATGGCGCTTCTTGCCATGGGCAAAGTGAGCGTAAATTTAAACTACACACTAAATGAGACCTCGCTAAATCACGCCCTAAGAAAGGCAAATATAAACACAGTGATCACCTCTAGCAAATTTCTTGAAAAGCTCGCACTTAAAGGCTTTGATCTAAAAGATGCGATGAGCAGCAAGGCTAAATTTGCAGAAGATCTCTCAGCCAGCGTCTCAAAAAAAGAGAAATTTTTAGCGCTTTTAACGGCATTTTTTGCTCCAACTTGGCTCATCAAGCTTTGCTATTTTAGGCCAGTGAGCTTAGAGGATACGGCTACTATTTTATTTAGTAGCGGCAGCGAAGGCGAGCCAAAAGGCATCGAGCTAAGCCACAAAAATTTACTTGCAAACATTAAGCAAATAAGCGAACTTCTAAATTTCAAAAAAGATGACGTGATCTTAAACCCACTCCCTGTTTTTCACTCATTTGGACTAACAGTCACCACTCTTATGCCGCTTTGCGAGGGCATAAAAATGGTAAGTGTGCCTGACCCAACAGACGGAGCGACTATCGGCAAAATGGCTGCAAGACACAGCGCTAGCATCATCTTTGGCACCTCAACGTTCTTTAGGCTCTACACCAGAAACAAAAAGCTTCATCCACTGATGTTTCAAAGTGCCAGAATGGTCGTAGCTGGGGCTGAAAAGCTAAAACCTGAGATAAAAGACGAGTTTAGGCTCAAATTTGGCATAGAAATTTATGAAGGATATGGCGCGACCGAAACGGCGCCAGTAGCTGCTGTAAATATGCCAAATATCCTAGAAAAAGAGAGCCTAAAAGAGCTTACATTTAATAGACCTGGCAGCGTTGGCATGCCTCTGCCTGGCACTATCATCAAGATAATCGATCCAGAGACGCTTGAAGAGCTAGAAACTGGCACAGACGGCCTCATCGTGATCGGCGGATCGCAGGTGATGAAGGGCTATCTAAACGACGAGGCCAAAACAAGCGAGGTCATCACGCACATTGATGGCGTAAGATACTATAAAACTGGCGATAAAGGCCACATCGATGAAAACGGCTTTGTATTTATCGTAGATAGATACTCAAGATTTGCCAAGATAGGCGGCGAGATGATAAGCCTTGGAAGCGTCGAAGAAGAGCTTACAAAGGTGCTTGGGGGAGACGTAGTCTTTAGCAGTGCAAACGTGCCAGATAGCAAAAAGGGTGAAGCGATCGCACTTTTAGTAAAAAGTGGCACAGAGCCTGAAAATATAGAGCAAATTTTAAAAGAGAGCAACTTAGCTCCGATAATGATGCCAAGCTATATATTTATCGTTGATGATATCCCAACGCTTGCAAGCGGCAAGGTTGATTTTAAGGGCGTTAAAGCTCTAGCGGTCTCACTTTTAGCGGAGTGAGGCGCCGCTCTTTTATTTTTGTGATAAAATAGCGCCAAAATATCACATAGGTTGCAGTTGCGACTGACATTTGCATAAATCTTAAAAAATTTTCTTTTTTTGCAAATTCCATTATTGATTTTATTTTTCTTAATAAGGAGTTTTGTATGAAATTTTCTAGTGCTTTTAAATTTGGTGCAACCTTCGTAGTTACCTGCTTGCTCTCTTTAAATTCTGCCTTGGCAAATTCTTACGAGCAGATCAAGAAAGATGGCGTCATAAGGATAGCGACCGAGGGTGTTTATTCGCCATTTTCATTTCACAATGAAAAAGATGAGTTAATGGGCTATGACGTGGAGATAGCAAGAGCTGTGGCTGAAAAACTAGGCGTAAAGCCAAAATTTATCGAAGCTTCATGGGATGCGATGCTTGCGGCATTTGATGCTGGCAAGGCTGACGTGGTATTTAACCAAGTTAGCATAACCGATGAGCGAAAGAAAAAGTATGACTACAGCGTGCCATATATGCTCTCTTACTCAGCCATCGTCGTGCATAAAGACAATAACGACATCAAAAGCTTTGCTGATCTAAAAGGCAAAAGAAGCGTGCATTCAGTAAATAGCATGTGGATACCAACCGTTGAAAAGTATGGCGCCAAGCTAGTTGTGGCCGATAGTTTGAGCGATCAGATAAATTTGATCATCACAAAAAGAGCAGATGATACGATAGATGATGCGGTGATGTTTTATGACTACATCAAACAACATCCAAATGCCCCTATAAAGATCATCGAAGCTGGTGATGAGCCTATGTATACGGCTGCGATTGTTAAAAAAGGTAACAAAGAGCTACTAAATAAGATAAATAATGCCCTAAATGAGCTTAGCAAAGAAGGAGTTTTAAGCGAAATTTCGCTTAAATACTTCGGCAAAGACATTTCTAAATAAGGAGAATCAATGAATTTTAAGCCCATTTTTGGCTTTATCGCAGGTGCTTTTTTAGCTTTAAATTTAAATGCTTCAACTATCAAAAAAGGCGAGCTCATAGTTGCAACTGAAGGCACTTACTCACCTTACTCATTTTATGACGAAAAGGGCGAGCTAGTAGGTTATGACGTAGATATCGCAAAAGCTGTTGCAAAGAAGCTAAATTTAAAGATAGAATTTCTAACAGCCCCATGGGATGCGATGTTAGCGGCATTTGACGCTGGCAAAGCAGACGTTGTGTTTAATCAAGTTAGCATAAACGAAGATAGAAAGAAAAAGTATGATATGAGCGTGCCTTACACCATGCCATATCCAGTAATAGTCGTGCATAAAGATAATAACGACATCAAAAGTTTTGCTGATCTAAAGGGCAAAAAAAGTGTGCACTCTGCAACTAGCAACTGGGCAGCGATAGCTGAGAAAAACGGCGCAACAGTGGTCGTGGCTGATGGCTTTAGCAAAGGCGTGGAGCTTATCATCTCAAAAAGAGCTGACGATACGATAAATGACAACGTCACATTTTTTGACTACATCAAACAACGCCCAAATGCACCGCTAAAGATCGCATATACTAGCAATGAGCCGTTGCCAACAGCTGCACTTCTTAAAAAAGGCAACACCGAGCTACTAGAAGCGATAAACAAAGCGCTTGATGAGCTAAAAGCCGAAGGCAAGATAAGCGAAATTTCGATGAAATATTTTGGGAAAGATATTTCAAAATAAAGGATCAAAATGAAATTTACAAATTTATTAAAAGTAGTAGCAGTGCTTGCAATGGCTCTAAATTTGCAAGCAAAAACTATAAAAGATGGCGTGCTAACAGTAGCAACAGAAGGCACTTACGCGCCTTTTACATTTTATAATGACAAAAATGAGCTAGTAGGATACGACGTAGATATCGCAAGAGCTGTAGCGCAAAAGCTAAATTTAAAAGTTGAGTTTCTAACAGCTCCATGGGACGCGATGCTAGCGGCATTTGATGCTGGCAAAGCAGACGTTGTGTTTAACCAAGTAAGCATAACTGATGAGAGAAAGAAAAAGTATGCTTTTTCAATGCCTTATACTGTGACATTTGGCGCTATCATCACTAGAAAAGATAATAACGACATAAAAAGCTTTGCTGATCTAAAAGGCAAAAAAGATGCCGACTCAGCAACTAGCAACTGGGCGAAAGTAGCCGTAAAATACGGTGCTGAGCACGTCGTAACAGACAGTTTTGCTAAAAGCATGGAGCTTCTTATATCAAGACGTGTAGATGCTGTTGTAAGAGATAACATCGTATTTTACGACTTCATAAAAGAGCGTCCAAATGCACCTGTAAAGATAGCTGCCTCACTTGATGAGAAAGACTACACAGCAGCAGCTGTTAAGAAAGACAACGCCGAGCTTGCAGAGCAAATTTCAAATGCTTTAAATGAGCTTTCAAAAGAGGGCAAACTAGAAGCTATCTCTAAAAGCTACTTTGGCAAAGACGTCTCAAAATAAATTTATAAACCAACAAGGCAAAAATGGAAAATTTAGATAGAGTGATCGAGCTTGTTTCAAGCTCGACGCTACCGATGATCATCGCACTTTTAAAAGTGACGATCCCACTTACTTTGCTCTCGTTTTCGCTAGGGCTTGTCATCGCAATTATCACAGCAGTAGCGAGGCTTTCAAATATAAAAATTTTAAAATTTATATTTGCCACCTACGTTTGGATATTTCGTGGCACACCGCTTCTTGTGCAGCTTTTCATCGTATTTTACGGGCTTCCTAGCATCGGTGTCACGCTTGATACTTGGAGTGCGGCCACTATCGCATTTAGCCTAAACGTGGGCGCTTATGCGTCTGAGTCTGTAAGGGCTGCCATACTTTCTGTGCCAAAAGGTCAGTGGGAGGCAGCCACATCGCTTGGCATGACACACTATCAAATTTTAAAGCGCATCATCGCACCTCAAGCAGTGAGGATCTCGCTCCCTCCGCTTTCAAACACATTTATAGGCCTTGTTAAAGACACTTCACTAGCAGCTTCTATAACGATGGTAGATATGTTTATGGTCGCTCAAAGGATCGCAGCAAGGACCTTTGAGCCACTCATCCTCTACATCCTAGCAGCGCTCATCTATCTAGTGGTTTGCACACTTTTAACCTATCTTCAATCAAGGCTTGAAAAAGCTGTCTCAAGGTATGTCTAATGGCTATAAATTTTAAAAATATAAGCAAATCTTACGGCGATCATTTGGTGCTAGATAACATAAATACAAGCTTCAAAGAGGGGCAAACGACTGTGATCGTTGGCTCATCTGGTTGTGGCAAATCAACACTTCTTAGATGCATAAATTTACTTGAGATCCCGCAAAGTGGCACTTTAGAGGTAGATGACAGGAGTGTAAATTTTAAAGAGAAGCTTAGCTCAAAAGAGCTTTTAGAAATTCGTAAAAAAACAGGCATGGTCTTTCAAAGCTTTAACCTCTTCCCGCACCTAACAGCGCTTCAAAATGTCACCGAAGCTCCGATCTACGTTCAAAAAAAGGATAAAAACGAAGCGATAAAAGAGGCAAAAGAGCTTTTAGCTAAAGTTGGACTTAGCCATAAAGAAGACACCTATCCAAACAGGCTCTCAGGCGGACAAGCACAGCGCGTAGCCATAGCTAGAGCGCTAGCTGTAAATCCATACTTTTTGCTACTTGACGAGCCTACAAGTGCGCTTGATCCGGAACTTGAGGCTGAAGTTTTAAAGGTCATCTTATCTCTTGCAAAAGAGAAAAAATCTATGATCATCGTCACTCATAATATGAATTTTGCTAGAAAGATAGCTGATAGAATTTTGTTTTTAGATAAAGGTGTGATCGCCTTTGATGGCTTGGTAGATGAGTTTTTTAACAGCCAAAATGAGAGGATAAAAAGCTTCATCTCGGCTATGGATATATAAATTTAGCTAGAATATCTAGCTAAATTAATTACGCAAAGTATGGTTTTATCTGCTCGATCCAAGCTGAAATTCTACCCTCAGTTTTGTCGCTCTGGTTATCAGCATCAAGTGCTAGACCTACAAATTTACCATTTCTTACGGCATCAGAACCATCAAATGTATATCCATCAGTGCTAACTTCGCCAACTACTTTTGCACCTGCTTTTACGACCTCATCGTAAAGCTTTGCCATGCCATTACAGTACTCATCAGAGTAGCTCTCGCTATCGCCCATGCCAAAAACTGCGACCGTTTTACCGCTTAAATTTAACGCTTTAAAATCAAACGCATCCCAGTCATCTTGAAGATCGCCGCTACCCCAAGTCGATGTGCCAAGGATGAGCTTATCAAAACCATTTAGCTTCGGTGCATCCACGTCAGAGACGTTTAAAAGCTCGTTTTCAAGTCCCAAGCCCTCGCTTATAAGTTTTGCTGCATCTTCGGTATTTCCCATGCTGCTTCCATAAACTATACCTATCATTTCTATCCTTTTTAAAAAATTTTACTAATAATCGTATAAGGCACGAGCTTTATGCACCCTCTTGCAAAGCAGTGCCTAACCTCAACGTGCCGCCTAAATTCCTCATTTCTAGGGCAAACGATATAGACCATCTCGCACTCGTGACCAAGCGCGCAAACGGCTGCATCGATGTCGTCGTTTAAATTTCTCATATCATCAAAGCTCACTTTTTTAAAGCTTGGCATGACGCTGAGTAAATTTTTGCCATCTTTTTTGACCGAGATGACACCGCCATTTAGCACGACCTCTTTGTCCTGATGGCGGAGGCGTATTTTATCATAAACAAACTGGCAAAACATCTGCGCCGCGTCAATGAAAAACTCAAATTCCCCGCTTCTATAAAGCATCTTTATCATCTTTGCAGCTGCCATCTTTGGCTCTTTTGCTACAAATCTTTGCCCTTTAAAATCATTTTTCAAATAAGCATTTATAACGACGTTTGAAGGTATGCAAAAGCTATCAACTGGTTTGAAATTTAAAAATTTATCACGCAGTAAGAAATTTATCCTAGCCTCAAAAATGTCTTTGAAATTTAGAAATTTAGCGTAAGAAAGCGGGATCTTTAGTTCGTTTTCAACGCCAACATTATAAAGTGCGATAAAAATTTTCGCACGCGAAAGCTTGTCAAGCTTTGCAAAAATACTTGGAGTTATTTCGCCAATATCTAATAAAAACCCGAACTTCATCGATTATTCTTTGCATCCAAATTCCTTATCTAGGCCAAAGACCTTACAATACTCGCAAAATACGCAACTAACGCTTCTTTTCGCACAAACGATAGGGATATTTCTCTTTTTTGCTTGAGTTTTAATGGTCTTCATCGTGTTGTGATTTAAAAAGCTAGTTAGCATCACCACGCACTCGGTGTCTTGCGGGATCGGCTTGCGATTTACGCGGTTTTCATTTCTAGCGTCCCAGTGCTCTATCTTCTCAGCCCCCAAATCATGCAAAACAGCCTTAATAGGCGTGATCTCATCTGCTCCGATAACTAAAACTGACATAACAAGCTCCTAATTTTTATTTGTTTTTCTGATAACGATTATAAAAAAGCTTAGCTAAAATTATTCTTAGTTATGATATTTATTATCACTTATTTGTAGAAATTTGTAACGTTTTTGGTTGTTTAAAGAGGCTAAATTTACTCAGCCTTTTTAAATTTAGCCGCCGCAACAAGAAAGATGACAAGCCCAACCACTGCAAAAAGGCTACCAACGTTGCCGATATTTTGCTCGCCAAGGCGGACTATCGTCTGATGTCCGATGAGCGCGCCAGCTCCTATGCCGATATTATAAATAGCTGAGTATATCGCCATCGCAGCGTCCGTGGCGTTTGAGGCTAAGCTTAGCACCTTTATCTGAAAGCTCATATTTATCCCAGCTATGCCAAGCCCCCAGATAAAGGCAAGCACAAGCATCAAAGTCTCATTTGTAGCGATCAAATTTAACGCAAGCAAGCAGGCTAAAATGATCGCTATTGAGATAGCTGTAAAAGCATTTGGTATGAGCTTATAAAATTTAGAGAAAAGCGCGCTTGCTACGATACCAGCGACGCCAAACAAAAGCAAAAATATAGTGATAAATTTACCATCAAAGCCACTAATATCTTTAGCAAACGGCTCGATGTAGCTATAGGTGCTAAAATGCGCGCTGATAACGATAGCAGTTAGCAAAAATATCACCATCAAAAAGCCATTTCTTGCTAACTCTGGCAAACTCTTTAGCGAGCCTGAGTTTTTGCTAGGCAAAAGTGGCAAAATTTTATATAGCCAAGCGCCAACGCCCACAGCAAATATCCCTATCAGCCCAAATGTGACACGCCAGCCCAAGCTATCGCCTAAAATCCTACCAAGCGGCAAGCCAAGTATCATCGCCATCGATGTTCCAAGAGCCAGCAGTCCAAGGGCTTGCGAGCTTTTATTGATAGGGGCAACTCTAACAGCAAGCGAGGCGGTGATCGACCAAAATATGGCGTGTGAGATGGCTATTAGCACACGAGCTATGACTAAAACCGTGAAATTCCAAGCGACCGCGCAAAGTGCGTGAGAAGCGACAAAGATGATAAAAACCTTTAAAAGTAGCGACCTTCTCTCTAAATTTGCAGTTAAAAGCATAAATGGTAGCGAGAGTATCGTCACACTCCACGCATATATCGTAATGATGAGCCCAGTATCAGCCGTACTCATGCCAAAATCCTTTGCTATGTCGCTTAAAAGCGGCACTGGCACGAACTCAGTTGTATTAAATATAAAAGCTGCAAAAGCTAGCGCGATAACCCTTAGATAGGCTATTTTATGAATATTTATCAAAATTTTATCCTTTTTACTTTGCCTCTACAATATTAAAATTTGACTTACATCTTAGTTATTTATAAATTTTAATTTTTTAATGATAGAGATTAATGACAAATTTTGGATTATTTCCTTATAATAAAGCCATTTTTAAGATAATTTTAAGGCGGAAATATGTCAAAAATAATGAAAACTATGGACGGAAACGAGGCCGCAGCTTACGCATCGTACGCATTTACCGAAGTAGCTGGAATTTACCCTATCACTCCTAGCTCGCCTATGGCTGACTACACTGACCTTTGGGCAGCGCAGGGCAAGAAAAATTTATTTGGTATGCCAGTAAAAGTAGTCGAGATGCAAAGCGAGGGCGGAGCAGCTGGCACGGTGCATGGCTCGCTACAAGTTGGTGCGCTAACTACGACCTACACAGCTTCTCAAGGCCTACTTTTAAAAATTCCAAATATGTATAAGATCGCAGGACAGCTCCTACCTGGCGTCATCCACGTCTCAGCTCGCTCGCTCGCGGCACAGGCTCTTTCAATATTTGGCGACCACCAAGACATATATGCCTGTCGCCAAACCGGCTTTGCTATGCTAGCAAGCGGCTCAGTGCAAGAGGTGATGGATATCGCTGGCGTAGCGCATTTAGCAGCGATTAAGGGCAGAGTGCCATTTTTACACTTCTTTGACGGCTTTAGAACGAGCCATGAAATTCAAAAGGTCGAGGTGCTTGACTACGCGCACTTTGACAGGCTTCTTGACCGCGAGGCGCTACAGAAATTTAGAGACAATGCACTAAATCCAGAGAGCCCAAAAACAAGAGGCACAGCGCAAAATGATGATATCTACTTTCAAACAAGAGAGCTAAGCAACCGCTTCTATGACGCAGTGCCAGATATCGTAGCAGAGTATCTAGCTGAAATTTCAAAGATCACCGGCCGTGACTACAAGCCATTTAACTACTACGGCGACCCTGAGGCTACGCGCGTCATCGTAGCTATGGGCTCAGTGACGCAGACCCTTGAAGAGGTCGTTGATTATCTAAACGCAAAAGGCGAAAAGGTGGGCATCATCAATGTGCATTTGTACCGCCCATTTAGCACGAAGTATCTCTTTGACGTGATGCCAAAGAGCGTGAAAAAAATAGCCGTCCTTGACCGTACAAAAGAGCCTGGCAGTCTTGGTGAGCCGCTATATCTTGATATAAAAGCTGCATTTTACGGCCAAAAGGACGCTCCAGTGATCGTTGGCGGCAGATACGGCCTAAGCTCAAAGGACGTCGATCCTGCGCAAATGCTAGCTGTATTTGAAAATTTAAGCCAAAGCGAGCCAAAAGATGGCTTTACAGTTGGTATCGTTGATGACGTAACTTTTACGTCGCTACCGACTGGAGAGAAAATTTCACTAAGCGATGAGAGCGTTAAAGAGTGCTTATTTTACGGTCTTGGCGCTGATGGTACCGTGGGCGCAAACAAAAATTCTATTAAGATCATCGGCGATAAGACTGATCTTTACGCGCAGGCATATTTTGCCTACGATAGTAAAAAATCAGGCGGTTACACGCGCTCGCATCTTCGCTTTGGCAAAAAGCCTATCCGCTCTACCTATCTCGTCTCAAACCCGCACTTTGTAGCATGCTCAGTCGCAGCATATCTTGAAATTTACGACGTCATTGATGGCATCAGAGAAAACGGCACATTTTTACTAAACTCTATCTGGGACACAGAGCAGACGATCGCCAAACTGCCAAATAAAGTTAAGAAAATTTTAGCTAGCAAAAATATAAATTTCTACATCATAAACGCAACAAAGCTAGCACACGACATCGGCCTTAAAAACCGCACAAACACCATAATGCAGTCGGCATTTTTCAAGCTTGCAGACATCATACCATTTGAAGATGCGCAAAAATATATGAAAGAGTACGCGCACAAAGCCTACGCTAAAAAAGGCGAGGCGATCGTGCAGATGAACTACAACGCTATCGACGTTGGCGCAAACGGCCTCATAAAAGTGCCAGTCGATCCTGCGTGGGCAAATTTAGCAAATGATGATCAAAAAGATGAAAAATATATTGGCAACAGCTTCATCGAAAACGTCGTAAAACCGATAAATGCGGCTCGCGGTGACAGCCTGCCAGTCTCAGCTTTCATAGGCTACGAAGACGGCCACTTTGAAGCTGGCACGACGGCTTACGAGAAGCGCGGCGTTGGCGTCATGGTGCCAAAATGGATCGAGCAAAACTGCATCCAGTGCAACCAGTGCGCATTTGTCTGCCCGCACGCTGTCATCAGGCCATTTTTGATAGACGAAAACGAGCTTAGCGCAGCCCCAGATGGCGTAAAAGAGCACAACCTAGAGGCAAAAGGCAAAGAGGTCAAGGGACTAAAATATAAAATCCAAGTAAGCCCGCTAGACTGCACCGGCTGCGAGCTATGCGCGCAAAACTGCCCAAGCAAAGAAAAATCGCTCGTCATGGTGCCGCTTGAAGAAGAGTTAGGCAAAAACGAGCAAGAAAATGCTGATTATCTATTTAAAAAGGTCGCTTATAAAGACGATCTCATGAACAAAGAGAGCGTTAAGGGCGTTGGCTTTGCTAAGCCGCTCTTTGAATTCCACGGCGCTTGCCCAGGATGTGGCGAAACTCCGTATATCACGCTTATAACAAGGCTCTTTGGCGAGCGCATGATCGTTGCAAACGCAACTGGTTGTAGCTCGATATATGGCGGCTCAGCTCCATCTACTCCATACACCACAAATGACGAAGGCAAAGGCGTTGCGTGGGCAAACTCGCTATTTGAAGATAATGCAGAATTTGGCATGGGTATGAACGTAGCGATGGAGACTATGCGCCACCGCATCGAAGATATAATGAGAAACAACATAGATAGCGTGCCAAACGCACTTTCAGCGCTTTACAACGACTGGATAAATTTCAAAAATGATGGCGTTAAAACTCAAGAGATCACGAAAAATTTATTGCCTATTTTAGAGCAAAATTTAAGCGCGCCAGGCGTTAAAGAAATTTTAGAGCTTAAGAAATTTCTCGTCAAAAAGTCGCAATGGATCATCGGCGGCGACGGCTGGGCGTATGACATCGGCTTTGGCGGACTTGACCACGTGCTAGCAAGCGGCGAGAACGTAAATGCGCTAGTGCTTGACACCGAAGTTTATTCAAACACTGGCGGCCAAAGCTCAAAATCAAGCCGCGCAGGCTCGATAGCGCAATTTACAGCTAGCGGCAAGCCAGCTCAGAAAAAGGACCTTGGCTACATCGCGATGACTTACGGCAACATTTTCGTAGCGCAGATCAACTCAAACGCGAGCCAAGCAAACGTGATAAAAGCGATCGCAGCGGCCGAAGCGTATGATGGCCCAAGCCTCATCATCGCCTACTCTCCGTGCATCGCTCACGGCATCAAAGGTGGCTTGTCGCAGTCTGGTGGCCAAGGCGAACTCGCCACAAAATGCGGATACTGGCCGACATACCTATACGATCCGCGCCTTTTAAAAGAGGGACAAAATCCGCTCAAAATCACATCAAAAGAGCCTGATTGGTCGCTTTATGAAGAGTTTTTGCTAAATGAGGTTCGCTACAACTCGCTTAAGAAGACCAACCCTGAGCACGCAGACGAGCTACTAGCTAAAAATAAAGCCGACGCGCAAAGACGCTACCGCCAGCTAAAACGCCTAAGCCTAGCCGACTTTAGCGACGAAATCAATTAAATTTTAGGTGCTTTGCACCTAAAATTTACTCTAGCAGTTAGAATATATCTTGCTTGAAATTTTTTTAAATTTAATATTGCATATCTCATCAAAGACAAAATGACGCTCATTAAGATCGTCCATCATATATGAAAAATAAAATTTCTTCTCCGCAAAAGCCACTTCACTGGCTATGATCTCTCCAAGAGCGCTATCATCTATATGAAAATTTTTAAAAATGACGCTTAGCTCGCAGTAGCCATTTTGCAAGTCTCCGATATAAAATTTAACCCTAGCGCCGCTTTTCATAAAGGCAAAAGATACTATCTTTGCGTCACTAAAATTTAGATCTACAAAAATTCTCTCAAGCATCTTTAGCTCGCCATAAAAAGACCTTATATATGAGCCATAATCCTCTATCCTCTTTTCAAACTTATCATCGTCCAGATCGCCATTTACCCAGCTCTTATCGAAAAACCTCATCTTGCGCCAAGGCACTGCGGCTCCTTAAATTTAACTTCTAAAGCAAATTTTATATATCATTATCTAAAATTATTCATAAATTTAAAAGGCAAAAATATGAGCCAAACGCACCCTTTTAAGCCCATTTTTGATAAAAACTCTAAAATTTTGATCCTAGGCTCATTTCCCTCTGTCATCTCTCGTAAATTTGGCTTTTATTATACAAATCCGCAAAACCGCTTTTGGCGTGTGTTGGCTAGGATTTTAAATGCTGATGTGCCAGAAAGCACGGATGAAAAGATAAAATTTCTACTCTCTCACCACATCGCGATATATGATGCTGCGATATCATGCGAGATAGAGGGCTCAAGCGACGCTAAGATGAGCCAGATCGTGCCTGCAAATTTAAAGCCGATATTTAAAGAGGCAAAGATCACACAAGTCTATGCAAATGGCGGCAAGGCTTACGAAATTTGCAAAAAATACTTAGAGGGCGAGATCATAAAAGCGACAAAAAATGAAGTTATAAAACTACCATCAACCAGCCCTGCAAATGCTAAATTTAGCCTTGAAAGGCTTACAAATGAGTGGACGGTGATAGCTAGAACGCTAAAGTAGATCAAAAAGACAAAGCCCAAGCTCGTCTTTCTTTGCAAAATTCCTTGCCAGATAATATAACCCAGTCTAAAACTCTCTCTGGTTTGTCGTCTTTGTTGGTTAGATAGCCGTAGTGACATCCTTTTGGTCTTTCAAATTCGTATATATACCTATCTTCGTTATAAACACTTTTATTGTTTTGTGCAAGTAAAATATTTGGATTTCCGATATTAGCCGTCAATGTTTCTTTAAACACCTCATAGCTTGGCTCGCCTATATAGCAGCCATCAAATCCGATTATAGTGACTGCAAATAATATAAAATTTCTAAATTTCATATATTTTTCCATAAGTCGTTAGTCTTATCTACATCCACATCCCTACTCCTGGTGTTTCTTTGCAATACTCTTTTCCAGACAATATAACCCACCCTACAACCTTCTCAATCTTGTCATTTCTATTTGTGAGATAACCATAAACACATCTTGGATCTTCGCCATTAAATTTATAGATATATCTATTGTCATCGTATATTTCCCTACGCTCACTGTGATATTTTGGGATATTTTGGTTATTCCACTCATAAAGCTCGCCATCTCTTTTGTATTTAAAAATCTCGTAAGTTGCGGTTTTAAAGTAACAACCACTGTATCCAACCAGAGTGATTATAAATAATATAAAATTTCTAAATTTCATCTGTTCTCTTTCACTTTGTTATAACATCCTCTCGATCGCTATTGCTTTCCTATCTCTTTAACTTTCGCTTTTTATTTCTAGATTTTGACCTAAACAGCGGCTCGTTCTTTGGTTTTGATCTTGTTTCATAGTGTGTGTTATAGCATTTTAGTAGCTCTTGTCCGCACTTTTCACATGTGGTTTCACCTATATTATAAAATTTCATGCAGTCAGGGCACCACATGCCCTCTAGCCTTTGCACGACTGGCGGCTCTTTTCTAAAAGCCATCCAAAAACCATAAATGCTTAACAGTAAAAATCCAAGTGCTGGTAGTAAGTATAAATAACCAGCATCGTCAAATTTAAAAAACTTCTCACCTACTTTTACATTTTTGTTAGCTAGCATAGAGATACAGTAAAGTAAGCACATAAATCCTATAAAAAAGCCACCTATGCGATTAAACATATTTTCTACTTTCTAGCATTATTTTTCAAATTTTCTTTACGCCTTTTTGATCGAGACATTCTAAAGAATTTGGGTTTGGCTCTGGTGGTGTTGTCATAATTCATTGACATTGCTTTTACTTCCTTATAGATAGTCAGAACAAGAACCGCTCCAGCTAGAAAAAGTGAAAAATTTGCTACATATAACAATGTCCCATAGCTATAATTAATATACAAAAAACAAAACACACAAAAAATAGCAGATACAAAAATAGAAGATATTATTGTGTTTTTATTAAAGTACTCAATAGATCCATGCTTAATAAAACAACACAGATCAAACACAATCATGCTCAAAAAAATGCTAAAAGAAGCTAGACCAACCACATCAAACAACACCAAATATAATAGTGGCGATCCACTTTTTATTGTTATTTCAATTAAGCCATTTATGAAAACATCCCAAAATCTACCCAACCAAACTTCCTTTTTTCGACCAAACTGATCGGCAAGTATAAACTCTGCTCTACTTCTTATCTTGGCAATATCGCCTAAATTTTAAATGAATTTATATGAAATTTGCATGGTTGATAAGATGACGCTATTTTTTAGATGCTTTTTTACCGTGCTTGTCGTTAAATTTAGTTAGTGACTTGCCACAATCTGGGCACCAAGAGACATCTTTGCTGACTTTAATGACTTTGCCACAGCTATTACACCATTTGTCTTCAAATTCTTTCTTGATATTTTTAAATTTAATAGACCTATATCCAAGCCAAAAAAATAATATGGCGCCCGCTAATGCCGTCACACCAGAAAGCAAGTAGAAATCTCCCATCAAAGAGTAGTCGGTACTATCATATGCTCTTGCTATTTTCTTGCTAGTAAAAATTTGAATAGCAGTTATTAAAAGTCCAATAGATATAAAGAAATTACTCATTTTTCATTGCCTTTAAGCCAACAAGGGTCAAATTTACAGTTCCTCAACTACTTTTTTAACTCCCTATATATAAAAAGCAAGCCAAGCATCGCCATGACCAATCCGACTGGTATATTTAGACCATAAGGGATAACATCTCCTTTTGGCAGACCAAAAATATTTATCGGTGGAGTTGGATCTATGAGTATAGACAGCCCTCCGGCAAAAATAATAAAACCTATTAAATAGTTCATTTGTTTCACACTTTTTGCACAAAACGCCCATTTGTTAGACGGTGCTGCTTATTATTTTTATTTACTATCATATCCATTCTCTAAATTTCTCCCTATGGCTTTTTAATCCAGAAATTCTAAAGAATTTAGGTTTAGCTTTGTTGATGTCATTTGGATTTTTGCATTCAACTCTTGCTTAAATTTAACAGATTTAAACGTTGTTTTATCCAAAACGCCAACTTTTATGTTTATCCTCTTGTTGCATTGTAAAGCAGCCAAAATACAAAAACTAAAAAAGAGTGGATTAAAGCGACTCCACCTCTTTTTATTTCCATTTTTTGTATATATTCTTTTTTAATATCGCTCTTTTTTATACCATTTTTTATTATAAAACATACATTGGCAAATATTAGCAATACAGCCATGGCATCAATATAGTGTTCTCCAAAGAGAAGTTTTAGGATTATTATGCAAATAGCACCTACTATAAAAAATGCTATTGATCCAAAAAATACAATCCAATTCTTTTTCATTGCTTCTCTGCTTTTTTAGCTTTATCTTTTTTGCTTTCTACACTATCTGCAATAGCTTGTCCGATTGTAGTAAGAAAATTTGTTCCTGCTTCAGCTGCGGTCTGTAAATCCCCATCACCAACTTTTATAGTTTTACCAAAATTTCCTGCTATATTGCCGAATGCACCAAAAGCTCCACCTAAAAATAATTTACTAAACACTCTATCTTTATCCACATCTTTTGACCTATCTTTAAGTTGAGAGTATAGCTCAGTAGATGAGTTAGCAAAAGCGCCTCTGCCTATTGCTAATAGTAAATTACCAGCACCTATTACCATATCTGTACCAAATTTGCCTTATAAATTTATTTTCTTAAGTATATTAATAATATCCATAAGATAGACTCGATAACTGCATAGAATAAAGCTACGCTACCATACTTTATCTCCATGTGTTTAATGTTATCGCTAGTGAGATCACTTTTTTTGATACCGTTTTTTGCTATAAAAAATAAAGATACGCATATACACATAGCATATATCGCATCTATATAATAAATTTCTCCGAAAAAGTATTTTAATATATGCAAAAAGCCATTTAGAACAAGACCGAATATTATAGCGACAACAAGTGTAAAAAATAGTTTTTTAAAGAATTTCTTCATTTTTGTCTTTTGTCATTTTTGCTTTTTATACTATCGGCTACTACTTGACCCGTTCCTGCAACAAGATACTATACCAACTTTTATGTTTATCTCATTGTGGCATTGTAAAGAAGCCAAAATACAAAAACTAAAAAAGAGTGAATTAAAGCGATACCGCCTCTTTTTATTTCCATTTTTTGTATATATTCTTTTTTAAAATCGCTCTTTTTTATACCGTTTTTAATCATAAAACACACATTGGCAAATATTAGCAACACAGCCATGGCATCAATATAGTGTTCTCCAAAGAAGTAAACTAATATTCTTAAGCAGATAAGCAAAAATGCCACACCAGCAATTATTATTAAAAATTGAAGAAAACCATTTTTCATTTTTTATCGTCTTTGTTGTTTTTACTATCCTTACTATTCATACTATCGGCTGCTGCCTGAGCTATTCCAGTAAATATACTTGCCACAGCTTCAGCTGCGGTCTGCAAATCCCCATTGCCAACTTTTATGGTTTTGCCGCCTGCTCCCGCAATGCTACCAAACAGTCCATAAAATCCACCAGCAAAACCTTTTCCGACCACTCTCTCTGCGTCTACATCTTTTGATCTATCTTTAAGCTGAGAATATAGTTCTGTAGATGAGTTAACAAAGGCGCCTCTACCTATTGCTGATAGTAAATTACCAGCACCTATTACCATATATGTACCAAATTTGCCTTGTAAATTTATTTTCTTAAGTATATTAATAATATCCATAAGATAGACTCGATAACTGCGTAGAATAAAGCTACGCTACCGTACTTTATCTCCATGTGTTTAATGTTATCGCTAGTGAGATCACTTTTTTTGATACCGTTTTTTGCTATAAAAAATAAAGATACGCATATACACATAGCATATATCGCATCTATATAATAAATTTCTCCGAAAAAGTATTTTAATATATGCAAAAAGCCATTTAGAACAAGACCGAATATTATAGCGACAACAAGTGTAAAAAATAGTTTTTTAAAGAATTTCTTCATTTTTGTCTTTTGTCATTTTTGCTTTTTATACTATCGGCTACTACTTGACCCGTTCCTGCAACAAGATACTATACCAACTTTTATGTTTATCCCCTTGTGGCATTGTAACCAACCCACATTATAAATACAAATATAGCCTGCACCAAAGAGACGCCACCTATTGTGACGTCCATTGTTTTAAAATTCTTTTTCCGAAAGTCACTCTTTTTTATGCCGTTTTTAATTATGTAATATATATTGGTCAAGATTATTCCAGCAAAAATAACGTCACCGTAGTATTCTCCAAAGAGAAGTTTTAGGATTACTATAAAGCCGAGACATAATATGCTACCAAAAAAAATAATTAGAAATTTTTTCATTTTTTGTTATCTTTTTTATCTTTGTCATTTTTGCTTTTTATACTATCGGCTACTGCTTGACCCGTTCCTGTAACAACTGATACTATACTTTCAGCCTCAGTCTGCAAATTTCCATCACCAACTTTTATGGTTTTACCAAAATTTCCTGCTATATTGCCGAATGCACCAAAAGCTCCACCTAAAAATAATTTACTAAACACTCTATCTTTATCCACATCTTTTGATCTATCTTTAAGTTGAGAGTATAGTTCTGTAGATGAGTTAACAAAAGCGCCTCTACCTATTGCCGAGAATAAACCGCTAGCAGCTCCACCATATGCTCCGCCTAA
>NZ_PIQW01000040.1:0-1034 GCF_003048445.1 Campylobacter concisus
CAAAACACAAAAACGGCAAAGAGCACAAAGAGGACGTCACACACTTAGAATTTATGCAAAAAGACGAAGAGAGATCAAACGGCACCGCTTCAAAGTGTGAGGGGCTATTTAAGCCATTCGCCGATAAGCTAAATTCTCTTTTGAGCTCTGAAACATCAAAGAAATTTGAGACCGAAAATATCTACTGCGTAAATTTAACCTCCTCTTCAACCTCTAACGCTTCAAGGATAAATAAGCTTTTAAAAAGAAGAGAAGAAGAGCTTTATAAACAAGAGGATATGCTCGTACTCTGCCCTATAAAGACTGCTACTCCTATTAGGATATTTCAGCCTAAAAAGAGTAACTTTACCATCGTGATAGCTAGCCAAAGCGAATTTGACTGCAGCGAGCTAAACCCAAAAGAGCTAAATCCTAGCAGGCCAAACTATGGCAAGCTAAATTTATGCGAGCTAATACTCACTGACTTTAAATTTGACTCTTACGAAAAAGAGAACAAGGGCGTTTCGTCTGATAGAGATATCAAATTTAAAAACGCAAAGACCAAGTCAGATAGTGTGATCCTTTATAAAGAAAACGATGATGGCAAAGATGATAAAAACAAGACAAAGGGTGCTTGCTTTACTAGCATAAGGCAAAGTAGCGATGAGATAGAGTACAAGCTAGAAGATGGTGTTGTAAAGATGAGCCACTTTAAGCTCCCCTCATCTAAAGATGAATATCTAAATTTCAATCTTCTAAATTTCGCTAAGGAGAATAACTTTACCCTTAGAGATGATAAAGACTCAGCTATGTTTGATATGAAGCTTCGTCTAGCTCTTGGTAACAGTGTAGAACCTACATCAACATCTAGCTCAAGCCTTGCTCTAACACTAAATAATCTCATCATTGAAAACGAAAAAGGTGAAGCTAGTGATATAGATAAGGTATATCTTCACCACTGCGGTGATAAAAATATATATGAGAGTACATCTTTAGTTAAAAATAAAGACTCAGATATCAAAAACTCATATACTGCTACATTTAATATACCTATA
>NZ_PIQW01000041.1:0-1010 GCF_003048445.1 Campylobacter concisus
TTTAAATTTGAGCTGATGACCTTTTGATTTATAGCCATTAGATGAGACTCTTTTTTAGAGAAAAAGCCCTTTGACTTCTCTTTAGTTTCTGTGCTCTCGTTTGTATTAGCTCCCACTACATATATATCATTTCCAGCTTCTATGTTTAGCTTGTTAGTAGCTCTTAAGTTGCTTGAGCTAATCTGTGTGTTTGACTTAGAGTTTAAATTTATATCTTTTGCGTCTAGGTTTGCGCTATTTAGCGTTTGGATGCTTTGTTTAAAGCTTATGCCCTTTTCTTCTGCGCTATGGCTGTAGGCAAACTCTTTAGCGTTTATATTTATATTATCCGCGCTTAAATTTATCTTGTCAGCCTCTAAGCCTCCGCCAGTGATGTTTAAATTTTCTTTAGCGTTTAGGTTAAGGCTCTCGTCTGCTTTTAAATTTGAAGACTTACTAAACTGAGATGACTCTTTGTCTAAGCTTATATTATTTGCATCTACATTTATGTTTTTGGCTGAAATTTCACTTGAGTTGATATTTGCTGCGCCTGCTTTTAAATTTAGATCTTTAGAGTTTAGCTCTAGGTTATTTAGGTTTAAATTTTGTGAGTTTAGATTGATATTATCAGCCACTACGCTACCAGCTAGGCTTATGTTGCCTTTGGCGTCTAGGTCTATATTATTAGCCATTACTAAAGCTGAGGCTTTTACATTTTTATCTTTGGCCTCTTTTTTAAATTTACTTATGCTCTCATTTCTTGCCTCATATAAGCCATCAAGGATATTTGCTATATAAGCAGAGTTTATACTATCTAGGCTGTAGTAATACCCTTGGTTTTTCACCCTTCTATTTAGGTTTTTGATGATTGGGCTATTAAATATTGGCTCAGAGAATTTATCCAGATCAACATTTGCTAGTTTTATATCATCATTTAGTGCGTAGCTTGAAAAGTCTTGTGTGCTTCCTACTATGTTATTGCCCGCTGCAAATACCGCTGGCAAGCCAACATCTGTGTATGAGAAGTTAAA
>NZ_PIQW01000004.1:0-159767 GCF_003048445.1 Campylobacter concisus
TATGGGCTAGAGTATAATCAATAACTAAATCGACCTTTTAGCGATTTAGTTTATATATAACTTATCTCTACACAAAATGCTTCCCTGTTGATAAAAATTTACGGCACAACTTTTGCTTACTCTTTGAAGTAAATTTCAAGGAGTAAGCTATGAAAGTCTCTTATAACTCCATCTTAACAAAACAGCACTACCAAAAACAGACAAAAAGCGAAGGCTTTGCAAATTTCTTACCTAACACTCCAAATATAAATTCTATTAGCCAAACCACTACTCCTAAGAATGACTTTGTTTCATCTAGCAGTATCGACTCTCTTTATCAGGCTAAATTTACTTCACAAGAGGGTTATGGATATAGTGTAGATGCTAAAGGATTTATGGGAGCTGATTTTAACAAAGCAGCAGGCTTGCCACAGGACTTTAAAATCCACAAAAGCACACTTGATGCTATAGTGCTGCACAATCAAAAACATCCAAATTTTACAAATTTTTCAATGAATACAAAAAAAGATAATGTGCTATTTGGAGAGGATAGCTTTGCAAATATCGATCTAGCAGACACAATAAAGCAATACTATAAAATTTTTGATCAAATTTCAGCTGGAGTTATTAGCAAGGGTAAAGAGTTTTACTCAAATGAAGATCTAGCAAAGATGCCAAAGGGCTACTTTTCAAAAGATAAAAAAATGGATCATTTCGAATATCTAATGGGTAGGATGTCAAGTGATGAGATAGATGGACTAACCGATAGGAGCAATGAGAAGGTAACTCATGTATTTAGAACAACTCAAGACGTAGAGAATGCACGCAAGCTAATAAATGATCTAAAAGATATAAATGTAGAAGTTAATGGAAATTTCCTTGACTTTTCTCCAGAAGTGATGACAACTGAGCATACTATCCCTTATATGTGGGTTAGCAGTGCTGGATATGACTTTAAGCCCGATATGTCTGTATATGACAATGAACAAGGTTATACAAAGGAGCAAATCTTTGTCGCATTTTTAAAAAACGAGCAAGGTCTTGCACTGCAAGGTGGCACAACAAGAATAACTGATGAGGCTCGCAATGTATATAGAGACAAACTCATACTTACAAAGCAAGATAGAAGCGAGATAGGCATACCAAAGGCTTATTATGATGAGATACTATCTGGTAAGAAAGATCTGAAAGATATACTAGCTAGGATTTTAAAGCTTAGAAATTTAGAGCTTAAAAAAGATCAAACACTCGAGGGGCTAGCAAGTAAGATAATGGACGTTTTAAAAGAATTTGATGAGAGGACGAAGGTAAAAGCTTAAAGTCCGTCAAGTAAAATCTTATAAAGGCGGTTTATCTCATCGTCATTTAGCTCGATGGTGCTTTTTGTGTCAAACAAATTTTTGATCTTGCTAGCGTCAAATTCGCTCCTGTCAAGGCAGTGCTTGTGAGAGGGCAAAAAGCCACGAGTTAGGCAAAGCTCGCTCTCTATCTCCTCGTCGCAGATAAAGCACTCAAGCTCGCTGTGAAGCCTGCCTTCATACTCTAAAATTTTAACGTAGCTTTCGATGATGAGGCGTTTTGGGTTTTGCAGCTGCATCTGTTTGGCACAGCGATCAAGCTCGTTAAAGTAAATTTCATCGAGCTGCTCGACCTCTTTTAGATGATCATATAGTAGGCGCATAAACTGCTGCCAAATAATGAGTTTGTCACGCTCTAGCAGCCATTTAAAGCCAAGATGAAGTATGCTCCTAAGCTTTGGTAGAAACTTAGCCTCTTGCTCGAGCTCAAAGTCGATCTTGTAACCAGTCATGATGTTTGAGTGGCGAGCGCCAAAAAATCTATATGACTTTACGAGCAAATTTGGCGTTAGCACAAAGACTAAAAGGTCCTCGTCTCTGACCTTTTGCACGCGCAGGATGTAGCCTTGCATCTAGGCAAAAAACTCCCTTATGCGCTCTCTCATCGCTGTCACGTCTTTGATGAAATTTACCTCATTTCTAAATGTTGTTGCGCCATCTATGCCCTTGCTGTATTGGTGGAGGTGCTTTCTAAATATGCAAAGTCCGTGCTCGCCGTAGTGCTCGATCATCGCGTCAAAGTGAGCTAGGATGATCTTTTGCTTTAGTGCCTTATCAACGCTAGTTTTGGTCTTTATCTCGTGAAATATCCAAGGGTTACCGATGCTTGCTCTACCGATCATTAGGGCGTCGCATTTTGTGAAATTTAAAATTTCATCTGCATTTTGTGCGTTTATATCGCCATTTGCGACTACTGGGATTTTTACGCTCGCCTTTACTCTAGCGATCGCTTCGTAATCAACCTTTGCGCTGTATCCGCCAGCTCTGGTGCGCCCATGCACTGCGATGTAGTCTGCGCCAGCTTCTTCACAGGCCTTTGCGATTTTCTCTTCATTTTTGTCGTTAAAACCAAGTCTAAATTTAACACTTAGGCTCTCTTTGTTTGAGACGCTTTTTATGGCTGAGATGATGCTTTGAAGTTTGTCAAGATCGTTTAATAAAGCAGAACCCGCACCTTGTCTAACGACCTTTGGCACAGGACAGCCGCAGTTTAGATCGAGCCCGTAAATTCCATCAAATTTATTGATTATCTGCACGGCTTTTTTTAAATTTTCTATGTCGCTGCCAGCTATCTGGACGACGTATGGCTCTTCGTTTGGGGATTTTTTAAGCATTTCAAGGGTTTTGTCACTGCTCTCATAGACTAGGGCATTTGCACTGATCATCTCGCTAACAGTGACATCACAGCCAAATTTCTTTACGACGCTTCGTAACGGCAGGTCAGAAAAGCCAGCAAGTGGCGCTAAGAAAAGTGGCTTTTTACTAAAGTCTATCATTTAAAAAATAGCGAGCTAGGCACCATTTTGCCGTTATCTCGTAAAAATAGTAAAACCTTTATCTCTTTAAACTCATCAGGGTCGCTACCCTCGATAGCTTCTCTTACTTTATCAAGCATCTGAAGCTCAAATAACGCATATACGTAGGCCTCGTCAGCGTCAGCATGGATGCTTTTTAGCTTTTCAAAGATGCCGATAAATGCATCTGGTTTTAGCTTGTTTTTAAGCATTATGGCTGCTTTGTCGTATTGTGCTTTTGTCACTTTTGCATTGTTTAGAAGACCAAAAATTTCATCACTACTTAGGTCGATCTCATCATTTACGAAACGCGTGATAATGGTCATTATATCTTCGCTTGCTAGCTCTGGATCAATTTTTTTAATCTCACTAAATGAAGCTGTTTTTATGAGCTTGTTAAAGGCTGCCTTTTTAAGGCTCTCGTTTTGTTCTTGGTTTTTAAGCACGTCAAGATAGTAAGTAGGCAGCTGCTCGATCTTGTTTAGCTCGTTTAGGATGTTTAGCTTGCTATCTTTTGCTAGCCTAAATTTCTTTAGATCGACGATCTCTTTGTCTTTTATGCTTTTTATGGTTTGTAAGATGTTGTTTATCTCGCCGTCATCAACGCCAACGTCCTTAAGCTCGCCCACTGGTGAGATAGAGCGAGTGAGCTGTGAGGCGATCTTGTAAGTGTCGGTTTTAAAGTCTTTGTTGCTCTCAAAGCCAAGAAGCGTCTCTTTTGCAAGGTCTTTGTAAAGTTGGCTATCTTTTTTTATCCATTTTTTATATCTATAAAAGGCGTATCCGTGATATGCGATGTGAAGTAGGGCAAGGAGCGCCAAAAGAGCTACTGGAAGTGCCACCCAGACAGCTACTGGCAAGGTTATGGCTTGACCTAAGAGCTCAAAGGTGAAGTCTGAACTATTAAGAGAATAGGTAAGTCCTGCAACAACTGCTGTGTAGATGATGCAGTAGACGAGAAATTTTCTGGTTTTCATATTTTCTCCTTAGTTTTTTGCTGTTTTTTCTATTATCTCACGACAAGCTATGCAGTATTTTGCATGCGGTTTTACTTTTAGGCGAGGGATGCCGATCTCCTCTTCGCACATGTCACAAATTCCATAAGTCTTGTTTGCTATCTTTTCAAGTGCCTCGTCGATCTCCATTAGCTCGGCTCGTTGTTGGGTTGAGATAGACTGTTCTATAAGCTGGTCGGTATTTACTGAGGCGATGTCAAATTCATCGCTTACGCCACTATCTCTTAAACCGCTTACTTCAACTGATGAGTCATAAATGTTTTTTTTGATTTGTAATTTTCGCTCTTCAAGTAGCTTTTTGAAAAAATTTAGCTCGTTTTGAGTCATTTTATATTCCTTTATTTGTGATATGGGTGGTTTGCATTTATGCAAAGCCCTCTAAAAATTTGCTCAAAAAGTACGAGCTTGGCGACTTTGTGTGCCATAGTCATCTTGCTTAAGCTTACGACTTTTTGTGCCTTGTTTTTTAAATTTTGGCTAAGCCCATAAGCTCCACCTATGAAAAAATTGATCTGTGAATTTGAGTTTAAAATTTGAGCAAATTCTTGGCTGTCAAGCTGTGAGCCATTTTCATCAAGCATCACGCAAAAGCCTTTTAAATTTGGCTCGTAAATTTCATCATAAGCTCTTAGTGCGTCACTTTTGCCACTACTTTGAGCCTTTGCTATCTTTTCATTAAATATTATTTTGTCGTTTATCTTGGCAAATTTTGCACTCATTTTTATATATTCTTGTATCTCGTTTTCAAAGTTGTCACGCGATGATTTTTGAATGCTAAAAACCGAAATTTCCAAACTTACCCTTTGGTTTTTAGCTTTAGCTCAAAGCCAGCTTCGTTTCCAGTTGTCACTTCGCTTTTAGAGATCATAGCTTTGTTGTTTGTAAGAAATTTAACCATATCGCTTAGATATTTTTTGTGCTCGCTTCTTGGCACGATGTCATCTATGAGGCCATGCTCAAGCAAAAATTCAGCCCTTTGAAAGCCCTCTGGAAGATCAGCGCCTATGGTTTGTTTGATGACCCTTTGGCCTGCAAATCCTATTAGTGCGCCAGGTTCAGCGATTATTAGATCTCCAAGCCATGCAAATGATGCGCTAACGCCACCCATCGTAGGATCTGTAAGGATAGAAATGTATGGGAGCCTTGCTTCATCAAGAAGTTTTAGGGCTGCTGAAGTCTTTGACATCTGCATCAAAGAAAATGTGCTCTCTTGCATTCTAGCGCCGCCAGATGCGCTTACGATGATTAAGGCTTGTTGTTTTTCGATCGCGCGTTTTATCGCTCTTACGATCTTTTCGCCCTCAACTGAAGCTAGTGAGCCGCCCATAAAGCCAAAGTCAAAAACAACTAGCTGGATCTCTTGTCCGTTGCATTTGCCTTCGCCACATATCACTGAGCTTGTGCGTCCTGTTTTTTCTTTATTTTCTGTGATTCTTTTTTTGTATGATTTTTTATCGACAAAATTTAAAGGATCTACTGGTTTTAAATTTGCGTCAAATTCTACAAAGCTACCTTCATCGCAGATCAAATTTATGCGATCATCAGCTTTTAATCTCATGTGGTAGCCGCATTTTGGGCATACATTAAAACAAGCTTCAACTTCTTTGTAATACATCAGTGAGTGGCAGTTGTCGCATTTTACCCAGTGTGTAGGTGCTTCTTCTGGACGAGGTTGAGCTTTTCTTATCTTTGAAAAAATGTCTGAGAAATTCATCTTTTTACCCACTTATATTAAAAATTGTGGGATTATATCTAATGTTAGCCTTGCTTTTTCTTATATGACTTAAAGTTTGTTTGTTTGTGGGGGATTTAAGGGGCAAACTAGCCCCTTAAAAGTATCTTATTAGAAGCGTCTTCCGATAGTAAATTCAAAAGTATTTGTATCATCGCCCTCTTTAGGTTTAAGAGCTTTTGCGAAGATTAGTTGAAGTGGTCCGATAGGAGTTATCCACTCGATACCTGTACCAACTGATGATCTTTTTATCTCATTTAGGCTATTTTCGCCGATCATACCATAGTCATAAAATACAACGCCACGCATTTTAACGCGCTCTACTATAGGGAAGCTCATCTCAACTGAGTTGTTAAATGATGTTTCGCCGCCGTATTCATAGTAGTCGCCATTATATTTTACTTTTGGAGATACAGTTCTGCTCTCGTAACCACGTAAGCTTCTTATACCGCCAAGGTAAAGTCTTTCGTTGATCGGAGTATAGCCTCTCTCCCAAATTTTGCCAAAGCTTGCTTTATATCTTAAGATAAGATCGTAGTCGATGTACTCTCTAAGACCTAGATAGTAGTTGAAATTTGTGCGGTTTTTAACAAAATCCATATCACCACCAAGTCCTGCTATCTCAAATGATGTGCTAGCTATGATACCGCGTCTTGGCAAGTAGTAATCATCAGTGCTATTATATGTTAAAGCCGGAGTTATAGCGCTTTTTATAGCCTTGCCTTCTCTATAAATTTCTTTGCCTGTGTATCTATTAATATCTCTTAGCTCATCATCTTTTAGAGTAACTTTACTTTGCTCGATATTATAAGTAAGTGATGCACTTAAATTTCTAGTTAATTTTCTACCTAGTGTTGTACTAAAGCCGTAGCTTCTCTCTTTATATGTTCTCCAGTCATAGTCGTTTGCATAGAGTGTTCCGCCAAGGCTATACTCTGAGTCAAAAATTCTTGGATTTGTAAGACTTATCTGACCTGAAAGCTCTCTATCACTCTTATCTACGCTTACTTGTCCTTGAAGACCAGAGCCAAAGATGTTTGTGTCAGAAAGTGCAGCGTTTAGTAGCAAGCCATCGCTACTTCCGTATCCGATACCGCCACTTATCGAGCCAGTTGAAGCCTCTTTTACTTTTACTTTTAGATCGACTGTATTTTTATCAACTGGATCTTCTTCTATCTCGACATCGTCAAAGTAGCTTGTTCTTTTTAATGCATCTTTTGAGTCTTGAAGGTCAGTTCTACTATATAAATTTCCCTCAGTTAGATATAGCTCACGTCTTACGACACGATCAACTGTTCTATCGTTTCCTGAAATTTGAACATTTCTTATATATACTTTTTCGCCAGGATCAACTTCATAGTCGATATCAACTGTTTTATTTTCATCAAATTTATCAGTTTTTGGATAGACTTTGACAAATGCATAACCCTTGTCAGCGACCATATCGTCAAGCTTTTTCATATCTTGGCGAAGTCTTGCTGAGTTCATCGTATCGCCAGCTTCAAGTCTAAAGTCGTCTATGATCTTTTTAGTATCAAGTCCTAGCTCTTCAGGTGCTGTGATGCTTACATTTGAAACCTTATAAGGCTCGCCCTCGTGGATGTAGTATGTAAGGTCAGCTGTGTAGTTATCAAATGACGCATTTAGATAAGGCGACGAAACAGTCGCGTCTAAATAGCCTTTCTGAAAATACTTATCTTGAATTCTTGCTGGGTCATTTTCAAGCTCAAAAAGTTTAACTTTTCCGTCGTTTCTGCCCCAAAGCCAGCCCATAAATTCTCTACTTTTGTTTGCAACAACTGGCTCGATATCGTCATAGTCAAACTCTTTTGCGCCGACTAAATTTACCTTTTTGATTATCATATTTTCGCCGCGGTTTATATTTAGAGTGATAAAAAGTGAGCTGTCGTTGTCTGCAACTGGCTGTTTTTCTACATCAACAACTGTGTCAAAGTAGCCCTTTGACTCGTAGTACTGGCGAATTCTCTCTTTTGTTTTTTCGATAGTTAGCTCATCATACATATTGCCAGGTTTTATGTTGATTAGCGACTCGATCGCAGTTTTGTCGTTTGTCACAACGCCCTTTAGATCGACTCTAGCTACGCTTGGCTTCTCTTTTACTTTTACTAAAAGATTGCCATTACCTGTATCTTCTATGTAGATATCATCAAAATAATTTTGCTTGTATAAATTTGTGATAGCCTTGTCGCTAAGCTTTGGCGTTAGCTCTTGACCGACTTTTAGCCCCATTATCTGCGTGGCTACATCAGGTGAAAGGTGGATTAGACCTTTGAAATTTATTGACTGGATCGTTTGTGCATTTAGACTGCTTAAAGCTAGTGCTAGTAAAAATAATTTCTTTTTCATTAAATTTAACCTAGAGTTTTAGTATAAGTGCGTATAATATCATATTTTATTTTTAAAAAATTTAAATTTTATAATTTTAAAGGTTTTTTATGAAAATAGGTATCATCGGACTTGGTCTTATGGGTGGCTCGCTCGGTCTTGCGTTAAAAGATGAAAAATTGATCTCATGTGTCAGCGGATATGATAAAGATGAAAATCACAGCAAAAAAGCACTCGAACTTGGCTTGGTGCATGAAATTTTAAGCATCGATGAGATGAAAAAGAAGTGTGACATCATCTTTTTGGCTGTGCCAGTCGAAGCTATCGTAAGCATCGTGCAAAATTTAACTGACATTAGCGAAGATACGACGATCATTGATTTTGGATCGACAAAGCAAAAGATAATAGAAGCCGTGCCAGAAAAAATTCGTAAAAATTTCATCCCAGCTCACCCGATGGCAGGTACTGAGTACTCTGGTCCTGAGGCTGCCTTTAAGTCACTTTACACAGGCGCAACTGTCATAGTTTGCGACTTTGCTGAGAGTGCAGAAAAGCACGTAAAAAGAAGTGTTGAGCTATTTTCTTGTCTTGGCATGAAGATCATTTTCATGAGTGCAAAAGAGCATGATCATCACGTGGGTCTCATCTCGCATCTGCCTCACGCTATTGCATTTTCGCTTGCTAGCGGGATATTAAAAGAAGAGGATAAAAGGCACATCGTTGCACTTGGCGGACCGACATTTAAGGGTATGATACGTGTTGCAAAGAGTTCGCCATTTATGTGGAGCGATATCTTTAAGCAAAATAAGAACAACGTTGTTGCCGCGATAAATATGTTTGAAAAAGAGCTAAATTTATGCAAAGGTCTCATAAAAGATGAGCGCTGGGATGAACTTTTTGACTGGATGAGCGAAGCTAGAGCTGTAAGAGAAATTTTGTAATTAACTAAAAATTTATTGATTATATGTAAAATTTCGCAAATAAAATTTAAGGTAATAATATATGTATAGACGTGGAATAGGTGGTTTTGGCATTGTTGTAGTTTTGCTTGTTTTGATATTAGCTGGTGGCTTTGGTTATGCTTTGATGTCGAAAGACTTTGAGCGAAACGAGCCAATTATCGGCGTTGCTGATAAGGTTTATTGGAACCTTCGCTCGCCTATGAATATCAAATTTAAAGATGATAGCGGCATAAAATTTGTGCGCATTAGCATAAATGACGGCAAAAATGACCTAAATTTACTAAATCAAATCATACAAAATCCAAGCACTGAGCTTGATGTAAATTTAACCTTCCCAAAAACTGGCTTTTTTGCTCAAAAAGATACTTATGAGATGAGCATAGAAGCGGTCGATACTAGCAAATGGGGCTTTTTTACAGGCAATAAAGCAAGCAAAAAAGTTGAAGTCGTGCTTGATACCTCTAAGCCTGATCTTTACGTGCTTTCTCAGTCTTATTCTATCTCAAAAGGCGGTAGCGCAGTTGTTGTCTTTAGAGCGACTGACAATCAGCTAAAAGAGGTCTATGTCCAGACAAATTTTAGTAAGAAATTTAAGGCCGTGCCATTTTACAAAGAGGGCTTTTACGCAGCACTTGTTGCTTGGCCAGTGCAGGTTGAAAACTTTAGCGCTGAGGTCATCGCAAGAGACTTTGCGGGCAATGAGAGCAAATCTCACGTGAGATATTTTTATGAAAATGTAAAATACAAAACTTCAACTATTGCTTTAAATGATAGATTTTTAGATGGAAAGATCGTTGATCTAACAGATCAATATGCCAAAGATCCAAACGCTCTTTCAAGACTTGAGAAGATGAAATTTGTCAATGAAACACTAAGAAACTCAAACGAAGAGAAGATAACAGCACTTACTTCAAACGTTGATACTGACATCACAAACAGCTTTAATATCATCCCATTTTACCCGCTTAGAAATGGCAAAAAAGTAGCTGATTTTGCCGACCACCGCTTCTATACATATAATAACGAGCAAGTAAGTGAGTCATGGCATATGGGTATAGATTTTGCAAGCGTGGCATCAGCTCCGATAATAGCCAGCAATGCAGGTCGCGTTGTGCTAGCATCTGAGAATGGAATTTATGGTTTAAACATTGTGATCGATCATGGATTTGGACTTTATTCGCTTTATGGTCACTGCTCAAGTGCGAAGGTAAAAGAGGGCGACATGGTTGCTGCTGGCGATCAAATAGGCACAACTGGAACGAGCGGTCTTGCGCTTGGAGATCACCTTCACTTTGGAATTTTGGTCCAAGGCGAAGAGGTAAGGCCTCAACAATGGATGGATAAAAAGTGGATAAAAGACAATGTGACAAGTGTCTTAGATGCCGCAAAGGCGATGATAGATAAGAATTAAATTTGCAAATTTGATTTTTTAGTGCTATCATAAGCGAACAAAAAAATATAAGGAAAATTTTTGAAACAAACTACTATCGCAAGACGCGTTGAGACCGTTGGTATAGGGCTTCATAAGGGTGAGCCGATAAGACTTATACTAGAACCTCTTGATGCAAATTCAGGTATTATTTTGCACCGCGAAGATCTTGGTATTAGTTTTAAAGCTGAGCCTAAAAACGTTATAAATACGCAAATGGCAACCGTCGTTGGCAACGAAAAGGGCTTTATCAGCACGATAGAGCACCTAATGGCAGCTGTAAATGGATACGGCATTGATAATATTAGAATTTCAGTTGATGCAAATGAAATTCCTGTCATGGACGGCAGTGCGATAAGCTTTTGTATGTTGCTTGATGAAGCTGGTATAAGACATCTTGACGCTGGTAAAAAAGTCATCCTTGTCCGCCGCGAGGTCGAGGTGGTTGAGGGGTCAAAATTTGTGCGAACTTCGCCTTCAAGAAATCCAAAATTTGACTATACGATCAAATTTGACCACCCAGTTATCGGCGAGCAAAGATATGTTTTTGAATTTAGCAAGAGCTCATTTGTAAAAAGTATCGCTCGTGCTAGAACTTTTGGCTTTTTAAAAGATTTGCAACGCTTGCAAGCTCAAAATCTAGCCCTTGGTGCATCGCTTGATAACGCTGTGGCTATCGATGATACGCATATTTTAAACCCAGAGGGTTTGAGATTTGAAAATGAGTTTGTAAGGCATAAAATTTTAGATGCAGTTGGCGATTTGAGCTTGCTTGGAGCACCTTTATTAGGTGACTATACAGCATTTGCGGGCAGCCACGACCTAAACCACAAACTAACACTTGCTTTAATGGCAGATGAGAAAAATTATGAGATCGCAACGCTTAGTGGCGAGCTTTTAAAAGAGTATCAAAAGGTATTTGCATAAAAAATATTGAAATTTTAGTAGTCTCTTTATCGACTCCGCTTTTAGTTGGAGTCTATAAAGATGGCGTAAAATTTGATGAGATCATAACTGACGAGCATGTCAGCGAAGCTCTGATAAAAATCCTAGAAAATTTATCCTCTAAATTTAACATCACAAAGATCATCTACGCAAACACGCCAGGTAGTTTCATGGGGCTAAAGGTGGCCTACGTCATCTTAAAGACTTTTTCTTTGGCAAAGGGCTGTGAGTTTTACGCAGTTAGTGGCTTTAGTCTAAATGGTGGCCAAGCGATTAGAGCAAATAAAAATTTAAGCTTTGTGCTAAAAGAGGGCGAAATTTCACTTGAAAAAGTTGAGCCAGTGAGATTTGTGTTGCCTTTAAATTTAGATGAATTAAAACTAAATTCAGATACACTTCCAAATTATATCATCCAAGCTGTTTAGGAGAAAATTTGAATATCTTAATCCCTGCCACAAGTGCAAATTTAGGACCTGGTTTTGATGCTTTAGGACTTAGTTTAAAGCTTTTTAATAGCGTAAAGATCGAACCATCTAAATTTAGCTCAGTCTCGATAAATGGCGAGGGAAGTGATAGCACAAATTTAAAAAGAAACAACATTTTTCTAAGCATTTTTAATGAAATTTTTTTAGAGCTAACCGGCAAAAATGAAAACTTCAGAATAGTTTTTGAAAACAATATTCCATTTTCAAGAGGACTTGGTAGCAGCTCCGCAGTGATCGTTGGAGCCATAGCTTCAGCTTACGAGATGGCTGGATTTAAGGCTAGTAAAAGCGTCGTTTTAAATAAAGCTATCATCTATGAAACACATCCAGATAATATCTCGCCAGCAGTTCATGGCGGATTTATTAGCGCGGTCGTAAAAAACGGCAATGTTTATGCGAATAAAATAAATTTAAGCGACGATATAAAAGCGGTCGTCGTCATCCCAAATAAGCCGATGAGCACTGCATCATCAAGGCAAATTTTGCCAAAAAACTACACCATGAAAGAGTGCGTAAATAACCTCTCTCACGCTGCATTTTTGACCTCTTGTTTTTATGAAAAAAGGTATGACCTTTTAAGGGTAGCAAGCGAAGATATGATGCATGAAGAGCGCAGAATGAGTGCTTTAAAAGAGCTTTTTGAGGTGCGAAAAGTAGCTTATGAAAATGGAGCGCTAATGAGCACACTTTCAGGCTCAGGCTCAAGCTTTTTAAACATCGCTTACAAAGATGATGCTAAAAATTTACAAGATGTTTTAAAAAGTAAATTTAGTGATTTTAGAGTGGAAATTTTTTCATTTGATAACGATGGATACGAAATTACGCAAAGCTAGATACAAGTTTAAAAAGGTATAATGAATAAAAATAATCCAGTAAGGACATGCGTCGCTTGCAAAGTTAAATTTTCTCAAAACTTGCTAAAAAGATACCGCTTGGTAGGCAAGAATTTAGAGTGCGGCAAAGGAGATGGCCGCAGTTTCTATCTATGTGATGGCTGTTTGCAAAAAGACGACAAAATTTTAAAAAAAATAATTGATAAACAAACTAAAGGTGCCCTCGGACTTGACGCACCGAAGTTAAAGGAGATACTCTTAAATGAGCAATGTTAGGATTTCAGAGATCGCAAATGAGCTTGGCTACCCAAGTAAAGAGATAGTAGAAAAAGCTCAAGAACTAGGCCTAAAGGTCAAAACTCACTCAAATGCTGTGAGCCTTGAAGAGGCTGAAGCAATATATGAATACGTTCAAACTGGCGTAATACCAGATAAATTTAAAAAGAAAAAGAGCGAGCCAAAGGCAAAAAAAGAGCCTAAAAAAGAGGCAGAAAAAGAGCCAGCAAAAAAAGAAGAAAAACCTAAAACTGAGCCTAAAAAGGCAGCTACTAAGGCTGAACCAAAATCTGAAAAGGTAAAAGCAGAGCCTAAAAAAGAGGTTCAAATTTCAGAAGAAAAACCTAAAACTGAGCCTAAAAAAGAAGAGCCTGTAAAGGTCGAGCAAAAGCCAGCTGAAGCACCAAAGCCAAAAGAGAGCTTGGCTGATGTGACCCAAAAAAGACGCGGCCTTGTGATAGTTAAAAAGAAAAAAGATTACGAGGCGCCAGCTCCTGTAAAAGAGGAGAAAAAGGCTGAGGCGGCTGTTACTAACATTAGTGATTTTAAGAGTATGTTCTCTGCTAGCGATGAAAATTTGGCTAGAAAAAAGAAAAAAGAGAAAAAAGTAGCAGTTGTAAGCAAAAAAGATAGTGCCCAGAAGATGGACTTGCTTGGCGGAAGCGACTTTGGCGATATCGTGCTTGAAGATGAAGATGTGGTGGTGCTACCTGATTTTAGCTTTAAAACCCCAGCTCCAGCTCCGATGCAAAGGACAAAACAGCCAAGTGCGATGAAAACAACCGTCAATAACACGATAAATTCGTTTGGCGATGGTGGCATACAAAGAAGAGCTAGAAAAAAACATAAAAAGCCTGAAAATAAACAAAATAGCGAAGCTGTAACTTCGATAAATATCCCAAAAGAAATTCGTGTTTATGAATTTGCTGAAAAGCTAAACAAACAGCCAAGCGAGGTCATAGGCAAGCTATTTATGCTTGGTATGATGACAACTAAAAACGACTTTTTGGATGAAGATGCGATAGAAATTTTGGCTGATGAGTTTAACGTCGAGGTAAATATCATCGATGATCAAAAAGAATTTGACTACGTAGCAGCCTACGAAGAGGAGATAAAAGATGATGAAAATCTCCAGCCAAGAGCGCCAGTCATAACCATCATGGGTCACGTCGACCACGGCAAAACCTCGCTACTTGACTACATAAGAAAGTCTCGCGTAGCAGCAGGCGAGGCTGGTGGCATCACTCAGCACGTGGGCGCTTATATGGTAAATAAAAATGGCAGAAACATCACATTTATCGACACTCCAGGCCACGAGGCATTTACAGCTATGCGTGCAAGGGGTGCTGGCGTAACTGATATAGTTATCATCGTTGTTGCAGCAGATGACGGCGTAAAACCACAGACAAAAGAGGCAGTTAGCCATGCAAAAGCCGCTGGTGTGCCAATAATCATCGCAATAAACAAAATGGATAAAGAGTCAGCAAATCCTGATCTAGTAAAAACTGGTCTTGCTGAGCTTGACATCATGCCAACAGAGTGGGGTGGCAAGTATGAATTTGTGCCGATCTCTGCAAAAACAGGTATGGGCATAGATGATCTACTTGAGATCGTGCTTTTACAAGCTGATCTCTTGGAGCTAAAAGCAAATCCAAAGGCAAACGCAAAAGCAACTGTCATCGAGAGCTCACTTCAAAAAGGCCGTGGTCCAGTGGCTACCATCATCGTTGAAAACGGCACACTTCATGTTGGAGACACTGTCGTAGCTGGCGTTGCATACGGTAAGATAAGAAGCTTGCTTGATGATCAGGGCAGGCCATTAAAAGAGATAAAACCAGGCGAATGTGGCGTGATAGTGGGTCTTAGCGAGATAGCAGAGGCTGGCGAGACGCTAATAGGCGTAAAAACTGATAAAGAGGCTCGTGAATACGCGCAGAAAAAGGCTGAATATATCCGCCAAAAAGAGCTTAGCAAGAGCACAAAAGTTAGTATCGATGAGCTTAGCGCTAAGATCGCTGAGGGCGAGCTAAAGACACTTCCAGTCATCATCAAAGCTGACGTTGGCGGCTCACTTGAAGCGTTAAAAGCAAGCCTAGAAAAACTAGCAAATGATGAGATCAGAGTAAATGTGATCCACTCAGGCGTTGGTGGTATCACGCAAAGCGACGTTGCACTTGCAAGCGCAAGTAACGACTGCATCATCCTTGGCTTTAACATAAGGCCAACTGGCGAGATAAAAGAGAAGGCAAAAGAGAGCGGCGTCGAGATAAAAACTTACAATGTTATTTATAATCTAATCGACGACGTGAAGGCGATTTTAGGCGGACTAATGTCGCCTATCATCAGAGAAGAGCAACTTGGCCAAGCACAGGTTCGTCAAGTGATCCACGTGCCAAAAGTTGGCACTATCGCTGGATGTATCGTCACTGAGGGTACGATAAACAGAGGTGCAAAAATTCGCCTTATTAGAGAAGGTGTGGTCGTTTACGAGGGCTTAGTAAGCTCACTAAAACGTTTCAAAGATGATGTCAAAGAGGTTGCAAAAGGCTACGAGTGTGGCGTTGGTATCGAAAATTTCAACGACATCAGAGAAAATGACTACATTGAAAGCTTCAAAGAAGTCAAGGAGAAAGCTACTCTATGAACGCTAACGAAATAAAGCGTATGAGAACAGAGAGTGTGCTAAAAGAGCTCATACCAGAGGCTCTAGCCACTCTTGAAGATAGCATTTTAAATGGACTTTGCGTCACTGATGTCGAGTGTAAAAAGGGCAGATACGACGCCTTTGTCTATCTTGACAAGATGATGTTTGATGAGCGCGAGCAAGAGTATATTTTGGGGCATCTAAAGCGCGTTTGTAGGCATTTGCAAAACCACTGCATGGCGGCTGAGGGCTGGTATAGATGTCCAAATTTTCACTTTAAATTTGACGATAGATTAGAGTATCAAAACCATATGGATAAGTTGTTTGATAAAATTTCAAAGGATTTAAACAAAAATGGATAATTTAGACAAACTAGTACGCGAATGCGGCGTTGAGCTTTACGACAGCGAGATCGCAAATGAAAATGGCAGGGCTATTTTTAGAGTTTATATCACAAAAGATGGCGGAGTGAACCTTGATGATTGCGAAAAAGTGAGTCGTCTGCTCTCACCTATCTTTGACGTGACACCGCCAGTTAGCGGGGATTATAACCTTGAGGTTAGCTCACCTGGCCTTGAGAGAAAGCTTAGTAAGCCATCTCATTTTAAAGCGAGCGTTGGTGAGCTAGTTAAAGTTCAAACCGAGGCTGAGAAATTTGCAGGAAGGCTTGTAAAAGCGGACGAAGAGAGCATCGCAGTAGAAAACGAAGAGGGAATTTTTGAGATCAACATCAGTGAGATAAAAAAAGCAAAAACATATTTGGAGTGGTAAAATGCTAAGCGACATCGAGATAACTCACCAAACGAAACTTGAACACATCAGTAAAGTTGCCGCAAGACTAGGCTTAAACGAAGACGAGCTTGAGCTTTACGGCAAATTTAAGGCTAAAATTTCCCCTAGACTTGAGCCATCAAACTCAAGGCTTATCTTAGTCACCGCGACTAATCCAACCCCATACGGCGAGGGCAAAACGACTATGTCGATAGGTCTAGCCGACGCACTAAATTTACTTAATAAAAAGGTCTGTCTAGCACTTCGTGAGCCATCTCTTGGGCCAGTTTTTGGCATAAAGGGCGGAGCAGCAGGTGGCGGCTATTCGCAGCTTGCGCCGATGGAGGATCTAAATTTACACTTTACTGGCGATTTTCACGCGATAACATCGGCAAATAACCTCATTTCTGCCATGATAGATAATAGCCTCTATCAAGAAAACCCACTAAAAATCGAGAAAATTTTATGGAAGCGCTGTATGGATATGAACGACCGCGCGCTTAGATTTATCACTGTGGGTCAAGGTGGCAGAACGGACGGCGTGCCAAGAGAAGATGGCTTTAATATAACCGCTGCAAGCGAGATCATGGCTGTACTTTGTCTAGCAACAAGCCTTTCTGATCTAAAAGAGCGCGTGGCAAACATCATGGTCGCATATGATAGCGATAAAAAGCCTATCTATGTGCGTGATCTAGGCTGCGAGGACGCTGTTTGCATACTCTTAAAAGATGCGATCAAACCAAATTTATTTCAAACACTAGAGCACACACCTACGCTCGTGCATGGTGGCCCATTTGCAAACATCGCACACGGCTGCAACTCAGTCATCGCAACAAAAACAGCTCTAAATTTAGCCGACTACGTCATAACAGAAGCTGGCTTTGGCTCGGAGCTTGGCGCTGAGAAATTTTTAGATATAAAGTGCAGGGTTGCTGAGATTAAACCAAGCGCTGTGGTGCTTGTAAGCACGATCAGATCGCTAAAATATAACGGCGAAGCAAATAAAGACGAGATCACAAAACCAGATATGAACGCCCTTAAAAAAGGCATCGAAAACCTTGGCGGACACATCGAAAATTTAAAAGGTAAATTTGGTCAAAACGTGGTTGTGGCGCTTAATAAATTTGGCTTTGACACCGATGAAGAGATAAATTTCGTAAAAGAGTACTGCCGTGAGCTTGGCGTAGAAGTGGCAGTTTGTGAGAATTTCTTAAAAGGTGGCAAAGGTGCGCTTGAGCTTGCCGAGCTAGTTTTAAAAGCGTGCGATAAGCCAAGCAAGATAAATTTCACCTACGAGATGAGTGACGATACGAAAACTAAAATAGAAAAGGTCGCTAAGGAAATTTATGGAGCTGGCGAGGTGGTCTTTGAAGAGGCTGCTCTTAAAAAGCTTGAGATGATAAAAGAGCTAAATTTGAGCCATTTGCCAGTTTGTATCGCAAAAACTCAGTACTCATTTAGCGACGATGCGAAGCTTTTGGGCAGGGCAAAGGGCTTTACTTTTAGCGTAAAAGACCTTGACATTAGAACGGGAGCTGGCTTTATCGTCGCTGTTTGCGGTAAGATCATGCTGATGCCAGGACTTCCAAAGGTGCCAGCTGCGGTCAATATGAAGATAGACGCAGAGGGCAAGATCGACGGCTTGTCGTAAATTTATGAAAACACACGGCAAAGGCTAGTGTGTTTTTTAAAGAGGCATGGATGAACGATGAATTTTACATGGGCCTTGCTTTAAGGGAGGCTTGGAAATTTCAGATCCTGACCTATCCAAATCCAGCCGTTGGATGCCTTATCCTTGATGAAAATGGGCAAATTTTATCTTGCAAGGCTCATGAAAAGGCTGGATATTTACACGCTGAACCAACAGCGATACTCTTTGCGCTTTGCAAAAAAAGTGAAAAATTTAAAGATGATTTTATAAAAGCGTATAACGCTAAATTTAGCTCCGATATAAAAATAAAAGAGAATGAATTCGGCCTTTTAGAGCCAAAATTCAGCTACGAATTTATACTAAACAACCACTCAAATTTATTAAAAAATGCAAAAGCTTACGTCACTCTTGAGCCTTGCTCGCATCACGGCAAAACACCACCTTGTGCAAATTTGCTAAAAGAGCTTGGTTTTGGTGAGGTCATAATTGGCAGCCACGATGAAAATAAAATAGCAAGTGGCGGTGGAAATTTACTTCAGAGCGCTGGAGTGAAAGTTAAATTTGGCATTTTAAAAGAGCGCTGTGATAAGCTACTTGAGCCATTTTTGGCATATCAAAATGGTGGATTTAGCTTTTTAAAAATAGCTCTTAGTAAAAACGGCGTGGCAAGTGGTGGCATCATCACAAATGAGCTTAGCCGCATGCATGTGCATAAACTTAGAAGCGTTATAGATACGTTGGTGATCGGTGGCAACACGGTGCGGATAGACCGACCAAGGCTCGATACTAGACTTATAAAAAATGGCAAAAACCCAGACGTCATAATCTACTCAAGAAGTGATAAATTTGATGAAACATTGCCACTTTTTAGCGTACCAAATCGCAAAGTTAGCGTTCAAAAAGAGCTAAATCTAAAAGGACTTTGCATGTTTGAAGGAGCAGGCGAGTTTTTAAAACTTGCAAAAGAGGGCAAGCTAGCAAATGTAAAGTGGCTACTTATCTATCAAAGCTCAAATTTTAAAATTGGTGAAAATTTAAGACTTGATTTAAATTTAAAACCACTTTTTAGTGGGAATTTTGGGGATGATAGTTACACTTGGTATGAAATTTTGGATTAAACATCTAGTCCAAAATAGTGTTTGACTAAAAAGCCGATGCCAAAAGATATTATCGCGACACCAAAAGTTATCACGCACATCTCAACCACTCTTGGTAAAAATTTAAGCTCCTTTGCCACGCTTATGTAAAAATTGTAAGTAATAATGGCAACTAGTGCAAAGAAAAACATCGATAAAACGGCGTAAAGACCGCTTGTAAAGATAAAAAATGGAAGTATCAAAAATGCAGTTGTTATGATGTATGAACCGCCTGTGTAGAGCGAGTAGGTAAGTGGTTTTATCTCGTCGCTTGGATTTTCTTTTGACTCAAGATATGCTGAGCCGGCCATAGAGAGTGCAGCTGCCACGCCCATGATAAGGCCTGTTGCGCCAACTGATTTTGTGTTTGAAAATGCAAGTGCGATACCGCTAAGTGTGCCTGTTAGTTCAACTAACGCATCATTCATGCCAAGCACGATGCCACCAGCATTTACGAGCTTTGTGTCTTTTAGCATGGAGATTAGACTATTTTCATGACTCATCTCCTCTTCGTAAATATCACGAGCTTCAGGATACTCATCTACGATGTCAAGATAAAATTTCTCAGCATTTTCTTCGCGTGACTCCATAAATTTCAGAGTAAAAGAGGTGCCAAAAATTTTAACAAGTATTGTGTATAAGATGACTTTAAATAAATTTGCACTTCTGCTTTCACCAGTTATCTTTTGACAAAAAGCATAGTGGCGCCTCTCTTCTGCGATTAATTTTCGAAGTATTTTTTTATTATCATCGTCTTTTTCGCTAGCTTCTAGAAGTGAGTATATAGCAACATCGTCTGCTTCGTTTTGTAATTGTTTTAAGGCACGTTTTTTATCTAACATAAAATTTTCCTTTTTTATAGCTTAGAAATTTAAGATTTTGATTTAGAAAGAGAGATAAGATGGTGCGATCAGCGAGACTCGAACTCGCACACCTAACGGCACTACCCCCTCAAGATAGCGTGTCTACCAATTCCACCATGATCGCAAAAAAGAACAAAAGCCCCAAAAGAGGGGCTAAATTTAAGCTTTACGCTTAGCCAAGCATTGGGTTTGCGTAAAGAACGATAAGTGTAATAACAAGTGCGTAGATAACTTGTGCTTCGATCATCGCAAGAGCGATAAACATTGTAGTCATAAGTTTGCTACCTACACCTGGGTTTCTAGCTGTTCCGCTGATAGTTGCAGCAGCTGTGTTACCCATACCTATAGCACCGCCAAGAGCTGCAAGGCCAAGGCCGATACCGCCAGCGATAACTGAATATGATCTGATCATCTCGCCATCAGCGCCAAATGCGAATGCAGCAAGACCAAGAATTAAAAACACGATCTTTTTCATCGTTGCTCCTTTAAAATTTTAAAGCTCTTTCGGATCTGTCCCCTACTTAAACTTTATGAGCCGTAATATTACAAAAACAAAACTTTGTTTCAAATAAAAACACTAAAAATTTAAATTGCCTATAAAAAATTCTTGGCTTAGAAAAATGAAAGTTTTTTTATGCTATCTTTGAAAGAATTTAATTTATTCTTAATCTTAGGTTTTCAATGATAAACGAGAAATTTTCAAAGATAGGTTTTGTCCTTGCGATGGCTGGTTCTGCTGTGGGTCTTGGCAATGCCTGGAAATTTCCTACGATGGTGGGAAATAACGGCGGTTCGGCATTTATAATTTTATATTTGCTTCTTACATTTGCTATCGCATTTGTGGCGTTTTTAGCGGAGCTTAGCATCGGCAAACTTGGCGAAAGCGACATCGTAAGCTCACTTTACAAACTCGCTCCAAAAAATAAAAAAGCTTGGTCGCTCTCTGGCTTTTTCATGATCGGCGCGATACTTATAGCTTCATTTTATATGGTTGTTATTGGCTGGATTTTAAAGTATATCTATCTTAGTTTTTCGCCACTTTTATCTGATACAAAAGCTGCAGGCGAGCAGTTTAACACGCTTTTATCAAATGATCTAAGCAGTGCCGTGCTATGTTTTAGTTTAGTCTTTTTGATGGTCTTTTTTGCCGTTTCAAAAGGCGTAAAAAGTGGCATAGAAAAGCTAAATATATGGATGATGCCAAGCCTTTTTGTCTTGCTGGTTTGCATGCTTTTTTACGCGCTTAGTATGGGTGATGGCTTTATTAAGGCGGCTAAATTTTTATTTGTACCAAATTTTAGTGCGATCACGCCAGATGTTGTCTTACAAGCTCTAGGCCTTGCGTTTTTCTCGCTATCTATGGGCGTTGGCGTCATACCGACATACGCTGCAAATTTACCAGAGCGCACAAATTTAATAAAATCAACGCTTTCTATCATCTTTATAAACATCTTAATAGGCATTATGATGGGGCTTGTCGTATTTACCTTTATATTTGCTTATGGAGCTGATAGCACGGCAAGTGGCCCAGGCCTTATCTTTATCTCGCTTGTCACACTTTTTGCAAAGCTTGGCATCGTTGGCAATGTCATGGCGGTCGCATTTTTTGTATCGCTATTGTTTGCTGGTATTACGAGCGCGGTTTCGATGATCGAGCCTTTTGCCTATTATTTGGTTAGGAAATTTGAAATTTCAAGAAAGATGGCGCTTCTTTACATCGGCGCTTTTGTCTATATCTTGGGCATCTTTTGCATACTTTCATATTATTCAGATACATCAAGTGCTTTTAGTGTTTGTGGTAAGCCATTTTTTGACGCGCTTGACTTTCTCACATCAAATATCATGATGCCAATAGGCGCTATCGTATTTAGCTTTTTTGTTGGCTATAAACTTAAAAAAGAGAGTTTATATCTGCTCTTTGGCGATTTTATGGGAAGAGCATTTTTTGAAATTTGGTACTTTTTCTTAAGATATGTCGTGCCAGTTGCCATTTGTGCGATAATGATCTACCAGATGGCAGGTAAATAATGGCAGAAAGATTTAGTAAAATTGGCTTTGTCTTATCGATAATTGGAGCGGCTATCGGCCTTGGTAATGCGTGGAAATTTCCATATATGGTCGGCAGTAACGGCGGTTCGGCATTTATCCTTATATATCTATTTTTTGCCTTTGCTGTTGGTCTTAGCATATTTTTTGCTGAGATGGCGATGGGTAAAATTTCACGCCTTGATACGGTTGGAGCGTTTAAATCTCTAGCTACAAAAGGGGCAAGCTCTTGGAAATTTGCCGGTGTTATCATGGTGACTGGGCTATTTATCGCCTCTTTTTACACGCTCATCATTGGCTGGGTTTTAAAATACGTCATTTTAAGCTTTGGCGAGCTACCTAAAGATATGGCAAGCTCAGAGACGCTTTTTGTAAATTTCACTTCAAATGGCATAAATGAACAAATTTTATACTTTAGTATCGCATTTTTTGCCTACTTTTTCATCCTTACAAAAGGCGTAAAAAGCGGCATCGAGCGCATAAATGTCTATCTCATACCAGCTCTTTTTATCTTGCTTTTGCTTATGCTTGGCTATTCTTTTGGCATGGAGGGCTTTGATAAGGCGGCTAAATTTCTACTGGTGCCTGACTTTTCAAAGATAGATCAAGCAGCTGTTTTAAACGCTCTTGGACTTGCTTTTTTTACGATGTGCGTTGGTATCGGCTGCATCCTTACCTACTCATCAAGTCTAAGTGATGATACAAATTTATTTACCTCTTCGCTCTATGTCGTCTTTGCAAATATCATAATAAGCGTCATCATCGGCCTTATCGTCTTTACATTTACATTTGAGTTTGGCTCAGAGCCATCAAAAGGCGCAGGGCTTGCTTTCATCTCGCTACCAACGCTATTTGCTAAGCTTGGATTGCTTGGAAATTTCTTGGCATTTACATTTTTTATATCACTATTTTTTGCTGGCATCACCTCAGTTATCTCGATGGTTGAGCCATTTATATTTTTCTTAAGCAAAAGCCTAAAATTTAGTAGAAACAAATCGATCCTAATCGTTGCTTGCGTGGTTTATATCTTAGGAATTTTATGCGCATTAAGTGGCACAAGCGAATTTAAAGATGCGCTTACATTTTTTGGTAAGAGCTTTTTTGACCTGCTTGATTATCTCAGCTCAAACATCATGCTTCCACTTGGTGGCATCTTGTTTGCTATCTTTGTTGGCTACTTTATGAAATTTGAGCTTTTAAAAGAGCTATTTGTGCCTTATATGGGCAAGGTTGTATTTAAAATTTGGTATTTTTTAATTAGATTTGTGGCTCCACTTTTAGTTCTGGTGGTGTTAATAAGGGAGATCTCATAATATGGCAAAAGAACAATTTTCTAAAATAGGCTATGTCCTAGCAGTCGCTGGATCGGCTGTCGGACTTGGAAATGCGTGGAAATTTCCATACATGGTTGGTGAAAACGGCGGTTCGGCGTTTATTATCCTATATCTTTTGATAACTTTTCTAGTCGGCGTGCCTATCTTTATGGCGGAGCTTAGTATTGGTAAGCTTAGCGAGAGCGACAGTGTAAATGCTTTTAGAAAGCTAGCAGCTAAAAATAAAAATTTATGGCAGCTGGTTGGAATTTTAGCCATGGTCACAGCAGCTATCATCTCATCATATTACATCGTGATAATAGGCTGGGTCTTTAAGTATTTTGTCCTATCTTTTTCTGGCTTGCCAAGCGATATAGATAGCTCAAAAGTGATATTTAACGATCTTTTGACGCATGGTCTTGGCGAGCAGACGCTATATTTTGTTATAGCATTTGCAGCTTGCTTTTACATCCTTTCAAAAGGCGTAAAAAGTGGCATAGAAAAGCTAAATGTTTGGATGATGCCAAGCCTATTTATCATGGTTTTGATCATGCTTATATTTTCTATGACGATGGATGGCTTTTCTAAATCAGCCGAGTTTTTGCTCATCCCTGACTTTAGTAAAATTTCATTTAACTCGCTCTTGCTGGCACTTGGTCTTGCATTTTGGACGCTATCTCTTGGCATGGCAGCGATCATTACCTATTCAGCCAGCTTAAGCGATGATACAAATTTAGCCACTTCAACGCTAAGCATTGTCTTTATAAACATCGCGCTTGCTATTATGATAGGTCTTGTTATTTTTACCTTTATATTTGAATTTGGAGCTACTCCGTCTCAAGGACCAGGTCTTGTTTTTATCTCGCTGCCAACGCTATTTGCTAAGCTTGGTGTGATAGGTCAAATTTTGGCTGTGGCATTTTTTGCTGCACTTATCTTTGCTGGTATCACATCAGCGATCTCTATCGTTGAGCCATTTGCATTTTTCTTGATCAGAGAGTATGGCATGAGCAGAAGAAAGGCTCTTAGTATAGTTGGAGCTGGGATTTTCATAGTGGGATTTTTATGCCTTTTATCAAATATAGAAAATGTTGGCGATAAATTTATGCTCTTTGGTAAAAATTTCTTTGATTTTCTTGATTTTACCGCTTCAAATATCTTGCTACCAATTAGCGGCATCGGTGGGGCGATATTTGTAGGATATTTTATGAAAAGAGATGCTTTATATGTGCTATTTAGCCCATATATGAGCGATTTTGTATTTAATGCATGGTATTTTTTACTAAGATATGTAGCACCAGTTTGTGTGCTCATTATCATGATAAATGAACTATTAAAGGTTTTTAATGGATAAGGTTGAGAGATTTTTTAACAAAGCTGGCGATATAGTCGGCTATATTTGTATGTTTATTATGGCTTTGATGATAATAGACGTATTTTTTAACGTTGTGGCAAGATACTTTTTCTCTTACGGCAACGTTGCATTTCAGGAGCTTGAGTGGCACTTTTTTGCCGTGATATTTCTACTTGGCATGAGCTATGCTCTAAAAGAGGACGCACATGTTAGAGTTGATATCTTTTATGCTAAATTTTCAGAAAGAAATAAAGCTCTTGTAAATATGCTTGGTACTGTATTTTTTATCATACCATTTGCGCTTTTGGTTTCAAATTTATCATTTGGATTTGTAGGAGATGCTTACAGCTCGGCAGAGGCCAGCGCAGATCCAGGCGGTCTTACCCATAGATGGATCATAAAAGCGATGATCCCTTTTTCATTTTATGTGCTTGTATTTTTTGCGATCGGCTTTTTTATAAAAAATTTAAATCGCTATAAGAAAGCTAGTAAGGAGAAAATATGGCGGGATTAATAATGTTTATAGCCGCGCTATTGATGCTTGGCATTGGCTTTCCAGTGGCATTTACCTTTGGTGCGGTTGCGATGATATTTGGCATGGTTGGCAGCGTCGTAGAGAGCCTTAGCGATGGCGATGGACTACTTGGCAGTATAGAAGTATTTAAAGATATGTTTAACTTCATGCCTTATAGGATTTTCTCTATCATGGAGAGTAGAATTTTCATAGCAGTTCCACTCTTTGTCTTTATGGGCGTCGTGCTTCAAAAGTCAAAGCTAGCTGAGAGATTACTTGAGAGCATGGGTATGCTATTTGGCGAAATTCGCGGCGGTATCGCGATAAGTACCATTTTAGTTGGAGCGCTTCTTGCTGCATCAACTGGCGTTGTAGGTGCTAGCGTTGTTGCTATGGGCGTTATAAGCTTACCTGTAATGCTAAAGTATAAATACGACCAATCCCTTGGTTGTGGCACTATATGCGCTGCTGGTACGCTTGGTCAGATCATCCCGCCTTCTATCGTGCTTATCATCTTGGGCGACATCTTCTCAGTGCCAGTTGGCGAGCTTTTTCACCAAGCCATTGTGCCAGGATTCACGCTAGTTGGAGTTTATATAGTTTATATTTTGATAGCTGCTTATCTTAAGCCAGAGGTCGCTCCTATCGTAAAAGATGAGAGCGGCGTTAGTAAATTTAAGCAGATCGTTAGAGCGCTAATTGCGATCTTTCCGCCACTTTTGCTAGTTATTTGTGTGCTAGGATCCATTTTTGCAGGTATCGCTACACCGACTGAAAGCTCAGCATTTGGCTGCGTTGGCGCTATCATCTTGGCAATATTTTATAGGACATTTTCATTTTCTATGATGAAAGAGGCTTTGGCTGAGAGCGTAAAAACTACAGCTCTAGTCTTTGCTATACTTGTTGGTGCGACTGCCTTTTCTATGGTCTTTAGCTACACTGGAGGCGATGAGATAGTTGAAAATTTCATGACAAATTTACCAGGCGAGAAGTGGGGCTTTATCATCTTTAGTATGGCTGTTATCTTTGTGCTTGGCTTTTTTATAGATTTTGTTGAAATTTCATATATCGTGCTTCCTATCTTGGTGCCAATCGCCGCAAAGCTAGGCATAAACCCAGTCTATCTAGCGATCTTAGTTGCTATGAATTTACAAACTTCATTCTTGACGCCGCCATTTGGATTTAGTCTATTTTTCTTAAGATCAGTCGCACCTGCTGAGATAAAAACAGCTGCTATTTATAAAGGCGTGGTGCCTTACATCATCATCCAAGTGGCAGTTTTAGTCTTTTTCTGCGTCTTTTTGATGGAGATAAAGCCGATGCTTGATGCGAGCCACGGCGGATTATTTAACTTCTTACTCTCACTTTTTAAATGATATAAAAGTTTTTGGTTGTAAAATACCAAAAACAAGCAAAATGGCTAATTTGAGTTTCTGTCAAATTTAGCCATTTTTTATGACCGCTTTTTAGTAAATTTATAAATTTAATGAGGTGAAATATGGCAAAGAAATTTATCGATGTTATGGATACGACCTTTAGAGATGGCTTTCAGTCGGTTTATGGCGCTAGAGTGCTTATGAACGACTTTTTGCCCGCGCTTGAAGCAGCCAAAGAGGCTGGCATAGAGCATTTTGAATTTGGCGGAGGAGCGAGATTTCAAAGCCTTTATTTTTACCTAAATGAAGACGCTTTTGCGATGATGGATAAATTTAGAAGTATCGTAGGACCAAAAGCAAACCTTCAAACCCTAAGCAGAGGCGTAAATACCGTCACACTTGACACCGGTAGCCGCGAGCTAATCGACCTTCACGCAAAACTTTTCAAAAAACACGGAACTACTACCATTAGAAATTTTGACGCACTAAATGATGTTGAAAATTTAAAATATTCAGGCGAGAGGATCGCTCATCACGGGCTAAAACACGAAGTCGTCGTTACTATGATGGATCTGCCTAGTGGCTGTGTGGGCGCTCATGATGTTAAATTTTATGAGAAAATTTTAAGAGAAATTTTAGATGCAAATATCCCTTATCATAGTGTTTGTTTTAAAGATGCAAGTGGCACAAGCAGCCCACAAAAGGTCTATGAAACCATAAAAATGGCTAGAAAATTGTTGCCAGAAAAAACTCACATAAGACTTCACACACATGAAACAGCAGGCGTAAGTGTGGCTTGCTACCTTGCAGCGCTTGAAGCTGGCGTTGATGGTATAGATCTAGCCGCAAGCCCAGTAAGTGGCGGCACAAGTCAGCCAGATATCCTAACCATGCTTCACGCAGTAAAAGGCAAAAACTACGATCTTGGCGGACTTGATGTGGAGAAAATTTTAAAATACGAAAGTGTTTTGAATGACTGCTTAAAAGAGTATTTCTTACCGCCTGAAGCTGTGCAAGTAAGCCCTCTAATACCATTTTCACCTATGCCTGGTGGCGCGCTCACTGCAAATACCCAGATGATGAGAGATAATAACATCTTAGATAAATTCCCAGAGGTCATCCTTGCTATGCGCGAAGTGGTGCAAAAGGGCGGATACGGCACTTCAGTGACTCCTGTTAGCCAGTTTTACTTCCAACAAGCCTTTAACAACGTGATGTTTGGCAAGTGGAAAAAGATCGCTGAGGGATACGGCAAAATGGTGCTTGGCTACTTTGGCAAGACACCAGTTACGCCTGATAAAGAGATCATTAAGCTTGCAAGCGAGCAACTAGGGCTAAAACCAACTACAAAACACGCTGTTGATATAGCTGACAAAGATGAGAGCAAGTCGCTTGCGCATGTAAAAGAAATTTTAAAACAAAATAAGATCAAAGTTACCGAAGAAAACGTCTTTATAGCAGCAGCTTGTAAAGAAAAGGGCATCGCGTTCTTAAAAGGCGAAGCCAAAGTAAATGTAAGAAAAGTAGATCCAAATGCTAAAGCAAACGAGGGCAGACAAACTCAAAGTGGCAGATATAGCGTCGTCGTAAATGGTAGCCGCTACAATGTCGAAGTAAGCGAAGGCTTTAACGATAGCATCCAAGTAAAATCAATCACCGAAGTTGAAGGCAAGAGCGTAAAAAATGCCAAAAGCGCAGCAGCAGGCGCAACAGAAAATGATATCGTTGCAAGCTTGCCAGGTGCTGTGCATAAAATTTTAGTTAGCGCAGGAGACCATGTCAAAAAAGGCCAGGCCATAGTCGTGCTTGAAGCGATGAAGATGGAGATAGAGGTCAAAGCCCCAAAAGATGGCGTCATAGGCTCTATTGAGGTTAGCAAAGGTCAAAGTGTCGCGAACAATCAAGTGGTGGCTAGATTTAAATAAATTTGCCACTTTTAAAAAGATAGTGTTAAGCGAAATTTGATTAACATTTTGATGACTTTTAGGTCAGAATTTATAAAGAAACGAAAATTTAAAAGGAAACAACATGATAAATAAGCTAGACGAGCTAGGTCTAAAAGAGATCAAAAAGATAAATCATAATCTAAGCTACGACGAGCTTTTTGAGCTTGAAAAGGCGAACAACGAGGGCAGAGTCTCTAGTAACGGCACATTTATGGTTGATACTGGAATTTTTACTGGCAGAAGCCCAAAAGATAAGTATTTCGTCAAGCAAGATCCAAGCCAAAAATACATCGCTTGGGGCAAGATAAATCAGCCTATCACAAAAGAGCTATTTGATAAGCTTCTTAAAAAAGCAAAAGATCAGCTAAGTGGTAAAGAAATTTTTATCCAAGACGCATTTTGTGGAGCTAGTAAAAAGAGCCAAAAATCAGTCCGTTTTGTCACTGAAGTAGCGTGGCAAGCGCACTTTGTAAAAAATATGTTCATCCGTCCAAGTGAAGCAGAGCTGGCTAAATTTGAGCCTGATTTTGTAGTATATAACGCTTGCAAGACAAAAAATGAGGACTACAAGGCTGACGGGCTACATTCAGATGTCTTTGTCATCTTTAACGTCGAGGAAAATGTCGCAGTGATCGGTGGCACATGGTATGGCGGTGAGATGAAAAAGGGCATTTTTTCTATGATGAACTACTGGTTGCCACTTGAGGGCAAGCTAAGTATGCACTGCTCTGCAAACGTAGGCGAGAAGGGTGATACGGCGCTATTTTTTGGCCTATCTGGCACTGGTAAAACGACACTTTCAACCGATCCAAAACGCAAACTAATAGGCGATGACGAGCACGGTTGGGACGATGATGGGGTATTTAACTTTGAGGGTGGCTGCTATGCAAAATGTATCAACCTTGATCCAAACAGCGAGCCAGAAATTTACGCAGCGATCAGGCGTGACGCACTACTTGAAAACGTCGTGGCTGACGAAAACGGCGTGGTTGATTATAAAGATGGCTCAAAGACTGAAAACACACGCGTGAGCTATCCGATCTATCACATCGACAACTACGAGCCAAGCTCAAGTGCTGGCCATCCAAAAAATATCATCTTTTTAAGCGCTGACGCTTTTGGCGTGCTTCCTCCAGTTGCAAAGCTGACAAAAGAGCAGGCGATGTATTATTTCTTAAGTGGCTACACAGCAAAAGTTGCTGGCACAGAGCGCGGTATCACCGAGCCAGTCGCTACTTTTAGTGCTTGCTTTGGCGAGCCATTTATGCCACTTCACCCAACTGTCTATGCAAAACTACTTGGTGAGAAGATCGATAAGCACGGCGTTAATGTCTATCTTGTAAATACAGGCTGGAGTGGCGGTGCTTACGGCGTTGGCAAGCGTATGAGCATAAAAGCAACACGTGCTTGCATAAATGCAATCCTTGATGGTAGCATCACAAAATGCGAATTTGAAAATTTTGATAAATTTAACTTCGCTATCCCAAAAGAGCTTGATGGTGTCGAGACAAAACTACTAAATCCAATAAATACATGGACACACCCAGCTGAGTACAATATTTCACGCGACAAGCTTGCAAAAATGTTTGTTGAAAATTTCAAACGCTACGAAGATGTAAAAGAGGGCGTTGAGTACGCCAAAGCTGGTCCAAAAGCTTAAATTTATAGCCTTGTGGGTATTTTGCCTACAAGGCTTTTTAAATTTAAATTATCGTAAAAATTTTAGAGCTATAAATATAGCTCTTTTTCAAATTTCTAATATAAAATTTAAAACATTTTGCGAAATAGCTCGGTCAAATTTAACGAGACTTTCTAAAATTTCTAACCAAAAGCCACTCTTTATAAGCCTGAAAAATTTAATTGCCTAATACCAGAAATTTTAATACAAGCGATCCTTTTAGTTAAAAATCAAATTTCAGCCCGAATGCCCCAGTTAAATTTAAAATATTTTGTAGTCTCTTTAAATCTCAAAATTTCTAATATAAAAAATTATTGTTAAATTTATTGTAAGTAGCGTGGTCTTTAAAGTTAAATATTAAAATTTGTCAGGACACCCCATGTTAAATTTAAAACAAAATGCTCTATTTCAGAAAAAGTTTATAAAAATTTCTCACTAAAGAGCTATTTTTACTAAGCTCAAAAAATAATACAAGTGGTCTTTGTAGTTAAAAATTTAAAATTTAGCCAGAATACTCCAGCTAAATTTGATCTCAAATTTCAACTATAAAAAGTCGTTGTTGTGTTCAGTATAAGTTGTAGGGTTTTTGTAGTTAAAACAAAAATTTAGCCAGATATCTGGCTAAATTTAATCAAAATACTCTCTTTTCTAGTCCAAATTCTACACCAGCTTTTGCCAGCTCAAATGTCGCATCTATAAACTTATACTCGCTGCTGATAAATGGTAAAAACATCGGTATCTCGGTGCAGCCTGCGATATAAACGTCAGCTTCAATGTTTGAAAGCACTTCGTAAAACACTGGCACATACTCTTCTAGCTTGCCAGCTTTGACGCCTTTGTAGATGCACTCCATGATGACATCTTGCGTCTCTTTGCTAAAATCCACGCTCTTTAGCCCGCGCTCTTTTAAAATTTGATCATAAACGCCAGCCTTTTTTGTGCCACTTGTTGCGATGACAGCGATATTTTTAGCGTGTGGATATTTCTTTTGCAAGGCATCTACTGTAACTTTTGCAATGTGCAAAATTTTTACTCCAGCCTCTTTTTCTATGCTTGGAGCAAAGTAGTGAGCTGTGTTACAAGCCATTAGCATCGCCTCGCAGCCAGCATTTTTTAAAAGTTTAGCACTTTGAATTAGCTTTGGAAGCGGACTTTCTCCCTCGCCCATGATAAATTTTGTCCTATCTTCTATCTGCGCGTATGAGTCGATAACAATGTGTAGGTGCTCTTGATCGCAAGTTGCTGGGGTTATATCGATGATCTTCTTGTATAAATCAGCCGTGGCAAGTGGTCCCATGCCGCCTATGATGCCTAATGTCTTCATAACTCCTCCAAATTAAAATTTTCAATAATTATAATATTAGTTTCTATATTTAAAAATAAAATTTCTAAATTTTCATTGGGTATTGTAAAAATAGGGGATAAGCACTTTAAGTTTTGAAGTAAATTTTAAGATAAAAAGGGGCGATTTGCCCCTTAAAAAATTCTATTATGAGTGGAAGTGAAATTCGTCTGGATGATCTAGTGCGTATCTAAATTTTTCCATATCGACCTTTTTATCCCAGATAGATACGATCATGCAGCCAACGGCATTACCGCAAAGGTTGCCAACAGCACGCATCTCTGACATAAATTTATCAACGCCAAGTAGCACAGCCACGGTGACTACTGGTATGCCAGTGCTTGGAAGTGCGCTTAGTGTGCCAGCAAGGACGACAAAGCCAGATCCTGTAACGCCAACCGCGCCTTTACTTGTGATCATTAGCACGATTAGTATGCTTATTAGATGCTCAAAACTTAGCGGGATATTAAATGCTTGAGCTAAGAAGATAACGCTTAGGCTTAGATAGATGTTGGTGCAGTCAAGGTTAAACGAGTAGCCAGTCGGGATGATAAGGCCAACTGCGCCTCTATTTATGCCAGCTGCTTCTAGCTTTTGCATAAGTGGTGCAAGAGCTGTCTCGCTCGAGCTTGTCGCAAAAACGACCAAGACCTCTTTTGAGATAAAGCGCATAAATTTAAAGACATTGACCTTGGCAAAGTAGCAAATGACGCCAAGCACGACAAAGATGAAAAAGCAGCTTGCAAGTGCCATAACAACAAGAAGCTCCATCATACCAAGAAGCGTTCCGATGCCAAATTTACCGATCAAGTAAGCCATCGCCGAAAAGGCCGCCACTGGGCTAAATAGCATAAGCCAAGTAAGTAGCTTTAAGACGTAGTGCTGGATAAATTCAAGCGGTTTTAGACAAGCTTGCTTTTTATCATGCGCAAGTAGTGAAAGCACGATAGCAACGACTATCGCCATGAAAAGCACTTGAAGTGTGTTTGACTTTATGAATGGATCAAGTATATGCACGTAAGGGAAGATGTCATCTACTGGCACAGCGCCTCTTAAAAGATGAAGCGTATGTGCTAAAAAGCCGCTATTTGCGTCCATGTTGCCAGCTTGAGATGTAAATTTAGCCACGCTTGAGGCGTCAAGCTGGGTGTAGTCAAGGTTCATGCCATGTCCTGGACGAAGCGTCTCGCCAAAGATGATACCAACAGCAAGAGCAAGCGTGCTAACTATCTCAAAGTAGATAAACGCCTTAAGCCCGATGGTGCCAAGATCTTTTAGGCTCTCAAGTCCGACGATGCCTGAAACGATCGTTAAAAAGATGATAGGGCCGATTAAAATTTTAAGGGCTTTTATAAAATAATCAATGCCTGGCTTGCTTGCTATACCAAGCTCAGGTGCGACCATACCGACGATAACACCGCCAACTATACCTATCACAACCCAAATGGCGAGATTGGTAAATAGCCTCACAAAGAGACTTTTTTGCGTTTTTGCACTCTCCATAAATTCCCCTTTTATAGGCTCTCTTTGATCTCTGCTGAGAGGATCTTGTCGCCTTGTCTGATAGCATCAAGCACCTTTAGGCTCTCGTCATCAACGCACTTTCCAAAGACTGTATGCACGCCGTCAAGATGAGGTTGCTTGCTGTGGCAGATGAAAAACTGCGATCCGCCAGTGTCACGACCTGCGTGAGCCATGCTAAGGCTGCCACGCTCGTGTTTTACCTTTTGGTTGTCGCATTCGCATTTTATCCTCCAGCCAGGACCGCCTGTGCCTGTGCCATTTGGGCAGCCGCCTTGGATGACGAAATTTGGTATAACTCTGTGAAAATTTAGGCCATTATAAAAGCCTGTTTTTATCAAATGGACAAAATTTGCAACAGCTTGCGGTGCATCCTCCGCAAAAAGCTCAAGTTTGATATCGCCTTTTTCTGTCTTTAAAACTGCAAATTTATCTTTTTTTAGCTCGTCTAAATTTATATCATAAACTTTTAACTCATCAAAACGCATGTTGCTCCTTTTTACTCGATATTTGTATAAACTGCTTGGACGTCATCATCGTCTTCTAGCTTGTCAAGAAGCCTCTCAACCTCAAGCATTTGCTCTTCATCTAGGCTCACGGTTTGATTTGGTAAGTACTGAAGTGAAGCTTTTTTAACTACTAAATTTAGCTTCTCTATGCCTTCATGAAGTGTGCCAAAATTTGCGTAATCGCCATAAACAAATAGTGCGTTTTCATCTTCTTCGATGTCGCTTAGTCCATAATCAATGAGCTCAAGCTCGATCTCTTCGATATCAGCACTTGGTTTTTCAAGCTCAAAAACGCTCTTTCTTGTAAACATAAAGCTAAGGCTGCCACTTGGCAAAATTTCTCCGCCATTTTTGCTAAATATCGCTTTTACATTTGCAACTGTTCTTGTTGGGTTGTCAGTAGCACACTCAACGATGATTTGCACGCCGTGAGCTGCTTTGCCGTCATAAAAGATAGTCTTGATATCAGCGCTATCTTTGCCATTTGCTCTTTTTATAGCCGCATCGATGTTATCTTTTGGCATATTTTCAGCTTTTGCTGCTGCGATGGCTGCACGAAGTTTTGGGTTCATATCTGGATCACATCCGCCATCTTTTGCCGCTACTGTTATAGCCTTTGCAAGTTTTGGAAATACCTTGCTCATCTTATCCCATCTAGCTTCTTTTGCCGCTCTTCGGTACTCAAATGCTCGTCCCATAAATATCCTTAAATAAATTTTTTACGGATTATAACTAAAAAAATTTTATACTTTTTTAAAACATTTTTAGTTTGCTAGCTAAAGCGCCTAATTTGTAAATTTGGAAATAATATTTGGTAAAAATTTAAGCTAAAGGCATATAATCATACCCATGATAAAAAATGCTCAAAAACAAGATGCAAAAATCTGCATAAAACTACTAAATTTAGCGATGGAGGATATCGCCTACAAGCTAAGTGGCTACGACGATCCTGTAAAAAGCGATGAAATTTTAGAGAAATTTTTTAAAAGCGAGATAAATAGACTTAGCTATAAAAATGTCTATGTCTATAAACGTGACGACGTGATCATCGCTGCGATGTGCGCTTACTTTGGCGGCGACGCAGCGCAGCTTGATAGTGAAATTTCACAGCATCTAAAGGCTCTTGGCAAAGATGCCCAGATAGAAAAAGAGTGCTTTGATGATGAGTTTTATATAGATAGCATCGCTGTGGATGAGAAATTTAGAGGCCAAGGGCTAGCAAAAGAGCTTATCTTGCACTCATTTGCCAAAGCAAAAGAGCTAGGACATAAAAAGGTCTCGCTGATAGTTGATGTAAATAAGCCAAAAGTTCGTAAATTTTACGAGAGTCTTGGCTTTAAATTTAACACCAAAAAGATCATAAATTTACACGAATACGACCACATGATAAAGGAGATAATATGAAAACATTTGAGGTAAATAACGTGCATTGCCAAAACTGCGCAAATACTATAAAAAACGCACTTGAAGATGACTTTGGCGAGATAAAAGTCGATCTTAGCAAAGAGCCAAGGCAAGTAAGCGTCGATATAAAAGATGGCGATGTAGAGAAATTTAAATCAGAAATGGCTGATCTGGGATTTGACGTTATAAAGGAGCTTTGATATGCCTTTAAAAGTCAAGCTAAATATAGCGGGAATGAGCTGCGTAAATTGCTCAAACGCTATCGAGAAAGTTTCTAAAAAGATAGATGGGGTGCTTGAAGCAAATGTAAATTTTGCAAACGCAAGCGGTGAGTTTGTCCTAAAAGACGCCAGCGTGCGTGAAGTTTTAGAGCAAAAGATAAAGAAGCTTGGCTACTTTGTGGCGACAAATATTGATGAATTTGAAGCCAAAAGAGACGAGCATATAACTGCGATCAGAAATAAATTTATATTTGCATTTATAGCAAGCATCGTGATAATGGCGCTTGAGATGTTCGCACCTCAGAGCTTGCTAGTAAATTTACTCATGCTAGTTTTAGCATTTTTGGTGCTAGCTTTTAGTGGCAAAGACTTCTTTGCTCACGCCATAGAGGCTGTTAAAAACAAAAACTACGATATGAACGTGCTTGTAGCTCTTGGAAGCGGCAGTGCGTTTTTATACTCGCTTTTTGTTGTGATCTTTTCAAATTTCATCCCAGATGATCTAAAAAACGTCTATGTCTCAGGCGCAGCGATGATAATAGCCTTTGTTTTGCTAGGTAAGTATCTTGAAGAGCGCTCAAAAGCAAAGGCAGGCGACTACCTAAAGACCCTACTTAAAATTTCACCAAAGACCGCCTTTTTGGTCATGCCAGATGGACAGAGCAAAGAGGTAAATGTAAATGAGCTAAAAGTAGGCGACATCGTCATCGTAAAAAATGGCTACAACATCCCAAGTGATGGCGTGATAGTTCAAGGTGGCGCTGAGATAGATGCTTCTATGCTTACAGGAGAGAGCTTGCCAGTTTATAAAGAGGTGGGAGATAGCGTATTTGCCGGCACTCTAAACACAAATGGCTACATAAGCGTCAAGGTGACAAAGAGTTCTTTTGAAAGCTTGCTATCTCAAATTTTAAGCTTATTAAGCGACGCTAGCTCTAAAAAGATGCCTATCGGACGGCTGGCTGACAAGATAGCAAACATCTTTGTGCCAAGCGTCGTGGCGATCTCAGTTCTTACATTTTTAATATGGATAATTTTTAGTGGAAATTTCGCCTATGCGATCTCTAGCGCGATCTGCGTGCTTATCATCTCATGCCCATGCGCACTAGGACTTGCCACACCAATAGCAATCGTAAGCTCCCTCTCGCGTGGTGCAAAAGCTGGGATTTTAGTGAAAAATCCAGAGGTTTTGGAGCTTATAAAAGATGCTAAATTTGTAGCATTTGACAAAACTGGCACGCTAAGTAAGGGGCTAATCAGCGTCAAGAGTTCAAATTTAAGCGAAAAAGAGCTAGAGCTAGTAGCATCTGCTGAAAATTTAAGCGAGCATCCGATCTCAAAAGCGATCGTAAGATATGCAAAACAAAATTACATAAATTTACAAAAGCTAAATGGTAAATTTCAAAACGTAGTTGGTCAAGGCATCGTCTATGAAGATGAAAGTAACAAGATAATAATAGGTAACGAAAAGCTGCTTGCGGCAAACGATATCTTGCTAAATGAAGCAGATAGTGAAGCGATAAAAGAGGCTGCAAATGATGGAAGCGGCGTCATACTTTGTGCGCTAAATCAAAAATTTAGTGGCTTTTTAACGCTAAGCGATGAGCTAAAAAATGAAGCAAATGGCGTTATAAACGAGCTTTCAAGGCTAAATTTACAAAGCGTGATCCTCTCAGGTGATGATAAAAAAGTAGTGGCAAATATCGCTAGCAAGCTAAATGTGAGCGAATATTATGCAAATATGCTGCCTGAGGATAAATTTAACAAGGTAAAAGAGCTAATGAGCCGAGGTGGCGTGATCTTTGTAGGGGACGGCATAAACGACTCGCCATCGCTTAAAGAAGCAAGCGTTGGCATCGCTATGAACTCAGGCTCAGACATCGCTAAAGGCGCTGGCGATATCGTGCTTGTAAAAAACGATCTGCGCGGCGTGAGCGGGCTTGTAAAGCTTGCAAATGCGACTATTGCTAACATAAAAGAGAATTTGTTTTGGGCATTTATGTATAACGCCATTTGCATACCAGTGGCTGCTGGCGTGCTCTATCCAGTATTTGGGCTGCTTCTAAGTCCAGTTTATGGCTCGATGGCGATGTGCTTAAGCTCGGTTACTGTCGTGCTAAATGCGCTTAGACTTAGATATTTGAAGCTTAAGGACTGAATTTGAGACTTGGAGAGCTTTATAGCGTCGTAGCGGCTGCACTTGCTACAAATTTTAATGATATCTTGGGTGTCTCATCTTTTATGCGTATCAAAAAGACAAATGCGTGGATAACGCAGACAAAGAGCGATGCGAATATAAAAGGAAATGAGCTTTACGCTAAATTTATCAAAGATGAGAGTAGTGCGGCCTTGTGTGATGATTTTGTCATTTTGAAGGCAAAATTTGAAGCAAGCTACTATTTCTCAAGCGCAAAAGATGATTTGGCACAATTTTACAAGGCAATAAATTTTGAGCCAAAAATGGGCGAGGTTGATAGCATCTCAAATCAGCTCATTTTGATAGCAAATATCTTAAAAAAAGAGGCGACAAAAGAGTCTATGCAGCTTCTTGCTGCTTTTAGCCTCTCATTTTTCTTACCTTATGCCGAGCAACTTGCAAAAGAGCTTGAGCAAAATGCTAGCAGTAACTTCTATAAGTCAATGGGATACTTTTTAGAGGATTTTTGTTTGGTTTTAAAAACTATTATCGGTAAGGCTTAGTCTTAAGCCTGTACCATTTCTGTCATCTGAGTTTTAATGCTTAAAATGTTATTCTGAATGCTTGATTGTTCTAAATTTAGATGATGAAGCATCTGCATAGAATCACGATCTTTCAGGTGCTGGATGCTTGAAATTTGATCAGCTATATCGCTTCTTTGATCTTGTAATTTTTCTAAATTTTTTTGTAACTCTGTGACATCTTCTTTTCTAATAATTGTAGGTTTTTGTCTAACTTCTTCTCTTTGTTCGACATGCACATCATTACTTCTAACGATATCTTTTTTGCCATAGCCAGAAGATACTAATATGCTTGTTTTTGCGCTACTTGATGATATTGATGTAAAACCATCGTGATAAAAAATATTAGAGTTCATATTGGCATCTATTTGCATATCGTCCTTCCTTTTTAGTTTATTTCTTCATTTATAACTATATCGGCAAAAAATCAAAAAACTTGAAATAGTTTTTAAAAAGTTGCTAAGCGAATTATATTTTAATAACCTTAAATGTAAATTATATATATAACTTTTTTACTACTCTAACATAATTTTTATATTACATTTCACTTTTTTGACCAAAAAATTATTTTTAAAATGCTCGTAAAAGCCTAGTTAAGCACCATTTTGTTAAAATCACGCAAAACTAATCAAAGGCAAAGCTATGAAAAAAGATGAAAACGCACATAAAAAGATGTGGGAGGGCAGATTTAGCGAGGCTAGCTCGAAGTTGCTCGAGGAATTTAACGCTTCTATAAATTTTGATAAAAATCTTTTTGAAGAGGATATCGATGGCAGTAAGGCGCACGCTAAAATGCTAGGAATTTGCGGAATTTTGAAAAAAGACGAGTCAGAGGCGATTATAAAGGGACTTGATGAGGTTTTAGCTGAGATAAGGGCTGGTAAATTTGCTTTTAAGATAGAGGACGAGGATATCCACATGGCGGTTGAAAAGCGCCTTAGCGAGATCATCGGAGCTGAGCTTGGCGGCAGGCTTCACACAGCTAGAAGTAGAAATGATCAGGTCGCGCTTGATTTTAAATTTTATGTTTTGAAGAAAAATTTAGAAATTTCATCTCTTATCAAAGAGCTCATCGCCACGCTTACAAATTTAGCCAAAAACCACAAAGATACGCTAATGCCAGGCTACACGCACCTTCAACACGCCCAGCCAGTAAGCCTTAGCTACCATTTGCTAGCATACGCGTTTATGTTTAAGAGGGATTTTGAGCGTTTTGTTAGCTCGTATGAGCGAAACAACCTAAGTCCGCTTGGCTCAGCAGCCCTTGCAGGCACGCCGCACAAGATAGATAGGAGCATCGTTGCAAGCGAGCTTGGCTTTGCAGGTTGCACGCAAAATGCAATGGATAGCGTGAGCGACCGCGACTTTGCGCTGGAGATTTTATTTAACATTAGCGTTTTCATGACGCACGCTTCTAGGCTTTGTGAGGAGCTTATACTCTGGAGCTCGCAGGAATTTGGCTTTGTAAGCATTAGTGACGCTTATAGCACAGGCAGCTCCATCATGCCTCAAAAGAAAAATCCAGACGTCGCTGAACTCATACGCGGCAAAACTGGGCGTGTAAATGGAAATTTAGTAGCGCTGCTAACTACGATGAAGGGCTTGCCACTTGCTTATAATAAAGATATGCAAGAAGATAAAGAGGGCGTTTTTGATAGTGTTTCGACCATTTTAAGCTCGGCTACTATCCTAAATGAGATGATAAAAACGGCTAAATTTAATGAAAAAAATATGTTAAAAGCGACAAAAACAGGGCATCTAAGTGCTACTGATCTAGCGGACTACCTAGTGCGTGAGAAAAATATCCCATTTAGAACGGCGCACTTTATCACTGGCAAGGCTGTCGCAAAGGCTGAAAGCTTGGGGCTTGATCTAAGTGAGCTAAACAAAGAGCAGCTAAAAAGTGTCGATGAAAATTTAGATGAAAATGCCATTAAATTTCTAGATCTGCACGCTTCAAAAGAGGCCCGCACTTCAAAAGGTGGCACTGCAAATAAAAGTGTTGAAGAGCAAATTCAAATTTTAGACGACTGGCTTAAGTAAAAAGAGTTATAATTACGCAGAATTTACAAATTTTAAAGGATGAAAAATGTTTTTTGACAGCAAAAGCAAAGAGCTTGGTAGTAAAAATGAAGCTTTAGAGAGAGAAAATGAAGCTTTAAAGGCTGAGATTTTAGCACTTAAAAATGAGCTAAAAAATGCCAAAACTTGCGAGCCAAAAGAGCAAGCTAAGGATAAGCAAGAGGCTGTAAATTTGTTGCTTACTAGCTATCAAGATGGTATGAATTTCTTACAATCAACCATCGAAGAAAACCTAAAAATGCTTGAAAATATAAACCATTTAAATGAAAAAACCTTCAAAGAAACAGGCGAGCTAAAGTCTCAAACGGCTGAAATTTTAAGCTCGATCGAGCAAGTAAGTCAGATGAGCGGCGATCTCTCAAACGACGCCTCTTCGCTTGATGGAAGCGTAAATTCTATCGTTGAGATCATAAATCTCATAAAAGACATCTCAGATCAGACAAATTTGCTAGCACTAAATGCTGCTATCGAGGCAGCTCGTGCGGGTGAGCATGGACGCGGCTTTGCAGTCGTTGCAGATGAGGTTAGAAAGCTTGCTGAGCGCACGCAAAAGGCTACACTTGAGGTTGAAGTAAATATAAATGGCCTTAAGCAAAGTGCAAATACGATGATCGAAATGAGCGAGAGTTTTTCTAAAATTTCAGCAAATGCGATGCAAATTTTAGGCGGTTTTGAGGGCAACATCTCAAGCGTAAATGCCAACACGCAAAACATCCTAAATCAAGCCCTAAACGTAACAAACGAGGTCAATGTAAGCAACGGCAAGATAGATCACATCAACATGAAGCTAAATGGCTACCGAGGCGTCTTGCTTGGCGAGATAAATAAAATTCAAAGTGTGCATGAGTGTAGATTTGGCAAGTGGTATGAAAAGGATGTGAAAAATACCATCATCAAAGATCCAAGAACCCTCTCAAGCATAGCTGCACACCACGAAAATGTCCATCACGGACTAGATAAGGCTATGGCTATTTTTGCTGACAAAGATAAAGGGCATTTAGCAGGTGTCGAGATACTAAAAGACGTCGAGCACTCAAGTAAAGCAGGCTTTGAAGAGCTACTTGAAGCGGTAAAAGCTGCTAGAAAGTAAGCAAATATAAATGGCTGGATTTCTAGCCATTTAGACGCAACTACCTTATCTCATACTTTTTTGAAACTACGTGGTAGTAAAAGGCTCCAATGAAAAAGAGACTTCCCATAAAGGCTGCGATCATCTCCACGCTTAGTCCAAGCTCGTATAAAAAGCCGATCGCAAATGAGATAAGTGCGCTAAATCCAAGAAAAACCATATCGTTATACGCGATCACTCTGCCGTAAAACTCTTTTTGGCAGTTTTGCTGAAGTAGTGTGTAGGTGTAGCTCCAAAGGCTTGAGGTGCAAAAACCAGCAAAGATGATGCCAACGAGCGAGAGATAAAAATTTCGCAAAGAGAGTGCCCAGATGATGATGCCAAGCCCTTGACCGATGTAGATGTAGATGAGCGTTTTTTTATTCATAAATTTACTAAGCATGGCCGGTGCAAACATAAGCGAGATCGACCTTGAGGCGTTTAATAGACCAATAACTAGCGAGGTTGAGAGTAAATTTGCGTATCTATAGTCAGCCAAAAGCGCGATCAACGCGTCATAAGCTGTGATGCCAACAAAGGCATGCAAAAATATAAGATGCACGATGAGCCTATTTTCTTTTAGGTATTTAAGCCCATTTTTTAGCATTTTCAGAGGTTTTTCTATAAATTCTGGCTTTAGCTCGTCTAGTTTTAAAAGATATAAAAAGCCAAAACTGCAAAGATAAAGAGCTCCGTCGAGCAAAAAGGCGCTTTTTATGCCAAAAAAGTGTATATAAACGCCTGCAAGCCCCATGCCAGCGGTGTATGAGACCGCCCAGATGATTGAGTGGATCTCGTTTGCAAGCTTTAAGCTCTCTTTGCTTAAAATTTTTGGTAGCACGCTCATCTCTACTTGAAAATACATCCCTCCAACGCCGTTTCTAACAAAAATGATAAGCAAAAGTAGCCATAAATAATCAAGCGAATTTATAAAAAGCAGCATAAAAACGCTTATGGTCTCAACCGCCATCATGATAACAAGCATCGGTTTTGGGCTAAATTTATCAACCAAAATGCCACTAAACGGAGCGATGACAACGCCTGGGATAAATGCCATCGCCGCACTTAATGTAAGCGCCCACACAGGAGCGTCAAGCGAGATAAGTAGCGTAAAAATTCCAGTGTGCGAGAACCACACACCAAAGTAGCACATGAGCTGGACGGTGCTTAAAAGGCGGAAATTTCTCTCGTCCTTTAAAAGCTTAAGATACTCTTTCAAGCTACTGGTTCCACATCAGAGTTATCTGTTCTATCTGCGCCTCGTCTGGGATCTGGCTTAAGTTTGTTATCTCTTGTGCGAGCGGATTTTTAAGCTTTATAAGCATGTCGTGGCTGTCTATTTTTAGATAGATATTGTTTGCGTCGCTTTGAAATTTAGAGATAACAAGGGCGTTTTTTATATCTTTGAAATTTGATTTTAGGCTGATATTTTCTGGAGTTTTAAACTCATTTGAGTAAATTTCAATGCTTGTGATGATGCCATTTAGCAAGGTGTATTCAAAAATTCTCTCGTTTTTGCTTGTGACGATGTAGCTATTTTCTTTTTTAGTATTGTCTCTTTTTATGTTTTTTGCGCCATAAAATTTCATCACATCAGCATTTGCTGACTCGTTTGTAAGTTTTGCGAAAAAGCCCTTACCAAAGAGGCTAGATCTGCCTTTTTCTCTTTTGTAGTGTCCGCTTATGTGAGCATTTTTGCAAATTTTATCATTTGCGATTACGAAGATGTCGTTAGCAGTTTTATGCACGCTTAAAGCCACGCCTTTTTCGTCTAAAAGGTAAAAAATGCCCTTGTCATAAAGCAGCTCTGAGTTAAATTTGCAAAGTGGTGAGCCATCTTTTAGCGATGAGTAAAAGCTTATCTTTGCGCCATTTTTGCTAGGCACAAGCACAAGCTCTAAAAAGCCATTTTTGTCTTTAAATTTAGAAAATCTAGCAAAAAAACTATCTTTATATGCCTTATTTACCGGCTCGTAGTTATAAATTTGAGCTAGCACGCCAACTCGCTTATTTTTCTTATCATCAAGCTGAAGAAGTGAGTTTTTATTTGGCACAAAGTAGCTAAGTGAGCCGCTTTCATCTTTTAGCACGATAGCGCTCTCATCAACATCAAATGTGCCACCTTTTTCTACTAAGGTGGCAGCCTTATCCATCGTAAGCATAGTTTTTGTGTAGGTTTTGTCTTTATTTAGAGTTAAGATAGTCTTCACGCCCTCGCAGTTTGAGCATGGCAAAGTCGTGTAGTAGCTCGTGTAGATAGAGTTTGAAAGTATTAGTTTTTCTGGTTTTTTGGGTTTTTCATCTCTAAGAAGAGGTTTTTCTTCTTTTGATTTTTGTGTTTGTTCTTGATTTTGTGGCTTTAAATTTTCATTTTTTGCGCAGCCGATGATGAAAAATGAGATAAGTATGGCAAAAAGATATTTCATTTGCAACTCCTTAAAAATTGCAAAATTATATCATTTTGCCTTTAAAATTTATTTTACGCGTTTAAAGATGTATTTATCTTTTAGCTCGCCAGTGACCTCTTTTTGATCCATGTCAAGCATCTTTAGGTTCTCGCCATCGACCTTATAAAAGCTCTTCTCTTTATACTCATCAACGGTTGTGATGACGCCATTTTTAACTGAGTATTTGCCCTTGCTAACGGCTTTGTAGTTGTCTTTTGACTTATAGTTCATCACACTTTCAAATGTGCCGTCTTTTTTAAGCGTAAGAGTTGAGTCTATGCCCATGCAGCTAGCGCAAGGTAAAAACGCCTTGTAAGTACCTTCGATGCTGCTTACTGGAGCCATGCAGCTACCTTTTACTTCACATTTGCCTTGTGGGACGCTCGCGCTTTGGTTTGACGTAGCGCAACCTGCCAAAAGTAGAGCCGCACTTAGTGCAAAGATAAAATTTTTCATGCTGATCCTTTTTGAAAATAAAATTTAAAATGTATTATAATACTTAAGAAAATAACAAATTATAAATTAAAGGAGAGAAGATGCAAGTTGAGACATTTGGCGTTTTAGTCGTTGTTTTGGTTATTTTTGCATTTTTGTTTTTAAAAGCTGGCATCAAGATCGTATCGCAAGCAGATAACTTGCTGATCGAGCGACTTGGTAAATTTCACAAGGTGCTTGACGGGGGATTTCACATTATCATCCCATTTGTAGATCAGATAAGGGCGATCATAACTATAAAAGAGCAGCTTGTTGATATCACAAAACAGCAAGTCATCACAAAAGATAACGTTAATATTAGCGTCGATGGTATCGTCTTTTTAAAGGTATTTGATGCAAAAATGGCGGTTTATAACGTAGATAACTACAAGCGCGCCATTGCAAATTTAGCCATGACAACGCTTCGTGGCGAGATAGGTGCTATGAACCTTGATGATACACTAAGCTCACGTGATCGCCTAAATGCCGCACTTCAAGTAGCTCTTGGCGACGCAGCTGGCAACTGGGGCGTAAAGATCATGAGGGTTGAAATTTCTGAAATTTCTGTCCCGCTTGGTATAGAAGAGGCGATGAATATGCAGATGAAAGCTGAGCGTGAAAAGCGTGCGATCGAGCTAAAAGCCTTGGCTGAAAAAGAGGCACTAATCCGCAACGCAGAGGCGCTAAAACAAGAAAAAGTGCTTCAAGCAGAGGCGATAGAGCGTATGGCTGATGCGAAAAAATATGAGCAAATCGCCATCGCAACGGCTCAAAAAGAGGCTATGGATATGATAAATGACAGCATGAGCAAAAACGCAAATGCGGCTGAATTTCTGCTCGCTCGTGATAGGGTCGGGGCATTTAGCGAGCTAGCTAAAAATAGCTCAAAAGATAAAATTTTAGTCCCTTACGAGGCGACTGAGCTAATTGGCTCGCTTAGCGTTTTAAAGAATTTTTTAGCTAAGGATAAGGCGTGATAAGTCCTTTTATAATGATAGCCATCGGCGCGCTCTTATGCGTGGCTGAGCTTATGCTATTTTCATTTTATCTGCTCTTTTTTGGCGTCGCTTTTATCATCGTTGGGGCGATAAATTTTGGCTTTGGTTTTGAGTGGAGCTTTCAAATTTTAGCCGTCTTAGTGCTTGCCTTTATCTTGCTTGCGCTCTTAAAGGCGCCGTTAAAGAGTAAATTTATGGCTAAAAAAGAGAGCTATAACGAGGAGTTTTTAGACGAAGCTGGCGTTGGCGAGATCAGAGAAAATATGGTCTATTTTAAAGGCACTCTTTGGAAGTATGACGGAGCGCTAAAAAACGGCGAGAAAGTGCAGGTTTTAGGCACTAAAGGCGATAAGGTTATATTAAAATAAAGTGCCATTTGGCACTTTATCTATTTTGCGTGGGCTGGGCAGCCTGCTGGCATTTGCTCATGCATCGCACCTTGCATGCCATGATGTGGGCAGCTTGGCATATTTTCTTGCATCATTTTTTGATGATGAGCACATCCACAACTTGCACCTTGAGGCTTGGCTGGCTTTGGCTCATTTTTGGCACAACCAACTAAAAATAGCCCGCAGATAACGGCAAATATCACCTTTTTCATAACTTGCTCCTTTAAAGAATTTCTCACATTTTAGCCTTTAAAAATTAATTTTTCATAACGCCTGATTTATCATATTTAAAAGCATTTTTGGCTAAACTCTCGCCCAAAAATAAGCAAAATAAAAGGTTAAATTTGAAAAGACTTAGTGTAAATGAAGCCATCGATCTTATAGAAAATGCACCGCTTCACGAGCTTGGCAAGATGGCGTTAGCTAGAAAAAAAGAGCTTCATCCAGATGGCATAACGACCTTCATCGTAGATCGCAACATCAACTATACAAATGTCTGCTGGGTGGATTGTAAATTTTGCGCATTTTACCGCCACGCAAAAGAAGAAGACGCTTATGTGCTAAGTTTTGAGGAGATCGGCAAGAAGATCGAGGAGCTAATCGCCATTGGCGGCACGCAAATTTTATTTCAAGGTGGCGTTCATCCAAAGCTAAAGATCGAGTGGTACGAGGAGCTTGTTAGCTATATCAGCAAGCACTATCCAAGCATCACGATACATGGCTTTTCGGCCGTTGAGATCGACTACATCGCAAGAGTTTCAAAAATTTCTACAAAAGAGGTCTTAAGACGCCTAAACGAAAAGGGCTTATACTCGATGCCAGGGGCTGGAGCGGAGATATTAAGTGATAGAGTGCGTGACATCATCGCTCCTAAAAAATGCGACACCGCAGACTGGCTTCGCATACACAAAGAGGCGCACGAGCTTGGCATGAAAACGACTGCTACGATGATGTTTGGCACGGTTGAGAGCACTCGTGAGATCGTGGAGCACTGGGAGCATATCAGAAATTTACAAGATGAAACGGCTGGATTTAGGGCATTTATACTTTGGAGCTTTCAAGGGCTAAATACAAAGCTCATGCAAGAATTCCCAGAGATAAAAAAACAAAGTTCAAACGTCTATCTAAGGCTTCTTGCGGTCTCAAGGCTCTTTTTGGATAACTTTAAAAATATCCAAAGCAGCTGGGTCACGCAGGGCAGCTATGTAGGCCAGCTAGCACTTCTTTTTGGTGCAAACGACCTTGGTAGCACAATGATGGAAGAAAACGTTGTAAAGGCGGCAGGTGCGAGCTTTAGGATGAACCAAGACCAGATGATCGAGCTTATAAAAGATGTCGGCGAAATTCCAGCTAAGCGCAACACAAACTACGATATTTTGGAGAAATTTTAGATGAAAATTTTAGATATCAATGTAAAAAATGTAAAAATCCCAGTCGTTTTTGAAAGCTCAAAAGCGATGCCAGTAGTGAGCCTAAAGCTAGTTTTCAAAGCAGCTGGTAGCTCGCAAAATGGCAAGCTAGCTGGCCTTGCAAGACTAAGTGCAAATTTGCTAAACGAGGGCGATATGAAGCTAGGCTCGGCTAAATTCGCTAAAGAGCTTGAAGTAAGGGCGATCAGCCTAAATGCAAGCTGCGGCTTTGAGACATTTTGCATCGATCTAAACTGCTTAAAAGAGCACTTTGCCTTTGCGTGCGGCAAGCTAAAAGAGCTTATAAGCGCTCCAAATTTAACAGAAGAAATTCTAAATAGGTGCAAAACCGTCACACTTGGTGAGATCGCAGCAAATGAAAACGACTTTGACTACGTGGCAAGGCAGGGGCTCTTTGAGCTTTTGTATCCAAAAAGCGTGCTTTCAGAGCCAAGCATCGGCACTAAAAAGAGCATAAAAGCGATCACGCTTGAAGATGTAAGCAAATTTTTAAGCGAGCATTTAGACCTTTTAAACCTGCTTTGCGTGCTAGGTGGCGACATCGACGAGAAGCACGCAAAAGAGCTTGCTGGCGTTTTAGAAATACTAAAACCTGGCAAGGTGCGAAAACTAGAGCACTTTAGCCCAAGTGACAAGTGCGAAAGCAGTGAGATCATCAGGCAAAGCGAGCAGGCCTACATCTACTTTGGCGCGCCATTTGATGTAAAACCTGAAGAAAAATACAAGGCCGCAGTGGCGACATTTATCCTAGGCGAGGGCGGCTTTGGCTCGAGGCTCATGGAGGAGATCCGCGTGAAAAGAGGCCTTGCATACAGTGCCTACGCTAGAAATTTGCTAAATCTCTCTTATAGCCAGCTTTACGGCTACATGCAGACAAAAAATGAGAAAAAAGATGAGGCTATCGCCGTTATAAAAGAGGAAATTTTAAAATTTAGTAAAAAAGGCGTTAGCAAGGCCGAGCTTGAGCAGGCGAAGAAATTTTTACTTGGCTCGTTGCCACTTAGACTAGAGACGCTATTTAAGCGCCTTGACATCGCGCAAGGCGAGTTTTATGAGCATGGCGAGCTTGGGGCATTTTTAAAGGACCTTGATAAAATTTCAGCCCTTTCGCTAAGTGAGCTAAATAGCTTCATAAAAGCCCACGCAGAGATCAATCAGCTAAGTTTTTGCGTCTTAAAAAATGAAATTTGAAGCAAGCGATAGAGCAAAACTTCTAAAAATAGGCGTGCTTAGCCTGCTTGACCTTGCTCTTGTGCTACCAAAGGGCTTTGAGGATACGACGATCGCCAAAAGCCCAAGAGAAGGGCAGGTCTGCATAAATGTAAAGATCACCTCACTCGCCTCGCGCCCTGGCATGCTAACCGCACTTGCCTTTTGCGAGCAGTGGCAAAGTAGCGTAAAGATCGTCATTTTTAACGCAAAGTCTTGGCACTACGGCGCTTTTAAGGTGGGCAAAGAGATGGCGATATATGGGCTTTGCTCCTACGCCTTTGGCTCGTGGCAGATCGTAAATCCAAAAATCACCACAAAAATAGGACAGATCGTGCCTAAATTTAAGACCGAGCTAAAAGATGAGGAGTTAAAAAAACTTATCTTAAAATATCTAAATTTACAAAATTTAATGTCCGAGGGCTTGAATGAAAAAGAGGCTAAATTTCTAGCTGATCTGCAAAGGCTAGATGAGCAAAGCGTGCAAATTTTATATCGCCTAAAAAATGATGGCGAGGGCATTGAAATTTTAAAATTTGTAGAAATTTTTAACTACATAAAAAAGCTAAGTGCTAAAAAAACCTACTTTAAAAGCCCTAAAATCAAGCTTTTTGACATAAGCTCTTGGCTTAATGGCTTGCCATTTACGCCGACAAACGACCAGATAAACGCCATAAATGACATCAGAGACGACCTTAGCGCCGTGCAGGCAAAAAGGCGCGTCATAATGGGCGATGTGGGAAGTGGCAAGACGCTTGTGATCCTAGCAGCAGCGCTTAGCGTCTATCCGCAAAGTGCCATTTTGATGGCGCCAACAAGCATCTTAAGCGAGCAAATTTATAACGAAGCAAAGAGGCTGCTGCCCGCTTTTATGAATGTGATGCTGGTGCGAAGTGGGGAGAAAAAGATAGACTTTAGCGGGGCAAATTTGATCGTTGGCACGCATGCGCTACTCTTTCACGAGCTACCAAATTCGCCGCTTGTCATGGTCGATGAGCAGCACCGCTTTGGCTCAAATCAGCGCAAAAAGATAGAGGAGCTTGCCTCAAACGAGGACGAGCGAGCAAATTTCGTGCAGTTTTCAGCTACGCCAATACCAAGGACGCTAAGTTTAATCCAGTCTGAGATCGTAAATTTTAGCTTTTTAAAGCAGATGCCATTTAAGAAAAATATAACGAGCCAAATTTTAGGCGCTAGCGAGTTTGGCTTTTTGCTAACTCACATCAAAAAGCAGCTTGCAGGCGGCTTTCAAGTAGCCATCATCTATCCGCTAGTCGAGAGCAGCGATAGCTCAAACTACCAAAGTCTAAGCGAGGCGCAGGGCTTTTGGCTAAAGAATTTCAAAAATGTCTTCGTCACGCACGGCAAGGACAAAGAAAAAGAAGAAATTTTAAGGCGGTTTAGAGAAGAGGGCGAAATTTTGCTCTCAACCACCGTTGTTGAGGTGGGGATCTCGCTGCCAAGGCTAAATACGATAGTGATCGTGGGCGCTGAACGGCTGGGGCTTGCCACGCTTCATCAGCTGCGAGGCAGAGTGGGGCGAAATGGCGGCGATGGATACTGCTTTTTATTTACCAAACTAAAAGAGGCGCCAGCTAGACTAAAAGAATTTTGCGCGACAAATGACGGCTTTAAGGTGGCCGAGCTTGATCTGAAAAACCGCCAAAGCGGCGATATACTAAATGGCTTTTTTCAGCACGGAGCGACCTTTAACTTCTACGACTACGAGGACGATATCACGCAGGCTGCAAAGGCAAGAGTGGCGGAATTTAAAAATAAAGCTCAAATTTGATCTTGTGGGTTGTGTTAAATTTAGGGTGGGTGATTGTTTTTGGCTGAAGGGATATAAATTTGCGTCAAATTTAAGATGAGGGCGCAAACTTTTACGGCTAGTTTTAAATTTGATAGAAAATGGCAGCTATTACGCGGGTTGATTTAGCTTTATCGCGACTGGTCTTGTCTTTTTCAATATTGCTGTTAAAAAAGGTTGCTAACAAACTTGTCTAGGCTCTGTGGCAAAATGGCTCAGGGTTTTAAAACGTCTTTGCTTTTGCGCTATATCTAAATTTGTTTTACCTAGCAAAATTTAACCTTTCGCAGGCTCTTTTTTAAATTTATATGAAAATTTGATATGGCGAGATTTTTTGTCGCTCATTCCCAAACTCCCATTTTCTCTTTTTTAAATCTTGCTATCATATCCTCATTTCCGCATCGCTCGCTAATCCAAATCCACTCTTTGATATTCTTTGTCAGCCATTCGTTCTCTACCGCGTATCTACACATAAACAGACCCAAATTTGCCAAGTCATTTTCATCACCTTTTGCATGAAAAGTATTTTTGTCAATCCTAATTAGATTACATTGTTCGGCGAGTCTGTCCAAATACTCGTAAATTATGTCTAGCTTATACTTTTTCTCCCTTAAAACCTTTTCTTCATCGATCACGATCTTTGTGCCTAGTAGTGGGTAAGCCATAGTTTTTCCTTTAAATTTATTTTGCATTTTAGCATTTATGATTAGTAAATTTAAGTAGAAATTTTTAGATAAAACGAGTGATCTGCCCTTAAAAATTAAGAGCAGATAAATTTATAGTGGATAAGTGAGGCAGCAGTTTCTTTTTACTTCGTCGATGTAGCTCACGTTTAAATTTAGTCCGTAAAGCTTGCTTAAATTTTCGCTTCTAATGATCTCATCAACCGTGCCAAATCCAACCTCGCCATCACCCTTCACGAGTGCCACATATCCGCCAAGAAGCACGGCAAAGTCAGGGTTGTGAGTAGTTAGCACGACCGAGTAACCAAGCTCTTTTAGCCACTTGACGGTGCGTAGGAATTTATACTGGTTGCCAAAATCAAGCGCGCTCGTTGGCTCGTCAAATATGATCATCTTTGGCTGCGCTGCCATCGCACGAGCGATCATACACATCTGCTTTTGACCGCCACTCATCTGCGTGATAAAGCGATCTTCAAGATACTCGATCTCAAGCTTTTTGGTGTAAATTCTAGCGATCTCTTCGTCCTCTTTGCTAGGTCTTGCAAATATGCCAAGGTGCGCCGCGCGACCCATCGTGATAAACTCAAGTCCGGTGTAGTCATACTCTGTAACCTCGCTTTGAGCGACATACGCCATGATCTTAGCGCGCTCTTTGTTGCTTAGGCTATCTACGTTTTTGCCATCAAGAAAGATCTCTCCCGAAACTGGCTTTAGTGAGCCGCTTATTAAGCCTAAAGTTGTTGATTTGCCAGCTCCATTTCGACCAAGAATGGTCAAAATTTCTCCAGCGCCTATCTTTAAATTTACATTTTCTAGTTTGCCAGCCCCATTTGGGTAGCTAAAGTTTAAATTTCTAACTTCAAGCATCATGCAACCTTTTTATTTCGCCATAAAACCCAGACGAAAAATACCGTGCCGATAAAGCCAGTAAGTACGCCAAGAGGCACTTCGCTCACACTTATGCTGCGCGCTAAGGTATCTACAAATAGCAAAAATATCGCACCCATAAATATGCTTGCAGGCATGCTTTTTATGTTATTTGCTCCAACTAGCATGCGAGCTAGGTGAGGCATGAGAAGTCCCACCCAAGCGACTATGCCGCTTATGCAGACGCTGCACGCTGTAAGAAGCGTAGCGCAGATGATAATGACAGCGCGCTCAAAAGCCACATTTACGCCTAGTCTTGCCGCACTCTCGTCGCCAAGAGAGAGCAAATTTATACGCCAGCTCATGGCTATTAGCAAAACGGCGCAGATGATCATCACTGGGGCGATGTATATTAAGTTATCGCTATCAAGCTTAGCAAGGCTACCAAGCTGCCAATAAACGATGTCAGGTAGCTTTGTCTCAGGGTCTGCGACATATTTTAAAAAGCCGATTATTGAGCCCATGAGGCCACTTACAATGATACCAGAAAGAACCAGCATAAGCGTGCTCGTGCGACCCATCATCTTTGGTATGGCTAGCGTGATAGCAACGGCTGCTAGGCCAAAGCCAAAGGCAAAAGCCTGCACCCAAAATAGTGATAGATCAAAGATGATAGCAGTTGCAGCTCCCACGCAAGCGCCCGCTGAAACGCCTAGAAGATCAGGGCTAACTAGCTGGTTTTTAAAGACACCTTGATAGGCTGCACCACTCACGCTAAGAGCGGCTCCAACAAGGATAGCTGCGATGATGCGCGGGATACGTAAATTTTCTATAACGTTTGTGATGTTGCTAGCTGCACCATCTCCAAAACCAAAGCTGTGAGCCAGCACGCTAAAGACGTCGTTAAAAGGTATGTAAAATCTACCAACGCCCAGTGCGACAAAGGCGCAAAGAAGCGTTAGTAGAGCTAAAAAGATAACAACTATTGAAAAATTTGCGTTTTTCATATCTTACTTGCTGCTACCGTCTGGATTTAGGCCTTTTAGGATATAGCCGTACTCTGTATCGCTAAGATCGTGATTTAAGAACTCTTTATAAAATTCTTTTGTTTTTGCTTTTATATCGACATCTTTAAATAGATCTGGTTGGATAGTCTTTGCTGCCCATAAAATTTGAAGCACGTTTTCAGCGCCGTATCTATCCCAGCTAAATACACCTTTTGGGTTGCCATAAACTTTACCGTTTTTAACAGCATTTGAGCCAGAGAATGCAGGGTGCTCTTTTATCTTTTTGATCTGTGCGTCTGTGTCATTGCCGCCAACGATGATGATATCAGGATTTGCATTGATGATCTCTTCAGCGCTAACTTCGATCATTGAGCCCTCAGTATTGATAGCATTTACACCGCCACCTAGCTTGATCCAAGTGTTTTGGATAGTGTTTGTACCATCAATTTTTAGCAAATTCGCTCCGCCAAGAAGGTGAAGTACTTTTGGACGTTTAGCGTCAGGGATGTTTTTTGTTCTTGCTGTTACAAACTCGGAGTTATCGTGGATTTTATTAGCAAGTTTTTCAGCTTTTTTTCTAGCGTCATCAGTGCCTATGACTTCAGCTGTTGCGTAGATGCTTTTCTCCATATCTGGATAGTCTCTAAAGATCAAATTTACCGCGCTAAAGCCGTTTTTGATAAGTTCATCTTGGTAGTTTTTGCTTGATACCACGATAACATCAGGAGCAAGCTTAACAAGCTCTTCGATCTGAAGGTCTTTGCCGTTTAGTGCAGCTGGCAAATTTTTAAGTTTTGGATAGACGTGCTCAAACCACTTGTTTGTTTTGATCAGATCAGTTGTGGCTACAACCTTATCCATACCGCCAAGTGCTAGGATGATCTCGTTGTTTGCATTCCATAATGCAGCGATCTTCTCAACCTTCTCAGGCACGCTTACTTTGACGCCTTTCATATCTGTGATGCTTCTAGCAGACTCAGCTGCGCTTAGGCTAAGAGCTGCAAAAAGTGAAGCAACAAGGCCTATTTTAGCCACTTTGTGCATGAAATTCATTTGCATATTTTTTCCTTTTTTCGTGTGAAATAGTTTGGTTGATATATTACTGTTATTTACATTAATGTTATGTAAAATTTGCATATACATTGTGAAAAAAATGCATATTATTGTAAATTTCTATAAAACTAATAGGATAAATATTCTCCTTTTATTGATATATGTCATTAGTCACTATTTTGAAATGAGATAAACTTTCTCCTAAATTTTAAAAAAGGAGAATCAATGCGTGAATACAAAAGATACTGGCTCGCACTTGTTGCTGTGCTGGTAGTTTGCTTTAGTATTTTAGGCTACTACGGCGTTGAGGTTTATAGAAATTCACCTCCAGTTGTAAATTTCACTGACGAAAATGGCAAGGTCGTGATCGACAAAGAGAGTATCTATAAAGGTCAAGAGGCTTGGCAAAGCATAGGCGGTATGCAGGTTGGCTCTGTTTGGGGACACGGAGCATATCAAGCGCCTGATTGGAGTGCGGACTGGCTTCACAAAGAGCTAGTTGCCTTTTTAGAGATCAAAGCTGATGAAATTTATCATCTAAAATACGCTGAACTAAATGACGAGCAAAAGGCAAATTTAAAGGTTTTGCTCAAAAAAGAGTATAGAGAAAATAGCGTAAAGGACGATAAATTTGTGCTAAGCGCTGATAGGCTAAAGGCAATAAGTCAAGTAGCTAGCGAGTATGCTGCGCTTTTTGGTAATGACCCTAAATTTAAGCCTTTAAGAGAAGCTTATGCGATGAAAGAAAATACGCTTCCAAATGCTAGCGACAGAGCTGATCTAAACAACTTCTTCTTCTGGTCAGCCTGGGCGACAGCGACAAACAGACCTAGTAGCGAGGCAACTTATACAAACAACTGGCCGCACGAACCACTAATCGATAACGTGCCAACAAGTGAGAATGTCTTTTGGTCGATTGCAAGCCTCGTGATACTTCTAGCTGGCATTGGCTTGCTTGTTTGGTTTAGCTCATTTTATGGCAAAAAAGACGATGAAAAGCTTGAGCCTATCAGCGAAGATCCGCTTAAAAAGCTAAATTTAACACCATCGCAAAAGGCGCTTAAAAAGTATCTCTTTGTCACGCTGGCACTATTTGCGTTTCAAATTTTAATAGGTGGTTTTACGGCTCACTACACAGTCGAAGGACAAGAATTTTATGGCATAAATTTATCAGCCTACATTCCTTATTCGCTTGCTAGAACGTGGCATATACAAGCTAGTATCTTCTGGATAGCGACCGGATTTTTAGCAGCTGGACTATTTTTAGCCCCTATCATAAATGGCGGCAAGGATCCAAAGTTTCAAAAGCTTGGCGTTGATCTGCTCTTTTACGCGCTACTTTTCCTTGTAGTTGGCAGTTTTGTGGGCGAATATTTAGCTATCGCAAACATCATGCCTATAAATTTAAGCTTCTGGCTTGGACATCAAGGATATGAATATATCGATCTTGGACGAGTTTGGCAGATCATTTTGTTTGTTGGTCTTGTCATCTGGATGCTTCTGCTTCTTCGTGGATTTGCAGGTGGGTTTAAAAACAAAGGCGATAAAAATTTACTTGCTATCTTTGCTATGTCAGCGGTTGCGGTTGGCTTGTTTTACGGAGCAGGGCTATTTTATGGTCAAAGAAGTCCGCTTCCAGTGATGGAGTACTGGCGCTGGTGGGTTGTACACCTTTGGGTTGAGGGCTTTTTTGAGGTATTTGCGACAGCATCACTTGCCTTTGTCTTTGTTTCTTTGGGCCTTGTCTCAAAAAGATTTGCGACATTTTCAACGCTTGCAAGTGCGTCACTCTTTATGATAGGCGGGATCCCAGGCACCTTCCATCACCTCTACTTTGCAGGCACTACAACGCCTATAATGGCTATTGGTGCAAGCTTTTCAGCGCTTGAGGTCGTGCCTTTGGTCTTGCTTGGAGCTGAGGCGTATGAGCACTACAAACTCCAGTTTGCTCAAAGCTGGGCAAAAACGCTTAAGTGGCCACTTTACTGCTTCATCGCAGTTGCCTTTTGGAATATGCTAGGTGCTGGTGTCTTTGGATTTTTGATAAATCCTCCAATTTCACTATTTTACATCCAAGGACTAAATACAACGCCAGTTCACGGACACGCGGCACTATTTGGTGTTTATGGATTTTTGGCACTTGGCTTTGTTTGGCTTGTGGCTACTTATCTATTTAAAGGGCAAGAATTTGATGAAAATCTGATGAAAGTTGGCTTTTGGGGACTAAATGCAGGACTTATGCTAATGATCGTGCTTTCACTACTTCCAATAGGAATTTATCAAGCATTTGCAAGCTTGGAGCAGGGCATGTGGTATGCAAGAAGTGCTGAGTTTTTACAACAGTCACACTTGCAAAATTTAAGATGGCTAAGGATGCTTGGCGATACGATTTTGATAATCGGCGGCATCTGCTTCTTTGCTCAGCTTTTAAAATTTATGCTTAACAAAAAGGCTTAAATTTATGGGGGCGCTTTGCCCCCTTTATTTAAGCTATCTTTTCATAAAATAGTGCAAATTTAAAGGATAGAAATGATGACATTTTTAAAGAGAATTTGCGTTACATTTGTTGTGCTTTTGCACCTGTTTTTGGCGTTTTTGGTTGATTTTTCATTTCCGCACTACGCAAGCGTGCAGATAACTGGCGGCGACGTAAAACGTATGGATAAAGATGGCATAATAGACGCTAAAAACCCAGCCGATGGGCCTGTAAGAGATGTCTATTTTATCTACACAAAAGATGCGAAAAACGCTGAAAAAGTTATGGCTTATAGAAACGAAGATACGGCGTGGGGCTTTCCATTTTATTTTAAATTTAACTCAGCCGACATCCAAGCCAAGGCTCAAGGCTTTACAAATAGCGATAAAAACGTCACTATCAAATACTATGGATATAGAATTTCTATGCTAAACGAGTTTAGAAACGTGATCTCGATAAAAGATAGCGGCACAAGTACCAGCTGGCCTATCGCTAGCTACGTGCTTTACTTCATCTTATTTATCTCGCTTGTTATCTGGATAAGAAAGATAAATAAGGCTTTTACGCCAAAAGTTGAAAATTTAGAGACAAAAAAAGAGAGTGTTTAAAACAGGGGCTTTATTAGCCCTTTTTGTTTATAAGATCAATTAGCCTAACATCTTCACTTCTTACGATTAGGCTTTTTGGCAGGTTAAATTTAGCTATCACCTCGCACTCTTTCTCTCTCATCTGCCCGTAATCTTTTTCGTGATCATATCCCAAGATATGCAGCAAGCCATGTGTAAAAAGTAGTGCAGTTTCAGCCTCTTCGCTGTGATTTAGCTCGGCTGCTTTTTCTTTTACCATATCTTTGTTTATGACGATTGAGCCAAGTGGGGCGTGGATGACAAGCTCAAGGGGGAAGCTTAAGACGTCAGTGGTTTTGTCTATGCCACGCTCAGATCTGTTTAGCTCTCTCATCTCATCTTTATTGATAAATAAAAGCTCAACTTCTCCAGGCGTTAGATATGAGCAAATTTGATCTAAAATTTCTGGATAACTCTCTTCGCAAAGTATCATTTTTGGCTTGTCCTTAGTAAATTTTTGTATAATTTTAGCAAATTTAAAGGGCAAAATATGAAAAAAGCAGTTTGTATAATGAGCGGCGGCATGGATAGCACGCTTTGCGCTGTGATGGCAAAGAGGGCTGGGTATGATGTGGTCGCACTTCATTTTGACTATAACCAAAGGACTATGAAGCGAGAAAAGCGTGCGTTTGACGAGATATGTGAGCGACTGGGCGTGGTTAAAAAAATAAATTTAGACGTTAGCTTCATCGCTCAAATAGGTGGAAATTCGCTAACGGATAAGAGCCTGCAGATAAGAAAAGATGGCGTTAGCAAGGACGTGCCAAACACCTACGTGCCGTTTAGAAATGGTGTATTTATCTCAATCGCCGCAGCACTTGCTGAAAAAGAGGGGGCACAGGCGATCTACATAGGCGTGGTCGAGGAGGATAGCTCTGGATATCCTGACTGCAAAGAGAGCTTTATAAAAAGCATAAATGAGGCGATAAATTTAGGCACGTCGGCTGATTTTTCTTGCGAGATCATCACGCCACTTGTAAATTTAAGCAAGGCTGATATAGTAGCAAAGTCACTTGAACTTAATTCACCAATAGAGCTTACATGGAGCTGCTACGAGAGTGAGGATGAGGCGTGCGGGCTTTGTGATAGCTGCAGGCTAAGGCTAAATGGCTTTAAAAAAGCAAACGCCGTTGATAAAATCCCTTACAAAAAGTGAAATCTGCTTTGAAATTTAAAAGCTAGCTACTATAAATTTAGCAGCTAGCCTAAAATTTACTCTAAATTTAGCTCACTTATCTGCTTTGCAAGCTTCTCTTTGTACTCTTTTAGAGAAGTTTTTATGATGTTTGAAAAGTCATCATTTGTCACCAGAAAATAAAACTCAGAGCGTTTTAGCTCAGTCTTTATCTCTTTGTCTTTGACACTTAAGAGCGTGTCTATATCCATATTTAGCCCAACCTTGCTAAAACCAAGAGCTATATAAGACCAAAATTTATCTATCTTAGCGCTTGCGGTGAGCGTGTTTTCATCGATTAGGCTTTTGTCTTTTACGACTTGATAGCCGTTTTCCTTAAAGGCCTCCTCTATGCGCGACCTTAACACTGAGCTCACGTTTTGGTTGTTTTCTAAAATGACGTTCCACAGCCCTTTACCATAGCCGTTTCTCGTCCTACCGATGTATTTTTGCTTCTCTTTTGCGCTAACTTCATTTACATTGTGCTTGTATAAAGATGGGGTGCTGGCTTGTTTTGGGTCGTTTTCAAAGGTTCTTACATCCTTGACGCTTTCGATGTAAATTTTTGTCTTTTTGCTAACATTTGAAGGCGCTTGCTCGTCAGGTAAGGTGACAAATATCCCCTTTGGAGCGCAGCCACAAAGCATAAAAGCGGCAAATACCACTAGTAATAAATTTTTCATTTTCATCCTTTAAATAAAATTTAAATGTAAATCGTTTTTTTATAAATTTTATTAACTCTTTGTGGTAAATTTTAAATTTATATTTTGATATCCATAATCATAAAACCTTAAATTTAACAACTAAAATTTAAATTTAACTTTTCTTGACTGCTATCAACCAAAATGGCTAGCCACCTAGGATAAAATCCACTTAAATTTTTAAATTTAAAGGAGAGACGATGAAAGATATGAAGATGTTTTGCCATCAGTGCGAGATGAGCGCTGAGGATGGATGCGGTGCAAAGGGTCAGCCTATGGGCACCTGTGGCAAGAGTGACACGCTAGCACTTTTGCAAGATACGATGGTTTTTGGCTTAAAAGGCCTTAGCGCATACCGCCACCACGCACACGAGCTTGGCGCTGATACTAGCAACGTTGATCGCGTTATGGCTGATACGCTTTATTTCACGCTTACAAACTCAAATTTCAACTTCGATGAGCATATTAAACAGCTTCTTGAAGTAGGCGGTGCTGGCGTTGAGGTGATGAACCTGCTAAGCGAGGCTCACACGGCTAAATTTGGCATCCCAACACCAGTTAGAGTGAGCCAAAACAAGGTCGAGGGCAAGGCGATCTTAGTAAGCGGACACAACTTGCACGCTCTAAAAGCGCTACTTGAGGCGACAAAAGATAAAGGCATCAACATCTACACTCACTCAGAGATGCTCCCAGCTCACGGATACCCAGAACTACGCAAGTATAGCCACCTAAAAGGCAACGTCGGCAAGGCGTGGTTTGACCAAACTAAGTTATTTAACGAATTTAAAGGCGCGATTTTGATGACCACAAACTGCATCGTGCCACTACGCTCAAACTGCACATACGCTGATAGGCTATTTGGCTACTCGATCGCAGGTACAAACGGCGTAAAACACATCGAAAACGACGACTTCACTCCACTTATCGAGTGCGCACTAGCCTGTGGCGATGTTAGCGGCTTTGATAGCGACGAGAGCCTAGTAACTGGCGGCCACTACAAGACTATCCTAACTTTAGCCCCACAAATTTTAGATGCGATAAACACTGGCAAGATCCGCAGATTTTTCGTGATCGCTGGCTGTGACGCACCTGGCAAGGGACGTGAGTACTATAGAGAGCTAGCTGCTAGCCTTCCAAAAGACTGCGTGATACTTACTTCAAGCTGCGGTAAATTTAGATTTAACGACATCGACTTTGGCAACGTCCCAGGCACCGAGCTACCACGCTACATCGACCTTGGCCAGTGCAACGACAGCAACGGCGCAGTTAAGATCGCTCTAGCATTAAGCGAGGCAACAGGCATCGCAGTAAATGACCTACCAGTTTCTATCGTGCTAATGTGGATGGAGCAAAAAGCGGTCATCATCTTGCTAGCGCTATTTAGCCTTGGTATCAAAAATATCAACGTAGGACCAAGCTTGCCTAAATTTTTCAATGAAGAGATCATAAATTTCTTAGTGGATAAATTTAACGTTAGACCAATTAGCGGCGACGCTCAAGCTGATCTAAAATACTTCTTAGGTGAGTAAAAAACTGCCAGGGCTTAGGCTCTGGCTCTAAATTTAAAAGAGTCCGCCTTGCTCTTTGCTTTGACTTAAGCTATCAAGCAGATCCTCTTTTTTGCAAAGTACAAGGGCATAGACGAAATTTTGCAGCTCTTTTATCTCGTCTAAATTTTCATAAAAAATGGCGTTTTCAACCTTTAGCGTGCTATCTTTTGGCAGGCAAAATTTAAGCTCGCTTTCGCTGAAATTTCGCCTTAGAAATATGCTTTCAGTTAAAAATAGCTCTTCGTCTTCTTCGGCTATCACAGCTCTAAAACTGTTACCAAAACCAACTGGCTTAAAGTCTTTGTCGATAAAGACTGGGTCAAAGTGCGATAAAATTCTGCTCTCTGTCACTTTAAAGCCGATATTATTTTTCTTAAGATAGCCAAGAAGTCCGCAAAACATCCCAGCAAAAACCCTTGGAATGCTTAAATTTTGATAGTATTTGTCATCGTAAATGAGCGTTGTAAAAAAGATCGAGCTTGGATTTAGCACGCTTATGTTTGTGTCAGTCCATGCTGTCTCGTAAAGCAGCGAGAGCCTTTGAAGTATCCTCGTATCGTCACTAAAAAATGTGTCAAACAAATTTGCATGGAAAATTTTATAAAAAAGCTCGGTTAAATTTTCAGGTATGACGTGGGCGTTTTTTTCAAGGTGTGACTTCTCTAAAAGCGCTTTTATGAAGGGATTGACCGCGCAAAATTTGATATTTTTGTGGATCGCTTCAAAGCGCATGAGCTTGATGATAGCCGTTTGCAAGCTTGCCACCTTGATGAAGGCTATCTCATCGTCGCTTGGCGTGATATCCTCTTCGCTAATGATGGCGTAGGCACCTTGCTTTATCGCAGGTGCGATCTGATCGATTTGCGTGGCGATGAGAGCGTAGCCTCGTTTTATATTTTTAGCCTCAAACGCGAAGCTAGTCACGCTTGAGATGCTTGGGTTGTTTAAAATTTGCCCATTTATTATGTGGGTTAAATTTTCTATCGTCATTTAGCCAACGATCGCGCCGTTTTTGACCTTGCCCTGCGTGCCAAGAAGCGTTAGCGAGCCGTCTGATGCGCTTAGGATCATGCCTTGTGAGACGTATTTTTTCATCATCGTTCGCTCTTTTAAATTTGCTAAAACGCAAACTTGCTTGCCCACAAGCGAGCTAGGCTCGTAGTATTTGGCGATGCCAGATAAAATTTGACGTGGCTGCTCCTCGCCAAGATCTATCTTAAATTTAAGCAGTTTCTCACTGCCCTCAACCCTCTCACACTCGAGCACTTCGCCTACTTTTATCACTATCTTAGCAAAGTCATCAATGCTAATGATATCTTCTTCTTTTTTCTCCTCTTTTGGCTCAGCTTTTGTCTCTACTTTTGGCTCGCTTGCCTCGCCCATTAGCTCTTTTTCTATCCTTGGGAAGAGTGGCTCAGTAGCTTTTGCGGTAAAATTTGAAATTTCATTTTTTAAGACAAGGCTCTCATAAGATGCCGTATCTATGCTAAAGCCAAGCGTGTCAGCTATCTTAGCGCATGTTTTTGGCATAGCTGGGCTAAGCAGTATCGCCACTTTTGCAAGTAAATTTGCACAAAGTGCCACAAGTGCGTTTGCCTCGTCACTTTTGCCAGCTTTTACAAGTGACCATGGCTCATACTTCGCAACGGCTGCGTTTGCCAGCGTTACGACCTTCCAAAGATCCTCTAAGTAGCGGTTCGTCGCTAAATTTTCTAAATTTTTAATAGCCTCATCAAGATAGCCCTTCGCCTCATCAAGCTCGGCTTTGTGAAATTTCATCACGTCTTTTGAGTCGATCTTGTAGTCGCTATACTTTGCGCTCATGCCTACTATGCGGCTTAGCAAGTTGCCAAGTCCGTTACCAAGCTCTGAGTTTATGCGCTCGATCAAGGCCTTTTGGCTGTAGTCGCCATCTTGTCCAAACGGCACCTCTCTAAGCAAAAAGTATCTGAAATTTTCAAGCCCATAAGCGTTTGCGACCTCTCTTGGGTTTATGACGTTGCCTTTGCTTTTGCTCATCTTTTCGCCATCTATCGTCCACCAGCCGTGCGCTGCGACATGTTTTGGCAGTGGCAAGCCAAGGCTCATCAAAAATGCTGGCCAATAAACTGCGTGAAAACGCAAAATGTCCTTGCCAACGATGTGTGTGGTGTGTGGCCAAAAGTCCATTCTAGCGTTATCTCTTGAGTATCCTAGTGTTGTTAGGTAGTTTATGAGCGCGTCAAGCCAAACGTACATAACGTGCTTGTCGTCGTTTGCGCTCTTTGGTAGCTTTATACCCCAGTCAAAGCTCGTTCTTGTCACAGAGAGGTCTTTTAGCCCACCTTTTACAAAGCTTACGACCTCGTTTTTCTTGCCCTTTGGGATGACGCAAAGCTCGTCGTTTTCATACCATTTTAAAAGCGCGTCTTCGTATTTTGAAAGTTTGAAAAAGTAGCTCTCTTCTTTAACCAAAGATGTCATGCGGCCGCAGTCTGGACAGCGGTTGTCCTCAAGTAGGTCTCTTTGGTTAAAAAATGTCTCGCAGCTAACGCAGTAAAAGCCCTCGTACTCGCCCTTGTAGATATCGCCGTTTGTTTGCATCTTTTCAAAGACATTTTGCACGGTTTGCTTATGCTCTTCGTCGGTCGTCCTTATAAAATGGTCGTAGCTTATCTCAAATTCATCCCAAAGCGATCTAAATTTCGCACTGATCTCATCAGCATACTCTTTTGGCGTTTTGCCTCTAGCGCGAGCTGCTTGCTCGATCTTTTGACCATGCTCGTCTGTGCCAGTCATGAAGTAGGTCTCTTTGCCTTGCAAGCGGTTAAATCTAGCAAGTGTGTCAGCGATGATAGTCGTGTAGGCGTGACCGATGTGTGGCACGTCATTTACGTAATAAATCGGAGTAGTTATATAAGCTTTTTCTTTCATATTTTTCCTTTAAATTTAAAAATCAAATCCGCCGTCACTGCCGGTGTTGCCTTTTGACATCGAGTTGTAGCAGCTATTTACATACTCTATCCTCGTCTCGCAGTCAAAAAATGCCTCGCAGTTAAAACAGCTTTTGCGACCTTTTTGCTCTTGGCACTCTTGCATGATCTTTGCCTTTTGTTTTAGGGCTAGCTCAAATGCGTCAAGTGGCTCGTTTGCTTGTGCTTCTTGCATTATTTTTGCTCGTAAAATTTATGCAAAAGAGAAATTTCATCACGTGAGCCAAAGAAGCATGGCGTAGTTTGGTGAATTTTTTCTATTTTTATATCAAAAAGTGTTTGGTTTTTGCCATCTGTCGTTGCGCCCTTTGCGTTTTCATATATAAAGGCAAATGGCAACACCTCAAAGACAACCCTTAGCTTGCCATTTGGGTGATCGCTCGTTGCTGGGTAGCTAAAAAGACCGCCGCCTTTTAGTAAAATTTGATGCAAGTCGCTCACCATCGCACCTGAGTATCTTAGCCTGTAGCCCTCGTTAAATAGCTCGTTTATGAAGTTTCTATGGGTTTGACTCCAGCCTTTTTGCGTAGCTCCCGTGGCGTTTAGCTTGCCTTTTTCTTTTAGCTCAAGCTCTTTTACAAATTTAAACTCGCCATCTTTGCCAAGCCTATAAAATTTAGGTAAAGCGCCATTTTTCTCGGCAATTACTAGCTCAAGTCTTGGACCATAGATGCTGTAAGCTGCGGCTATTAAATTTTCTGGTTTTACCTCGTCTTCGTAGATGCCAAAGATCGAGCCAACGGCGAAATTTACATCAACTAGGCTTGAGCCATCGAGTGGATCGTAAGCGATGATAAATTTAGCGTTTTTATTTATCTCAAACTCGTCCTCTTTCTCTTCGCTAATTAGCGCTTTTACGCATGAAAGCTGCTTAAATTTAGCCGTGATGATCTCGTCGCTTTTGACGTCAAGCTTTAGCTGTGTGTCGCCAGTTGCGTTTTCGTGAGTTGTGTAGCCAAGATCGGCGTATTTTATGACCTCGCTTATCTCTTTTGCGATATCTTTAATGGTGTTAAAAATTTGATTTAGTTCTTGCATTATACAGCCTTTGCATTTTTGATTATCCACGCACAAATGGCGTCTATATCGTCTAAATTTAGATTTGTGATCTCGTAGGGAACTTGCTCTTTATAAGTAGCGATCGCATCTGAAAAGCTAAGATATGCTTCATCGATCTCGCCTCTAAAGACACTTAGTCTTGGCAGTGGTAGCGTCTTTAGCCCCTCGACCAAGAGCATGTCAAACTCGCCGATCATCCTTATGACCTCGCCTATCTCTTGTGAGCTTTGTGAAAAATAAGTCGTTCTAGTTGGACTCATCACGACTACGTCGGCTCCTGCCTGGGAAAATTTAAAGCTATCCTTGCCTTCAACGTCAAATTTGGCCTTGTCGCCTGGGTCGTGCTTGACCACAATGACCTTTAGCCCATCATCTATAAATTTTTTTGCGACTTTTAAGATAAGCGTCGTTTTTCCGCTATTTGAAGGGCCAGAAAAAGCAATGGCAAGTCTTTTCATAAGAGCCTTTTTTGTTAAAATTTCTTGCGATTATAGCTCATATTGGCTTTAAAATTTATGAGTGAAATTTAAAAAATAAAATGCTAAAATGCGAGAAAAATTAATGTTTTAAGAGTTTTTTATGAGAAAATTTACACTATTTTTTATATTTGTTTTGATGATATTTGGTTGTGCCGATCAAAAAGTGATCGTGCATGAGCCACTAAAAAATGAGCTTTTAGCCTACACAAGCAAGAGCGAGATCATCGATGGCACCGATAGAACGCTTATAATCGCAACCTATCTAAATCCTATATATAATTCAAATTTAGACGAGAGCAAAGAGCACTTTTTAGTAGCGATAAACCCAAAAGAGCATGCGCAAAATTTGAGCAATATAAAGGTAAATGGCGACTCAAATGCCACAAATGCAAGGCTGCTTGATGAAAGTGACGAGATGCTTAAATTTGCTGGATTTTCTATGCCTTGGGCGGTCTATTACGAAGTGACCGCACCAAGTAAGCAAAGCGACGATCTCGCGCTTAGTTTCGAAATTTATCAGTCAAAGCCGGTTTTGTTAAATTTTCGAAAAGTTGCGAAATCTTTATACTGGAACCATTAAGCGCCATATAGATCACGTAGTTTGCAAGCACCTTCTTGCCGTAGTTTCTAGTCTCAGCCACTGGGACTAGCTCGATCGATAAAAACGGCTCAAATTTCCCCTCTTTAAACATATCATCTCTTGTGATAATTTTTTTGGTAAAGCCGATACCGCCGTTATACGCGTAGGCCGTAAAGAGTGGATGATAGAGAAATTTATCAAGGTAGTTTAGGTGGTGATTTGCAAATTTAAATGCAACATCAGTTTTAAAAAGATCGTCTTGGTCGAAATTTGGAATTTTTAGCTCTTTTTTGCCGATCGCATTTGCAAGAAATGGCATAAACTGCATCATACCAAGGGCGTAAGAGGTAGAAACGACGCTTGGGATAAAGAGGCTCTCTTGCCTTGCTAGTGCGTAGATCATCGACTTTCGCTCAGTGCTGATGCCCTCAAGCTCTGGTGAGTTTGGCATCAAAAAGTACTGCTTCTCCCAGCCGTGCGCCTTTTGCATGAAGTATGCGTATGCGCCGATGCTCTCGTTTGTGTAAAATTTCATCGCAAATTCGCTTGCTTGCGTGGCGTTCATATCCTTTGCAAGGGACGTGGTTTTGTTCCATAAAAACGGATCGCTCACATCAAAATTTTCGATATTTTGCTTGCTAGGCCTTGGCACGATCACCTCAAGTGGCTCGCCACCGACCAAATCTCTTGCATAAAGTGAGTAGATATTTGCATCTTTGCTAGCACTTAGCTCTTTTAGAAAGTTCTCATCGCCGCTTAGCTCATACTGCCAAAATGTGGCATTGTCCCTTTGCCAAGCCCTATCAAAGGTGTTTTTAGCTCTTGTGAAAAAACTAAATGCAACGTCATTTTGACCAAGTAAGATGGCGTTTAGCCCAAGTGTAAATGCGTCGTTTTTTTCAGTGAGAGCTGGATCTATGTTAAGTAAATTTCTTCTAAAGCTTTCATATTTTTTATTAAACACGACGTCGTTTAATAAATTTGTAAAGCCCTTTTGCATGTAGAGCTTGTTCATAAAATTTGCTTCAAAGCTTGCACTAAAAATGGCATTTTTACTTTGTGGGTTTGAAGCGTTAAAAAGCTCTAAAAAGCTCTTTGTATCGTTTGCATTTGCAAAGCTAAGAGCCGGGTTTGCCTCGTTTAAAGTGCGTAAAATCCTAGCTTTTTCTGGATTTGTGCTTGCAAGATTTGCCGCTAAAATTTCACGAGTTTTGCTATCAAGCTTTAGAGAAAAGCTCATTGTTGTTAGTAAATTTTGGCAAGCCAAGCTGGCACTTGTGATGTTGCTTGCGTTTATGCCAGGACATTTGCTAGGGGCTGCTTTGGGAGGTAAAATTTTATTGATTGATTTTTGAACTAAGCCACTTTTTCTAAAAACGTCGCGTGAAAGCTCAGCTATCTGCTCTTTTGTGTAGCTGCCCTCGTTTATAAGGCGGTTTATGTAGTAGTCTTTTGCAAGGCTTTTTGGCTCTTTTTTTAGCTCCTCGTAGGTGTAAATTTTAGCTAAAAGAGCAACGCAGGCTAAAGAGAGGATACTAAAGTGACGCAGCAAAAACAAATAAAAGCCTTATTAAAAATTGATCTATGAGTTGAAGTGCTAAAAGCACGATGAGTGGAGCAAAGTCGATGCCGTTAAATTCTGTTTTGATGTAGCGTCTAATGAAGCTATAAACAGGATCAGTCAGCCTGTAAAGTAGCTGCACGACTGGCGAGCTAGGATCAGGCTTGACCCAGCTAATAAGAGCCGCTGCGATGATGATCCACGTATAGACCGTGATGATAAGGTGTAAAATGTTTGCGATCGCTGAAAATAGGGTGGAAAGTATCATTTTTGCTCCTAGATTAAAATTTTGCCTAGATCATCTTTGATGAGTGGATAGAGCTCGCTAAGCTCAGGGCCATGAAGGTCGTTTGTAAGCAGCGCACGTAGCGGCATGAAAAAGTTTTTGCCTTTTAAATTTGTAGCGCTCATAAGCTCTTTTTTAAACTCATCAAAGCTCTCGCACGGTTTTAAATTACGAGCTGCTTTTTTGATGATCTCAAATTCGTTTTTGTACTCATCTGGAGCTATTTTCGGTGAGTATATAGCCTCTACTTTTGCCTTTATCTCAGGCACTAGTGAGCTTTCTTGAGTGTAAAATTTAACTAGCTCAACCTTGCTATCATCCACGCCAAATATCTCTTTTATGCGCTCTTTTGAAGCAAGCTTGATGTGCTCTCTATTTATCTGCTCAAGTTTTTTCACGTCAAATCTAGCAGGTGAGCGTGAAATTTTGGTTATATCAAACCACTTTACCGCATCTTCGATGGTAAAAATTTCAGTTGGAGTTTTGTTGCCAAGAAGTATCAGATAGTTTGCGATCGCCTCAGGTAAAAATCCCTGCTCAAAAAGCCATTTTACGCTTGATTCGTTCTCGCGCTTGCTCATTTTTTTGCCCTCTATATTTAAAAGGATAGGCAAATGCGCGTAGTTCATCTTGCCAGTGTAGCCAAGGCCCTCGCGTATGAGGTCTTGCTTTGGTGTATTGCTCACGTGATCCTCGCCACGTATGACAAAGGTCACGCCCTCAAGCATATCATCAACCGCGCAGGCGAAGTTGTAAGTCGGTGTCTTGTCCGCTCTCATGATGACAAAGCTATCAACTGCGTCTGGCTCGAAACTTAGCTCACCTTTGATCGCATCTGTAAAGCTCATCGTACGTGTTGGTTTTTTCATGCGGATGACAAATGGCTTCTCGCAGTTTAAAACTTCAGCGTCGCTTAATCTCTCGCAGGTGCCGTCATATCTATATGCCACGCCTTGCTCTTTTGCTTTTTGCTTTTTTGCTTCGAGCTCTTCTTCGGTGCAAAAGCAGGCAAAGGCCTTTTTGTCGATGAGAAGCTTTGATGCAAGCTGTCTGTGGAATTTTAAATTTTCACTTTGGATGTAAATTTGCTCTGGTTTTATGCCAAATTTGCTTAAAATTTCTAAGATATCTTTCTCTTTTCCCTCGATATTTCGCTCTTTGTCGGTATCTTCTATGCGTAAAATAAAGCCACTTTTATCTTGCAAAGAACAAATATAGTTGAAAATAGCAGCACGTAAATTTCCTATGTGCATATCTCCTGTTGGAGAGGGTGCAAAACGATACATAAGCTCATTCCTTACGTTAAATTTGAAGTTTGGATTATAACACTAGCTTGATAAATTTAAAGTTATGTAATTTTAAATTTTTAGGCTAAGCAAAGCATAGTTTTTATAAAATCCGCACGAAAATTTAACTATTTATAGGAGAAAGCAATGAGTTTTATCAGTGAATTTAAAGAATTTGCGATGCGCGGAAATGTCATAGATATGGCAGTTGGTGTTGTTATCGGTGGAGCATTTGGAAAGATTGTCTCATCACTAGTTGGCGATATTATCATGCCAGTAGTTGGCGCTATAACAGGCGGTGTAAATTTCACTGATCTTAAGCTAACACTAAAAGAAGCAGCAGAAGGTGCGCCAGCTGTTACGATAAACTATGGCTCATTTATACAAACAATGGTTGATTTTTTAATCATTGCATTTTGTATTTTTTGCGTCATCAAAGCTTTAAATACACTTAAAAATAAACTACCAAAAGAAGAAGAGGTAGCTCCTGCAGAGCCTGAAACTCCAGCTGATATAGCACTTCTAACTGAGATCAGAGATCTTCTTAAAAAATAAATTCTTAAATCAAAGGGAGAAAGCTCCCTTTGAAATCCGTTAAATTTTGTCCTATTTTTTATGCTAAAATGCTTTTTCATCTTTAAAAGCGAGTGAAATATGATAGAACAAATCCCATTTTTCCAAGGTCTTAGCGCCGAGGACCTAGCCAAACTTGAAGCAATAAGCGTTGTTAAAAAATACAAAAAAGGCGAGTTTTTATTTATAGAGGGCGAGGAGCCAAAGTGGCTTACATTTTTGATAACTGGTTCGGTTAAACTTTATAAAACTACGGCAAATGGTAAAGAAATTTTTATTCATCAGCTTGCGCCTATGAATTTTGTAGCTGAAGTTGTAAATTTTGAAAATATCCCATATCCTGCAAGCGCCATTTTTACTATCTCTGGTGAAGTTTTAAAGATAAATTATGAAAAATTTGAAGCACAATTTTTAACAAAGCCAGAAATTTGCATGAAATTTCTAAAATCAATGGCTCAAAAGATAAGAATAACTACAAATTTACTCCACCAAGAGCTCATCTTAAGCTCTGAAGAGAAGGTAGCTAGGTTTATTTTAGATCACGAAGATCTATTTAATGAACTAAAGCATACAAAAATTTCATCGATACTCAATATGACTCCGGAAACTTTTTCGAGAATTTTAAATAAATTTAAAACAAATGGTTTGGTCAAACTTGATGAAAAGAACCAAATTCTAGAAAAAAATGTAGGTGGGCTACAAGAAATTTATTCTTATTGAAAGTTAATATCAAATAAATATTTTCATTTACTTAAAGAAAAAATTTATATATTTTTGGATAGTATTCGTCTAAAATTTTCGTAAAAATTTACGATATATTGATAAATTCAGGAGGAAATTTTGGCTGAAGTTAAGAAGAAATTTTTTGTTTGGTCATCTGTGATAATAGGCATCGTAATCGGCTTTATCGCTTCTATGGGTATAGCTGATGTACTTCATGCGACTGGTAGTGGATTTGTCTGTACCATGTGTCACACGATGGATCCTATGATGCTGCAATATCATGAAGATGTACATGGTGGCAATAACAAGCTTGGCATAAAAGCTGAATGTTCAGCCTGTCACCTGGACCACACAAGTGCCTATACCTATGTACTTACAAAACTTAAAGTATCGATAAATGATGGCTATAAGACATTTTTTACAGATACAGACAAGATCGACTGGCATAAAAAACGCGAGCATGCATCTCACTTTGTCTATGATAGTGGTTGTATGACTTGCCACTCAAATTTAAAAAATATTATTCAAGCTGGTAAATCATTCTTGCCACATAGAGATTATTTCGTTCTTGGAAATCCTAATAAGAAATCATGTGTTGACTGCCATGAGCATGTTGGCCACAAGAATTTAGGACTAGAAATGGATAAATTTGAAGCAATTAAAAAACAAGAAAACAATAAAACCAAGTAAGGAGGAGAGATGTTTAAAAAGTCGCTAATGTTATTAGCCTGTCTAATGTCTTTTGGCTTTGCCGCAAACATGGATGCAAATAAATCTGACGCTTTAAACCTTAATGTTGTAAAAAACATTAAAGTTGCTCACAAAATGTCAGACTTATCAAAAAGCTGTGTTGAGTGCCACGCTAAAGAGACACCCGGCATAGTTGCCGATTGGAAAAATAGTCGCCACGCTCACGTTGGCGTAAGTTGTATGGATTGCCACTCTGTAAATGCAGATAATCCTATGGCTTCAGTTAAGGTGCATCCAAAAGATTCTAACAACCACGTTTCAATGCTAGTTAGCCCAAAAACTTGTGCTAAGTGCCACGAGAATGAGGTTGAAGAATCTGTTAAGAGTGGTCACGCAAGAGGTGCTATGCAAATGTATGCTAACCCTGCGATGGTAAAACTAATGTATCACTATGAAGGTATGGATCATCCAGAATACAAAATGGCTCCAGACGCTACTGGTTGTACACAGTGCCACGGAACCGTCATCAAACTAGACGCTGATCACAAACCTACAAAAGAGACTTGGCCAAACTACGGTATAGGTAATGTTTATCCTGATGGTGGCGTAGGTAACTGTAAATCATGTCACAGCGCGCACACATTTAGCGTAGCTGAAGCTAGAAAACCAGCTGCTTGTGCATCTTGCCACCTTGGACCTGATCACCCAGATATTGAGATCTTTAACAACTCAATGCACGGACATATCTATAACAGTGAAGCTCACAAATGGAACTTTGATGCTGCTCCTGATACATGGGATGTACCAGACTTTAGAGCTCCAACTTGTGCAGCTTGCCACATGAGTGGTGTTGGTGAAACAACAACAACTCACAATGTTTCAAGAAGACTAAAATGGAACCTATGGGGCGTCAGCAGTAAGCTAAGAACAGCTGGTGATGAACAAGCTGCTGTTGTTTACGAAAAAACTGGCAAACTAACCATAGGAACGCCTCTAGCAGGTCACCCAAGTGGCGATCCTGAAAAAGCACGTGCTGAGATGAAACTAGTTTGTAAAGCTTGCCACTCTACAACTCACACAGATAACTTCTTCATTATGGGTGATAAACAAGTAGAGCTTTATAACGTTTATAGCGCTGAAGCAACTAAGATGCTTGAAGAGTTGAAAGCTAAAAACCTACTACTAGAAGATGCTTGGTCAGATGAATTCCAAGATGTCTATTATCATATGTGGCACCATGAAGGTCGTCGTATGAGACAAGGTGCTTTAATGGGCGGTCCTGACTATTCACACTGGCATGGTGTATTCGAAGTTAAAAACGATATAAGAAAACTTCGCAAAATCTATAAAGAAAGAATTGAATCTGGCAAAGTCCAGTAATCTTTTTTAAGGTGGGAGTTTTCCCACCTTTTTATTTTTAAATTCCAAATTTTATCTTTTAGTTATTATCCTAAGGCAAATATCTTTTAATAATTATTTTTGTAAATTTAAATTATAAAATCATACGGCTTAGCACTACAAATTGTTCTAAATAATTAATAAAATTTATAATGTAAATTTAAAAATATAAAATATAATCTTTGTTTTCAAGGAGATTTTTTGGGACTTTTTCGGATCATTATCGGGGCATTTATCTTTAGTGTTCTTACAAATTTATACTCATACAAACGTTTTATCAAAAAGGTATCTTTTTTTGCCCCACACCTTAAAAAAATTCGCATATTTTTCTATATTATTAGTGTGTTTGAGTTTGTATTTGTTCTTCAACTAAGATTTTCCTTTTTAAATATAGAGCTCTATCTGATAGCAGGAACGCTCATTGGTTTTTCTCTATTTTTATTTGGCATTAGTTTGTTTTATGATGTTGTTAGATCCATTTGCTCAAAAGCTCATTTTAATCCCACAAGACGAAAATTTATTAAATTTTGCTTTGATGTGACATTTGTTGTTTTTATAGTTGCTTGCTTTTTGAAAGGAATTTTTAATGCACTTACTCCGCCAAAGATCAGACAGGTTAGTATAAAAATAAAAAATTTACAAAGTGATCTAAAAATAGCCATGATAACCGACGTGCATATTGGCGAGTTTTTGCAAAAGGATTTTGTGGCTGAGCTTGTGAAAGAGATAAATTTAGCTAGACCAGACCTGGTGGTGATAGTTGGCGACTTGGTTGATATGAGAGCTGAGCTTATCGGCGATTTTTTAGATCCATTAAAAAACCTTAAAAGTACCTATGGCACCTTTTATGTCCCTGGCAATCACGAATACTACCACGGAGTTGATGGGATACTAGAAAAAATTCGCGCTCTAGGCATTAGGGTGCTTGGCAATAAAAATGAAAAAATAGCTGGCATAAATTTAGCAGGGGTCTATGATCTAGCTGGCATAAGGTTTAAAAATTTAGAGCCAAATTTAGACGAAGCGTTAGCAGGATGTGACCCAGATCTACCGACCATCCTACTCTCTCATCAGCCAAAATTTATAAAAACTATGCAAAAAGATGTCGATCTAGTGCTTTGTGGTCACACGCATGCTGGACAAATTTTCCCTTTTAGCCTCTTGGTTTTACTTGATCAAGGTTTTTTACATGGGCTTTATAAGATTAATGATAAAATGCAAGCTTATGTTAGTAGTGGCGCAGGATTTTGGGGGCCTCCAGTTAGGATCTTTGCGCCAAGCGAGATCGCTATATTAAATTTAAGCAAGGACTAAAATGAACAAGGACAATCTCTTTTCTCAAATTTTTGGCAAGGTTGCTAAATTAAACTTTTTCAAGCCGCTTCAAGAGCTTATCAACTCCTTTTATGTAAAGCTATTTAAGATCGATATGAGCGAGTTTAAGCCAGCAAGTGAGTATAAAAATTTAAACGAACTTTTCACCAGGGAGCTTATAAAGCCAAGAGAATTTGACGCAGCAGATGAGATATTTATAAGTCCTGTTGATGGTACCTGCCTTAGTTTTGGCACCACGAAAGAGCTAGAAGCTTTTAGCATAAAAGGCATGAACTACGGTGTGAAGGAGCTTTTGGGGCAGGGCGAGCTTGATGGCGAGTTTGACTTTGCCAACATATATCTTAGCCCAAAAGACTATCATCACTATCATACACCTTGCGATATTACGATAAAAAAAGCGGTCTATATCCCTGGTAAGCTTTACAGCGTGGCAGTAAAATGGCTTGGCAAGGTCGATAGCCTTTATACCAAAAACGAGCGTGTGGCGCTACTTTGCGAGATGAAAAATGGCAAAAAACTTTGGCTAGTCTTCGTGGGTGCGCTAAACGTTGGTAAGATGAAATTTTGCTTTGATGAGCGTATCCAGACAAATGCGATGGCAAATTTTACGCAAATTTATGAATATGAAAATTTACACATCAAAAAGGGTGAGCGTCTTGGAAATTTCGAGCTTGGCTCAACTATCGTCATACTTAGCGAAAAAGATGCGATCGAGTACAACCTCTTTGAAAACAAAGAGCTAAAATTTGCTGAAGCGATCGGTAGGATCAGAGAAATATAAATTTACAGCCAATTTTTGAGAATTTGGTTTGAACTTATTAAATAAGCAAAAAGTGTTTGGTTTTTTATAAAAACGCATCAATTTCAGAAAAACATTTTTTGATGCTTGCATAATTTTTTAAGCGATATTTATAAGATTATGCAAAATGTTTTTAGCTCATAAATTTTCTATGACCGTCTAGGCATCTGTAAATTTAATATTTTGTCTATATCTAACTGAAACTTTGTTGTGTAACTTTACTCTACATTTTTACTTTAAAATAAAAAAGGTATAAATTCAAGTGCTTATTCTTTGTGTTTAAATAGCTTATTGAAAGCATTTATTTAAAAGAGCTAATTTTATATTTTGATTTTAGGATTAAAGCTGGCGTAATATATCATCTATCGGCCAGCTTTATTTAAGAGGTTCTTACTCCCACTCGATAGTTGCAGGTGGCTTACTTGAGATGTCGTAAACTACGCGGTTTATGCCATTTACCTCGTTTATGATGCGGCGGCTTACGTTTTCAAGCAGATCATAAGGAAGCCTTGAAAAGCTTGCAGTCATGCCGTCGCTCGCATCGACCACGCGCACACAAACAGCGTTTTCGTAGGTACGATTATCGCCCATAACGCCAACAGAATTTACATTTAAAAGTACGCAAAATGCCTGCCAAGTTTTGTTATACCAGCCACTACTTTTTAGCTCATCGCGCAAGATCACATCAGCTTTGCGAAGTAGCTCTAGGCTTGGTTTATTTACCTCACCCATGATGCGGATAGCAAGGCCAGGTCCAGGGAAAGGATGGCGGAAGACTAGCTCGCGGCTTAGTCCAAGTTCAAGTCCTAGCTTTCTAACCTCGTCTTTAAAAATTTCTCTTAAAGGCTCTATCAGCTCAAATGTCATCCAATCAGGCAAACCTCCAACGTTGTGGTGGCTCTTTATCGTCTTGCTTGAGCCAACGACTGAGCTTTCGATGATGTCAGTATAAAGAGTGCCTTGAGCTAGAAATTTCACATCGCCATGCTTCTTAGCCTCTTTTTCAAAAATTTCTATAAATGTCTCACCTATGATCTTGCGTTTTTTCTCAGGATCAACGACGCCGGCCAAGCGACCTAAAAAGATCTCGCTCGCATCTATGCTAACTAGCTCAACGCCAAGCTTGGTCCTAAATGTAGCCTCAACTTGTTCTTTTTCGTTTGTTCTAAGAAGTCCGTTATCAACAAAAACAAGGATCAAATTTTCAGGTACAGCAGCTGCTAAAAGTGCTGCAGTCACAGAGCTATCCACACCGCCACTAACTGCGCAAAGCACCTTGTGAGTACCCACTGTTTTTCTGATCTCTTCTATCTTATTTTTAGCGAAGCTTCCCATGTTCCATGTGCTCTCGCAGCCACAGATATATTTAGCAAAATTCTTTAAAATTTGCGTGCCATACTCGCTATGTTGCACCTCTGCGTGAAACTGGATCGCATAAAATTTACGCTTATCATCACCAAAAGCACAATAAGGCGAATTTTCGCTAATCGCAATCGCCTCAAAGCCCTTTGGCAGGTCTTTTACATAGTCGCTATGGCTCATCCATACGATTTGTTTTGAAGGTGTATCTTTAAAAAGATCGTGCTCTTTTACGACGCTAAGTTCAGCCTTGCCGTACTCTTTGTGATCAGCTGCTAAAACCTCAGCTCCATGCGTGTGAGCAAGTAGCTGCATGCCGTAGCAAACGCCAAGTATAGGGATATTTAGCTCAAAGACGCCATTATCGCAAAAGTAGGCATCTTTGGCATAAACGCTAGCTGGGCCACCACTTAGAATGATACCTTTTGGATCTTTCGCCTTTATATCGCTTAGTTTTGCGTTAAATGGCAAAATTTCAGTATAAACTCCTTCTTCTCTTAGCCTTCTAGCTATTAGCTGAGTATACTGCGAACCAAAGTCCAAAACTATAATCGTATTGTTCATTTATAACCTTTTAAAAGTAGATGTGAAAAATTTCAAACTGCACATACCAAACAATGAGTGATACGATGTATCCTAAAACTACCATCCATGCATATTTCATATGCGCACCAAAGGTATAAATTCCTTTTAATTTACCCATTACTCCAACGCCAGCTGCTGAACCAAAGCTGATCATCGAACCGCCGATACCAGCTGTAAGTGTCACAAGTAGCCACTGACTCATAGCCTCGCCCGCATCAGCTCCCATAGCTGGATTTGCTTTTAGAACAGCTGACATAACAGGGACGTTATCAACGACTGCTGAGAGGAAGCCAACTCCGATATTTACAGGTGTTGAGCCAAATTTATCATAAAGTGACACAGCGTAATTTAAAAATCCAGCAAAGTGAAGAGCGCCAACTGCAGCTAAAATTCCAAAGAAGAAAAATAGTGTGTTGTTCTCGATCTTTGACATATAGTGAAAGACATTCATAGGCTCTTCATCTTTGTGAGCTTTTTTGAAATAATATGTATAAAGGCTAAGCAGTGAGAAGCCAAACATCATGCCCCACATAGCTGGTAAATGAAACAACTGGTGCATCATAACAGCACAAAAGATGGTAAATGCACCTATGAAGATAACCGCTTTACCACCCTTTTTCATAACCACTTTTGGCTCATTTGCGACGTCAAAATGAGGCGCAGTATTTGGCACGATTCGTGAAAGTAAAAACGCTGTCACAAACCAGCCGATAAATGAAGCTGGGAAAAGTGCGAAAAAGTCTAAAAATGGTGACTTGCCAGCTGCCCAAACCATAAGCGTAGTGATGTCGCCAAATGGACTCCACGCTCCGCCTGCGTTTGCTGCTACGACGATGTTTATCGCACCTGCGACTAGGAAATTTGTATTATTTCTATCTATCGTTAAAAGGACTGTTGATAGGATAAGCGCTGTTGTTAGGTTATCAGCCACTGGGCTAATGAAAAATGCCAAAATACCAGTTAGCCAAAATAGCTTTCTGTAAGTGTAGCCTTTTGAAACTAGGTTGTATTTAAGTGCGTTAAATACATCTCTTTCAACAAGTGCTTCGATAAATGTCATCGCTACCATTAAGAAAAAGACGATCTGAGCTATCTCTAAGATCAGGTGATTTACCTCGTGCTCTAGCGAATGCACATCCATGCCGTTTATAAGCATATAAACGCCGATTAGCAAAAACATAAAAGTGCCGATAAAGATGGCAGGTTTTGCCTTGTCGATGTGGAAATTCTCTTCTGCTGCTATGAAAAAGTATCCAACAACAAAAATGATAAGCGATAAAATTCCCGCCCATGTAGTAGTTAAGTCAATAGCCGCAGCTTCTCCGTCAGCACCAAAGGCTATAGCAAAAAACAAGCCTAGAAGTCCAAATAACCTCATATACTCTCCTTGTAAGATAAAAATTTGCGTATTTTACTTAAATGAGCCTAAAATTTAGGTTAGTTAAATTTATTAAGCTTGCATTACATTTTTATCTTACGCGAAATTTAAGATCAAATTTTATTGATCTTATCTGTTTTTTTCTCTTTTACAGGTGCATCGCCATAAAATGGATCGTCCTTGTAGCCGCAACCACTAAGTGCAAAAAGAGCGAAAATTAAAATAAAAGATGATAAGATTGCCTTATGAAAGACGCCAAATTTATGATAGATGCTATCCACGAAAATCCTTTGTATAAAGAAAAATTAAGCATGGCAGACGAGTGCCAAGAGCTTCTTCGCCTCATGGGTAAAGCAAAGCGATTTTACATAGCTTTTTGCTATGTTAGAGAAGGCATTTTAACCTTCGTTCTCACTCATCCCTCAGGGCTTTTGGAGCTTAGACGTGATAGTAGTATAAATGATATAAAAGGGTTATTAAAAACCTTTTGCAAATTTAATAAAAATAGCATTTTTGCAAGCGTCATCGAGCCAAAACCTCTTAGCGAGATCAACTATATAAAAAACAAAAAAGAAGAAAATATAAGATTTATCGTGAGCAAATATCTAAAATTTTTCACGCCACAACCTACGCAAAGGTCAAATTTCGTAATGCCAGCCAGCAAGGGCGAGTTTAAAAATTTAGCCACAAATGAGCAAATTTATAAGAAATTTGAAGAGCTAAGAGAAATTTTGCTAAAGAAAAATGAGCAGGCAAGATGCTAATAGACGAGATAAGAACGCTTCCAAACGAGCCTGGCGTATATCAATATTTTGACGCTCAAAACAGACTTTTATATGTCGGCAAGGCCAAAATTTTAAAAAACAGAGTCAAAAGCTACTTTAAATTTACCCCAAGCCTAGCACCAGCTGAAAAGCTAAGCCCAAGAATTTCAAAGATGATAAGCGAGGCTGTGCATCTTGAATACATCGTTACGCCAAGCGAGGCAGATGCGCTCATACTTGAAAATTCATTTATCAAGCAACTTAAGCCAAAATATAACATCTTGCTTCGTGACGACAAGACCTATCCTTATATCTTTATAAATTTAAACGATGAATTCCCTAGATTTGAGATCACTAGAAAGGTAGTAAAAGGCTCAAATATACGCTACTTTGGGCCATATTTTAGTGGAGCAGGAGAGCTTCTTGAAGCGCTTTATCTAAATTTCAACCTAGTTCAGAAAAAGTCCTGCATCAAAGGCAAAAAAGCCTGCCTTTTTTACCAGCTAAAACGCTGCTATGCCCCGTGCGAGGGCAAAATTTCAAAAGAAGACTACGCCAAAATAGTTGCTGATGCTACAGCCGCTTTGCAAAATCCAAATTTGTTAATCGCTCGCCTTGAAGAGCTCATGCTAAACTACGCCAAAGCCGAAGACTACGAGCAAGCAGCCGCGACTAGAGATAAGATGCAAACGCTTAAAAATATGCAAACAAAGGTTGAAGTTGATCTTGCCAAGCTTGAGGACTTTGAAGCCTACTCAGTCGCTTGCGTGCATGATATGATCTGTGCGGTGAGATTTAGCGTACAAAGTGGCAAGATAACAGGCGTAAAAACCGATATCACGCAGGCTAAAAACGCTCAAAAAGATGAGATAAACGAGGCTTATAAGCAGGCCATTTTAAAAAGCTTTATCGCTGGTCAGCCAATAATCAGCACCAAAATTTACGTCCATGAGGACTTTGAAGATAGCGAGCTGGTGGAGGAAATTTTAAACGAGAGATTTGGGCGTAAATTTAGCATCACTTGCCCAAAAATAGGCGATAAGCGTAAAATTTGCGAGATCGCTACAAAAAACGCTGAAGTTAGCATCGAAAAATACCTAAAAACGCACGATAACGAGCTACTAAACGAGATAAAAGAGTACTTTGGTCTTGCTCACACGCCTTACGTGGTCGAAGCCTACGACAACTCACACCTTTTTGGCGAGGCAAGTGTCGGAGCGATGGTGCGCTATGAGCATGGCGAGTGGGCGAAGCAAAACTACCGCCACATGCATCTAAATTCCAAAAACGACTACGATCAGATGAGAGAGAGCCTCACTGCTAGAGCGCTTAGGTTTGATAAGCTTAGCCCGCCTGATCTTTGGGTTATTGATGGTGGCGAAGTGCTTTTAAATTTAGCCTGCGAGATTTTAGCAAGCAGTGGGGCAAACGTCGATGTGATCGCTATCTCAAAAGAAAAGATCGATGCCAAAGCTCACCGCGCAAAGGGCGAGGCGAAAGATAAAATTTATACAAAAAATGGCAGCTTTAGCCTAAGCACGAGCGATAAAAAGCTGCAGTTTTTTCAAAAAATGCGCGATGAGAGCCATAGATTTGTCATCAGTTTTCACAGAAAAACAAGGCAGAAAAACGATATGCAGAGATCAGTGCTAAGACAAGCTGGCGTATCTGAGGGCAGTATCGCGAAATTAATCAGCTTTTACGGAAGTTTTGATAAAATCAGCGAAGCAAATTTAGACGAAGTGGCAAAAATAACAAACAAAAGCGTAGCAGCAAAGCTTTTAACGCTCAAAGAAGGAAATTTGAAGTGATAATATACGACAAAAGCGGTCAAATTTTAGCGATGGGAGATATCTCTCTTGGTCTGCTTGAATTTAAAGATATACGGGAGTTTTTAAGCGAGCATAAAGACATTGACGAGCTAGTTTTAGACTACAAAGAGTCTGGAGTTTTTATAGATTATCTAGCTAAAAGACCAAATTTAAGAGTAAATTTAAAGACCAAAAACGGCAAAATTTTAAACGCGACGCTTAAATTTTCAAAGATCAGCTCAGTGAAAAACGAAGAGTATTTCGAGCTTTTGATCCTCGATCAAACAGAAATTTACAGCCAAAACCAGCAAGCTGCGATAAAAGCAAAGACAAAGCTTCGCTTGCCAAATTTAAAGGTCGATGAAAAAGAGCTTTTGGATAAAGAAGAAGAGGTCTTAAACGAGAGCTGGTTTAGCGAAACGGCTAGCTTTTTAAATTTAAGCAAAAGCGAGTTTGCGACCTATCTTGGTATATTTTTAAGCAAAGCCAAAGATAAGATGATCTTTATCCAAAGTGCGGTGCAAGCGCGAGATACTAAATTTTTAGAAGAGAGCATAAAGATCTTAAAAGAGCCAGCGCTAAATTTAAAGATCACTCCGCTTGTGGCAAATTTCGATGCGCTACTTACTAGACCAAACAAGATCAAAAAAATCGCTCAGATAAATGAAAGACTAAGCGAAATAAGCACACTTTGCAATAAATTTTCAAAAAGGCTTGGCAATGAGGGTTAGTAAATTTTTGGTTCTTTTGCCAATATTTTTGGCTGCTATCACTTGCTTTTATAATGGCGCACTCTACTTTGATAAATTTAGGATCTCTTATGGCATAAATAGCGAGGTAAAAAGAGAAAGTTTGATAAGAAAAACCTTAGATGCGATCGTTTCAGAAAGAATTGCTTACGAAAGATATGAAAAAACTAGGTCGCCACAAGACGAGACGGCTTTAAGAGAGGCAAATGCTGCTAAGAATTTGTTTGTAAAAAGTTTATCAAATACTCTTTCTAACACACCAGATGATAAAAGGATAAGAGATAGGCTAAATGAAGTTTTAAAAAACGCAAATGCAAGCTGGGAGAGCTCTAATCTCTCGTTTCTTAGCTTTGTTGAGTTAGCAAATTCTGTCGTAGAAAGTGGGCAAATTTTATTTAGAGATGTTGCTTTAGATATTAATATGAAGCGTTATATACTCTCTTTAATCAGAGCCTATGAGCTACTTCAAAACGTAAATACCACAAAAGAGCATATCTTGGCTGTGCTTATGGGTAAAGAAAAAATTACTGAAAGTTCGTTAAAACAATCTCTAGATAGCCTTAAATACAACGATATAAATGCAAATTTACTCCCAAATGGCGATATAAAAGACAACATAATAAGAGATATAGATAGGCTTGAAAATATAGAGGTCTCTCAGGGCTATGACGAGATCCGCTTTAAGCTAAAGCTAAAAAATGAGCTAACACGTGATGAAATTTTGCAGATATATACCTTTGAAAGCAATAGAGCCAAGCTCTTTAGCAAGATAGCAAATGTCTTAAGTGACGAGCTAAAGAGACTAAATGATAACTTTAGAGTAAAGGTGCTTAGTCTAATATTTTTGATGTTTTTTCTATCGCTTTGGCTCTTTTACGCTGGCTATAAAACATACATCTGGCTAAAAGCTCTAGAAAATTTAAACAAAAAAATGAAGCTTGTAAGAGATGAGGTTTTAAAAAGAGGCGATAGAAATCCACAAAATTTAATAGAAAATTTCATCGCGCTATATAAAGAGCTACTTCAAAAGTATGAGCAAGAAAGAAGCTTTACAGCGATAAAAGATAGGCTACTAGTTAGGCTAAATAAGAAATTTTACCTCTCAAAAGAGCAAATTTTAAGCTCGGTCGCTACGCTAAAAAAAGATGAAAATGTGATAAAAAATGAGCTTGTTTTTGAAAATTTAGAAAAAAATAGCCAGATAATCGCGATAAATTATAGCAATATAAAAGGCTTGCTTGATAGCAGAAATGGCGAAGTTGGACTAAATTTAAAGCCATTTAACCCGCAAATTTTGTTTTCAAACATCCTTGAAGCGCAGATACCTTTCACACAAGAGAAAAAGCTAAATTTCTTAACCTATCTTGATGCAAACATCAGCGACGAGCTGGAGGGCGATAGCGAGAAGATAAGCGTCGTCTTTGGCTCTATCATGCAAGCTGTCGTGACAAAATGCGATAAATTTGCCAACTTGATAGTAGAGATAAAAAATGTCAGCGATGCCCTTAGCCAAAGTGGCCTTTTGCTCATCGAAACAAAGATAAGGACAAATCAAATTTTCATAAATGAAGAGCAGATAAAAGCTTTAAACGCAGAAGATGAAAGTGAGATAAATGACGAAGAGAGCGAGTTTTATCTAAGACTTGCTAGCTTTTATCTAAAGCTTTTTAACTCAAGTCTTGATATAAGCACGCTTGGCGGAGCTGGCAATGAGTTTAAATTTATCCTTAGTCTAAAAAAGGTGCAAAAACTGCAAAATTTCAGCCTAAATCACGAGCTAAGGATCGCATATCTGCCTGATATAAATGCAAAATACAATGAATTTTTCGCAGCCACTTTAGAAGATATGGGGCTTAGATTTCAAAATATCATCTCAAACAACCAAGCACTAGCGAAAAACTACGACATCGTCTTTGCAAGGCAGAGTGCTAGTAAAAATATAAATATAAAAAATGCTGTCTTGCTAAAAGACCCACTCACGCCACTTAGCGTTGCGCGGCTTGTCTATATGGAGAAGAACAAGGGCGAGAGCTTGGCTGAAGAGAAAGTGCTCTTTTTGCTATGCGATAAAAACCCACTTAGCCTTGAGATGTTTTCGCGCGCTTTTAGCTTCTTAGACTGCGAAGTCATAGGCGTTAGCAGCCACAAAGAGCTTAAACAAGCACTTCTTTTAAATAGATTTAACGCAGTCTTTATCGATGCTTCATTTTTTGAAAATGGCGTGGCAAATTTCGTAAAAGAGATAAGATCGCTTCAAGAAGAGAAGATAAATTTAGTCGCTGTGGTCTCAAACACCTCAAATATCCCTGAAAGAGAGCTGCTGCCGGCGTTTGATGAGAAGATTAGAAAGCCTTTTAGCAAAGATGAGCTAAATCAAATTTTGCCTAAATTTATAAAAAACTATAAGCCAAGCAAAGAGAATAGATACTTTAGCAAAAATGAAAATATAGTGATTTACAAGAGCACAAAGCTTGAAAATAAGATATTTGCTGGCGCTCTTGGTGAGTTTCAAAACACGCTTGAGGTCGCAAATAGCTTTAGCGAGCTTTTGATAAAGATAAAGACGAAACCTTGCTCGCTAGCGCTTGTGGATGAAGCGGCGGAGGGCTTTGATATAAAAGTGCTTTTAGCTACGATATCTGAGCTTAGAGCTGGGCTAAAGCTGGATGCTAGAGTGCTTCTTTTTAGCAATAACTTAGAGCTTAAAAACCAAAAAGAGTATATAAAAATCCTATCTCCAAGCGTGAGCAAGATAGAGCTTACAAACTTCGTAAAATCAGAGCTTAGCGAGATAAATTCGACCCAAAATGAACTAAAGAACAACTTTAAGTTTATAAAATTTAAGAGTTGAGTTTTTGAAGTAAAATTTCAAAGAATTTAGACTCAAAAAGAGTCTAAATTTTATTTTTAAAATGTGCTTTGTGGATCGGCTACGCCTTCGCTCCAGCCAAGTTTTGCGCCAGCAAGTAGGTGAAAGTGTAGGTGCATAACCTCTTGACCGCCGTTTTCGCCGCAGTTTGTTATGAGTCGGTATCCGCTCTTATCAACGCCCATTAAGTTCGCCACTTCTTGGATAAATTTAGTCATCTCACCCATCAAAACTGGATCCATCTCTTGGAAGTTTTTGTAGTGTTTTTTAGGGATGATGAGGATGTGGATCGGCGCTTTTGGGTTGATGTCGTTAAAAGCTAGAAATTTCTCGCTTTCAAGCACTTTGTTACAAGGAATTTCACCAGCAACGATCTTTTCAAATATGGTCATTTTAGCTCCTTTGAAAGTTTGAGAAATTATATCAAAGTGTGCTTAAATTTCGCGCTTTTTATCTTGATTTTAACTCTTTTTCTATAAAATCGATGCAAAAATTCATAAAGGTAAAAAATTGCAAGATTTCATTAATAAAATCAAAAATGAAATTTCAACTCTTGATGATTTAGAGAAGGTCAGGGTAGAAATTTTTGGCAAAAAAGGCATCTTGGCGCAAGGCTTTGCAAAGCTAAAAGAGCTTGGCGAGGATGAGAAAAAGGAATTTGCAGCAAATTTAAACAAGCAAAGAGATGAGCTTAGCGCGCTTATAGAAGCTAAAAAAGCCGAGCTTAGCGAGCAAGAGATAGATAACAAGATGAAAAAAGAGGCCGCTGATATCACGCTTTTTAACGAGCCTATTGCTAGTGGGGCGCTGCACCCTGTGATGGCCACGATGGATAAGATAATTGAGTATTTTTTAGCTCTAAATTTCTCGCTCGAGACTGGGCCGCTTATAGAAGATGATTTTCACAACTTTGAAGCGCTAAATTTACCAAAATATCACCCAGCAAGGGATATGCAAGATACATTTTACCTAGATGATTTTAGACTTTTAAGGACGCATACGAGCCCAGTTCAGGTCAGAACTATGCTAAATCAAAAGCCACCTATCCGCATGATAGCGCCAGGCACCGTCTTTAGACGCGATATGGACCTAACGCATACACCGATGTTTCATCAAGTCGAGGGCCTTGTGGTGGAGGATGCAGACAAAGTTAGTTTTGCAAATTTAAAATCAATGCTCGAGGGCTTTTTAAAGCACATGTTTGGCGACGTTGAAGTGCGTTTTCGCCCTAGCTTCTTTCCATTTACGGAGCCTAGCGCTGAGGTTGATATTAGTTGTATATTCTGCCACGGCAAGGGCTGCAGGGTGTGCAAGCAGACTACTTGGCTTGAGGTGCTTGGATGCGGCGTCGTCGATCCAAATGTATTTAAGGCGGTTGGCTATAAAAATGTAAGTGGATATGCCTTTGGCCTTGGGGTTGAGAGATTTGCGATGTTGCTTCATAGAGTGCCTGATCTAAGGTCACTTTTTGAGGGAGATTTAAGATTGTTGGAGCAGTTTAAATGATAATTTCAAAGCATTGGTTAAACGAGTGGATCGACCTTAGCGAGGTTAGCGGCGAGACACTTTCAAAGACATTAAACTCTATCGGCTTAGAAGTTGATAGCTATAAAGAGATAAATTTACCAAAAAGCGTCGTTGTTGGCTACGTAAAAAGTAGAGAAAAGCACCCAGACGCCGATAAACTAAGCGTTTGTCAGGTTGATGTTGGTAGCGAAACGCTTCAGATCGTTTGTGGTGCCAAAAACGTCGAGGCTGGTCAGTTTGTGCCAGTAGCGCTCATTGGCACGACGATGCCAAATGGTCTTGAGATCAAAAAGGCAAAGCTAAGAGGCATCGAGTCATGTGGTATGATCTGCTCTTCAGCTGAGCTAGGACTGCCTAAGACAAATGACGGTATCTTGCCACTTGATGAGAGTATCGGCAAGCTAAAACTTGGCACAAGTCTTGGTGAATTTGAAGCGTTTAAAGATGTGGTCATCGAGGTCGATGTCACAGCAAACAGGGGTGACTGCCAAAATTTACACGGCATCGCAAGAGAAATTTGCACTGCGCTTGATCTAAATATGAAAGATAGCCACGAAAATGAAGATAGTGAAAATTTACTAGGCATCGGCAGGATCGCATCTGTGCGAACTGAAGATAAGGTAAATGGCTCATTTTTGTATAAAGCATTTGAGCTAAAAAATGCATTAAGTGAAAATTTATTAACTCGCTTGAGGCTAGCTCTAATTGAGTGCCAAAAGACAAATTTAGTAGAAAGACTGCTTGAATACGCGACATTTTGCACGGGCGTTTTATTTAGAGCTTATGATCACACTAAGCTTGTAGGCGAGGGCGAAAAAGCTGTTTTTGACATCAAAAATGGCGAAAATGGCGAGTGCGTGGTTTTTTGTGAGGATAAAAATTTAGGCGTTGCTGGAATTTACCAAAGCGATGAGGCTAGGGTCGATGAGGGCTCAAAGGTGATCTTGGTAGAGGCTAGCTACGTAAAACCAGATGTTGTCTCAAAAGCCATTTTTGAAAATAAAAATTTACCAAAAGGCGATCAGGTTTATCGCTCAAGCCGTGGTAGCGAGCCAAATTTAGCTTACGGGGCGGACTATCTTTTTAAAAGGCTGGCAGGCTTTAAAGATAGCTTAAGTCTTTTTGCAGGCTCGCAGCAGTCGCTACTTGGCACCGAGCCTATCACGCTTAGCATCTCGCTTGGCGAGCTTAAAAATATGATCGGCCAAGAGGTTGCTAGAAATGATGTTGTTAAAATTTTAAAGAAACTTGGCTTTGAGATCAGCGTAAATGTCGAGCAAGAGAGCTTTAATGTAAAAGTGCCGTTATTTCGCCACGATATCGTTAATTCGCATGATATTTGTGAGGAGATCGTAAGGATAATAGGCATCGACAATATCGCCTCAACGCCGTTAAATTTCTCTGAGAAAAATAGGCTAAATAAGACATATTTTGACTATAAAAATGCTTTAAATTTAAGGCGCCGTGCAGCCGATAATGGCTTTTTTGAAAGCGTGCACTACGTATTTGACAGCCTTGATGAGCTAAGTGAGCTAAATTTCAAACCTTGCAAGATCAAGATATTAAATCCTATAAACAACGAACTAAACACGCTTAGGCCAGCACTTGTTAATCACCTTCTAAGCTCAAGCGAGAAAAACATCAAAAACTCAAAGCGCTCAGTTAGACTTTTTGAGCTTGGCGAAATCTTTGACGAAAATGCAAATCAAGGTATAAATTTAGGCTTTGTCGTATCAGGCCTTTTAAAAGAGCCAACATTGATAAACGGCGCAAAAGGCGAGGAGGCAAATTTCTACGCATTTGCAGCGATGGTGCAAAATGTCATAGGCAAATTTGAGCTAAAACCTTGCCAAGAGATCACATATCTTAGCCCATACGAGCAGGCACACATCTATCAAAATAGCGAAAAGATCGGCTATATCGGCAGAGTTGATGCGAGGGTAGAGGCAAAAAGAGATCTGCCAAAAACTTATGTCTGCGAGATTGATTTTGCAAGGCTTAAATTTGAGCCGATCTTAGCAGTGCCATACTCAAAATTCCAAAGCACTACAAGAGATCTTAGCCTCATCGTGCCTGAAAATTTCGAGGCTGGACGAATTTATGAGTGCATAAGAGGGCTAAATTTAAAAGAGCTAAAAGAGTTCTTGCCGGTTGATATCTATAAAGATGCAAAACTAAACGGTGCGATTAGCCTTAGCCTTAAATTTACATTTCAAGATATGGAAAAAACGCTTGAAGATGACGATATAAACGCGCTTATGGATAAAATTTTAAGCGAGCTAAAAGAGAAACTAAATATCGGAATAAGATGAGAATTTATCCATTAGAAAAAAGTCTAAATTTAACTATTGATGACATCGCGGCCGACAAGTCTATCTCGCATAGATGCGCGATGTTTTCACTTTTAAGCGACAAGCCATCTCGCGTTAGAAACTACCTAAGAGCAGGCGATACGCTAAATACCTTAAAAATAGTCGAGCTCCTTGGCGCAAAGATCGAAGATAACGGCGCTGAGATAATAATCACTCCGCCACAAAAGATAAAAGAGCCAAATGAAATTTTGGAGTGTGGCAACTCAGGCACGGCGATGAGGCTTTTTATGGGACTGCTTGCCGCACAAGACGGCTTTTTCGTGCTAAGTGGTGATAAATACTTAAATTCTCGCCCGATGGCAAGGATAGCAAAGCCTCTAAATGAGATGGGTGCAAAGATAGATGGCGCAAACAACGCAAACAACGCTCCTCTTTGTATAAGAGGGACTAAATTTGAAAGGTTTAGTTTTGAGAGCAAGATCGCTTCAGCTCAGGTAAAAAGCGCACTTTTGCTAGCAGCTCTTTACTCAAATGGCTGCAAATTTAGCGAGCCAGAGCTAAGCAGAGACCACACTGAGCGCATGCTTGCAGGCATGGGAGCTGATATAAAGCGTGACGGCCTAGAGATCACGCTAGAGCCGATGAAAGGCCCACTTGCGCCACTTGACATAGATGTGCCAAATGACCCAAGCTCGGCATTTTTCTTTGCGGTCGCGGCTCTAATCATCCCAAATTCGCATATCATCTTAAAAAATATCTTGCTAAATAAAACTCGCATCGAAGCTTACAGAGTTTTAGAAAAAATGGGCGCTGAGATAAAATTTCACAAAACCTCAAGCAAATACGAAGATATAGGCGATATTGAGGTTAGATACTCGCCAAATTTAAAAGGTGTAGAGGTTAGCGAAAATATCTCGTGGCTTATAGACGAAGCCCCAGCTTTAGCCATCGCATTTGCCTGCGCTAAGGGTCAAAGTAAGCTAACAAACGCAAAAGAGCTTCGCGTAAAAGAGAGCGACAGGATAGCTGTCACGATAAATGCGCTAAAGCGGTGCGGTGTCGATGCTAGCGAGCTTGAAGATGGTTTTATCATAAATGGCTCTGAGGCTAAATTTGCCACGATAGATAGCCACGGAGATCACAGGATCGCTATGAGCTTTGCCATACTTGGACTAAAATGTGGCATGCAGATAGAAAAGAGCGAATTTATCGCTACTTCGTTTCCAAATTTTGCTGAAATTTTAAAGAAAATGGGAGCTAGAGTTGAAGATTGAACTTGCTAGTAGTTATGGATTTTGCTTCGGCGTAAAAAGAGCGATAAAGATAGCTGAAAACGCTGGAGATGCCGCAACTATCGGCCCGCTCATCCATAATAACGAAGAGATAAACAGGCTTGAGAAAAACTACAATGTAAAGACACTTGAGGGCATAGATGAGCTAAAAGATGAGAAAAAGGCGATCATCCGCACTCATGGCATCACTAAAAACGACCTTGCAGAGCTAAAAAAGACCGATATAAAAGTGATCGATGCAACTTGTCCGTTTGTGACAAAGCCACAACAAATTTGTGAAAAAATGAGCGAAGAGGGCTATGATGTGGTGATCTTTGGCGATATGCATCACCCAGAGGTAAAAGGCGTGAAGTCGTATGCCAAGGGCAATGTCTATGTCGTGCTTGAAGAGAGCGAGCTAGAGGGCATTAAATTTAAGCAAAAGGTCGCGCTCGTTAGCCAAACTACTAGAAAAGTTGAGAAATTTATGCAGATCGCAAACTATCTCATGCTTCATGTAAAAGAGCTGCGCGTTTTTAACACGATCTGCAATGCGACATTTGAAAACCAAGAGGCTGCTAAAAATTTAGCAAAAAGGGCTGACGTGATGATAATCATCGGCGGAAAAAACAGCTCAAACACAAAACAACTCTACCTAATATCTAAAAATTTCTGCGAAGATAGCTATCTTATTGAAAGCGAAGAAGAGCTTGAAAGATCATGGTTTGACGGCAAAAATTTGTGCGGCATAAGTGCGGGCGCTAGCACACCTGACTGGATCATACAAAAAGTCGTTGACAGAATCAAAAAAGTATAAAATTTATCCTAGCTAAAGCCACAATTAACTATAATAAGCCAATTTGCCTCTACTGGCATAATAAAATTTAAAGGATCAAGATGGCTGTGAACAAAAGTGTTCAATTAGGAAAAGCAAAAGACGAAGATATCGAAGATATCGATTTTGCTGCGATGTTAGAGGAGTCTTTTAAAAAGACTGAAGAAGATAGTGACGCAAAGATCGTCAGTATCAATGGCGATGAGGTTTTAATCGACGTTGGCAAGAAGTCAGAAGGCATTTTAAATGTTTCTGAGATCACTGACGCAAACGGCAACCTGACGCATAAAGTTGGCGATACGATCAAAGTTGTAATAACTGGATCAAGAAATGGAAGACCTATAGTGTCGCACAAAAAAGCACTTAGAAAAGAGAAAGTTAAAGCTTTCATCGAAGCTTACGATCCTGAAAATTCTGGCGAAATCGACGTAAAAGTAGTTGGAAAAAATAAAGGTGGTTTTATCACTCAAGACGCAAATGGCGTAGAATTTTTCTTACCAAGAACGCACAGTGGATTTAAAAACGCTGAGGGCGTAGTTGGAAAATCATACAAAGTAAGAGTTATAAAAGTTGATAAAGAAGAGAACAGCATCGTTGTCTCAAGAAAGAAAATTTTAGATGACGACCGCAAAAAGCGCAAAGAAGCTCTATCAAACATAGTAGAAAACGATAGCGTTATAGAGGGCACAGTTAAGAAGATCACAACTTATGGTATGTTTGTTGATGTGGGCGGTGTAGACGGACTTGTGCATTACAGCGAGATAAGCTACAAAGGCCCAGTAAATCCTAGCTCTTTATACAAAGAAGGCGATAAAGTTTTAGTTAAAGTTATCAGCTATGACAACGAAAAACGCCACCTATCTCTATCTATCAAGGCTGCTACTCCAGATCCTTGGGAAGAGATCATAAATGATGGTCTAGAAGTTGGCGATACTATCAAAGTAACAGTTAGCAATATCGAGCCTTATGGCGCATTTGTTGATCTTGGAAATGATATTGAAGGATTTTTACATATATCTGAAATTTCATGGGATAAAAATATCAAAAATCCAAAAGATCACATCAGCGAAGGTCAAGAGATCGATGTTGAGGTTATTGAAATAGACGCAAAAGGACACCGCTTAAGAGTGAGCCTTAAAAATTTACTTCCAAAGCCATTTGACGAATTTAAAGCTAAATTCAAAGAGGGCGACGTAGTAAAAGGCGTTGTGACAACTATCACAAATTTTGGTGCATTTGTTAGAGTAGGTTGCGTTGAGGGCTTACTACACAACGAAGATGCATCTTGGGATAGAAATGACAAGTGCAAAGATATGTTTAAGGCTGGCGATGAGCTAGAAGTAAAGATCATCAAAATCGACAGCGCTGAGCAAAAAATTTCTCTAAGCCTAAAAGATCTAAAACAAAGCCCAGTTCAAGCATTTGCTAATAAATTTAGTGTAGGCGACATTGTAAAAGGAACGATCCGTGACATTAAAGACTTTGGCGTATTTGTTGAGCTTGGTGATAATGTAGACGCGCTAATCCGCAAAGAAGATCTAGGTAGCGTAGATGCTAGCACGTTAAAGATCGGCGATGAGATCGAAGCTGCTATTGCATTTATCGATGAGAAGAAAAATAGAATTCGCCTAAGCATACGCCGTTTAGCAAAACAAAAAGAGCGTGAAGTGTTAAATGAGATCAACGATAACGACGACAAAGTAACACTTGGCGACATTATAAAAGAACAATTACGCTAGTATAAATGGGCAGACGCACACTTTTATTAGTAGTTGTTCTGCTCTTTGTGATATTAGGTTTGGTTGGAATTTATCTTGTTAAATTTGCAAGTGTAAATTTCAGCCAGATCCCAGAAAACAATATAACAAACGAGCAAAATATAACCAAAAGCACAGCCGGCAGTGAAAACTGGATCAACGAGCTGGCAACTATTAAGAAAAAAGATTACGTATTGCCCGTAAATGAAATTTTTATAGAATACAACCGACCTAAGATAGAAAAGCCAAAGATCACAGCATACGAACTTTTGATAGATAAAAACGACATCTACTCTATGTTTTGCTTGATGCAGACTTTGCGAAGTAGCGAGGTTGATTTCACTGTTGTAAAGGACGGCGCCAAAAGCCAGATCTTTTTAAATACTCAAGACTCAAGGCTTTTGCAAAATATCATTTTGCAGCTAAGAGTTTACGATATCCACTCAAGTGTGAGAGAGGTAAAATTATGAAAACTATCATTGTTTGCGATGCGATACACCCAGTAGGTTTTGAACTTTTAAAAAAAGAACAAGATATAAATGTAATAGACGCAGTTAATACCCCAAAAGGCGAGCTTTTAAAAATTTTAGGCGAGGCTGATGTAGCGATCACTAGAAGCTCGACTGAGGTAAATGAGGCGTTTTTAGAAGCTGGTAAGAAGCTAAAAGCTATCGTTAGAGCCGGTGTTGGCGTGGATAACGTTGATATAGATGGCTGTTCAAGAAGAGGCATCATCGCCATGAACGTCCCGACTGCAAATACTATCGCAGCAGTTGAGCTAACTATGGCGCACATGCTAGCGGCTGCAAGATCACTTGAATACGCTCACAACGATCTAAAACTAGATAGAATTTGGAAACGCGAGAAGTGGTATGGAGTTGAGCTTTTTAAGAAAAAGCTAGGTGTGATCGGTTTTGGTAACATCGGCTCAAGAGTAGCAGCTCGCGCAAAAGCTTTTGGCATGGACATCATCGCATACGATCCATATATCGATCCATCTAAAGTTATCGATATGGGCGGCACATATACTAAAAATTTTGATGACATCTTGGCATGCGACTTCATCACGATCCACACTCCAAAGACCAAAGAGACAACCGATATGATCGGCACTAAAGAGATAGCAAAGATGAAAGATGGCGTAAGGCTTATAAACTGCGCTAGAGGCGGTCTTTATAACGAAGAGGCACTTTATGAAGGGCTAAAAAGCGGCAAGATAGCATTTGCTGGTATCGACGTTTTTACAAAAGAGCCAGCGACAAGCCATCCGCTTCTTGATCTAAATAATGTAAGCGTCACACCGCATCTTGGAGCAAACACTCTTGAGTCGCAGCGAAATATCGCAGTAGAGGCAGTCGAGCAGGCTATCTTGGCAGCACGCGGCATAAGCTATCCAAACGCTTTAAATTTACCTATAAAAACAGAAGATCTACCGCCGTTTGTTGAGCCTTATATCGATCTTACAAGCAAGATGGCATTTCTTGCAGCTCAGATAAACAAAAGCGCGATCAAAGCTATTCGCATAGAGACTCACGGGCAAATTGGCGAATATGCAAATTCAATGCTAACTTTTGCGATCGTAGGCGCTTTAAAAGAGAGTCTTGGCGATGCGATAAACTACGTAAATGCTAAATTTTTATGCGACGAAAAAGGCATAACTACCGAAACTAGCACAGGTGGAGATAGCATCTTTAAAAACAAGATCACAGTTCGTCTTACGACTGAAAATGGCATCGTAAGCGTTGGCGGCACGGTCTTTGGTGAAAATCAACAACGCATCGTAACCGTCAATGGCTTTAAGACTGACTTCAAGCCAAAAGGCAAGATGATCATCTTCAAAAACCACGACGTACCGGGCGTTATCGCTCAGATCAGTAAAATTTTGGCTGATGAGAAGATAAACATAGCAGACTTCCGACTTGGCAGAGATGAGCACGGCATGGCGCTTGCGGTCATCTTGGTCGATGAACATATAAAAACAGAAACGCTAGAGAGATTAAACGCACTTGAAGCTTGTGTTTGGGCTCAATACGCAGTTATATAAACAAATTTGAAAGGATAAAAAATGGCTTCATATTCAATGGGCGATCTAAAAAAGGGACTAAAGATCGAGATCGATGGCGTTCCTTATAAAATCGTAGAATATCAACACGTTAAACCGGGCAAGGGTGCAGCTTTTGTTCGTGCAAAGATCAAATCTTTTGTCGATGGAAAGGTTCTTGAAAAGACTTTTCACGCAGGTGATAAGTGCGAGCAGCCGCATCTTGAAGAGAAAGAGATGCAGTATCTCTATGACGACGGCGAGTTTTGCCAGTTTATGGACACGACTACTTACGAGCAAGTCGCGATCAGCGATGAGGACGTGGGCGATGTTAAAAAGTGGATGATCGATGGCATGATGGTTGAAATTTTATTTCACAACGGCAATGCGATCGGCGTTGAAGTGCCACAAGTAGTCGAGCTAAAGATAGTTGAAACTCCACCAAATTTTAAGGGCGACACACAAGGCGGCAAAAAGCCAGCTACTCTTGAGAGTGGCGCGGTAGTTCAGATACCATTTCACGTACTAGAAGGCGAGGTCATCCGCGTTGATACAGTTCGTGGCGAGTATATCGAGCGCGCAAATAAATAATCATACATCTGGCACGTTAAATTTATGAAAGAGAAATTTGACGAGCTCATTGCTCTGCTAAAGCCGCTATTTAAGGATAATGGCTTTAGTAAGAGCGCTTTAAATTTCTACAAAAATACTCCAAATTTTATCTGCGTTGTAAATTTTCAAAAAAGTAGTGGCAATAGCTCAGAGCGCACGAGATTTTATATAAATTGCGGCATTTACGCCCCTTTTATAGAGGCTACTCTTGGCAAAGAAGCACTTAACAAGCCAAAAGAGTATGAGTGTCATTTTAGAGCCAGAGTACATGAAATTTCCAGCACTGCTTCTGCGCACTACGAGCTAGAGCCAGATAGTGACGTGGCTAAAATTTATGAAAATGTAGCAAACGACCTTGGTTTTGTTTTTGAATTTTTTGAGCAAAATAGCTCGGAGGAAAATTTAATAGAGCTAATGCTCGAACAAAACGGCCTTGCAGCGATAAATCAACTCTACGAATATCTTTTGATAAAAGATAAAAGTGAAATTTTGATCTCTCATGCCAAAAAGCTTTACGCAAAGCACGGCAGCGAAGCAAGATGGGGTAAATTTCAAAACCAGATAAATGAGCTGCTTAGAAAATATAAAAAAGATGAGATAAAATTTAAATGATAAATCGCATTTGGTTGTAAAAACAGCAAACACGATCAGATAAATATGTAAACTTTAGGTCTATTTTAAATTTTTATTTAAACTACTTACTAAAATTTAGGACTTATAAATTTAAAGCTATATTTTAAAATAGAAATTTGTTGTGGTTTGCGATGCGCCAGCATTAAAGCATGCACTTCTAACGCGCGCAGGTTTTTACTAAGGCTTCGTTTCGTAACTGCAAGCAGACGTGAGGTCTAAAGAGGGATAAAGGGACGGAGTTTCGTGTCTATCCTAGTTGCGAGCCTGAGAAGCAAAATTTAAGCCCCCTTGTCTCCTTCTTGGATAAATCAAATTTAATCAAGCTATTTTTACAAATTTTAAAATTCCATTCACCCACAAGGATTGACTACTAAAATTTGGCTTCGCTTAGCGCTTAGCTCAAATTTTAGAGCCGAAAATACTCGTTTAAAATTTACTTGACGCTTATCTGATGATAAACCGCATGCAGTGCGCTAGCACCATTGCATGCACCTTGAACGTGCGAGAGGTTTTTACTCGGGCTTTGCCTCGTAACTGCAAGCAGAGGAGGGTTTTAAAGGGGGGATAAGGGGACGGCTTCGTAATTCAAGTCCCCTTGTCTCCCTTTTGAATAAAAGAGTTTTCAAATTTAAAGTCTGTATTTTTAAAATAGAAATTTGTTTTTTGCAAATTTTAAAATCTTACTCAGTCGCCTTAGTAGACTACTAAATTTAGGCTGCACTTCGTTTAGCATTAAATTTAGAGCCGTGATATGCCAGCTCTAATTTTAAATTTGCTTGAACATTTTTGTAAAAATTAAATATTTTTTAGTTCGTAGTTATAAATTTTAAACTTTCACTCACTCGCAAGAGTTGATTACTAAAATTGCTCGTTCATGAAATTTTAGAATTTGCTTATCTTGGATTGTTAAATTAGTCTCTTGTAGAGCTGGCTGTTCAATTTATCCAAAAATGTCAGCCCTAATTTGAAATTTTACTCGGAGTGTAAATTTGGGCTTACTGCCCAACTATCTTTTTAACAGCTAGTGAGGCTAAATTTAGCCCAAAGCAGGCAGTCACGCCCATGAAGCTTCCAAGTGGCTTGCAAAGTGGTTCTTCTGTTGAAAAGACTACGTCAAATTTACCGCTAAAGCCTGATTTTTTGAGCTCATATCTATATTTTCTAGCTAGCGGATCGACCGAGGTTTTCCAAACGGATGCCACCTTTATTTTTGTAGGATCAACCCTTTTTGCCCCACCCATCGAAGCTATAAATTTGCTAGGATCTACCGCATTTGCAAGGGCGATCTTGGCAGCTATATCATCGATCGCATCGATCACCACGTCAAATTTACTAAAGTCAAATCCAGCGACAAACTCAGGCGTGATCAGCGTCTGCATAGGCGTGATGCAAGGATAAATTTTGGCAAACTCCTCCACCTTTACGCCGCCTACGTTTTCGCTGTAAATTTGGCGGTTTTGATTTGTCACGTCAAAGATGTCTTTATCGATCAGCGTGATACTTCCGACCCCGCTTCTAGCAAGCGCATCCACGCACATCCCTCCAACGCCTCCAGCTCCGCAAACTAGCACTTTTGCGCTTTGAAGCTTGCTAAAACCATCCTCGCCAAAGAGCCATCTTATCCTTGTAAATCTATCATTTTGCATCAAATTTCCCTTTTAAGCCCTCCAAGCTCTCGTATGAAGTCATATTTAGTTTTATGGGCGTTATCGTGGCAAAGCCCTCATTTACCTTGCTGATATCGCTTGGCTCGCCTTTTTCGTATTCAAGTGCGGCGTTTCCAAGCCAGTAGTACTCGATGCCTCTTGGGTTGCGATTAAGCGTGGCATGCGTGGCGTAGGTGCGTCTGCCAGCTGGCACGACGGCATAACCTTTGAAATTTTTGCTTGTTACGGCTGGGATATTTACATTTAGAAATTCTCTTTGATTTAGCGAAATTTCATCATTTAGCACCTTTGGTACGATAAATTTAACGATCTCTTTTGCTAGTTCAAAGCCAAGTTCATTTAGTGAGTTGTTTTCATAAAACTGCGAAAAAGCGATGCTTCTAATGCCCTGTAAAACGCCCTCCATCGCTGCTCCACACGTGCCAGAGTAGGTGATGTCCTCGCCTAAATTTGCCCCGTGATTTATGCCGCTTATCACTAGATCTGGCTTTTTATTATAAAGTGCGTGAAGCGCGAGATAGACGCAGTCGCTAGGCGTTGCGTCGTCAAGTTTAAAAAAGTTATCATCGAGTTTTATAAATCTAAGAGGCCTTGTGAGTGTCAAAGAGTGAGCGCAGGCTGATTTTTCAGAGCTTGGAGCCACGATCGTGACATTTATGCCATCTAGCTCGTTTAAAGCTTCTTTTAAGGCAAGCAGGCCAGTCGCCTCAAATCCATCGTCATTTGTTATCAAAATTTCTTTCAAATTTTATCCTTTAAAGGCTTGGATTTTATCACAGCTTTCTTAAAATTTTAAAGAATTTTTGCGTATAATGCCCCCAAAAAAAGACCTGATGAAAGTGTGTAAATGAAAATTTTAGTCTCCGCTCTTGAGCCATCGGCAAATTTGCATTTAAAAGAAATTTTGAAAAATTTTGAGGGCGAATTTGAGCTAATGGGAATTTTTAGCGAAGAGCTTGGCATGCCATATATGAAAAGCAGCGAGTTTTCAGCGATGGGCTTTGTCGAGGTTTTGCCACTTATTTTTAAGGCAAAAAAGGCGATGAAAGTGATGAGCCAGATGGCAAAAGAGGCTGATGCAGTGCTGCTAATAGACAGTCCAGCCTTTAACCTACCGCTTGCAAAGGCGATAAAAGAGGCCGGCGCAAAAGCAGCCGTGACATACTATATCTTGCCGCAAGTTTGGGCGTGGAAGCCAAAAAGAGTGAGCGTTGTGGAGAGATACTGTGACAACCTTGCTTCGATCCTGCCATTTGATGCGAAATTTTATAGTCGCTCGACCTACGTGGGCCATCCTTTGATGGATGAGATAAAGCTTAAAAAAACTAGCCTAAGTAGCAGTGGTAAAGTGGCGTTTTTACCGGGATCAAGAAGGTCAGAGATTTCAAGGCTGATGCCAGTTTATAGAGAGCTTGCTAAAAAGATAGAGGCTAAAAGGCTGCTTGTCGTGCCGCCATTTTTGCTTGATAAAGTGGGCGAAATTTATGGCGATGTGAGCGATTTTGAGGTCGTTTCAAACACGCCTGAAGCCTTGTATGAGAGTGACTTTGCCTTTGTTTGCTCTGGCACTGCTACGCTTGAGGCAGCGCTCATTGGCACGCCATTTGTGCTAGCATACAAGGCAAAAGCGATAGATGTTTTCATCGCTAGAAAATTTGTAAAGATCGAGCACGCAGGACTTGCAAATATAATGTTTGACTTCATGGGCAAAGAGCCGCTTCATGAGGAGTTTATCCAAGAATTTGCAACGGCTGAAAATTTGTTTAGAGCTTATGAGAGCTGTGATAGGCAAAAATTCTTAAAAGGCTGCGATGAGCTAAGGGCTTACTTAGGACATGGCAGCAGTAAAAATGTAGTAAAAATTTTAAAAAATATGGAGTAAAAAATGAGTGAACCAATGACAATATACGGATATGAAAAAATAGAAGCTGAGCTAAAGGATCTAAGGCTAGTGCAGCGCCCACAAATCGTAACAGAGATCGACATCGCAAGAAGCCATGGCGATCTAAAAGAAAACGCTGAGTATCACGCTGCAAAAGAGAAGCAAGCCTTTATAGACGCTAGGATCGCTGAGCTTAGCGCACTTTTGGCAAACGCAGAGGTGATCGATCCAAGTAGCTACGAGCATGACAGAGTGAGGTTTGGCTCTAGTGTGACGATAATGGATGAAGAGACCGAGGTAGAGCATACTTACACGATAGTTGGTGTGAGCGAAAGTGACCTAGACAAGGGCTATATCTCGATAAACTCGCCTCTTGCAAAGCAGCTTTTAGGCAAGGCTGAGGGCGATGAGGTCGCGCTAAATTTACCAAAGGGCAGAAGCGACGTTGAGATCGTGAAAATTTGCTATAAGCCTATAAAATTTGACTAAAAAGATGAGGCGAAGAGCTAAAAGCTGCTTTTTGGCTCTGCTAATTTTTAATTAAGGCAAAATTTGAGCGAATACCTATATGCCCCCGTTATAAAAAAAGGCGCAATCTTTTTGGCTGATGCGCATGAAAACACAAACCGCGATGGCTTTTTGAGATTTTTGCGCGCCGTTGATAGCGGAGAGATCAAAGAGCCGCCACAGATTTTCTTGCTTGGCGATATATTTGATTTTTTAACGGGCGAGGGCGAATATACGCAAAAATTTTACGCTGAGCACTTAAGGCTTATAAATAAAATTTCACAAAAGGTGGAAATTTTTTACTTCGAGGGTAACCACGATTTTAGGCTTTCAAATTTATTTGATAAAACTAGAGATTTTTGGGACAAAGGTGAGAGGCTAAGCTTCGAGGGAGTAAAAGTTTATGACATTTGCGCTCAGCCAGTGAAATTTAGAACTATAAGTGGCGAGCACGTCCAGATCGCGCACGGCGATATATTTTTACCTTTTATAGATAAGTATGCACTTAGGTTTTTAAGGCTTAGATGGTTTTTGAAATTTATGAACGCGCTTGATAAAATTTCGGATTTTAAAATTTCAAAAGCGATACTAGCCAAACTTACTAAGAAAAATCTGCACTATAAAATTTCAAACTTCAAGGAGCTAATGAGCAAGCATTTGCAGGGCTTTGACGCAAGTATAGTGATAGAGGGACACTATCATCAAGGTGAGCTATTTGATATTTACGATAGATTTTATATAAATTTACCTTGTTTTGCATGCGAGCAAAGTTATTTTGTTGTAGAATACGCCCAGCAAAAGTTGAATTTGCTCAAAATGAGTTTGAAAGGACATTGATGTTTGGAGACAACGTACTAAAAACGGGCTCAAACGAGATGGAACTTGTTGATTTTCGTATCTTTAAAAAGGCCGAAAACAAAGTATATGAAGGAATATACGGAGTCAATGTCGCAAAGGTGCGGGAGATCATTAAGATGCCAAATCTTACCGAGCTTCCTGGCGTTCCTGAGTATATCGAGGGAATTTTTGATTTAAGAGGTGTGGTTATCCCTGTTATAAATTTGGCAAGATGGATGAATATCGTCGAGCCAACTGAGGGTGTAGTTATAAAGCCACGTGTTATTATCGCTGAATTTAGCGGTATATTGATCGGTTTTATCGTCCATGAGGCCAAGAGGATCAGACGTATAAACTGGAAAGACATAGAGCCTGCAAATTTTGCTGCTGGAGCTGGCACTCTGGATAAAGGCAAGATCACAGGCGTAACAAGAATAGAAAATGACGAAGTGCTTCTCATTCTTGATCTTGAAAGCATCGTTGAAGAGCTAGGAATTTACTCACCAAAGATCGAATTTGACGTAACAGACGATCAAAAGATCAAAGGCGCTGCTTTAGTTCTAGATGATAGCTCAACTGCTAGAAAGCTAGTAAAAGACGCACTTGAGAAGATGGGCCTTAGCGTAGTTGAAGCTAAAAACGGCGTTGAGGGATTAGAGAGAATGGAAGAGCTTTATCAAAGATATGGAGATAACTTAACAAAAGAGCTTAGAGTTATCTTAAGCGATATTGAAATGCCACAAATGGATGGATACCGCTTTGCTTCAACTATTAAAAATGATGATAGATTTAAAGATGTTCCGATTGTGTTTAACTCTTCATTAAGCAACGAATTTAGTGAGGTTAAGAGTAAAGAAGCCGGTGGTGCTGCGTATCTTACAAAATTTGATGCTGGTGTATTTTATCAAGAGGTGCTAAAAGTGATTGAAGCACATTCTAAATCTGCGAAGTGAGGTGAAGTATGGATGATATGAAAGAAATAATGGAAGACTTTTTAATAGAGGCTTTCGAACTTATTGAGCAGATAGATCATGACCTTGTTGAACTAGAGGCAAACCCTGAAGATTTGGAGCTTTTAAATAGAATTTTCCGTGTTGCTCACACAGTAAAAGGTAGCTCAAGCTTTTTAAATTTTGACGTTTTAACAGAGCTTACTCACCACATGGAGGATGTTTTAAACAAAGCTAGAAAAGGCGAGCTAAAGATCACTCCAGATATCATGGACGTTGTTCTTGAGTCAGTTGATATGATGAAGGGACTACTTGAGAGCATTAGAGATAACGGTAGTGACGTAGCCGCTGGCATTGATATCAAAAATATTTGTGTAAGACTTACTCAAATTTCTGAAGGTGAAGCACCAAGTGCAGCCGCAGAAGCTCCAGCCGCACCAGCACCTGAGCCAGTAAAAGAGCCAGAACCTGTCGCACCAGCCGAAGAAGCAGCTCCTGAAGTAAGCGATGCCGAGCTTTCAAAATTAAGCGACTCTGAGGTTGAGGCTGAGATAGAGAGACTTTTAAAAGTTAGAAAAGCAGAAGATCAAGCAAGACGTGCTTCAAAAGGCATAGCTCCAAAATCTCCTGAAGAGATAGCTCCAGCCACAAGCGCTGCGCCAGCACCTAAGCCAGCTCCTAGTAGAGAAAGAGATGCGGATAAAAAAGTGCCAGCAGCTAGTAGTAACAGTGCGGTAGCACAAGAGCAAACGATACGTGTTGAAGTAAAAAGACTTGATCACTTGATGAATTTAATCGGTGAGCTTGTTCTTGGTAAAAACCGCCTACTAAAAATTTATGATGACGTAGAAGAGAGATATGAGGGCGAGAAATTCCTAGAAGAGCTAAATCAAGTAGTATCAAGCCTAAGTTTAGTTACGACTGATATCCAGCTAGCTGTTATGAAGACAAGGATGCTTCCAATAGCAAAAGTCTTTAATAAATTCCCACGTATGATACGTGATCTTAGCCGTGACCTTGGTAAGCAGATCGACCTTGAAATTTCAGGTGAAGAGACAGAGCTTGATAAATCAATCGTTGAAGAGATCGGCGATCCGCTAGTTCATATCATCAGAAACTCATGCGATCATGGCATCGAAGATCCTGAGACAAGAAAGGCAATGGGAAAACCTGAAAAAGGCCTTGTTCAGCTAAAAGCTTACAATGAGGGCAACCATATCGTTGTTGAGATAGTTGATGATGGTAAGGGCTTAGATGCTGATATGCTTAAAGCCAAGTCTATAGAAAAAGGCATCATCACTGAGCGAGAAGCTGATGCGATGAGCGAAAAAGAGGCTTTTGGTCTTATATTTAAGCCAGGATTTTCAACTGCAGCCAAGGTTACAAACGTATCTGGTCGTGGCGTTGGTATGGACGTTGTTAAGACAAATATTGAAAAACTAAATGGTATCATTGATATTGAGAGTGAAGTTGGAAAAGGCACAGTTATGAAGCTTAAAATTCCACTTACACTTGCGATCATTCAATCACTTCTTGTCGGAACACAAGAGGAATTTTATGCGATACCACTTGCGAGCGTTCTTGAGACTGTTCGCGTGCCTATCGATGATATCTATACGATCGATGGCAAAAACGTTCTAAGACTAAGAGATGAGGTCTTATCTCTTGTTAGACTTTCAGATGTATTTGGTGTCAATAAAGTCTTTGATGGCGGAGATCAAACTTATGTCGTAATTATTGGCGTTGCCGAGGCAAAACTGGGCATCATCGTTGATACTTTGGTCGGTCAAGAAGAGATCGTTATTAAGTCAATGGGTGATTATTTACAAAATATCCCAGGCATCGCTGGAGCTACTATAAGAGGCGATGGCCGCGTAACTCTTATCATAGACGTTGGTGCTATGATGGAGATGGCAAAGGATATTAAGGTAAATATTAGAGCCGAAATGGAAGATAGTGCTAAAGCAAAAGAGAAACCAAGCGATTATAAGGTCCTAATCGTTGATGACTCTAAGATGGATAGAACTATCATGCAAAAATCGCTTGAGCCAATCGGCGTCACAATAATAGAAGCAACTAATGGAGTAGAAGCACTCAATATAATTAAATCAGGCGAGCATGCCTTTGATGCGGTGCTCATTGATATTGAGATGCCAAGGATGGACGGATATACTCTAGCTGGTGAAATTCGCAAATACTCTAAGTATCGCACTTTACCGCTAATAGCAGTAACATCAAGAACGTCTAAAACTGATAGATTGCGCGGAGTAGAGGTTGGTATGACTGAATATATCACAAAACCATATTCGTCAGAATACCTTGAAAACGTTGTTAGAAAAAATATTAAATTAGGTTAGGGGTTAGGCGATGAATGATAAACTAAACCAAGTTTTAAGCAAACAAAAACAGCAAATTGACGAGCCTGAGATAAAAAACAACGAAGATATAGTCCAATTAGTAGGCTTCGTTGTTGGCGAAGAAGAGTATGCGATACCTATTTTAAATATCCAAGAGATAATCAAACCTATCGAATACACCCGTGTTCCTAGTGTGCCTGACTATGTCCTTGGTGTATTTAACTTACGTGGAAACGTTATTCCTCTTATTGATTTGCGAAAACGTTTTTCATTAAATGTTACAAAGCAAAGCTCAAATACAAGATATATCGTCATGAAAGATGAGGATAACATCGCAGGCTTCGTGATAGACCGCTTGACGGAGGCTATCAGAATAGACCGTAACAGGATTGATCCGCCGCCAGAGACTTTGGTAAAAGACAAAGGCATGATCTATGGTATCGGCAAACGCGATCAAAATATCCTTACGATTTTAAAGGTTGAGAGCCTTTTAAAGCGTGATTTTTAGGGCATAGCTTGATAAAACTTTGCGTTTTTGACTTTGACTCTACGATAATGGACGGCGAGACGATTGATATCCTCGCCGCTGCCAATAACGCCAGCAATGAGGTGGCTAGCATAACGAAGCGTTCTATGAACGGCGAACTTGATTTTTTTGAAAGTCTTACAGCAAGAGTAAAATTTTTAAAAGGAATGCCACTTTCAAAGGCAGATGAAATTTGTAAAAATTTACCTATCATGCCAGGAGCTAGCGAGCTTATAGCGGCTCTAAAGCAAAAAGGTATAAAGGTCGTGGTTTTTAGTGGTGGTTTTCACATCGCAACTGATAAGATGCAAGAAAAACTTAAATTTGATGCAAATTTTGCAAATATTTTGCACCATAAAGATGGAATTTTAACAGGTGAAGTTGGCGGAGAGATGATGTTTGGTAGCTCAAAAGGTGAGATAATAGATCGCTTAAAGGGGCTATTAAATTTAGATAAAAGTGAGATCATGTGCGTTGGCGACGGAGCCAATGACGTGTCAATGTTTAGAAAATGTGATCTAAAAATTGCCTTTTGTGCGAAAGAAATTTTAAAAAAAGAGGCGACGCATTGCGTGGATGTCAAGGATCTGCGTGAAATTTTAAAATATATAAGGTGAAAAAATGTATGACAATGAAGCTAAATTTTCTCTTTGGTGTGACTTTATAGAGAGAGATTTTTTACAAAACGAATTCAACTCTTTACTAGAAAAAGGCGTTATAAACGGAGCTACAAGCAATCCAGCTATTTTTAAAACAGCTTTTGCATCACCTGCTTACAAACAGATCATACAAAATAGCAACAAGCGTCATCCAAAAGATCTTTATGAAATTTTAGCAACCCAAGATATCAAAATCGCCGCATGTAAAATGCTAAAAAACTACGCAAATGGCGATGATGGCTTTGTTAGCATCGAGGTTGATCCAAATTTAAGTGGCGAAACAGCTGCGACGATAGAAGAGGGCATCAGGCTTCACAACCTTATCTCAATGCCAAATGTCATGATAAAAATCCCAGCCACAAAAGAGGGCTATGAGGCGATGAGTGCGCTTATGGCAAGAGGTATCAGCGTAAATGCGACGCTCATTTTCTCGCCAGATCAGGCTAAAAACTGCCTAGAGGCTTTTAAAGAGGGCAGCAAGGCTTATGCAAGTCGCTTTGTGGATACGATGATGCCAAAGGGTGTGATCAGTGTTTTTGTTAGTAGATTTGATAGAAAGCTTGATGAGACAATGGCTGCAAAGAGCTTGCCAACTGGGCAGATCGGCATAATGAACGCTGCAAATATCTATCATATCATTGAGGATTTTGGCTTAGAAAACGTAAGGACACTTTTTGCAAGCACTGGCGTAAAAGGTGGTGGCTTAAGAGGGGATTATTACGTTAGAGAACTAATGTATAAAAACTCTATAAACACAGCTCCGATAGATACGATAAAAGAATTTGTAAAAGAAAAAGCTGAGGCAAAAAATACCCCTAGCAAAGAGAATATCTCAAGCTTTTTTCATATCATAAAAAATAATGAGATCGATATAAATGCTACTTATAAAGAGCTTTTAAATGACGGCTTGAAGCAGTTTGTTGCAGCATTTGATGAGATTATGAAATCACTTTAATGACCAAAAAAGACCTAGACTCATATCTGTGCTCTTTAGTCGATAAAGGTGGTAGCGACCTTCACCTAAAGTCTGCAAGCCTAGTTTATGGTAGATTTAATGGCGAGATCATGCCACTTAGTGAAGAAAATTTAGACCCAAGTGATGCCGTAGCCATCGCAAAAGAGCTTTTGGGGGCTAAATTTGATGAGTTTATGGATAAAAAAGATATAGATTTTTCTTATAAACTAAATGATGAGTACTGCTTTCGTGTAAATATGTTTTTGCAGATAAATGGAATTTCTGCTGTCTTTCGTGTTACTCCAACGAAAATTCCAACCATAAAAGATCTAAATTTACCAAGCGTGATAGAAAAAATTTGCACCGAGACCACTCGTGGCATCATCCTAGTGACTGGCCCAACTGGAAGTGGCAAGACAACGACACTTGCTAGCATGATAAATTTCATAAACCAAACAAAAAGATCGCACATCGTGACTATTGAAGATCCGATTGAGTATGTATTTAACGATGATAAAAGTATAATCAACCAGCGCTCTATCGGGGCAGATGCGCTAAATTTCTCAGATGCGTTAAGAGCTTCATTAAGAGAAGATCCTGATATCATCTTGGTGGGTGAGATGAGAGATCTTGAGACGATTGAGACTGCCATTAGAGCTGCAGAGACTGGCCACTTGGTGCTTTCGACACTTCATACGCTTGATGCAAAAGAGAGCGTAAATAGAATAGTAAATAGCTTCCCACAAGGCGAGCGAGATAAAGTCAGCCTTATGTTCTCTTCAGTGCTTGCTTGCGTCATCTCACAAAGGCTAGTTAAGACGCTTTTTGGCACAAGACGCCCAGCAGTCGAGATCATGAGAAAAAATACCCGCATAAAAGAGCTCATATCTGAAGAGAAATTTGACGAGATCGATCTTGCCATAGCTGAGTCAAAAAATACTTACGGCATGCAAACTTTTGATCAACATCTGCTTGAACTTTATGAAAATAAGATAATTAGTGCCGAAGTTGCGCTTGACAATGCTAGCAATAGGGGCGATTTGCAGCTTAAGATAAAAAGCTCAAATGTAGCAGGTTTTAGCTTTGAAAATGGTGTAAATTTTGGCAAACCTCAAAGCAAACAAGATCAACCTGAAGTGATCGCGCTTAAAGAAATTTAGTAAGCTTTATGTGAAATTTATAAAGCATTAGATAAAATCAGCACCTATTTTTTATGAAAGGAAAACGATGTTAGAAGGAATCGTTAGAGAGAGTATCGGTAAGAAGTCTGCGAAGGCTTTGAGAAGAGATGGTTATCTAATCGCCAACATTTATGGCAAGGGATTAGAGAATGTTGCAGCTGCTTTTAAAGTCAATGACTTTATTAAAGAGGCACGCAAAAAAGAGAGCCTTGCTTTTGATGTAAAAGTAGGCGGAAAAGTTTATAATGTCGTTATTGTTGATTACCAAAGAGATGTTGTTACAAGCGATCTTAAACACGTAGATCTAAAAGTAGCACTTCCTGGCGTTTTATCAAAATATATGATCTCGGTTAAGCCAGTTGGAATACCTATTGGTCTTAAAAATAAGGGCGTTTTGATCCAGTCAAAAAGACGTCTTTGCGTAAAATGCACGGCTGAAAATTTACCAAATTCATTTGACGTTGATGTAAGCAAACTTGACATTGATGATACGATTTTGGTTCGCGATATCACAGCTCCTAAAGGCGTTACTATCATTGACGCCGACCGTGTTGCGGTACTTGGAGTTATTAAAGCTAAATAAAAAGGGCTTTTGTGACACTAATAGCGGGGCTAGGCAATCCTGGCCCCAAATACGAAAACACTAGACACAACATAGGCTTTATGCTTATAGACCTCCTAAAAGACTCAAATTTCAAAGATGTTAGCTCAGCTAAATTTCAAGGCGAAGTTTTTAAATTTAACGACATTATCTTGCTAAAACCAACGACATTTATGAACCTCTCAGGTCAAAGTGTTAAGGCGGTAAAAGACTTTTACAAGCCAGATAGGATCATTGTTATCCACGACGATCTTGATCTTAGTTTTGGCGCGGTTAAATTTAAAAAAGGCGGCAGTAGCGGCGGACATAACGGCATAAAATCGATCGATAATCTAATAGGTAACGACTACGAAAGAGTGCGCGTTGGCATAGGGCATGAGGACGATGCCAAAAATTTCGTCCTTGGCGAGTTTAGCGATGAAGAAAAAAAGGCTTTAGATGAAATTTTAGCCTATACAAAAAATGCGGTTTGTGAGCTTCTAAAGAGCGACATCAACGAAATTTCACAAAAATTTACGGTAAAAAAAGGTCTTATCAAATGAAACTATACGCCAGATACGTTGGCTGGGTCTATATAAAATCTTTTCTTATCGTATTTTTAGCGCTTGAGTTATTTTATGTTGGCATTGATCTGCTTACAAATTTAAAAGATCTGCCACCATCTGCGAACCTTCAGCTGCTCTACGTTGGCCTTACTGCGCTAAGTGCCATTAGCTACGTTTTGCCACTTTCGCTCATCTTTGCGCTAATAATTTTACATGTAAATATGGTTCGCTCAAACGAGCTAATCAGCTTTTATGCTCTTGGTATCAGCAAAAACAAACTCATTTTGCCGCCATTTCTCATCGCTTTTTTTGTGACGATTTTTTATGTCGGGCTAAATTTTACGCCATTTGCTTATGCGCATGACTATCAAAAAAGTATCGCTAAAAACACCGCTTTTTCAAAAAGCACAAACGACTCATTTTTGAAATTTGAAGGTAAATTTATCTATATAAAAGAGCTAAACTCAGCCAAACAAAGGGCAAATGACGTAAGAATTTTTGACATTAATGGCACTGACTTGCTCTCAACAACCTTTGCTAACCACGCTAAATTTAAAGACAATGAGTGGGTTTTAGAGGATGTAAATCAGACCTTTTTGCCTCAAAGCTTAGAGCTTGGCGAAAATGGCTTTAGTAAGGTAAAAAGCGAAAATTTAGATGCATTAAGAGGCTTTAAGCCAAAGAGCATTGAGAGTGCTGCAAGCGTTGAAAACTCGAAATTTAACATACCTGATGCGATAAATTTTATAAAGACATTTAAAAACGAAGGCATAGGGCTAGACAGCGCAAGAACAGCATTTTATAACCTTGCTATCACGCCATTTTTTGCGCCATTTTTATTGCTTATTTTCTACTATCATTTGCCAGTAACTGGTAGGTTTTTTAACCTAGCACTCTCAACATTTATCTTTGTTGTCATAACACTCGTAGTTTGGGGACTTCTCTTTATCTTAACCAAATTTGCTCAAACCTCAGTCATCTTGCCAGAGATCGGCATGGTGCTCCCAGTTATTTTGCTTTTTGCATACGCCATTTATCTCATAAAATCGCATCGTTAAGCCAAATTTTGGCAACTTTTTTGTAAAATCAAGCCATTTTAAAAAAGGCTATTTTATGGATTTTAAAGAGCTTGCAAGCAAATACAAAACCCCACTTTACGTTTATGATTTTAACTACATTAAAGAGCGCTATGAAGCGCTAAAAAACGCATTTTACGCTAGAAAATCTCTGGTTTGCTACGCTGTAAAGGCAAACTCAAATTTAAGTGTTTTAAAATTTTTAGCTGATCTTGGAGCAGGATTTGACTGCGTGAGCATCGGCGAGGTCAAAAGAGCGCTGTTAGCAGGAGCTAAGAGATATCAGATCATCTTTAGCGGCGTTGGCAAGAGCGATGCGGAGCTAAAAGAGGCTTTAGAAAATGAAATTTTGCTGATAAATGTCGAGAGTTTTGCAGAGCTTTTAAGGCTTGAAAACATTGCAAAGGGGCTAAATTTAAAAGCTAGGATCAGCATCAGGGTAAATCCAGGCGTTGATGCAAAAACGCACCCATATATCTCGACAGGGCTAAATGAAAACAAATTTGGCGTTGATGCGGTGACTGCTAAAAAGATGTATATCCACGCTAAAGCATCAGAGTTTCTTGAGCCAACTGGCATACACTTTCACATCGGCTCGCAGCTAACTTCACTAAGCCCTATAATAGACGCTGCAAAGATCGTTAGCGAGCTTTTAAGAGAGCTAAAAGCGCTTGAAATAGATATCAAATTCTTTGACGTTGGTGGCGGACTTGGCATCATCTATAACGACGAAAAAGAGATAAATTTATATGACTACGCACAAGGAATTTTAGGCGCACTAAAGGGTCAAGATGTGACCATCGTTTGCGAGCCAGGGCGCTTCATCGTGGGCAATGCTGGCTACTTTGTCGCAAGCGTTTTATATGAGAAATTTAACGGCAAAAAGAGATTTGTCATCACTGATGGCGCGATGAATGATCTTATAAGACCAAGCCTTTATGGCGCGCATCACAAAATTTTTGCTTACGGCAAGGATGAAAATTTAGGCACTTGCGACGTGGTTGGTCCAGTTTGTGAAAGCGGTGACTTTTTAGCAAAAGATATAGAGTTGCCAGAGTGTAAGAGTGGCGATGTCATCGTGGTTAAGGGAGCTGGGGCTTATGGATTTAGCATGAGCTCAAACTACAATACAAGAAACAGAGCCGCTGAAGTTTGCGTGCTTGATGGCAAAGATAGGCTCATAAGAAGACGCGAGAGTTTCGAGGACGTCGTGGCTTTAGAGAGAGAATTTTTGGAGAGCGCTGATGCAAGAGCTAAATGAGCTTAGAAAAGAGATCGATAGTATCGACGATCTCATCTTAAATAAACTAAACGAAAGAATGAAGCTTGTTGAGCAGATCGGCAAGCTAAAGCAAACGAGCGGGACGCCTATATATCGCCCTGAGCGTGAGCGAGCCATCATAAACCGCTTAACTAGCCTTAGCAAAGATAAAGCTTTAAATAAGGCTGCGATCGAGGCTATTTATCTTGAAATTTTTGCTGTTAGTAGAAATTTAGAGATGCCTCAAAAGATCGTCTATCTTGGCCCTGAGGGCACTTACACGCATCAAGCGGCGCAAAGTAGATTTGGTGCGATGAGTGCATATTTACCACTTGCTACGATCGAGGCAGTTTTTACGAAGCTAGCTCAAAAAGAGGCAAAATACGGTGTCGTGCCTATCGAAAACAACACTGAAGGCGCTGTTGGAGCTACGCTTGATTGTTTGAGTAAATTTGATGATATAAAGATAGTGGCAGAGCTCTACGTAGATATCCACCACAGCTTTGTTAGCATAAATGAAAATTTAAAAGAGATAAAGCGAATTTACTCACATCCGCAAGGCTACAACCAGTGCCGTAAATTTTTAGAAGATCATATGCTAAATGAGGTCGAATTTGTCCCAGCCAAATCAACCGCAGCAGCCGCATATATGGCATCTATGGATAGAGAATCAGCCGCCATTTGCTCAAAAATCGCAGCTAAAATTTACAACGTGCCAATCGTCTATGAGACTATTGAAGATAATATGGCAAATAGAACGAGATTTTTGATCTTAAGCGATTTTAAAAACGCCAAGGTCGAAAACTCGAAAACTTCGATCCTAGCAAAGACTGATCACAGTCCAGGACGCCTTGCTGATCTGCTTTCTATCTTTAAAAATGAAAATATCAATATCACAAAACTTGAGTCACGTCCTATAAAGCAGCGAGAATTTAAGTCAATTTTTTACCTTGACTTTGAAGGCCATATCGACGATGAGAAGGTGCAAAACGCCTTTGAACTCGCAAAAGAGAGCGGCGCTGAGATAACGTGGCTTGGAAGCTATTTAAACGGAGATGAGTAATGAAATTTAATGACTTTTTAGATGATCTAGTAAATTACGAGGCTGGAAAGCCGATCGAGCTTGTAGTTAGAGAGTTTGGCATCGATGCGAAAGATGTGATAAAGCTAGCGAGCAATGAAAACTCTTTTGGCACGAGCAAACGCGTAGAAGAGGCGCTAAAAGAGGTCGCTAAAAACGCACATCTCTATCCAGATGATAGTTACTTTGAGCTAAAAGAGGGGCTGGCTAAGAAATTTGGCGTAACTAGCAAAAATCTAATCATCGGCTCTGGAAGCGACCAGATCATAGAGTTTGCACTTCACGCAAAGGCAAATAAGCAAAGTGGTGTTTTGATGGCTGGCGTGACATTTGCGATGTATGAAATTTATGCAAAACAAACAGGGGCTAAAATTTACCGCACAAAGAGCGTGGAGCATAATTTGAGCGAGTTTTTAGAAATTTATAACGCACACAAAGATGAAATTTCTGTCATCTTTCTTTGCTTACCAAACAACCCTTTGGGTGAGTGCATCGATGCCGATGAAGTCTATAAATTTATAAAAAACATTGATGAAAACACGCTTGTGGTGCTTGATTGTGCTTACAACGAATTTGCTAAATTTAAAGATAGCAAAAAAGAGATAAAACCAAGTGAGGTGGTGAAATTTAAAAATGCCATCTATCTTGGGACGTTCTCAAAGGCCTACGCACTTGGCGGCATGCGCGTGGGATACGGCGTGGCAAATGAAGAGATCATAGGCGCTCTTTCAAAGCTAAGAGCTCCATTTAACATCACAACTCCAAGCCTAAGAGCAGCGATAGTAGCGCTTGGGGATGATGAATTTGTGCAAAAAACTATGCAAAACAACTTCGAGCAGATGAAGAGATATGAGGAGTTTGCAAGGCAAAATGGCATAGAGTTTATCCCAAGCTATACAAATTTCATCACTTTTAAATTTAACGAGCCAAAATCAAGCCAGATATGCGAAAAGATGCTAAAAAAAGGTATAATTTTACGAGATTTAAAAAGCTACGCCTTAAATGCGGTGAGAATCACCATCGGTCAGGCATGGCAAAACGATAGAGTTTTTGAAGAGTTAGAGCAAATTTTAAAGTAGGGATATGGATTTTAAGGCATTACTTCATCAAATAAGTCAAATTTATCAAAAGCTTTCACTAAAACAAAAGATCGTCGCAGGCAGCTCGATCGTTTTGGTTGTAGCTTTTTTGGTATTTTTAACGCTTTACAAAAGCAAAAGTGATAGCTTTGCAGGATATAGCGTCCTTTTTGAAAACATCAGCCCAAGCGACTCAGCCTTAATAGTCGATCAGCTAAACAAAGATGGCATCAAGTATAAACTAGCAAATGAAGGCACGATCCTTGTGCCAACTAGCGATGTATATAAAGAGCGTATCGCTGTTGCAACGCTTGGCATACCAAAAGAGAGCAAGATCGGTTTTGAAATTTTTGACAAGCAAGAATTTGGTGCAACGGATGCCGAGCAGAGAGTTAAATTTCAAAGAGCGCTTGAGGGTGAGCTAGCTAGAACGATCGAGAGCCTCTCATCTATCCAAAAAGCAACCGTAAGAATAGCCATACCAAAAGAGAGTGTCTTTACCGAAAGGCAAGCGCTCCCAACAGCCTCGATCGTGGTTGAGCTAAAGCCAGGCGTTAGTCTAAATGCGAAGCAAATTTTTGGCATTAAAAACCTAGTTGCCGCCTCTGTTACAAATTTAAGCACCGAAAATGTCAAGATAGTAAATCAAGATGGCGTCGCACTTGGCGATGAGGACGGTGAGTTTGATAGTGATGCCATAGCTCAGCAGATCCGCTATAAGCGCGAGTTTGAAAATAATTATGAGCAAAAGATCGTAAATGTCCTAGCTCCTATCGTGGGCGGGGCAGATAAGGTCGTAGCAAAGGTAAATATCGACTTTGACTTTGATAAAAAAGATACAAAAAGCGAGGTTTATGACCCAAATAACGTCGTAAGAAGCGAGAGCAACATCGAAGAAAAGCGCCAAGGCTCAGCTCCAAATGAAGTAGGCGGCGTACCAGGTGCAGTTAGCAACATAGGTCCTGTTCAAGGGCTAGATGACAGCACTTTAAAAGAGCAGTACAATAAAAGCTCACAGCAGACAAACTACGAGATTTCAAAGAAAGTGACAAATGTCAAAGGGCAGTTTGCTAGCATAAACAGAGTGAGCGCAGCTGTCGTTATAGACGGACTTTATCAAAGCAAAAAGGATAAAGACGGCAAACCAACTGGCGAGCTTGAATTTGCCCCGCTTACCAAAGAGCAAAGAGAATCAATCACAAATTTAATCAAGCAATCAATCGGCTACAATCAAAATAGAGGCGATGAGGTAAGCTTAGATAACTTCGAGTTTAAAACTGGCAAAGATGTCAGCACTGGCGAGAAGATGGATGGCTTTATGAACAACTACGTGATGCCTTTCTTGCCGCTACTTAAATACATCTTTGCAGCACTGCTACTTTACATCTTCTACAAAAAAGTCATCGTGCCATTTATGCAAAAGATGCTTGAAGAGACGAAAGAAGAAGAGGAGCAAGCCCAGGACGATCTTGAAGATATCGAGGTGGATGCTGAAGATACGCTTGAGAAATTTAAAGCCGCTCGTAAGAAGGTCGAGGAACAGCTTGGTCTTAGCGGTGAATTTAATGAAGATGAGCTAAAATACGACGTCCTTCTTGAAAAGATGAAGATAGTAGTCACTGAACGAAGCGAGGAAATTTCAAATTTACTCCAAGATATGGTTAAAAATGATAGTGACTTTAACATGCGTAAGGAAATTTGATGTCTATAAAACTAACCGATAAGCAAAAGATGATATATGACGATCTTTCGATGCCAGAAAAGATCGCTATTTTACTAATACAGCTTGGCGAAGAGGCGACGGCTCTTATATTTTCTCACATGGATGTTGATGTCATCACTGAAATTTCAGGCTACATAGCAACTGCAAAAAATATAGACAAACAAGTTGCAGGCGCTATTTTAGAAGAATTTTACGCTCTAATGCAGTCAAACCAATATATGAGAAGTGGCGGCTTAGAATATGCAAAAGAAATTTTATACCGCACATTTGGTCCAGAGGCTGCTCAGAAAATTTTAGACAAGCTTGCTAAAAGCATGGAAAACTCAAAGAGCTTTGGCTATCTTGATAAGATAAAGCCACAGCAACTTGCAGACTTCATCGTAAAAGAGCACCCTCAAACTATCGCGCTGATCCTTGCTCACATGGACTCAACAAGTGCTGCCGAGACGCTAAGCTTCTTCTCAGATGAGCTAAGAAGCGAGGTCGTGATCAGGATGGCAAACCTTGGCGAGATCAGCCCATCAGTCATCAAGCGTGTCTCAACAGTGCTTGAGGGCAAACTTGAGAGCCTCACATCCTACAAGGTCGAGGTTGGTGGTCCAAGAGCTGTGGCAGAAGTGCTTAACAGGCTTGGTCAAAAAGCTAGCAAAAGCACCATTGAACGCATCGAACAAAGCGACGATAAGCTTGCTACAACGATCAAAGAGCTTATGTTTACATTTGAAGATATTATCAACCTTAACGCAACTGCGATTAGAGAAATTCTTAAAAATGTCGATAAAAAGGACCTTATGGTTGCATTTAAGGGCTCAAGTGATGGCATTAAGGATAAATTTTTATCAAATATGTCTCAGCGTGCAGCTGAAGCCTTCAAAGAGGAGATGCAATACCTTGGCGCTGTGCGTGTAAAAGACGTTGAAGAGGCGCAAAGACGCATCGTTGAGGTCGTTCAAGGTCTAGCTGATCAAGGCGTCTTCCAAGTTGGCGAAGCAGATGAGATGATAGAATGAAAAGTAGCGTAATAACAAGTGAGACCTCGCCGGCTCACTTTATAGAAAATTATAGATTTAAGGTGCTTGGAAGTAACGAAAGAGCCCAAGATAGCACACCTGTTTTGATAGAAGAAAATAATCTTAGTGAAGAGCTAAATGAACAAAATTTAGAGCAAGGTGGTGAAAATTTCGCACCTCAGATGTCGCACCCAGTGCAACCAAATATGCAAAATCACTTTGCACCTCAGCCTCAAAACAGCCAAGCTCACCAGCCTGGATTTGACTCTAGCTTTGTCGAGGAGCTCCTTAAAAAGACAGATGAGCTAAGCAGCAACATCATCAAACTTCAAATGCAAATAGAAAATCAAGAGAGCGAATTTGCAAAGCGTCTTGAAGCCGAGATCGCCCGTGCAAAAGAGGATGGCAAAAACGAAGGCATCGCTCAAACAAACGCTGCAAACGAGGCAAAGATAAAAGAGCTTGAGGCTAAATTTAACGCTTCAGCTGCAAAGTTAGATGAGCAGTACGCTAAATTTGATGAGTTTTTGAAAAAGAGCGAGGAAGAGCTTGGCCAAACTGCGATAAAGATCGCAAAAGAGGTGATAGAAAAAGAGGTCTCAACGGCTTCTAGCCAGATCGCTCATCACCTAGCAAATTCACTTATAAAAGAGCTAAGCGATGTAAAAAATATAGAAATTCGCGTTAATCCTGAAGATAGCGAGTATCTAAAAGAGCAGTTTAGTAAAAACGAACGCGTAAAAGTAAGCGCTGATGATGCCATAAGTAAAGGTGGCGTAGTGATAATAAGCGAGGGCGGAAACATCGATGCGACGATGCAAACAAGGCTTGAGAAGCTAAAAATGCTGGTAAATAATGAATAAAGACGTTAAAAGCCTAAATGTCGATGAGCTAAATGCGCTTTGCCACGACATCAGAGATAAAATTTTAGCTACCGTTAGTAAAAATGGCGGTCATCTTAGCTCAAATATCGGCGCAGTCGAGATCATTGTCGCGATGCATAAAATTTTTGACGTTACAAAAGATCCGTTTATTTTTGATGTGAGCCACCAAAGCTACGCGCATAAGCTACTAACTGGGCGCTGGGACAAATTTGATACGCTTAGAAAATTTAACGGTATCAGCGGCTACACAAAGCCAAGCGAGAGCAAATTTGACTACTTTGTAGCAGGCCATAGCTCAACGTCCATTTCACTAGCAGTTGGCGCTGCAAAGGCGATCAAACTAAAAAATGAAGAGCGCTTGCCAGTAGCTGTCATAGGCGATGGCTCGCTAAGTGGCGGCATGGCGTATGAGGCGCTAAATGAGCTTGGGGATAGAAAATATCCTTGCGTCATCATCCTAAACGACAACGAGATGAGCATAAGCAAGCCAATAGGCGCGCTTAGCAAGTATCTAAGCCAGATGATGGCAGGGCAGTTTTATCAAAAATTTAAAGGCAGGGTTGAGCGCTTTTTAAGCTACATGCCAGACTCCGCGGCTTACATGGCTAGACGCATGGAGGAGGGCATCAGGCTCATCACTCCTGGCATGTTTTTTGAAGAGCTTGGACTTGAGTACATAGGCCCAGTCGATGGGCACGACCTTTCAGCGCTTCTTAGCACATTTGAAACAGCCAAAAACATGAAAAAACCAGTCATCGTCCACGTGCAGACGCTAAAGGGCAAAGGGTATGAATTTGCCGAGGGTTACTATGAAAATTGGCACGGAGTTGGACCGTTTGATCTAAAAAGTGGCGAATTTATAAAAAGACAGTCAAACAAATCAGCCACGGCGATCTTTAGTGAGCAGCTTTTAAAGATGGCAAGAGAGCATAGCGACATCGTTGGCGTAACGGCTGCGATGCCAACAGGCACTGGCATGGACGCGCTCATACATGAGTTTCCAGACCGCTTTTGGGACGTGGCGATAGCCGAGCAGCACGCAGTTACCTCGATGTCAGCCATGGCAAAAGAGGGCTTTAAACCATTTGTCGCGATATACTCGACCTTTATGCAAAGAGCCTACGATCAGGTCATCCACGACGCTTCTATCTTAAATTTAAACATCACATTTGCGATGGATAGAGCAGGCATCGTGGGCGAGGACGGCGAAACGCATCAGGGCGCTTTTGATATCAGCTTTTTAAACGCTGTGCCAAACATGGTTCTTTTTGCCCCAAGGTGCGAAGAGAGCATGAAAAATGTTATGGAATTTGCCTACTCTTATAAAGGCGTTAGCGCGTTTAGATATCCGCGCGGGGCGTTTATCTTAAGAGATAAGTTTAAAGCCAAACCGCTTGAGTTTGGCAAGGGTGAAATTTTAGCTGACGTAAAGAGTGATATCGCATTTTTAGGCTATGGCAACGGCGTAGGCAGAGCGAATTTGGTTAGAAATTTACTAGCTGGCAAGCTTGAAGCGATCTTAGTCGATCTAGTCTTTGTAAAGCCGCTTGATAGAGAGCTTTTACTGGATCTTGCAAAACGCACTAAAAAGTGGTATATCTTTAGTGATAGCGCCAAAAAAGGCGGCGTTGGCGAGATCGTAAGCGCCTTTTTACAAGAAAATGGCATATCAAATGTAAGCGTTGTTAGCTTTGAATATGATGATAAATTTATCCAGCATGGCTCGACAGCTGAGGTTGAAAAGAGCCTTGGCATAAGCGCTGAGCAAATTACCCAAAAATTACTAGAGAATAATTAATATCATTTAATAAAGAAACGTTTAATATTACTTTTGCTAGCATAAAGCAAAAATTTGTATAGGGGAAAATTATGCAATATGTATCGTTGCTAAAACAGTCTGGGCTTAAAGTAACGCCGCAGCGTCTTAGCGTTTTGAGAATTCTTGATCGTCACACACATCCAACGATCGATGAGCTTTATGATGAAATTTTGAAAGAAAATCCATCAGTTTCGCTCGCAACTGTTTATAAAAACCTAAACACTCTAAAAGACGAGGGTCTAGTGGTTGAAGTAAATATCGTCAATCAAAAGGCGAGATACGACATCTACGAGCATCCGCACATCCACGTGGTTTGCGAAAACTGCGGTAGCGTCGAGGATATGAGCTATGATGACTCAGAGCTTGGCAAATACCAAGAAGCGCTTGAAAAAAAGATCGGTAACATCATCGAGCGCCTAAATATCGTTGCTAGCGTAAAAAGCTGTAAGCACTGCCGATAAGGCAAAATTTATGTTGCATTACGCAACATAAATTTTTATTTTTCTTCATAAAACACTTCAAACAAGCCTAAAATTAGCTTTTTCTCATTATTTTAAGCACTAACTCGCTAAAATAAGCAAAAAATTTCGGAGAAAAATGTGGGTTTGGAGATAGAGCGTAAATTTTTACTCAAAAATTCTCAAATTCTAGATTTTCTAAAAGAGGCTGGGCTAGTTTTTAAGCACCTTGAAATTTCTCAGTTTTACACCAAGATCACGCAAAATGAAGAGATCCGCTTCAGAAGCGAAGAGGATAAATTTATAAAAACGATCAAGGTTGGCAAAGATCTTATAAGAGAAGAAAACGAGGAATTTTGCGAAAAGGCGGAGTTTAAAAAGGCTCTAAAAAACCGCATCGGCCACGTCATCACAAAAGATAGATACATTTTTCGGCTAAATAATAACCCATGCAACATCGATGTTTTTAAAGATGGCTTAAATCGACTTTGCACATTTGAGATCGAATTTAGTGATGAAAATGAGGCTGTATATTTTAAACTGCCAGCCTTTTTGGAGCAGTTTTGCCAAGCCGATGTAACTTGTGATAAAAGATATAAAAACAAATTTCTTGCCATCCACGCAAATGAAAATGAACAAATCGACTACAAAAGAGCCTACTTAGTCTTTAAAAACAAAGAAATTTCGCCAAATTTTGCTGCAAATTTAAAGAGCGGTGAGGCTCTTAGAGCTTTGTTTTTAAGCATCTTTAAAGAGATAAAGAGACTAAAGGGCGACTATCTGCAAGATCACGACGAAGAAATTTTGCACAACCTGCGAGTAAATTTAAGAAAAGTTAGGTCACTACTTAAAATTTTTAACGGCGTCTTTGATGAAAAAGTGACGCTCTTTTTTGGAGAGAATTTTAAAATTTTGGCAAACTCAACCAACAAAAAGCGAGACTTAGACATCTTTCTTGGCTTTTTAAGCGAGCAAAAGCACGCAAATGAGCTAATTTACTTTGTGCAAAAGGCTCTAAATTTAGAGTATGAAAACGTTAAAAGCTATCTTAGCGACGAGGAAAACTACGCATTTTTAAAAGAGTGGGAGATATTTTTAAACGAGGGCGAGTTTTATAGATCAAAGCTCTTTGACGTAAGCCTTTCGCGCCTTGGCTCGTTTAAGCTAAGAACACTTCTAGTTTTGGCTCAAAAGAGGCTAAAAAGCCTAGATCAAGACTGCCCAAATGAGAGCTTTCACAAGATCAGGATCGAGCTAAAAAAAGTGAGATATACTTACGAGTTTTTGAGTGAGATTTTTTATTTTGACGGGCTTAAAAAGTATGAAGAGCGGTTAAAAGATATGCAAGAGATCTTTGGTGCGCTTCAAGACTATGATGTCTGGCTGGGCATCTTAGAGCGCTTGCCAGTGGCTGCTGGCAAAGAAAAGCTAGAGAGTAAAATCTACAAACAAATTTATAAAACCAGAGAAGAGATACTAAAAAAACGGCTTAAATTTATAAAAGCAACTCGCAAGATCTCGCGAAATTTAAAAATTTACTACATATAAAGGTCTAAAATTTATGCAAAAACAAGAAAAAATAGTTGATATGTTTAATCAGATCGCTCCGACTTACGACGTCGCAAACAGGGTGCTAAGCCTTGGCGTGGACGTGAGCTGGAGGAAATTTGCCTGCAGATATATGCTAGAAATTTTTAAAAACAAGAGTATAAATATTGTGGATGTGGCTTGCGGCACTGGCGATATGATGGGGCTTTGGAGTGAAATTTCAAAAGAATTTGGCGTGGAGATAAAAAGCCTAACTGGCATCGATCCATCAAGCGGCATGCTAAAAGAGGCGAGGGCGAAATTTCCAAATTTTAAATTTATAGAAGCCTACGCTGATAATACAACGCTTGCAAGCGGTGAGGCTCAAATTTTAAGCATAAGCTACGGCATAAGAAACGTGGTCGAGCGAAAGGCTGCGCTTAGGGAGTTTAACAGGGTCTTGGCTGATGGCGGATACGTCGTTGTGCTTGAATTTACCAAACGCCAGAAAAAGGGCTTTATAACTGCGTTAAGAGATTTTTACCTAAGTAAAATTTTGCCAAGTATAGGCGGCTTTATCTCAAAAAACAAAGAGGCGTACGAGTATCTGCCAAGCTCGATCGAAAATTTCTTGGACGCAAAGAGCTTTTGCGATGAGCTAGTTGATGCTGGCTTTGAGATAGAGCTTTGCAAGGGCTTTAGCATGGATATCTCGACGCTATTTATCGCTAAAAAGGTAAAAGAGATCAATGCTTAGCGTATCTGAGCTAAACGAAAAAGCAAAGGCGCTGCTTGAAGCGACACTTGACTACGTCGAGGTAAGTGGCGAAATTTCGCGCCTTACAAAGCATGCCTCTGGGCACTGGTACTTCACGCTAAAGGACGAAAAGTCAAGCATCTCAGCCGTGATGTACCGCATGAATAACCAAAAGGTGAAATTCCTGCCAAAAGATGGCTTGAAGGTCAAAATTTATGGCAAAGTGACCATTTATTCGCCAAGTGGGTCGTATCAGCTAGTGGCTAGTGCGATGCTGCCTGATGGCGAGGGTGAGCTTGAGCTTGCATTTAGACAGCTTAAAGAAAAGCTCGAAAACGAGGGGCTTTTTGACATCAGCGCAAAAAAAGAGATACCAAATTTACCTAAAAAAATAGCCCTTGTCACAAGCGCTACTTCAGCTGCACTTCAAGACATGCTAAAGGTGGTAAAGAGCCGCTGGAGACTAAGTGAAATTTATATATTTGACGCGCTAACTCAGGGCGAAAGCGCTCCAAGCTCGCTTATAAAAGCCTTGCGCAGAGCCGATAAATACGGCGTCGATGTGATCGTTTTAGCTAGAGGAGGTGGCAGCAAAGAGGATCTTTGGTGCTTTAACGACGAGGGCCTGGCACGTGAAATTTACGCTACCAAAACGCCAGTCATAAGCGCTATCGGACATGAGATTGACTATGTTATAAGTGACTTTGTGGCAGACCGCAGATCTCTTACACCAAGTGCAGCCATGCTTGATCTTTTGCCTGATGAAGAGGCGTTTTTCCAGTATCTTGATAGGCTAAGCGACGATCTTGATAGCGCCTTAAATTTAAAGATCACAAAGAAGCAAAATTTGCTAAATTTACTACTTTCTAAATTTTCATCAAACGCTCTAAAAGCTAGGATCGAGCTAAAATTTAGCGAGGTGGCAAACAAGCAAAACGCCCTAACAAATGCCGTGCAAAGAAAGATCTTGCTTCTTAGCTCAGCCCTTGGCTCGCTAGAGAAGGCTTATGAGATGAGGGAGCTCTTTTTTGAGAGCACAAAGTGGCTTATCGAGATTAGAAAAGATGGCAAGAGAGCTGATCTTAGGGATTTAAATTTGAATGATGAAATCGAGCTTATCTCGCAAAATACACATAAAAAAGCAATTATCAAGGAGTAAAAATGAGTAGAAAAATCAACTTTAGTGCAGGCCCAAGCGCGATACCACTAGACGTTTTAGAGCACGCAAAAGCCGAATTTACCGACTACAGAGGCGAGGGCTACTCGATCATGGAGATCAGCCACAGAAGCAAGACCTTTGAGGAGATCCACTTTGGCGCGATGGAGAAGATAAGAAAGCTTTACGGCATCGGCGATGAGTATGAAATTTTATTTTTGCAAGGCGGCGCACACTTGCAATTTAGCATGATACCGATGAATTTATATCAAGGTGGCAGGGCTGAATACGCAAACACCGGCGTTTGGACAAACAAAGCGATCAAAGAGGCAAAAGTGCTTGGCGTAAATGTGGATGTCGTTGCAAGCAGCGAGGATGAAAATTTCTCTTACATCCCTGAGTTTAAATTTAGCGATGACGCTGACTATGCCTACATCTGCTCAAATAATACGATTTACGGCACGCAGTATAAGGCTATGCCAAAGACCAAATCGCCCATTGTTGTCGATGCTTCGAGCGATTTTTTCGCTAGACCGCTTGATTTTAGCAGTATCGGCCTACTTTACGGCGGCGCTCAGAAAAATGCAGGCCCAAGCGGCGTGACTATCGTTATTTTAAGAAAAGACCTAGTTGATCGCGTGAGCAGCCAAAACGTCCCTATGTTTTTACGCTACAAAACGCACGTAGAGGCAAACTCACTTTACAACACACCGCCAACTTTTGGAATTTACCTTTTAAATTTAACCATGCAGCACCTGCTAGATCTTGGCGGACTTGCCGAGGTTGAGAAGATAAATGCCAAAAAAGCAAGCACGCTTTATAACATCATAGATAGCTCAAATGGCTTTTACGTGGGTCACGCTAAAAAATCAAGCAGGTCAGATATGAACGTGAGCTTTACGATACCAAAAGATCATGCGCTTGAACCAGTTTTCGTCGAAGAAGCGCTAAAAGAGGGCATGCTAGGGCTAAAAGGTCACAGACATCTTGGCGGCATAAGAGCCTCTATCTACAACGCCGTTAGCCAAAGCGACGTTGAGAAACTTGGTGAGTTCATGAGAGAATTTGCCAGAAAGCACGGCTGATGAACAAGGCGAAAAAAGCTTACGACGAAATTCCTTATTTCTCAGCTGCATTTAGCGACTGCTCGCCCGTTAGGATAGAGGCAGTGGCTAAATTTCTGGGCTTAAAGGCGGCAAATTTAAAAGATGCCAGAGTGCTGGAGCTTGGCTCATCGTATGGTGGCAATATCTTGCCATTTGCAGCTTCTCACAAAGAGGCAAAGGTCGTTGGCATCGATATCTCAAGCCACCAAGTAGAAGAGGGCAACAAGATCGCAAAGAAGATGGGTTTAAAAAATTTCACCCTTCTTGAGCGCGACTTTTTGCACATGAATGAGCACGATATCAAGGAGCTTGGCGAGTTTGACTACATCATCGCTCACGGCGTTTATAGCTGGGTGAGCCCAAACGTGAGAGACGCGCTGCTAGCTACGATAAAGGCGCTACTTAGCAAAGATGGCATCGCCTACGTCTCCTATAATACCTACCCAGGCTGGAAGAGCCTTGATATCTTAAGAGACTTCATGCTCTTTGCGAGCGCTGGCAAGGAGAGCAAAGAGGCACTTTCTTACATAAAAGATGAGTTAAATTTCTTGCAGGATTATCTAAAATTTAGCCTGCAAAACCAAAGCGACGTCGTCTATAAAGATAGTATGAAGCTACTTTTGACGCAGCTAAATTTCTTGCAAGGCATCATCGCAAAGGGGAGTGATTATTACATTTTGCATGACTTTTTGGAGGCGAGCAACGAGCCAACTTACTTTCATAAATTTGCCAAGCATATCGATAAACACGGGCTTTGCTACGTCATAGACGCCTCGCTAAATGATATCTTTGCAAGTTCAACCGGGATCTACCGCTTTGACGCGCACATCGAGCAAAGCTACAACACTCGCATCAAAAAAGAGCAGCTAAACGACTTTTTGTTTAATAGATCCTTTAGAAAAAGCCTCATCGCGCACAAAGAAAGGCTTGAAGGGTCTGATGACTTTGACGCGGTGCTTGGAGAGAGCGAGCTTGATAGGGTTTATTTTGCCTATTTTAGTGAGCAGCCAAGGACAAAAACGCAAGAAATTTTAAGCAAAGCCTATCCGCAAAGTCTAAATTTAAGTGAAGTAAAGGCTGCACTTGGAGAGAGCGAGAGCGAGGGCTTTATGGGGCTACTTGAAATTTTAAATGATCAAAACACTAAAATTTCATCCTCAAAGCTTGCAGCACTTGCTTATGAGCCTAAAAAAACTAGGCTAAAGCCTATGGCAGCGGCGTATCTGGGGTATTTTTTGGAGACTAGCTCGCCAGTCATATCTTTGGCAAACGAGCTAAATGGCAAGCTTAGTTTAAGCGTTGAAGAGATCAAAGCAGCATTGAAATTTGACGGCAAGGCTAGCCTTAAAGAGATCGCAAAGGGTGTAAATTTAAGCGAAGATGAGTTAAAAGAGCTTGCTTTTAAACTAAGCGAAGCTTACTTTTTCGAAGAAATTTAAAAAAAGAGCGTGGCAAATTTAGCCATGCTCTTACTCAAAAAACATATCTTTTAATATCAAACATATCATCGCTATGTAAAAGACCAAAAACCATTTTTTAAGTGTTTTTTTGTCGGTATGTTGCGTCTTTTTGGTGCCAAAGTATGCGCCTATTAGCGAGCCAAGACCTAAAAATGTGCCCTCAGCGTATGAGATGTGACCATTTAGTGAGAGTGAGATGAAGCCAGCAATGGCTGCAAACATAACGAAAAATACGCCCATAGAAACGGCTTTTTTCAGCTCATAGCGCAAAAAGCCAACCAAGATAGGAGCGATAAATACGCCTCCACCGATGCCGATGCTAATGGCAAAAACGCCAACAAAAACGCCAACTAAAAATAGCAAAAAGAGCGAATTATTCGCATTTGAGCCGTCGCTGTTTGGTGAAAAGTATAGTTTTATAAGCGAAAAGACAAATGTCGCAAGTAGCATAGACTCAAGTAAAAGTGCAGGCGCGTGCGACACGATGATGCCACTAAAGCTAGCTCCAACCAAGCCTCCAAGCCCCAAAAAGACGCCACGATTTAGCTTTAAAAGCCCAGCTTTGTAGTTTAGATACGAGCCAAATGTCGCGCTAAAGATCATCTGCATGACGCTTATGCCAATGGCAGTTTTGACGTCGTATCCAAAGGCGACCATGATAGGAACGACGACCGTGCCGCCACCGATGCCAAAAAACCCGGCGATGTAACCAACGCCGATACCGATTATAAATAGTTCTACAAAAAGCATTTTTTCTCCCTCGACTGGCGTAAATTTTAGCCAAGGGGCTCTTAAAAAAATAGTAAAAAAGGGGTAAATTTAAAAATTTAGCCAAAATTCTAAAAAGTAAAAGCGAAAATTTTTTATAATCAATAAAAATTTAAAAGGAAAAATATGCTCTTAGAACAACCACTCTTTTATTACGAAGCGATCAGAGAGAAATTTAAAAATAGCTACCTTGCTGAAGACAAGACGCAAACGATAATCGGCATAGACTGCGAATATATCGATGAAAAGGATATGGACTTTTACGGGCTTAGAAGCTACTTTGATACTAATCGTAACAGATCGCTCGCACCTTTTGCTGGGCTTTTTGGCGTTTTTGCATATGATGGCGTGAGATACTTTGAGTATATCGGCGAAGAGAAAGCTAAAAAGTATGAATTTCCAAAATTTATCTACGCTGACGCTAAAGCATATCTACACTTTGATAAGATGAGTAAAATTTATACTTTTTATGGAGATAAAGAGAGGTATTATGACTTTTTGCTAAATTTAAAGGCAGAGCATAAGGGCGAAAAAGAGTGTGAATTTAGCATAAAAACTGATCTTAGTAGCGAAAAGAAACACTTTGAAAATATGGTTGAAGTAGCAAAAGAATACATAAGAAGCGGCGATGTCTTTCAGGTGGTGCTTGGGGAGCTGCTTGAAATTTCAACGAATATGAGCAGCTTGGACTTTTACAAAAAGCTTGCCATAGCAAATCCTAGCCCGTATATGTTTCATTTTCCTACGCCTTATGGCGATGTGGTTGGCTCGTCGCCTGAGCTTGTTTTTGAGATGAAAAGTGAGCAAATTTTTGTAGCACCAATCGCTGGCACAAGACCAAGAGGCGGCGATGCAAACGCTGATGTGGCGCTTGAAAATGAGCTTTTAAGCGACGAAAAGGAGCTGGCTGAACATAAGATGCTAATCGATCTTGCCAGAAACGACATCGGCAGGGTCTCAGGGCCAAAGAGTGTAGTCGTGAAAAATGCGATGCATATCCAGAAATTTGAAAAAGTGATGCATATCGTGAGCGACGTCTATGGCAAGTGCGCTAGGGAGCTTAACCTTTTTGACGTACTAGCTAGCATCTTCCCAGCTGGCACGCTAAGCGGTGCGCCAAAGATCAGAGCGATGCAGATCATCAATGAGCTTGAAATTTTTGAGCGAAATATCTATGGCGGGGGCATTGGATTTTTGCATTTTAATGGCGACGCTCAGGTGGCGATCCTCATCCGCTCAGCCATCTTTGTGCCAGCTAAAAACGGCTTTAGCGACGTCTTTGTCGGAGCTGGAGCTGGCATAGTCTATGACTCAAAGAGCGAAAAAGAGTATGCCGAAATTTGTCACAAACGAGCCAGCGTGGTAAATGTCTTTAAAAACAGCGCAAAAGAGGTTTAAATTTTAAAGTCGCATAAAGTGAAAACTTTAAAAATAAAAGGATAAAATAGCCAATTAAGCGATGAAAAACATAATTTTTTCATTTCCGCAAGGAAAATTTAGAAAAAATGACTTGTTTTTAGAGCTTAAATCTAAAAAATATAAAAGGAAAGTATATGAAAAAAGTTTCATTATTAGCATTGAGTGGTATTGTTTCACTAGCATTACTTGGATGCGAGGGGGGGGGTGGCGCATAGCCTAAAAGAAGTATGTGATAATCCAAAAACAAAATATGAGAGCCTTGAAGCAGATGTATATTATAAAATAATAGAATTCCCGATTGGAACAAAAAAAGACGGTCCAAAAGGAAACTATATAGAATTTTACGATGCAAATGGAGATGAAAAAATACACATCCACCAAGATCCAAGCAACTTAATGGGGTATAGTATTAAAAATATTAAAAAAGAGGGAGAAATCTTTAAACTAAAAGGAGAACTCCCAAAATGTATCGGTGACACCGTTATCCTAAAACTAATAAGAGAAGAATAAAAAAATAATAGTATCTTGCTACTCGCCTGATAGTAAGATACTATAAAAGGGTAGCTAATGCCAGGGCAAAATTTGATCCTAGCTATAACGATTTTTGTTTTTATATGTGCATGCTTTGTAGCGTATAAGGATCATAAAAAGAATTTGCAAAAGAAAGAGAGATAAATTTATTAAATTTGCAAGGCGGCAAATCAATCTGCAAAAGCAAATTTGTATTGTTTGGCTTTAAAAAGAATAACTAATGTCAAGATAAATTTATCCTATCTAACGACCCTATTTTCGTAGGTGCGCTAAACGCTAGCAAGATGAAATTTAGCTTTGATGAGCGCATCCAAACAAATGTGGTGGCAAATTTTACACAAATTTATGAATATGAAAATTTACACATCAAAAAGGGCGAGCGCCTCGGAAATTTCGAGCTTGGCTCAACCATCGTCATACTTAGCGAAAAAGATGCAATCGAATACAATCTCTTTGAAAACAAAGAGCTTAAATTTGCTGAAGCGATCGGCAGGATAAAAGAGTAACTAGAAGAATTTTACAAGGTAAAAACCTTGTAAAATTTAGACATTAAACCTAAAGTGCATAACATCGCCATCTTGCACGATGTAGTCTTTGCCCTCAAGTCTCATCTTGCCAGCCTCTTTAGCTCCATTTTCGCCGCCATGCGCGATGTAGTCCTCGTAGCTTATCACTTCAGCTCTGATAAAGCCTCTCTCAAAGTCGTTGTGAATAACACTTGCTGCCTTTGGCGCTTTCCAGCCATTTGTGATCGTCCAAGCTCTAACTTCCACGACGCCAGCGGTGAAATAGCTTATCAAATTTAGCTTTGCAAAAGATGTTTTGATGATCTTTTCAAGACCGCTCTCACTTGTGCCAAGAGATGCCAAAAACTCGTGTGCCTCTTCGTCGCTTAGGCCTATTAGCTCCTCTTCTACTTTGGCGCAAAGCTTGATCACCTCGTGGTCTGAGGCTTTAGCATACTCTTTTAGTGCTTTTACAAATTTATTATCTTCACTAAGTCCCTCTTCATCGACATTTGCGCCATAAACTACCTCTTTAGCGCTTAGAAGCCTTAGCTCTTTGTTGAGCGCTAAAAACGCCTCGCTATCTCTTTGCTCAAAGCTACTTGCGCTTTTGCCATCATTTAGGTGAGCTAGAAGCAAATTTGCTATCTCAAGCGCCTCTTTAGCGCCTTTTGCATTTGCTTTCGCCTCTCTTGTGAGCTTTTCTATCTTTTTATTTAGCTGCTCGATGTCAGCTAGTATCAGCTCGGTTTGGATGATCTCGATGTCTCTTACTGGATCGACGCTGCCCTCGACGTGGGTGATGTTTTCGTCCTCAAAGCAGCGAACGATGTGTAAAATAAGCTCGGTTTCTCTAATGTTTGATAGAAATTTATTGCCAAGTCCCTCGCCAGAGCTAGCCCCTTTTACAAGGCCTGCTATATCGACAAATTCGATGGTTGAGTATTGAATTTTATTAGGACTAACTATCTTTGCAAGCTCGTTTAGGCGCTTATCAGGCACTGGCACGATGGCTTTGTTTGGCTCGATAGTGCAAAACGGATAGTTCGCACTTTCGGCGTTTTGTGCCTTTGTAAGTGCGTTAAATGTCGTTGATTTGCCCACATTTGGTAGGCCTACTATTCCAACTGAAAGTCCCATCAATTCTCCTTACTAAGTGCTTGTAAAAAGTATAAATTCATCCTCACGCCAGCCCCGCTTGCACCTGCTTGGTTGTATCCCCATGCCTTTTCGCGGTATGCTGGACCTGCGATGTCGAGATGTAGCCACTTATCTTTGTACTCATCTTTGATAAATTTAGCTAGAAACATACCAGCTGTGATCGCGCCGCCATATCTACTTGAGGCGCAGTTGCTAACGTCTGCGATCTGGCTTTTGATAAGCTCGCTAAGATAAGGGTTAAAATCAAGCGTTGTCGCTAGCTCGCCGCTATCTTTTATCTTGTTTTTAAACTCGCTTTTTAGGCTCTCGCTGTTGCCCATGATGCCTGTTGTGTATTCGCCAAGTCCCACGACGCAAGCGCCAGTTAAGGTTGCCATATCAATTAGGATGTCTGGCTTAAAGTCTTGTGCGTAGCTTAGGCAGTCAGCCAGCACCAAACGTCCCTCTGCGTCGGTGTTTCTAACCTCTATGCTAATGCCACTTCTTGAAATAAGCACGTCATCAGGCTTATAAGCGTTGCCACCGATCATATTTTCAGTCGCACCCAAAATGGCATGAATTTCAAATGGTAAATTTAACTCCGCTGCACCTTTTATGATGCCAAGAGCTGCTGCTGCACCGCTTTTGTCTGATTTCATAGTAAGCATATAATCAGCCGGCTTCAAGCTAAGACCGCCGCTATCGTATGTTAGCCCTTTGCCGACAAAGATGATGCGTTTTTTAGATTTTTTAGGCTTGTAGGTTAGGTGGATGAGCATTGGTTTATGCACGCTTGCGCGATTTACCGCCAAAAATGCATTCATATTCTCTTTAGCTAGAAATTTCTCGTCATAGACCTCGCACTTTATGCTTGCGATGTTTTTGGCTAAATTTAAAGCGTCTTGCGCCATCTTTTGTGGTGTGTAAATTTCTGGAATTTCATTTACAATATCTTTTGTGAAATTTGTAGCACTTGCTATTATCTCTGCCTCTTTAAAGCCCTCATTTGCAGCTTTTAGATCGACCTTTTTGCCAGCAAATTCTTCAGTTGCAAAGATGATCTCTTTAAGGGTGTATCTCTCTTTTTTTTCTTTATATTTGTTAAATTCATAGCTCCCAAGCAAAAAGCCCTCAGCTAGCGCCTCAAAGCTTAGTTTTTGGCACTGCGCTACGTAAGAAGCTAACTTTATGCTCTTAATATTTAACGATTTTAGCGCGTTATAAGCTTTAGCGGCTGCAACTCTAAGCTCGTCAAGATCAAGCTTAGAAAGTGGCACGTAGGCTCTTTTTGCCTCACTTAGGATAAGGACGCTCTCGCCTTTGTAATTGTTAAATTTAATAGCCTCTTTATCGCTTATAAATTTATGTTTTAACTCCTTATCCACTACGAAAATTAGTTCAATATCAGCTTTTATGTCTTTTAATTTTTTATCAACTATTTGAAACTGCATGTCTTCTGTCTCTCCTTTCGTTTAAAATTTTATTTTCGATGCGCTTAAATGCATAGATCAAAAGCCCCATAAATATAGCAACCACTGGGATAGCGACGTACCAGTGCTCTTTTGCTTCTTGCAAAAGCACAAGTATATGCTCGCCAAGTATCCAAGCAGGTATGGTGGTGATCGCCGCCCAGCACCAAGCGCTGATCAAATTTATAAAGGCGTATTTTTTAGCGTCATAGCCCGTAAGTCCTATACAAAGCGGGATGATGACGCGAAAGCCATACATATAGCGTTGCAAAAAGATGATTGGCCAGCCATATTTTTTCAGCATTATGTGCGCCACTGCAAATTTTCTCCGCTGCGTGTGAAGCCTTTTTGCGATGTATTTTTTATTGTAACGGCCAAGGTAGAAGTAAATTTGATCTCCTACAAAGCCTCCAAGTCCAGCCACAAAGATAGCAAGCGCGATGTGCATATGCGTGGTGTGAGCGAGAATTCCAGCCATTATTAAGGCCATCTCGCCCTCCATGATACACCAGACAAAAAGTATGATGTAGCCGTACTCTTTAAGCAGCTCTATAAAAAACTCTTCCATTCTAAACCTCTAAAACGCTGTAAATTTTAGTAAGCGACTTTAGCTTTTCGCTACCTTTTAGATCGACTAGATCTATGAGAAAGCACGCTTCTACGCAGGTTGCGTTAGTTTGATTGATAAGCTCAACTGAGGCCTTTGCAGTGCCTCCAGTGGCTATGAGATCGTCCATCAAAAGCACTCTTGCACCTGCTTTTTCGCCAAAGGCGTCGATGTGAATTTGCACTTCATCTACGCCGTATTCTAGGCTATATTTTTGAGAAAGCGTGATAAAAGGTAGTTTTTTTGGCTTGCGAATAGGCACAAAAGGTAGCCTTAGCCTTGCAGCAAGCGCCGCGCCAAAGATAAAGCCTCGTGACTCTATGCCAGCGATATAGTCGATATTTGCGTCCTCATATCTAGCCACCAAATGATCTATCAAAAAGTTAAATGCCTCTTTGTTATTTAGTAGCGTCGTGATGTCACGAAAGACTATGCCAGGCTTTGGAAAATCGTTTATGCAGCGAATAGAGTTTAGTAAAAATTCTTTGCCATTTTGATCTAAAATTTTCATAAATTTCCTTAAATTTGAGATTATAGTAGCGCTTCGATCTTGCCTTCAAGCTCACGTATGCGTTGTCTTAGCTTGTCATTTTCTAGGCGGTACTGGGAATTTCTTGTGCGAAGTGAGGTTACGTCGTTTTTGGTTTTGTTTAGCTCGTCTGTCAAGATGTCGATGTTGCCTAGACTTCGTTGGAGTTGGATCTGAAATTTTCTTATGACGACCTCGGTGTCTTGGAGGTTATTTTTCATAAAATCTTTTGTAGCACGCTCTTTTTTGAGAAGCGTTTTGAAGTAAAAAACCATGACGGTTAGGTAGATCGCGGCACAAACAAGAGCGGTAAAAACGATCCACTCGCCTATCATTTGCCTGCCTCAAGCTCGATTTTTTTGACTCGTCTTTCGTGTCTGCCACCTGCAAACTCAGTCTTTAAAAAGGCTTCTATCGCCGAGATAGCCACACCTGCGCCGATAACTCTTGCTCCAAAAGCGATGACATTTGCGTCATTGTGCTCTCTGGCAAGCCTTGCGGTAAATTCGTCGTGACAAAGGGCGCATCTTACGTTTTCATGTCTATTTGCAGCTATTGAGATGCCTATGCCTGTGCCACAAACTAGCACGCCGTAGCAGTTAGGCTCAAGCTTGCTCGCTAACAAATGCGCATAATCAGGGTAATCAACGCTATTTTTATCGTTTGTGCCAAGATCAACCACTTCGTATCCAAGCCCTTTAATGGCCTCTTTAAGCTCGTTTTTTAGCTCAAAACCAGCGTGATCGCTAGCTAAGAAAACTTTGTCTATCTTCATGAAAAGTCCGTTAAATTTTTTGTTGATTATAGTCAAAGTTGCATTAAAATAAAATTTTACTCTCAGCCAAAATGAAGCTATAATTTACCAAAAATTTAAAGGAGAAAATGTGAAAAAAGCACTCTTTTTAGTGGCTTCTACGCTAGCCTTTGCAAATGAAAATCTAATAGAGATCTACACAGATCAAACCATCATCACTCAAAAATTTAATGACGCAAATAGCTCCTTTAGCGCCTTTGTGCCAGAGGGTGTGGAGAGTGAGAGCATCACTATAAATGGGGATTGTGACGCGAATGCTAATCTAAAAAAGATCAGCGAAGAAAATAGCCAAAGTTACATAAAATGGAAGCAAGAAGTTGTAAATTTAAATAATAAACTTGAGGCGCTAAATGCAAGAGGTAGGTTTATAGAGCAAGCTTTGATAGGAGAAAACAAAAGTAATGATGTGACAAAAAGAGCTGAGGAGTTTTATAAATTTAGCCTAGAAAATATCGAGAAAATTTCAGCTGCTAAAAGTGAGCTTGAAGCGCTTAAAGAAAATGAGCCAAAGAGCGAAATGGCCGGATTTTTGCAGCTTGATATGAAATTTGCTTGCAGCCCAAAAGAGGCGACGCTTTCATATATGGATGATGAGGCGCCAAAGACGCTAAATGAAATTTATGCAGACACAAAAAACAAAAATATCTTAATAAAACAAGAAATTCTGCTCACCAACCCATTTGCCAGCGATGTTAAAAATTTAAAGCTCGCTATCTATCCGACTAGGTATCAAAAAGCGCTTGCTCCAAGCAAGTTTTACCCTTGGTATGAGGAGAGCGAGGCAGAGGCTGATGGTTACGGCGCTTCAAAAAATATGCTAAGAGCTGCGAAAGTCACTGCTGAGGTCGCTGATATGCGTGTGCAAAGAGATGAGAATGAGTTTGCCAAAATTTGGAAGATAGATGGGATAAATTTAGCAAAAGGCGAGAGCAAATATATAACTTACGATACACAAAAAATGGATGCAAATTTTAGCGTTTTTGCTGATTTTTACGGCTCACTAAAGGCATATAACGTGGCTAGCCTTAAGCTAAATGATGATCTAACTCCAGCTAAAACGCAGTTTTACGTTAATGGCGTGAGTGTTGGCAGTCCAAGCGAGTTTGAGATGAAAGCTAAAGATGAGCCCACTCAGCTATTTTTGGGACAAAACGAGCTAATCGAGCTTAAAAAAGAGCGCTTAAATAAATTTAAAAAGAGCTCGTTTCTTGGCAAAGAGCGAATAAGTGAAGAGGGCTATGAGATAAGTGTCAAAAATAACTCAAGTAAAAGTGTCGATGTCACTTTGGTCGATCGCGTGCCAGTATCTACCGACGAGGCGGTAAAGGTCGAGATAAAGGGCTTTGATAAAAAAGATATCAGCAAAGATGGCAAGGTGGAGCTTAAATTTAGCCTTGCACCAAAAGAGGAATTTAAAAAAGAGTACTCTTACAAGATCACAAAGCCAAAAATTTAGAGCAAATTTGCTCTAAATTTAGCCGTTTATAAATGCACTTGCGATATCTAAAACATATCTTGTCGGATAAAAGATAGTATCTTTTAAAGGCGAGACGAGGATGATGATAAGGATGACAAAGCCATATCGCGAGATGCCCTCAAGCTTCTCAGCCAGTGCGTGAAAGCCAAAATTTCTAAGTGCGTACTCGAGCGCGTGAAAGCCATCAAGTGGCGGGATCGGATAGAGATTAAAGATGGCTAACATCAAATTTAAAAGTGCAAGCGTAAATAAAAACTGAAGTAAAATTTCAAAGGTTTCTATATTTAATAGAGCCTTTAGCACAAAAAGCGACAAGATGCCTAAGATGACGTTGTAGCAAATGCCAGCTAGACTTACGTAGATAGCTGCCTTGTAGCCGCCATTTCGCACGACTGTGTAGGTATTTACTGGCACTGGTTTTGCCCAGCCAAACATCATGCCAGTGCTTAGATAAAGCACCAGTGGCACGATGATAGTGCCAACAAGATCGATGTGTTTTATAGGATTTATGCTAAGTCTGCCAAGGCTTTTTGCGGTGTTGTCGCCAAATTTATAAGCGACATATCCGTGAGCGATCTCGTGGCCTACGATGGCGATTATTAAAGAGATGACGATAGTGGCGACTTTTATGGGGTCAAAATTAGTGAAGTCCATCAACTTCTCCCTCTTTTAGAGCTTGTTTTGTGAAAAACTCATCATTTTCTATCGTATCTACAAAGCGTCCGATACGCTCCCAGCGCACATTGTAGTTGTTATCCCAGCTAAAATAAATAAACCAAGGCTGACCGACTATGTCCTTGTAAGCCACGCTTCCCCAAAAACGGCTGTCGTTTGAGTGATCGCGGTTGTCGCCTATCATAAAGTACTCATCTTTTGGTACTTTTACGTAAAATGCATTAAAGTTAAAATTTGGATTTTGCGGTAGTGAGCTAATGAGTGCTGGCTTCATAAAAACGTTTGATTTGTTTGTATTTAGCATGAAAACCATCTGCTCAAATAAATTTACATTTTCGTCGTAATGGATGCCGCTAAATCTATACGGCTCTTTTATGAAAAGTTTGCCATCAAGCTCGGCTATGTCGCTGCATGAGTAGCCAAATTTACTCTCTTTGCCATTTAAATTTTCACGGCAGTTTGCCTTTATGAAGCTATCTCCCTCTTTTGGGCGCAGATAGAGGGCTTTTTCAGTAAAAACGATCTCGTCCTCGCTAGTTGCAAAGCAGCGCTTTACAAAGTGAGTTTTCTCATCGTTTGGATAGCGAAAAACGACTATATCGCCCCTTGCAGGACCATCACCAGTTATAAGGTGACCATTGTCATTTAGCTCAGGTAAAATTTTCACCTCAAGCCAAGGAATTCTTGGTGTTGGTATGCCATAAACATACTTTTTAGCAAATAAAAAATCCCCAACCAAAAGTGTGTTTTTCATCGAACCAGACGGGATCACAAAGGCTTGAGCTACAAAGAAAATGACAAGCAAAACGATGATAACCGTGCCTGTCCAGCTCGAGCAAAAGTCATAAAATTTAGTAAAAGCTCTCTTCATTATCTTACTCTTTAATTTTTTTTGCCTGTGCAGCAAGGATTGTGTTGTTTAAAAGCATGGCTATGGTCATCGGACCAACGCCGCCAGGAACAGGCGTGATATATGAGCATTTTGGTGCGACCTCTTCAAAATCCACATCGCCCACAAGCCTGCCATCATCAAGTCTGTTTATGCCCACATCAACGACTACCGCGCCATCTTTTACCATATCAGCCTTTAAGAAAAATGGCTTGCCAATGGCTGCAACTATGAGGTCAGCATTTTTGCAAATTTCTTTTAAATTTTTAGTCTTGCTATGCGTCACAGTAACCGTTGCAGAGGCATTAAGGAGTAAATTTGCCATAGGCTTGCCAACGATGTTGCTTCTGCCGATCACCACCGCATTTAGTCCAGCTACATCTATGCTATACTCTTTTAAAATTTCCATCACGCCAAGCGGTGTGCAAGGCACGAAGCCATCAAGCCCGCTAACAAGTTTGCCAACATTTACAGCGTGAAAGCCATCTACATCTTTTCGTGGATCGATCGCTGCGAGTACGACGTTTGTATCGATGTGCTTTGGCAGTGGCAGCTGAACCAAGATACCATGGATGCTATCGTCTAAATTTAGCACGTTTATAAGGGCAAGTAGCTCGTTTTGGGTTGTATTTTCACTTAGACGGTGAGCCACGCTTTTTATGCCGTATTCGTTGCAGGCTTTCTCTTTGGCTCTAACGTATGTTTGAGATGCCTTATCTTCGCCGACTAAGACGACGGCCAAGGTTGGCTCGACACCAAATTTCTTTAGCTCATCGGCTCTTACTTTTACGCTTTCTTTAACCTTTAAAGATACGGCTTTTCCGTCTAAAATTTTCATATTTGATCCTTACTTAAAAGCTTTTTTAATCACAAGGGTGGTATCATACCTAAAAATAAATTAAATTTTTAAAAGAGAGGTTTATGAGGTCTGTTTTTTTGATTTTGCTTTTTTGCGTGGCGATTTTTGGTGCTGATTTTATCACAAAGACCGAGTATGCCAAGATGCTCTACCTAAATCCACGTGGCATAGGATGCGACAAATGTCACGGCGCAAAAGGCGAGGGCAGCCTAATCTCTAAATATAAGCACTTTGACAAAAAAGCAAACAAAACGGTCGATGATGAGCTTAGAGCACCAAAGATAAATGATATAGAATTTGAAAGCTTTAAAGCGGCTCTTACAAAGCCAAAAGGGGTCATGCCAAGCTACTTTTTGACAGACGAGGAGACAACTATCCTTTATGAATACATCACAAATCAGATGAAACCTCCTGCAAAAGCGGCAAAAGTAGCACCCAAAAATTTAGCTAAGCCGGCCTCTCCTGCTGCTGTGCAAAAACAGCCAGAACCTGCTAAAGCTGCCCCTGCAGCAAAAGCAGTAGAGCCAGCCACCACGCAGGCACCAAAACCGCCAGTAAAACCAGTAACAAATCAAAAAGATAATCAAAAGACAAATTTAAAAACACAAAATCAAAAGGATAAAAAATGACAAATAAAGAGGCATTTAGTGAAGCTAAAAAATATATCCCAGGCGGCGTAAATTCACCTGTTCGTGCATTTGGCAGCGTTGGTGGCGAGCCTGTGATGATAGATCACGCTAGGGGTGCTTATCTATACGATGTCGAGGGCAAAAAATACCTTGACTTCATCCAAAGCTGGGGTCCGCTCATCTTTGGTCACTGCGACAAAGATATCGAAGAGGCGATCATCTCTGCTGTAAAACAAGGCGTATCTTACGGCGCTCCCTCTCCAAAAGAGACCGCTCTAGCAAAGCTAATATGTGATGAGTTTAAACAAATAGATAAAATTCGCTTCGTTAGCTCTGGCACAGAGGCTACCATGAGCGCTATCAGAGTGGCTAGAGGATATGCCAAAAAAGACGGACTTATCAAATTTGAAGGCTGCTACCACGGACACAGCGACGCACTTCTTATCAAAGCAGGAAGTGGCGCAACGACATACGGCAACGCTTCAAGCAGCGGCGTGCCACAAGACGTTGTGAAAAATACATTTTTAGCTATCTATAACGATATAGAGAGCGTAAAAGCCATTTTTGAGAACAATAAAGACAAGATAGGCGTCGTCATAATCGAGCCAATCGCAGGAAATATGGGACTTGTGCCAGCTGATAAGAAATTTTTACGTGAGCTTAGAGAGCTTTGCGATAAATTTGGCGCAGTGCTCATTCTTGATGAGGTTATGAGCGGCTTTAGAGCTTCTCGCCTTGGTTCATATCCATTTCACGAGGTGGATGCCGATCTTGTCACATTTGGCAAGGTCATAGGCGGAGGCATGAACGTCGCTGCATTTGGCGGTAAGGCCAAGATCATGGACTGCCTAAGCCCAGAGGGCGCTGTATATCAAGCAGGTACGCTAAGTGGCAACCCAGTGGCGATGAGCGCTGGTATAGCGGCAATTTCAAAGATAAATAGCGACGTAAATTTATACGCTAGACTTGAAAAACTAGCTAAAAAACTAATGGAGGGCTTTAAAGAGGCAGCAAAAAGTGCTAGCATCACCATTCAAACTGAGGTTCGTGGCTCTATGTTTGGCTACTTTTTTACAGAGCATGCAGTTAAAAACTATGACGATGCGCTAAAGAGCGATACAAAACTCTTTGCTAAATTTCACCAAGCGATGCTTAGGCGTGGAATTTATCTTGCGCCAAGTCAGTTTGAGACGGGATTTATCTGCGATGCGATGAGTGAAGCTGATATCGATCTAGCGGTAAATGCAGCTAAAGAGGCATTTTTGGAGATAAAAGCTTAATGGCAAAATTTAAGATAAAAGATATCGTTGCTGGCGCTGAGCAGCTAAGCCTTGGCATATCGATGGTCGTGGCTGTGGTGATCGGCACTGGGCTAGGCTATCTTGTAAAAAAGGCTACAAATTTCACGCCAGCGCTTTGGATAGGGCTTGCTTTTGGCATCGCAGCTGCCATTTTAAACGTTTACAAGGCCTACAAAGTGCAGGTTAAAAGCCTGGATGAGCTAAAGGATGAGACAAGATATAAAGGCTATAAAAAAGACGATGATGACGAGGACGATTAGCAGGCTTTTTATTTGCTACTTTGCGCTTTGGCTAGCCCTTAGCGTGGTTAGCAAATTTATATCAAATCAATTTTTTATAAGCTCGCAAATTTCATTTTTTGCCTCGCTTATCATCCTAACGGCTAGCTTTTTTGCCTATAAAAATCGCATAAATTCAAGGCTAGAAAATGCAAGAGAGGAAATTTTAGCCAAGATAGAGGAAGAGGACGAAGAAGATGATGAAATTTTGCCCCAAAATGAGGCAAAAGAATTTAGTCTAAAAGATGAAAAAGCAAGGCTAAAAAAGCAGAAATTTTCATTTAAAGATAAAAGCTTTGTGGCGGCATTTATGCCTTATCGCTTGGTTGCGTATGCGATACTTTTTTTTGGATTTATATTTTTAAAAAATGAAAATTTACTAAACGTGCCTGGCTTTTTAGTGGGGCTTGCTCCGATGCCTATTGGAGCTTTTATCTTTGGGATAATGCAAAATAATTTAAGAAAGGACGCAGATGGCAAGTAGCTTTAGGATCATTCGCTCGATGGGACCGCTATTTTTGGGCATGAGCCTGCTTTTTATAGGCAATGGCCTAGTCATCGCATCTTGTAGTGCGCTTCTTAAGCAAAATGGCGTAGGCGAGCTTGCGATTGGACTAATTAACACTGGATTTTTTATAGGAGCGTTAATTAGCACGATCACAGCGCACAGGGTCATCTCAACCACCGGACACATCAGGGCTTTTGCTATCTTTTCAGCTATTTTTGCCGTCTCAGCCATGCTTCATGCGATAAGTAGTAATCTCATCTTTTGGGCGGTACTGCGAGCCTTTTTGGGATATTGCTACTACGCACTTTTGATGGTTATAGAAAGCTGGCTAAACGCTAAGATCCCAAACAAGATAAGATCGCGTGTCATCGCCTTTTACGAGTGCGTTTTCTACACTAGCTTTGGACTTGGAATTTTGATCTTAGCGCTTGATCTTAGCGCATTTGAAATTTTCATCATCAGTGCAGCCTTTATCATGCTCTCAAGCATACCTTTAAATTTAATCCGCATCAACCAGCCTCAAATCCCACAGCGCCAACCCATAAACATCCCAAAAATTTTTGGTATCGTCCCGCTAGCACTCGTGGGAGCGCTCGTTGCAGGACTTGCGATAAATGGCTTTTTTTCTATGGCAAGCCTCTTTGTCTTGCTTCAAGGATATAGCGCAAAAGAGGCGTCATTTTTTATGACCATAGCGATGGCTGGGGGCTTTTTGGCTCAAACATTTATCGGAGGCTTTTCAGATAAATATGGCAGACGCCCAGCGCTCTTGCTTTGTAGCGTTGTATCTTTAATCAGTGCGGTTTTGTTTTTGCTAAATGGCTCAAATTTGATCGTTCAATACATACTTTCGTTTTTCTTTGGCGGCGGCATTTTTTGCACATACGGACTTTCGCTTGCTAGAGCAAATGACGAGATCACAGACAAGACAAAGAGCGTCCAAGTGGCACGTGCGCTGCTTTTTAGCTACTCTTTTGCCTCGCTTTTCTCGCCGCTTCTTATGAGCTATGCGATGAAAATTTTTGGCGCATTTGGCTTTATCTATGTCTATTTGGTGCTTTATGTTGGGCTCATCTTGTTTGCGCTAACGCAAAAGACCATACCGCAGCACATGAGAAAAGAGTACAACGACAGGCTCGTTGCAAGGACGGCTGGCATCGCGACTATTCAGCAAAATGGCAATTTTGCCGATAGAGAAAATAAAAAGTAGAAAATGGACGTAGCAAATTCTCTAAATATATCAAACACCTCGGTTCAAACTGGGCAAAACGCCGCCCAAAACGCGCCTGTCCGTAAAAACGAGGGTTCGCTTTTTAAAAATCAGCCAGCTGGGACGCCAAGTGAGCAGACCGTCTCAAATGCTCTTGATAACGTTGGTAAGCTAGTTGCAAGGGTGCTTGACGATCTAAAAAGTGCTTCAAGCCTTAGCAGGGCTGAGCAAATTTTATCTCAGGCAAAAGATACGAAGATCGCTCCAAATTTAGCTAGCGAGCTATCTGATCTTGCAAAAAGCTTAGAGGCAGAAGCTGCGCAAAATGAAAGCCCTGAGATAAAGAGCCTTGCGCTAAAACTAAAAGAATTTCTAAAGCCAATAGCAGATCTCAAAGCTGGCTCGCTAAATGATCAGATCAAAAACTCTGGCGTCATGCTTGAAGCAAATTTAAAAGATGCGCTTACCCCAGAAAAGTTGCCAAGCTCGATACAAAAGCTACTAAGCGATATAAAAAATCTCTCAAATCAAAATTTACTTAGTCAAATTTTAACCCTAAATGATGAGAGCTTGGATAATCAAAACTCATTTATGAAGCTTACTTCTATGCTTGAAAAAGCGAGTAGCGACGCTAAAAATCTCCTTGATAACTCAAGCATAAAAACGCTTTTAAAAGATGTGGATAAGCTTGATAATGTGGCTAAATTTCTTGATAAAAACTTCTCAAAAGAGCAAAGCGCAGACGCGGTTAAAAGCCAGATCGGCAAGATGGAGAATTTCATCTCAAATTTAAGCGAAAAGGTAGCAAATTTAGCGAGTGAAAAGCTAAATCAAAGTGCGGCTTTTAGCTCAAACCACAAAGAGTTAAAAGCTATCCTTGAAAACCTAAAAAATGATCTAAAAATGCTAAATAACATAGGCGATGAGGCTGGGCTTGTAAAGGCATTTAACGAGGTTAGCGACGTCTCGAAAGAGGGCAGCTTGCAAGATAAGCTCCAAAGTGCGGCAAGACGCCTCGCTCATAGCCTAAGTCTAGCTGACCCAGAAGCAAGCACAGCTAAAAGCGATCTAGCTGAGAGTAAGGCGCTTTTAAAACAGCTAAAACTAGCCAATAATGATATAAACAACATCACGACAAAGAGTAGTAGTGAAATTTCAAAGGTGCTAAATCAAGATGTAAAAAGCACGCTTTTAAACATAAGCGAAAAGAGCCAAAACGCTCAAACTGTAAATGCTGCAAACAAGATGATCTCGCAAATAGAAATGCACCAGATGGTATCAAGCTTGCAAGGAGGTATACAAACTTATATGCCATATATCTGGGACGGCGTGGAGGGCGGAAATGTCGCGTTTAAACAGGGCAAAAAGGATAAATTTTATGCCCAGATCGATCTAAATTTTAAGAAATTTGGTCAGATAAATGTGATGGTGGGGCTTGTGGATAAACGCTATATCGATCTATCGGTGGCAACGCAGACAAATGAGTTTAAAGAGCTCATTTTAGGAAATTCAAGCGAGCTAAAGCAAGCGATCTCAAAGCTTGGACTTATCGTTTCAAATTTTAACATCAAAACCTTGCCAAAAGTGAAGCTAAACGATAGATTTAAAAATTTTGGCGGCCTTGATGTGGGCTTTGATAAGAAAATTTGATGCAAGTAAATAAGAAAAAAGCCGTCGCTCTTGGCTACAATAGATCGCAAGATAACGCTCCAAAGGTGCTTGCAAGCGGTGCTGGCGAGATAGCAAACAAGATAATAAGCCTTGCAAAAGAGCACGATATACCTATCAAAGAGGACCCTGATCTCATTGAAATTTTAAGCAAGGTCGAGGTCGATCAAGAGATACCGCCAAATTTATATAAAGCGGTGGCTGAGATTTTTAGCTTTTTGTATAAGATCACAAATAAAAAGTAAATATTGCACTTTAATGGTGCTATAATCTCGAAATTAAGGAAATTTAAACATTAAAAAGGAGGTATTATGAAAATTTCATCAAAAGTGACGATGATGATCGTCTCGTCCCTACTGGTGCTTGGAGCCATCTTAGTCTTTCTAAACATTTACGAGCAAAACAAAGCGATAGAATTTTCTACCAAACAGCTGACTGAAACGATCTTAGCCGACAAAAGGGCAGCTTTAAGTGAAGAGATGGATATCGTTTCAAACATTTTGCTAAAAATTCAAGAGGTTTATGACGATGCAAACGAGACCATTGAAGATCAAAAAGAAGATATCATCGACTATCTCTCAAAGGCTAGATTTGGCGATGATAAAAAGGGATACTTTAGTATCTACACTACAAAAGGTGTGGTTATCTCTAGTCCTGGAGTGCCTGAGTATAACGGTCTTGATAGACTTGAAGCAACTGACGCAGATGGCTATAAATACATAAAAGATCTTATGCAAAAAGCCTCAGAAAATAGCGAGGGCGCTTTTGTAAATTTTGTAGCTAAAGCAAAAGATGGCTCAACGACTAGAAAGATAGGAAAAGGGCTAAAACTAAACCTCTTTCATGAAGATGTAGTGCTGATGTCTGTTGTTAATCTTGAGGGCATGTATAAAGAGATAGATAAAATTTCAGCCACTATGCAAAATGATGCTAAGGCAAACACTACAAATTTCGTTGTTATAGCCGTAGTGGTTTTAATCATCTCACTAATAGTTGCTATGCTTTATTCTAAATTTTCTATCACAAAACCGCTAAATGAGCTAATCTTGCGAGCTACAAACCTCTCAAGTGGCGATGGCGATCTAACAAGAAAACTAGAAGTTGTAGGCAAAGATGAGATAGCAAAGGCAAGCGAAGCCATAAATAAATTTATAGAAAAAGTAAGGGTTTTAATCTCGGAGGCAAAAGATATCTCAAATGAAAATAGCTCCATCGCAAATGAGCTTAGCTCAACCTCCATCCAAACTGGCCGTGGGGTAGAAAACTCAAGCAAGATAGTTCAGAGCGCTGGGAAGGATTGCACTGAGATACAATCATATATGAAAGAGTCAATCGAAGTTGCAAAAGGCGGCAAAGATGATCTTCAAAAGGCGCTAAGCTACGTTGATGAGACGCTAAATACCATCTCAAATTTATCTTCAGAGATCGCTCAGACATCTGATATTGAAAATCAAATGGCTGGTAAGATCGAGCAGCTTAGCCGTGATGCCGAGCAGGTTAAATCAGTGCTTGTGGTTATCAATGACATAGCAGATCAGACAAATTTACTAGCCCTTAATGCAGCCATCGAAGCAGCACGTGCAGGCGAGCATGGACGTGGCTTTGCAGTTGTTGCAGATGAGGTTAGAAAGCTAGCTGAGCGCACTCAAAAGAGCCTCACTGAGATAAATGCAACTATCAACGTCATCGTTCAAGCGATAAATGAAAGTAGCGAGCAAATGAGTATAAATTCTAAGCAAATAAGCGAGCTAACAGGCGTGGCAAACAACGCGCAAAACACCATAAGAGATATGAGTGGTATCATGAGATCAGCCATAGGACTATCTGATAAAACTATCGAGGACTATATAAAGACTGGTAAGGATATTGACGATATAGTAAAAAGCATGGAGGGCATAAGTCAAATTTCATCTCAAAGTGCAAGAAGCGTAGAAGAGATAGCTTCAGCTGCTGAGCATCTAAACAAGATGACAGATACGCTAAATGCAAAACTTGGCGAATTTAGAACTTGATTTGTGTGGTAAATTTTAAATTTAAAGGCAATTAGTGGCTCAAAAACTGGTCTTAATAGGGGCTTCTACAGGAGGCCCAGGTCATATAAAAAAACTATTAAAAGATATAAATTTAAATGGTGCGATGGTTGTCATAGCTCAGCATATGAACAAGATGTTTATAAACTCATTTGTCACGCAAATGGGCAGGGAGTGTAACATAAATGTTGAAATTTTAAGCGAAAAGACAAATTTAAGAGAAAATATCGTCTATATCTGTGATCAAAATTTTGAAATTTCAGCGACTTTGCCAGTTAGTGCAAAGCCACAACCTGAGATAAAAACGATATATACGCCAAATGTCGATGTGCTTTTTAACTCAGGCACGCAGATCTCCAAAAATGTAAATTTACTAGCGATCTTGCTAACTGGCATCGGCGATGATGGCGCAGCTGGGCTTGATAAGCTCTATAAAGCAGGTGCAAAATGTATAGCTGAAAACGAAGAGAGCGCGATAGTTTATGGCATGCCAAAGCGCGCTAAAGAGCTAAATCAAAATTTAAAATCGTTAAATTTAATGATGATAAGAAAAGAGCTTGAGGAGTTTTTAAATGCTTTTTAACAAAGTGGATAAACAAAGCGAAGTTTTAGAGGCAAAAGCACCAAGCGATATGGATGGATTTAACGAATTTATGAGCACTATAAAGACGCTTTGCGGGGTCGATCTGGAGCCAAAGAGGGACATCACTCTGCAAAGAGTTAGTATATTTGCCAAAAATCGCCAGATAAAAAGCTTTAAAGAGTTAGTTTCGATGATAAGATTTGACACGCTGCTTAGGCAAGATCTTTTAAATTTAGTCACCGTAAATGAGACATATTTTTATAGAGAGCTAGCCCAGCTAAAAGACGTGATCTACTACGCAAAAGAGCTTGGGGAGGCTAGAATTTTATGTGCGCCTTGCTCAACTGGCGATGAGGTCTATTCGCTTGCGATGCTTGCTTATGAATTTGGCCTTAAACAAAGTGATATCCAGCTAACTGGCATCGACATAAACTCAGAAGCTATACAAGCTTGTAGCGTCGGATGCTACGGCGAGAGGAGCTTACACAGGCTAAGCGAGTTTCAAAAAGAGAGATTTTTTACAAAAAAAGATGACAAATTTTTCATCAAAAAAGAAATTTTGCCAAGGTGTGAGTTTAAAATTTTAAATGTCTTTGACGATGCGATGTTTAATCTTGGTAAATTTGACATCGTCCTTTCAAGAAATATGATGATATATTTTGACGACGAATTTAGACTAAAATGCGTCGAGAGGCTACACAAACTACTTAAACCAGAGGGCAGGCTCTACGCAGGACACGCTGATCTTGTGCCATACACACCACTTTACACAAAGCGTTTTTCAAACGGAGCTACATATTATGAGCGTGCTTAAGGGTTAAATTTAACCCAGGCCGCTTTGCCCTTAGAAAGTTTTTATCAATTTTTGGCTAAAATCCCTCAAGCTAAATTTAAGGATAAAAATGAAAGACAATCTACTTGAATTAACTCAAGATATCGCTTCAGTTGATATCGAAGATTCTATAAAAAATAGCTATCTTGACTACTCTATGAGTGTCATCGTCGGACGTGCTTTGCCTGACGCTAGAGACGGACTAAAGCCAGTTCATAGAAGAATTTTATACGCTATGGATAACCTCGGCGTTGGCAGCAGAAGTGCCTATATGAAGTCAGCTCGTATCGTCGGTGAAGTCATCGGTAAGTACCACCCACACGGCGACACAGCGGTTTATGACGCACTTGTTCGTATGGCTCAGAAATTTTCTATGCGTTATCCAGTCGTTGATGGACAAGGAAACTTTGGCTCGATTGACGGCGACAGCGCAGCTGCGATGCGTTATACCGAAGCTAGAATGACCATGCTTACTGAAGAGCTTTTAAAAGATATCGACAAAGATACGGTTGATTTTGTACCAAACTACGACGATAGAGAGGTCGAGCCAGATGTTTTGCCTAGCCGCGTGCCAAATTTATTATTAAACGGCTCAAGTGGTATTGCGGTCGGTATGGCGACAAATATCCCACCACACAGCCTTGATGAGCTGATAGATGGTCTTTTGCTACTTCTTGAAAACAAAGAGGCGACACTTGAAGAGGTGATGGAATTTATAAAAGGTCCAGACTTCCCAACTGGTGGTATCATCTTTGGTAAAAAAGGCATCATAGAGGCCTACCGCACAGGTCGTGGTAGGGTCAAACTAAGAGCCAAAACTCACATAGAAAAAAAGCCAAACAAAGATGTCATCGTCATCGACGAGCTACCATATCAAACAAACAAAGCAAGGCTTATCGAGCAGATCGCCGAGCTTGTAAAAGATAAGCAGATAGAGGGCATCAGCGAGGTTAGAGATGAGTCTGACAAGGACGGCATCCGCGTAGTCATCGAGCTAAAACGCGACGCTATGAGCGACATCGTGCTAAATAATCTCTTTAAATCAACCACGATGGAGAGCACTTTTGGCGTTATTATGCTTGCTATTAATAACAAAGAGCCAAAGGTATTTAACCTTATCGAGCTACTTAAGCTATTTTTAAATCACAGAAAAACCGTTATCATTAGAAGGACGATATTTGAGCTTGAAAAAGCGCGCGCAAGAGCCCACATCTTAGAGGGTCTAAAGATCGCACTTGATAACATCGATGAGGTGATCGAGCTTATTAGAAATAGTGCCGATACAGCGGTTGCTAGAGAAGGCTTGATGAGTAAATTTAATCTCTCAGAGCTTCAAGCAAACGCTATCCTTGATATGCGTTTAAGCAAGCTTACAGGCCTAGAGAGAGAAAAACTAGAGGCCGAGCTAGCCGAGCTTATGGCTGAGATCGCAAGACTTGATGAAATTTTAAAGAGCGAGACATTGCTTGAAAATTTGATCAAAGAAGAGCTTCTTGAGATCAAAAATAAATTTAAAGTACCAAGAGTGACTGAGATCGTTGATGACTACGATGATATCGACATTGAAGACCTCATACCAAATGAAAATATGGTCGTAACCATAACTCACCGCGGTTACATCAAGCGTGTGCCAAGCAAGCAGTACGAGAAGCAAAAACGCGGTGGCAAAGGTAAAGTAGCGGTCACGACATACGATGATGACTTTATAGAAAGCTTCTTTACTTCAAATACCCACGATACGCTTATGTTTGTGACTGACCGCGGACAGCTCTACTGGCTAAAAGTCTATAAGATCCCAGAGGGAAGCCGCACGGCAAAAGGCAAGGCAGTTGTAAATTTGATCCAGTTGCAGCCTGATGAGAAGATCAAAGCGATCATCCCAACGACTGACTTTGATGAGAGCAAATCGCTAGCATTCTTCACTAAAAACGGCATCGTAAAACGCACAAATTTAAGTGAGTTTAAAAACATCCGCTCAGTTGGTGTAAGAGCGATAAGCCTCGATGAGAACGACGAGCTAGTAACTGCGCTCATCGCTCAAACATACGATGATATGCCAGTTACTGACCCAGAAAATGAGCTAAGCGTAGAGACAGAGGTGCTTGAAGTTGAAGAGCTTCAAAATGAGATCGACGAAGATAATGTAAATGCCGAAGAGGACGCAAACTCAGGCGATGAGACAATGCTGTTTGTCGTTACTAAAAAAGGTATGTGTCTTAAATTTAAGATCAGCAAAGTTCGTCAAATGGGAAGAACTGCACGCGGCGTAACTGGCATTAAATTTAAAGAGCCAGGCGACGAGGTCGTAGGCGCAGCAGTCATTGAAAGCAACGATCAAGAAATTTTAAGCATATCTCAAAAAGGTATCGGCAAGCGCACAACCGCTGACGAGTACCGCTTGACAAACCGCGGCGGCAAAGGCGTCATCTGCATGAAACTAACAAGCAGAACAGGCGATCTTGTGGGCGTTGTGATGGTTGATGAAGAGCAAGATCTAATGGCTCTAACATCAAGTGGTAAGATGATAAGAGTCGATATGCAAAGCATCCGCAAAGCAGGACGTAACACAAGCGGCGTGATCGTCGTAAATGTCGATGGCGATGATGTTGTAAGCATCGCAAGATGCCCTAAGGCAGATGATGGCGAAGATGAGGAAGAAGCACCAAGCGAAGATATGGGGCTTTTGGAATAAATTTTGCTATTAAATTTTAAATAAAAGCATAAAAAAGGTTGTTTATGAAGGTTAAAATTTTATCTTTTGCTTTGATGATCGCTATTTTTGGCGGTTGCTCATTTAATGGCTTTATGGGCGAGCCAACTAGCACATCAAACCGCAACGTAGTCATCCAAAAGGTCGATAAAGACGATCTTAGAGAGGTGATGAAAAAAGAGAAGATGATATATGATAGCGCTCCAAGAGAGACCACTTTTAGAGCCACAGGCGAGGGCATAGCTCCGCTAAATTCGCTCTCATACGCTCAGTCTGTTACACTTGCGAAAAGAGCGGCGATGGCTGATGCTTATTCGCAGCTTGCAGGCAAGCTTTATGGCGTAAAGATCAACGCTGAAGACACCGTAAGAGATGCGATGCTAAACGACTCATCTATCACTTCAAAGGTTCAAGGCCTTGTCAAAAACGCAAGGATCGTGAATGAAAATTTCAAAGACGGGCTTTATAAGGTAAATATGGAGCTTAAGATAGACGAGGATAAGTGGCGAGAAGTCTTTTCTTACTAACGATACTTTTAAATTTCGCCTTTTGCCTAGAGGAGTTTATCTTCTGGGCGAAGGTCGATACGAAAAATCAAATAGTTGCCTTTGAAGAAATTTCATTTTCTAAGGCGATGACTCTCTCGCCCAATCCAAAACCAAAATTTCTTTGCCAGATAGACGCTTTTAAAGATGAAAACACCACAACTCTTGGCTTTTTAAATTTACACAAAGATGAAATTTTTGACTGCTTTGCCTTAAAAAAAGTGATGATAAAAAATGAGCTAAATGTCAAGAATTCACAGATATCAAACGCTTCAAATTTGAAAATTTTGCCAGTTAGATTTATGGTGGAATTTAAGCCAAAATCCGCTATTATCGGCACACTTCAATAAAAAAGAGATCAAATGAATATCGTCATAGTAGAAGATGACATCAATATGCGAAAGTCGCTTGAGATCGCACTTGGCGAGTATGAAGAGCTAAACATCAAGAGTTACAAGAGCGCAGTTGAAGCTCTAAAAAAGCTAAGCGACGACACTGATCTAATAATCACCGACATAAACATGCCTAAGATGGACGGACTCGAGTTTATTAAGGAGTTAAACGGCAAATTTGACGTCATCATAATGACTGGAAACGCCACACTTAATAAGGCGATCGAGAGCGTTAGGCTCGGCGTGAAGGACTTTTTAACCAAGCCATTTGACGTCTCGACGCTATATGAAGCGATAAAAAGAGTAGAAGCGCTAAAACAAAAAATCCCAAAAAGTATAAAAAAAGTTGAAACTAAAAGCGAAAATAACGGCTTTTTAGCCACTTCAAAGGCGCTTGAAGCGACGCTAAATATCGCACTAAAAGCTGCAAGAACAGACGCTTCAATAATGCTTAGTGGCGAAAGCGGCGTTGGCAAGGAGGTCTTTGCTAAATTTATCCACGCAAACTCACCAAGAAAAGACGCTGCATTTATCGCTCTAAACATGGCTGCGATCCCTGAAAATTTGATAGAAAGTGAGCTTTTTGGCTTTGAAAAGGGCGCATTTACTGACGCTGCGACTACCAAAAAAGGGCAGTTTGAGCTGGCAAATGGCGGAACGCTATTTTTAGATGAGATCGGTGAGATGCCTATAAATTTACAGCCAAAGTTGCTTCGTGCCTTGCAGGAGCGCGAGATAACAAGACTTGGCGCTACAAAGAGCGAAAAGATAGACGTTCGCATCATCTGTGCTACAAATGCAAATTTAGAGCTTGCGATGAAAGAGGGCAGGTTTAGAGAGGATCTTTTCTACCGCCTAAACACGATCCCGCTTTTCATCCCACCACTTCGCGAGCGAAAGGATGAAATTTTACCTATCGCGCAGGATGCTTTGGACAAATGCTGCAAAGAGTATGGCTTTGAGGCTAAAAATTTCTCAAAAGCAGCCAAAGAGGAGCTTTTGGGCTATGACTACCCAGGCAACATAAGAGAGCTCATCTCGGTCGTGCAGCGTGCGGCGATACTAAGCGAGGGCGATGAAATTTTACCAAAAGATCTATTTTTGCAAGCAAGAAGTAAAAAATAGGTAAAAATTTAAGTTTTTGGCTAGTAAAATTATGCAAATTAAGAAAATTAAAAGAAACCAAGGAGAGCAGATGAGAAAATTTAACGTAGCGGTCGTTGGTGCTACTGGAGCGGTCGGCGAAGAGCTTTTTAGAGTTATGGAGGAGGTTGATTTCCCAGTTGGTGAGCTTTTGCCACTTGCAAGTGCAAAGAGCGTTGGCATGGAGATCGAATTTAAGGGCAAACATTATAAAGTAAAAGAGCTAACCGAGAAAGTTTTTAGCGAGCATGAGATCGATATCGCATTTTTTAGTGCAGGCGGCTCAGTTTCAGAGAAATTTGCCAAATTTGCAGCTGACAGCGGCGCGGTAGTTATCGACAATACTAGCCATTTTAGGATGGATAAAGATATCCCGCTAGTCGTGCCTGAGTGTAACCCAAGTGACATTGCTATGTGGAAAAACCGCGGCATCATCGCTAATCCAAACTGCTCAACCATCCAAATGGTGCAAATTTTAAAGCCACTAAATGACGCTTTTGGCATCAACAGGGTCGATGTTTCTACCTATCAAGCAGCAAGTGGCGCTGGTAAAGAGGGTATGGAGGAGCTTGTTATTCAAATGCAAAAGTTTTTTGAATTTAAGCTTGATGAGTGCGAGCCAAAGGTCTTTGCGCACCGCCTAGCGCTAAACGTGATCCCACACATCGACGTCTTTTTGGATAACGACTACACAAAAGAAGAGATGAAAATGGTCAATGAAACGCAAAAGATCCTTCACAAAGATATCGAAGTGAGCGCGACATGCGTGCGTGTGCCAGTGCTTAGAAGCCACTCTGAGGCGATCACTATCCACTTTGACAAAGACGTGAGCGCAGATGCGGCAAGAGAGGTTTTAAGTAAAGCTCCAAGCGTCGTTGTAGTGGATAATCCAGCTAAAAAAGAGTATCCGATGCCTACTATCTCAAGTGACACAAATGAGACTTATGTTGGCAGGATCAGGGTTGATAACTTTAGATCAAATGTGCTTCACCTTTGGTGCAGTGCCGATCAGATCCGTGTAGGAGCTGCGACAAATGCCGTTAGGATCGCACAAAAATGGACCATGATGCAAGAGTAGTTTGTAAATTTATCTTTGGCTAGAAAAGATCAAGCTCTAGCCTAAATTTATCTCGCAAGCTCGTCTAGCAAGTCTTGCAAAGTAACGCTTTTTAGCTCATTTTCTAGGGCAGTTTGTGCTCTTAAAAAGTGTCCAGACAAAAGCTCCTCTATCCTGCCGCCAACTGGGCAGGCTTTTGGTGAGTCAGAGTGAATTTTAAAAAGTTTTTCTTTGTCATTTACTGCGTTAAAAATTTCAAGTAAATTTATATCTTTTGGCTCTTTTGCAAGGCTCACCCCACCAACTCCAGCTGCGACATTTACGAGCCCTGCGGCCTTTAGAGTGCCAAGCAGACGCCTAACGATGACCGGGTTTGTGTTTATGCTGCCAGCTATAAATTCGCTTGTAACCTTCTCATTTTCAAAAAATTTAGCACACAAAAGCGCGTGTATCGCGGTTGAAAATTTAATGCCAACTTGCATGATCGTCCTTAAATTTTTCGTGATTATACTTAAATTTTCTGCCAAAGACAGCCAGCTAAATTTGACTTACGAGCCTTTGCAGCTCTCAAATTTATAAACTCATGCTCTCTCGCCAACTGCGGTGAAGCGCTTTTGGATAAATTTCTTATTTTTTAGCTCGTCAATGATCGCAATCGCAAGATCTGCGTAGCTTATGTAGCTCTCATTTTTTGAGTTTAGTATGAGATCGTCCCCGCCAAGCACGTATTTGCCCGTGCGAGCGCCATTTGCGTCGTAGCCGCCTGCTGGACTTACATACGTCCAAAGCACATTTGTGCTACCTTTTAGCTCAAAATATGACTCCGCCGTAGCCTTTGCCACGCCCATATATGCCGCTGGAAAGTCTGGCGTATCCATGAGCATAGTGCCTTTGCTATCAACAAATAACGTGCCAGCGCTAAGAGCTACGATGAGCCTTGTGCTAGTGCCTTCTAGTAAATTTACTAGGTGAGCGGCCACTTTTTTGTGAGAAAAGAAGGTTTATAACGACCAAACGGCAAATGCGCTGATAACTGCGTCAAAGCCAGTTAAATCAGCCTTTGTAAGCTCGAAAATATCTTTATAAACGACCTTTACGCTTTCGTTTTTATACTCTTTGTTTCTAACGATCGCTGTACGTCGTAACCTTGTTTTAGCGCCTCATTTACTAAATTTGCACCGCTTTTGCCGTTTGCACCTATGATTGCTATCTTCATTGTTTCTCCTTTAAATTTGATTTGTTTAATCGCACAGTCGATACGCATTTTAAATTTACGCTCGCACTTTGTGTTCTTGCCTCGCTAAATTTACAGCCAGCTTGGCTTTACGTCTTCAACTATCACGCCGTCAGTCATGGTGTATTGCTCTAGGCTACCGCGTTTTGTCTGGATGCAGATCATTTTGATGCCGTTTTTGCCAGCCCTAAAACACCTTTTGCCATCTGGATCTATGCGCACTGCGTCGCCTTTGCTTACTTTTATCACTTCGCCGTCGATAAAGAGCTCGCCATCGCCATCAGTGATGATGTAAAGCTCCTCGTTTTGCTTGTGCGCATGGACAAATGGCACGCTCACATTTGCTGGAAGTTCGTTTATAGATACCTCACAGCCAGTTAAATTTAAAGCCTCTTTTAGCTCGACTCTTGGCGCATTTGCGATCTTTGCAACTTGATAATTTTTCATTTTGTTCTCCTTGTTTTTTGTTGTAATCTTTTTATTTACAACCGATGAGCGAAGTATAGTGATTTTTTGTTGTAATGTCAAGAGTTACAACAAAAATTTTTCAAAATTTATAAATTTGAGCTAAAATTCGCAGAATTTTTAGGAGTAAATTTGCAAAATAACGCCTTTAAAACGCTAAAGAGCATAGCGACCGAGCATAACAAAAAGCTCATTTTGACCTTTACTTTGGTGCTAGCAGAGAACGGACTTTTTCTAGCTTATCCGATATTTGCAGGCTTTGCGATCAACGCAATCATGCAAGGAAATACGCTAAATGCCCTCATTTACGCACTTTTTGTACTCATAGCGTGGCTTGTAGGAGCCATTAGGCGCCGCGTGGATACGCAAGTTTTTGCAAATATCTACGCAAAGCTTGCTGTAAATGTCATCATGAATGAAAAACAAAATGCCAAAGACGACTCCGCCATCATCGCTAGAGTAGCGCTCTCGCGAGAGTTTGTAAATTTCTTTGAGACGCATTTTCCTATGTTTTTTACATCGGTCATTTCGATCATTGGCTCAGCGTTTATGCTCATCTTTGTCGAGCCAAAGGTCGCTGTGGCGTGCTTTGCCGTGATGACCTTTTTTCTTATATTTTTACCAAGATATATCAAGAAAAACGACGACCTTTATCTTCGCTTAAATGACCGCCTAGAAAAAGAGGCAAAGGTGATAGGTATTTTTAACAAAAGCACGCTAAATAGGCACTACGATGTCGTTTCTAAATTTCGTATAGCGATCTCAAATAGAGAGGCGATGAGCTATTTTATCATCGGCATTAGCGCTTCGCTACTCTTTTTGGTGGCGATAATAGTGCTAAGCTCGCAGCAGACAAATGCCGGCCACATCTACTCTGTGATGACCTATATATGGAATTTCGTCATCAGCCTTGACGACTCGCCAAAACTCATCGAGGAATTTTCAAATTTAAAAGATATCGGCAAGAGGATCGACGCCGAAAAGAAGGACAATAATGCACAATAAGAGCGTTCTTAGAAATTCATTTTTTCTAATTTTCACGTTTATGATAGTTGAGGCCGTTTTTGGCTTCGTTTCAAACTCGCTTGCGCTTATTAGCGACGCATTTCACATGCTCTCAGACGCTGCGGCTCTCTTTTTGTCACTGGTCGCTTTTAAGATCGCAGAAAAAAGGGCAAATTTACAAAAGACCTTTGGCTACAAAAGGGTCGAGATCATCGCCGCTTTTATAAATGCCATCGCTCTTATCGCACTTGCTGTTTTTGTCATAGTAGAAGCTATCATCAGACTTTTTAACGAGCCAGAGATCAAAGCTGAGACGATGCTTTTTGTTAGCATTTTGGGGCTTGTGGTAAATTTAGTCGTGGCCGTTTATATGCACAAAAGCGCTGATACAAAAGAAAATTTAAATATGAAAGGTGCTTATCTGCACGTACTTGGCGACACGCTTGGCTCAGTTGGTGCCATCGTCGCGGCACTTCTTGTGATGAAATTTAACTTCACGCAGGCCGATAGCATCGCAAGTATCTTTGTCTCGCTACTCATCATAAAAAGTGGCGCTAGCTTACTAAAAGATAGCTTTAATATCCTAATCGAAGCCGTGCCGCTTAAGCTTGATACGGATGAAATTTTAGGCGTTATAAAGAGCGTAGATGGCGTTAAAATCGTGCATGACCTGCATATCTGGGCGATAAATGCTGGCACAAATGCGCTCATAGCCCACGTGGTGGTGGATGACACGTTAAGCGTGGCTGAAATTTCAAAGATGATAAAGCGCATCGAGCACGAGCTTTCTCACGTTGGCATCGGTCACGTCACGCTTCAGTTTGAGAGCGAGAGCCTTGGGCACAAAGACGATCTCATCTGCGAGCTAAAAAGCGAGCATAAAGACGAGCACTTTGGGCATCATCACTAAAATTTGACACAAAAGGCTTAAATTTAATGTTGCGCATAAAAAATGAATATCTGGTAGTCGTGGCTATTGGTTTGCTTGGTATTTTTATGGATATGACTCCTCTTATCGCAGTAAATTTCGTAGTAGCCTTGATCTGCGCTCTATTTTGTATGAAAAAGGATTATATATTTATTTTGTTGTTGGCGTTAAATTTTGCTCTATATTTTAACGCCATAGACACCCCTTTTGAACAACCAGAGCTTTGGACTTATCACGTGCCAGTGCTTGCAACTGCGACATACGGACTTATTGCTTTATTCTATGCTTCAGGTTTTCTTATTTTTTTGCCGCTTGTGGCTTACGCCTATTTTTTATATTCGCTTTGCGTTGTGCTCTGTGATCTGCGTAAAATTTTAAGAGCTAAATTTGAGCTTTAAATTTAAGCCTTGCTGGCCTAACAAACTCATTTTTACTCAACTTTAACGATTTTTTTTATAAAATCGCCTAAAATTTAACTAGGGATTTCATGAAAAACATTAGAAATTTTAGCATCATCGCTCACATCGACCACGGCAAAAGCACGCTTGCCGACCGTCTCATTCAGGAGTGTGGCGCTGTTAGCGACCGTGAGATGAGCTCGCAGATCATGGACACGATGGATATCGAAAAAGAGCGTGGCATCACGATCAAAGCCCAGTCTGTTCGCCTAAACTACGCACTAAATGGGCAAAATTTTGTTCTAAATTTGATAGACACCCCAGGACACGTTGATTTTAGCTACGAGGTGAGCCGTAGCCTAGCTAGCTGCGAGGGCGCACTGCTTGTGGTGGATGCTTCTCAGGGTGTGGAGGCGCAAACCATCGCAAACGTCTATATCGCACTTGAAAACAATCTAGAGATCATCCCAGTCATTAACAAGATCGACCTACCTGCGGCTGACCCTGCTAGGGTAAAAGACGAGATCGAGCACATCATCGGACTTGACTGCTCAGGAGCGATCGAAGTGAGCGCAAAAACAGGCGTTGGCATAAAGGAGCTACTTGAAGCGATCATCACGAGGATCCCTGCGCCAAATGGCGACGCAAGCAAGCCTACAAAGGCGCTCATTTACGATAGTTGGTTTGACAACTACCTTGGCGCGCTTGCTCTTGTGCGCGTTTATGATGGTGAAATTTCAAAAAATGATGAAATTTTGGTCATGGGCACGGGCAAAAAACACATCGTACTAGACCTCATGTATCCAAATCCTATAGCTCCGATCAAGACCAAAACGCTTAGCGCTGGCGAGGTTGGCATCGTTGTTTTGGGGCTTAAAAACGTTAGCGATGTGCAAGTTGGAGATACGATAACGCAGTCAAGAAATCCTCTAAAAGAGCCAGTTGGCGGCTTTGAGAGGGCTAAGCCGTTTGTTTTTGCGGGACTTTATCCAATAGAAACTGATAAATTTGAAGATCTGCGTGACGCGCTGGATAAGCTAAAGCTCAATGATAGCTCCATTAGCTACGAGCCAGAGACCTCGGTCGCACTTGGATTTGGCTTTAGGGTTGGCTTTTTAGGTCTTCTTCACATGGAGGTAGTCAAAGAGAGGCTGGAGCGTGAATTTGACCTAGATCTCATCGCCACAGCGCCGACTGTGACTTATGAAGTCATCCAAACTGATGGACTAAATTTAAAAATTCAAAACCCAAGTCAGTTGCCGCCTGTAAATAAAATAGACTCGATCCTTGAGCCATACGTGAAGGCGACTATCATCACGCCAAGCGAGTTTTTGGGCAATATCATCACGCTCTTAAACAACCGCCGCGGCATACAAACAAAGATGGACTACATCACGACTGACCGCGTTTTACTCGAGTATGACATACCGATGAACGAGATCGTGATGGACTTTTACGATAAGCTAAAATCAAGCACCAAAGGCTATGCGAGTTTTGACTACGAGCCAAGCGACTACCGCGTGGGCGATCTAGTGAAGCTTGATGTCAAAGTGGCCGGCGAGACGGTCGATGCGCTCTCTATCATCGTGCCTGAGAGCAAGGCGCAGACAAAGGGCAGGGACTTTGTAAAGGCGATGAAAGAGATCGTGCCACGTCAGCTCTTTGAAGTGGCGATACAAGCGAGCATCGGCAATAAAATAATCGCCCGAGAAACCGTAAAATCAATGGGTAAAAACGTCACAGCCAAGTGCTACGGCGGCGACATCACTCGTAAGAGAAAGTTGCTTGAAAAGCAAAAAGAGGGTAAGAAGAGGATGAAGGCGATAGGAAAGGTGAATTTGCCGCAGGAGGCGTTTTTATCAGTCCTAAAAATAGACTAGTGGCTTATCTTTTGTGTCCTTTTGAAAGAGTTAGTGAAATTTTGGCTTGATGAACTACATGTTCTATCCGCACCAAAATTTCACGTCACAGCTTTCAAAATCATCACAAAATATCTCGCCTTGTTGTGAGGTGGCGATACTGCCGCATTTGGGAGCTTGTTTGGTGGATAGGTTTTGATTAAAATTTAAGTGCTAAATTTACAAAAAGGAGTGCTATGCCGTTTGTGAAAATTTGCGTGACAAAAGAGGGTGATAGCCCAAGTGTGGAGCAAAAAGAGAAGATGATAAGCGGAGTTACAAAGCTAATAAGCGAAATTTTAGGTAGAAGCGCTCAAAATACCGTTGTCATTATCGATGAGATCGATACGAACAACTACGGCATCGCTGGCGAGAGCGTGAAAAATCTCCGCAAAAAACAAAAAGAGCAAAAGGAAGTGAAATGCTAAGAGCGACATTATTAGCAATTTTTGCAGCCGTCTTTCTAACTGGCTGCGTGGCAAAAGCTAGCCTTTGTCTATCGTGCGAGGGCATAGACGGCGTGCAAAGTGCAAGCATAAGTAGCGAAGATAAGACCTATTTTGAAGAGGTTATGAGGATCCCAGCTGACTGCAGCGCTTGCAGGGGCAGGGGCGATGGCGTCTTTATAAATGGCGTCAAGTATAGAAGCGACGTGGCGATAAACTGCTGCTTAGAAAAAAATATGATCGACATAAATGTCGGACTAAAGAAGGTATATTTTCATAGGATCGTGGATGCTAGAAGCAGCGCAAGGTCGATTTACTATACAAGAGAAGATGGTAGCGGCGTAGTCTTTAACTCAAATCCACGCCTTGAAGTGCTCTTTTATATGTTTTTAAAACGTGAGCTAAACTCGCGTGGCATCGTTGTCGTGGATACGCAAACATCGCCTTATACATATAGGCTTGATTTTAGATTTGACGAGCTTAGAGGCACTTACTCTAGAAGCTCTGAAATTTTAAACGGACATCTATATGGCGAGCTTATGCTTTCAGATATAAATTTCAAAAAACGAATTCCTATCTCGACTAGACACCACGTGGAGGAGCTTGAGGCGTCAAGAAGCGGTCAGTTTGACTTTTTTATCGCGCTTTTAGTCAAGCAAGCTGCCATAAAAGTAGCTGATGAGATCACTAAACTTTGAAAGGAAAAATATGAGTAAATTTAAATTTCTAGCTATCTTTGGACTTTTTGTCCTATTTTTGAGCGGTTGCGCGCCTACTCAGACAGTAGTTGCCTTCGATCCTTACAAAACTGCTGCAAGTCAGCAAGCTAACGGCCTTGAAGTCTATATAAGTGCGGTGCATGATAGTCGCAAAAACAAAAGCACTATCGCAACTATAACCGATGGTAGAGGCACTGTAAAAGAGTATGTCGTGCTTCAAAACGATCTTGCGACTTACTTTAGCGACTCCCTTAAAAGAGAGCTTGCGGCACGTGGCGCAAATGTAAATGGCATGGGTGGCGTTGTGGTTGAAGTTTTTATAAACGAATTTGAAGCAAATATGAGCGGATATAACAGCGACAACACAAGGGGCAAGATAAAGATCACTCTTAAAATTCAAAAAGGCGATCAAAGCATCATCAAAAATATCTCAAACAACCAAACCAAATTTGAGCTAGTTCGCACTGGTGGAGCATTTAAGCCATTCTTAACAGACATCATAAATGACGCTGTTAAACGCTCTGCGATCGCTATCTTAAATAGCTGATGTTTTGTGCGTTTTGCAAGAGCTTTACGCTAAAGACATTTTGTAAAACCTGCTCGCAAATTTTAAGCGAGCCAAGCCCTTTGGTAAGAGAGCTAGAGGGCTTTAAAATTTATAGCTTCTACGGCTACTCTGAGATCAAAGAGCTCATCCACTCAAAGCACCAAATGCACGGACTTTTTATCTATAAAAATTTAGCCAAATTTGCATTTAAGAAATTTGCTAAAAGCTTTAGCTTTCCAGAGCAAATTTATGCTCTGCCGATAGATGATAGAGTGCATCATGGCTACTCGCACACGGCTATTTTGGCAAATGAACTTTGTGCAAAAAACCTTAAACCAGTTTTTCACGCCCTGCATGCGACAAGCAGTGTCAGTTATAGCGGCAAGGATCTTAAATTTAGACAAAACAATCCAAGAAATTTTAAAATTTTAAAAAAGATCACGGCGCCAGTTATCTTGATAGATGACATCGTAACCACTGGCACAACGATACTAGAAGCTAGAGATACGCTTCAAAAAGCAGGCGTTGATGTGCTTTTCGCGCTTGTTTTAGCAGATGCTAGAAACTAAGTTTTATATGAAAATTTAGCTTGAAATTTCATACCTCAATAATTGTAAATAGCTATTAACCATAAAAAATTTTTGCCGATATAAACATAAAATTTACACAAAGGGATTTTGTTTATGAAAAAAGCAGCAAACAAGATAGCACTCATTATTGTGGTGCTTTTAGTTGTCTCGCTTGGCGTGTTTTCAACGGTGAATTACACAAATACCAAGGAGAGGATTTACGATCTAGCAAAGGAGTCTAAGACTTCATCTTCAAAAGTTTTGCAGTTTTATATGAATGCATTTTTTGAAGACAAGCTTGCAGCCGTTCAAAATTTTGCTAGTTACATCGAGGCGCATCCGCAAATTTTAGATGACAAAGAGGCTTTAGAAAAAGTGCTGATGAACGCAGCACAGGTTACTGATTTTTCTGAGTTTTACTTTGGCTATGCAGCTGATGGTGCTGTTTATAACGCTGTGCTTGATGGCAAAGAGCGTAAATTTATGGTTTTTGATCAGAGAAAAAACTATGATGCGAGGGTTAAAGGCTGGTACAAGGACGCTATTGCAAAAGAGGGCATCATCTTTTCAGCTCCATACACAAGCTCAGCTGGTGGCTTAAATTTAACTATCGCTAAAAAGATAGTTGTTGATGGCAAGGTTGTTGGTGTCTTTGGCGTGGATATGGGCATAGATAAGCTTGATAATGAGCTCAATAAGATAAAACCAACTCCAAGTAGCGCGATAGCACTATTTGACCTAGAGCATAAAAAAATAATTCATTTCGTTCATAAGGATCTTGTTTTGTCTGATGCTAGCGAAGCTATGAAGATCATTGATGACTACTCAAATGAGTATAAGAAAAATGGCGATAAAACATTTACTTATAATCTTAGAGGCACAGAGAGACTTCTTGCTTGCGAGCTTTACGATCAAGCAAACTGGCTTGTATGCTCTGCAAACTCTTGGAGCGATTATGACGGAAGCCTTAGTAAAACACTTATCTCACAAGTCATCTCTTCAGTTATATTTATAATAGTCATCGTAGCACTTCTTATATTTATCGTTAGCAGATCGCTTAAGCCACTCTCAAAGATATCTGATTCGCTTATTTCGTTCTTTAAATTTCTAAACTACGAGATCAAAGAGCCAGTTAAGTCAAATATCGTTTCTAAAGATGAATTTGGCGTTATATCTTCTCTTATAAACGAAAATATCCAAAAGATCCAAACATCTAAAGAAAAAGAAAACACCTTCATCCAAAAAGCCAACACCTTTGTAAATGAGATAAAAGATGGCAACTATGAAGCAAGCCTAGAAGCTGATACTAATAACCCAGCTCTAAATCAACTAAAAAGCACATTTAAAGATCTACAACTTGCTCTTAAAAATGCAATCTCAAGTAATGGCAAAGATGTACTTGATCTACTAAACACTTATAAAAACCAAGACTTTACAAAAAGACTTGATGATGATGGTAAGATAGCAAGTGGTATAAACTCTCTAGGCATTGAGATATCTAAAATGCTAAATGACAATCTAAACCAAGCACAAGTACTAGAAGAAAAAGCTAAACTTCTAGCAAGCTCAGTATCTAAAGTAGCAAGCTCAGCAAACACTCAAGCAAATAGCTTACAAGAAAGCGCAGCAGCAGTTGAGCAAATGTCTAGCTCAATGAATGCCATCTCTCAAAAGACAGCTGATGTTATAAGACAAAGTGATGAAATTAAAAACAT